>DATEUJ010000150.1:0-3521 GCA_035283185.1 Anaerolineae bacterium | reverse complement strand
CTAAGGCTTGCGTTTTCGTCTGAACAGCCATGCTTCACCTTCCATACGAATCACCCTTGCGAAGGTTCACGCTAGCGCCTTCACAAGGGTTCATCGGTAAAGCTACCGCCCCCATCCGCGTGTGAAAACGACTTCCGCTCCGCGCGCCTCTCGGATGCGATAGATCGCGCGGATGATCGCCGGCGCGGCGATGAACGCGATCACCAGCGCCTGCACCACGCTGATGATGTCCACCGGAATGCGCGCCACGTTCTGCATACGCGCGCCGCCGCTGCGCAGCGTGCCGAACAGCAATGCTGACAGCACGACTCCGAGCGGATGGCTCTTGCCCAGCAGCGCCAGCGCGATGCTGTCGAAGCCGTAGCCTGAAGAAAACGCCAGCGCCAGGTTGTGATTCACGCCGAGCACTTCGTTTGCCCCGGCCAACCCGGCCAGCGCGCCGGATATGCACATCGCCAGCACGAAATTGCGCGTGATGCTCATGCCCGCGTACTTCGCCGCGCCCGGGTTCGCGCCGACGGTGCGAATCTCGAAGCCCCACGTCGAGCGGAACAAGAACCAGTACACGAGCGCCGCCACGCCCAGCGCAACGAAGAAGCCCAGGTGGAAGCGGTTGGGATCGGCAAAAAACCTCGGCAGCTCGGCGCTCGGCTCAATCGTCGGGCTGACCGGCACCGAGCCGGGGCGCTTCATCGGGCCGTTCAGCAGCCACTCGCTCAGGCGGAACGCGATGTAGTTCATCATGATCGTGTTGATGACTTCGTGCGCGCCGACTTTCGCCTTGAGGATCCCCGGCAGGAAGCCCCACAGCGCGCCGCCCAGCGCGCCCGCGCCCAGCGCCAGCGGTATGTGAATGATGGCGGGCACGCCCTGCAGCGAGTAGCCCACATACGCCGCCGTGATCGCGCCCACGAACAACTGCCCCTCGGCCCCGATGTTGAATAGCCCGCAGCGGAAGCCGAGCGCCACGGCCAGCCCGGCGAAGATGTAAGGCGTCGACGTGACCAGGCTGTCGAATACCGGGTACAGCGCCCTATTCAACTGCTGACCATCTCCGCTTTGCAGCGCGGCGACAATGTCAGCCGGGTTGCCGAGCGCGCCTTCCAGCAGCGAGCCGTACGCTGTGCGCACCGCCGCCCAGGCCGCGTCGAGCGCCTGGGCGAAGCCGGCGGCGCGCAGCAAGGCGATCGCCACGACCACGCCGACGACGATGGAAGCGATACCGGCCAGCCGATCCTGCAGCGGCGTGGGAGCGCGGACGACGCGGCTCAGGATGCGAGAGGTATTGCGATTGACGACGATCGAGATCGCCACGACGGCGACGGCCAGCGCGAGCAACACGACGCCGAGGAGTCCCAGGCTTGAAAGAGTTGCCTGAAACTGGGTGAGCACGTCCAGGTCGGCCAGGATGATGATCACGCCCCCGACGACGAACGCGGTGAGGAAGGCGAGCACCGGCAGTTGCGCGATCTCCCACAGCCGCCGCGGGCGTGGCGCTCCGGCAGCCTGGGTCGCCGGCTTGGCGCTTGATTCGGCCATTAGAACACCACCTCCACTTTCTGCTCTGCGCGTTTCTGCGGCTGCGGCAGGGTCGCCGGATCGACGCCGGCCATCAACAAGCCGAGATATTCTTTCGTCGCGGCGTCGGCGTCGACGACGGCGACGATGCGCCCGCGATACATCACCGCGATACGGTCGGACAAAGCCATGATCTCGTCCAGCTCGGGCGACACGAGCAGCACCGCCGTCCCGGCGTCGCGCTTCTCGACGATGCGCCCGTGAATGTACTCGATCGACCCGACGTCGAGGCCGCGCGTCGGCTGGGAGGCGACGAGCAGCTTGATCGGCCGCGAGAACTCGCGGGCGACGATCACCTTTTGCTGGTTGCCGCCCGACAGCGAGCCGGCCGGCGTCTCGATGCCCGGCGTGCGCACGTCGAATTGCTTGACGCGCTGCGCCGCGGCCGCGTTGATCGCGTCGTCCTGCAGCACCACGCCCTTGGCGAAGGGCGGCCGATAGTATTCCGAAAGCACCATGTTTGCCGAGACCGAATAGTTCAGCACCAGCCCGTCGTTTTGACGATCCTCGGGGACGTGCGCCACGCCCAGCTCGGTGATCTTGCGCGGCGAAAGGTGCGTCGTGTCTTTGCCCAGAATGCGGATATGCCCGGCGAGCGGCGCGCGCAGCCCGGTGATCGCCTGCACGAGTTCGGTCTGGCCGTTGCCCTGCACGCCGGCGATGCCGACGACTTCGCCCGCCCGGACGTCCAGCGACAAATTATCGACGGCCACGTTCAGGCGCTCGTCGAGCACTTCCAGGTCCTCGATTTGAAGCACCACGTCGCCGGACTGGGCCGGCTCCTTCTGGACTTCGAGCTGCACTTCGCGCCCGACCATCATCGCCGCCAGTTTTGCCTCGTCCGCCTCGGCCGGCGTGGTGCTGCCGACGACGCGGCCCAGCCGCAGCACCGTGATCTGATCGGCGAGCGCCAGCACCTCTTTCAGCTTGTGCGTGATGAAGATGACTGACTTGCCCTGCTTGACAAGCGATCGAATAATCTCGAAAAGGTCCTCGACTTCCTGCGGCGTGAGCACCGCCGTCGGCTCGTCGAGGATCAGGATGTCCGCGTTACGGAAGAGCAGCTTGATGATCTCGACGCGCTGCTGCACGCCGACCGGCATATCCTTGATGTAGGCGTTGGGATCGACCTCAAGCCCGTGCTGGGTGGAGATGTCACGAATGCGAGCGGCGGCTTTGCGGCGATCGAGAAACGCGCCGGCGGTGAGCATCTCGTCGCCGAGCATGACGTTCTCGGTGACGGTCAGCACGGGCACGAGCATGAAGTGCTGGTGCACCATGCCGATGCCGGTGCGGATGGCGTCGGTCGGGCCGGTGACCTTGATCGGCTGGCCGCGCACGAAGACCTCGCCCTCGTCCGGCTGGTACAGCCCATAGAGGATGTTCATCAGTGTGGTCTTGCCCGCGCCGTTTTCGCCCAACAGCGCGTGAATCTCGCCCTGCTCCAGTGTCAGCGAGACGCGATCGTTCGCCAGCACGCCCGGGAAGCGTTTCGTG
Source organism: Anaerolineae bacterium (assembly GCA_035283185.1). GTDB lineage: Bacteria > Chloroflexota > Anaerolineae > Fen-1058 > Fen-1058 > DASSFZ01. Next base: position 446 of record DATEUJ010000150.1, on the reverse strand, counting down.
ATTTTGCGCAGTTCGAGGACGGGAGGCATATCGCTGTCCTTCAGTTCCCTCATTCCTTGAGTTCCCTCAGTGTCTCCTCCCCGGCAGGTAAGGAAGGAATTGAAGGAACTCAAGGAACTGAAAGGCGGCGAGTCAGGTCTCGCCTCGCCGCCGACGATTGTTATGAAGACCTGCCAGGTCTTGAACGTCTGGCAGGTCTTTTCACGATCGGGTTACGGCTTGGTCTGGATCGTGCCGGCGATGATGTCGGCCGTGATCTGCTCCAGGTCAGCCTTGACGTTGTCCGGCACCATCGTATCCAGCCCGTGGAACGGCGAGATGCCGATTTCGCCGTTTTCGAGGGTGGAGACTTGCGTGCCGCCGGCGTACGAGCCGTCGGCGACGGCCTTGGACGCGGTGAGCACGCTCAGGTCGAGCCGCTTCTCGACGCTGGTGAGGACGATGTC
>DATEUJ010000149.1:0-17887 GCA_035283185.1 Anaerolineae bacterium | reverse complement strand
CAACAGAACCGCGACGTCTTGGATTATCTCACCGAAGCGTGTGCCGCGGCGGCGAGAGGTGACCCGCCCCCGTCGCTGCTGCCTGACACACCGGTCGTCAAGGCGGCTACGTAGGTTCATAGACCAACTGAACGGTTACGGTTATTTTATGCATCCGACGGCCCCGGTTGCCAGTGCGTGGCCGCGGCCCAGTCTTCGGCGGCGAGGTAAATGAGATCCACCGCCGGGTCTTTCACTTCCGGATAAGTCTGCGGGTCGGCCAGATGTTGCGCCAAGCGACGCTTGAGTTCAGCATAGGCCTTGGCGCTGGCGGGATGCGCGCGCAGGTAGTCGCGGAACAAGAGCGCGTACCGTTGATTAGCTCGCCCCTGCACACGCACGTGGGTACGGGTGCGGCGCTGGCCAAGGGGCGGGAGGAAAATCAGCTTTTCCCATTCGGTTTCTGGCCCAACACCATTGGGTGGGCAATGATCGCGCCAGATATCTTCTCGCCGAGTATAGCCGAGGGCGGCCATTGCTGATGTGACTCGATGATCGAGATCGGCCACCGTAATTTGAATGTCAATCACGTCTTTGGCGGACAATCCGGGTATCGAGGTCGAGCCGATGTGATCAATGCGCAAGGCTAACTCGCCTAGCGCTCGGCGAAGGATTGAGGCGATCTCTTGGAATTCAGACGGCCAACTCTCTTGGTAGGGGATGATTTCGACCATACTTCCGTGTCATCCATGGTTATTTCTTTACGATCCCTAAGCAAATGTTGCCTGCTTCTCAATATCCCCTAGAATCTGCTCGGCCAGCGCCCCCGCCCGCATCGCGAGTTCCTTCAGTTCCTGCACTTGCCGCTCTGCACTCGCTTTGTCCTTCAACCCCGCTGCGTTTCCGCGCACGTTCATCCCGGCAGACTCGATCGCGGCGCGGGCCATGTGCACGGCCGTCGCCGCGTCGCTCGCCGCGTTGACGTTGCCCCGCGCGGCTACGGCGCCCGCCAATTCGAGCACGTCGACGCACGCGCGCGCCACGCTCATGGGCACGTCGATGGCGCGCTGCGTGGCGGCCTGCATGGCCGCGTCGCGCGCCCGCTTCTGTTCGTCCGTCTCCTTCGGCAGCTTCGTCGCCGCCATGACGGCCTCGAAAGCCGCCGAGTCATCTTCGATTGCAGCCGTGAGCACCGCGCGGATCTCGTCAGCGCGCGCCGCGACATTCTTCATCTCCGGCTCGACCTCGACGTATTTCTTCTTGCCAATCGTCAGGCGCGCGACCATCGCCGCGAGCGCGGCGGCGAGCGCCCCGGCCAGCGCGGCGACTGCGCCGCCGCCCGGTGTGGCGCTTCCGGCGGCCGTCGCTTCGAGGAAGGCAGTAGGTGTCAAGCCCTGCGAAGGTTCTGAAACCCTGCCCGTCGTTTGGGCGGCAAGGCTTTCTGCAAGAGTCTCGCCGATCCGGTTTTCCAAGACCTGATCCGGCGTGAGATCGTCGATCTGAAGATACCACTGCGCGGCGTCGATCAGCGCGGCCTGCGGGATCAGCCCGACCAGCTCGGTCTTGACGATGCTGCATCCGTGGCGTGCGGCCTCGCGGCGTATCATCTCGACGACGCGAAAGATCGGCGTCTTACGGAAGTCGGTCAGGTTCATCGACACCTGCGCCTTGCCCTCGACTTCCAGGCCGAGCGCCTTGACGTAGCGCAGTCCGCCGCTCGAGTGACGGATGGCCTTGGCGATCTCTTTGGCGATGTTCACGTCGGACGTGTTCAGGTAAGCATTGTACGCGATCAGGAAGGGCCGCGCGCCGATCACCGTCGCGCCGGCCGGGCCGACCCGCGCCGGGCCGAAGTCCGGCGCGCGGTCCGGGTTCGCGCCGATTTCATCTTTGAGTTTCTCGTATTCGCCTCGGCGAATATTCTCCAGGTTGACGCGCTCGGGCCGCGTGGCGGCAGATTCGTACAGGTACACGGGGATGTTTAACTCGCTACCGACGCGCTCGCCGACGCGACGCGCGATCGCCACGCACTCCTCCATCGACACGCCCGACACCGGCACGAACGGGCACACATCGGTCGCGCCGATGCGCGGATGCTCGCCGCGATGCAAATTCAGGTCAATCAGCTCGGCGGCTTTGGCGATCCCGGCGAAGGCGGCCTGCTCGATCGCTTCCGGCTCGCCGGCTAGCGTGATCACGGTGCGGTTGTGATCGGCATCGGAATGTTGATCGAGGATAGTAACACCGGGCAGCGATATCGCCTGGCGAATCACCTCAATGACTTCGGGTCGGCGGCCTTCGCTGAAATTTGGGACACATTCGACGATCTTGGGCATGGTCAATTCTTGACACACGAAATTCTTTACAAGCACGGACAGAAGAAAACACGGACACCTTCATATTTTTGTCCGTGTTCCTTTCTACCGAAGCGCGCTGTTCCGCATCAGGCGCAAGGCTGGAGGTGAGGTGGCTACCGCTTTTCCGCCAAACGCTCGACGAACGCCGCGTGCTCGGCCGTCTCCAGTCCCTTTTGCAGCTCGGCCAGGACCTTCGCGAGATCGCCTTCCAACAGCGCCGCCACGGCCAGCCATAAGCCGGGAAAGATATGGCTGCGTATCACGCCGGATGCATCGGGTTCCGTAGGCAGATACTCGCCTTCGCTCAATCTGAACCAATCCAGTCGCTTATCGTACACCTGCCATACCAGATACTCTTGTACACCATTGCGTCGATAGACCCTTAACTTATCATGCATGTCGTATGCGGCGCTGGTCGCAGCAATCTCGACGATCAGCTCGGGTGGGCCTTCGACGTAGTCTTCGGGACTGACTGAAGAGCGTCCGCCTGCCGCCGGTTCCAGCCGCAGCAAGGCATCCGGCTGAACTTCATTGTCCAGGTCCAGGCGGACGGTGGCATTGTCGCCTAACCTGACCCCCGGCGTTGCCGCACAGTACACACCCAGCCATCCCATGATATGTGCATGGGGTTCGCTGTGGCTCTGAAAGTGGGCGGGTGAGGGCATATAGACAACTCCTTCGATCAGTTCCGCCTTCTTGATGTAGGGCATCGCGTCGTACCGCCGCTCGAACTCGCGGCGTGTCAGCCGATCGCCGCTGGAGAGCGGCGGTAGGGCGGCCAGAACTCGCCGGGCAGGAGCCCCTTGTTGCTCGCCGGTTAAAGTGTCTTTGATAGCCATGGTCTATCCTCCAACGCATCTGCGCCAGGGCGAAAAATGCAGAAACCTGGTTTCTATTGTACCGCTTGCCCTCTCAGATAGCAAAAAGCCAACAGTCAGTGTGTGCCTCGACTACGGTGCACGATGAATACGCCGACGAGAACGGCCACGCCGCCTGTGACCTGCCATGCCGACAAGTCCTCGCCCAGTAATGGCCCGGCGAGGATCGCAGTGACCACCGGCTGGCCGAGCAGCGCCGGCGAGACGATCGAGGCAGGCAGGTGACCCAGTGCATAATTGATCACCAGATAACCGACGACTTGAGAGATCAGGCTGAGCATGACGAAGTTGAGGTAAGTCAGGGTGCTGTAGCCGGTGAGCGGTTGGCGCAGCGCCAGGCAGACGACGAGCAGACTGGCCGCAGAACTGGCGGCGGCGGGCCAGAAGTAGGTGAGCGAGTCGAGGCTTTCCCGCCCCCACTGCGTGATTAAAATGTAACCTCCGTAGAAAATGCCGGCCAGCAGCCCGGCCAGGGTGCCCACGCCGAGCGAGATGTCGCGCAGGCTGTCCAGGCCAAGGATGAGGACGGCGCCGGCCATCGCGATCAGGAGTCCCACCCAGAATCCCAGGCTGAGCCGCTCGTGGAAGAAAACGATCGCGCCCAGCCCGACCCACAGCGGCGCAGTGTTGGCTAGCAGCGTCGGGTTGGTCGCGCCGCTCATCACCACGCCCGTCGCCCAGAGCGCCAGATCGGCTGCAAAGAACAGGCCGCCGAGCACGGCAATGAGCAGCCCGCGCCGGGGCAGGCCGCCGCCCGATCTCGCGCGGCGAAAAAAGGGCCACGCCATCACGACGACGGCGATCGCCATGCGATAGAAGCTCGTGACCGTGCCGGGCGCGCCGGCCCAGCGCACAAAAATCGCCGAGAAGCCCAGGCTGAGGATGCCGACCCCAAGCGCCAGGTAAGACCGAACGATAAGCCTGCGGGAATCAGTCACGGGCCATTTCGTAGTGACGACTTCAGTCGTCCGAGCAAAACAGCGACTAAAGTCGCCACTACGGGTGGAGTGCGAGATCGACTGAGTTTACACGACGTTGTATTCGCCGAGCGTTCTATGCTCCGAAAAGCGCGCGAAGCGCAGCGGCTCGATGTCGAGCGTCGTTGCCCGGCCGTCGAGGATTTCCTCGGCCATCAGCTTGCCGCAAATCGGGCCGTGCATGAAGCCGTGCCCGCTGAAGCCGGCGCACACATAAAAGCTTTCGATCGGCGTGCGGCCTAAGATAGGATGGGCGTCGGGAGTGACTTCGTATAGCCCGGCGACGCGTGACACAACGCCGGCAGACTCCAGCAGCGGCATGCGGCGCGCGGCAGCTTCCATTGCGACGATCTCCCAGTCGCGATCGACGCTCTGTTCGAAACCGGGAGCCTGATCCGGGTTGGACATACCCGTCAGCAGGCCATCGCCCTCGCGGTGAAAGTAAAGAGACTGCGCGAAGTCGATCACGAAGGGAAAGTCCTGCGGGATTTGCGGCAGGGGCGTCGTCGACAGCCATTGGCGGCGAATGGGGAGGATCGGCAGATCAAGCCCGGCCATTTTGCCGACCTGCGCGGCCCACGGCCCGGCGGCGTTGACCACGACAGGCGTTCCGATGCGACCGCTGTTCGTCACAACACCAGTGACCCGCCTGTAGGAGGCGTCTCCAGACGCCGACCCCCCAGACGCCGACCCTCCCGATGCCGACAATTCGATGCCGATTACCGTGACATCGTTCAGCAACGTCACGCCCCTGCGCCGCGCGGCGTTGACATAGCCCATCACCACGCCGTTCGGATCGGCCAGGCCGTCTTTGGCATGCCATGTGCCCGCGAGCACATCGTCCAGTTGCATCATCGGCAAGCGGCGGCGGATTTCGTCGCCGCTCAGCCACTCCGTTTGCACGCCGAGCCGGTGCTGCAAGGCGATGATTCGATCGAAGGCGGCCACGTCTTCTTCGCGCGTCAACAAGAACAGATAGCCGCAGTGACGCACGTCGATCGCCTGGCCGGTTTCTTCTTGGAACCGGTCGAGCATCGGCAGGCTGAGCAGCGACAGCCGGATGTTGATCTCGGTGCTGAACTGATAGCGAATGCCGCCGGCGCAGCGCCCGGACGCGCCCTGCCCGAAGAAAGGCTCGCGCTCGAGCAGCACGACATCACGCTGGCCGGCCTTGGCCAGGTGATAGGCAATGCTGGCGCCCATCACCCCGCCGCCGATGATGACGACGTCGGCAGAAGAGGGGAGCGCAGTGGATGAGTCAGTCATGTACATTCACACCAAGCCAAGATGTCGCACCTGGCAAATACGACGCTCGCGGCGGATGATCCATCCGCCGCCTTCAGCCGCCGGATGGATCATCCGGCGGGAGCTGCTGAAAAACAGACTAAGGCGAGCGGGCGCATCGGAAGCCGTCGAAGTCGTTGCGGCCCGGAAAGGCCCAGAAGCGATTCGCCGCGCGCACGGCCTGGGCGTCGGCGCCCCAGGCGCCGCCCCGCAGCACACGTCTATTGCCGGAGGCCGGTCCCGGCGGATTCGTGTGCGGTGAATCGGCGTAATAGCCCTCAGCGTACCAGTCGACCGTCCACTCCCATACGTTGCCGGCCATGTCCAGCGCGCCGTAAGGGCTGGCGCCGGCGGGGTAGCTGCCCACCGTGGTTGTGTCGTCGACCTGCCCGTCGAAGTTCAGCAAGCTCGGGCCGGGCGCCCCGTCACCCCACGGAAACAGACGCCCATCAGGCCCGCGCGCCGCCTTCTCCCACTCGGCTTCGGTCGGCAGCCTGCGCCCGGCCCACGCGCAGTATTCTTGCGCCTGGAACCAGGTCACTCCCGTGACAGGGTGGTCGGCGCGGGTCGCGACGTCGTAACGCGACGAGTGCATCGGCGCTGTGCAAGTTCCGGCCTGGATGCATCGCGCATACATCGCGTTGGTCACTTCTGTCCGGTCGATCCAGAAAGCGTCAAGGACAACGTCATACTGCGGCTTTTCGTCGCCTTCGGCGCCTGGATCGGCATCACCGCTGCCCATCCGAAATTCTCCGGCTGGCACAAACACCATCGCCATGCCGTCTGCTTCCGAGACTATCGTCGAACCGGCAGTTGGCGCGGGGGCCTGGCAGGCAGAAGCCAGGAGCAGCAACGCCAAAACATACTGCCCGCACTTGAAAATTCCGAACTGAGTCGAGCCTTGCCCGTGCCCGCTGCTGTGCGGCGGCGGGCCGCTTGGCGTAGGCGGAATCCGGCTGAAGCCTCGACTCCGGCGCTCGGAATATTGACGTGCGCCTGGTCCAAGCACGGGGGTGACTTGCCGATACGGTACCAAGCAATGCCTGTCATCACAGCGAAGGCCAGTTTCGCAGAAACTGGCCTTGTGTGCAGATTTGGGACCGCAACGTATCCGAATGAACAAAATACACCACCGGCAACCCGATCAGGCGATGCCCAGATAGGCCGTCTGCACCCTGAGTTCCTTCAGTTCCTTCAGTTCCCTCACTTCCCGCCCGATCAGGCGATGCCCAGATAAGCCTTCTGCACCTGCTCGTTCTGGCGCAGGCCCTCCGCCTTGTCGCTCAACACGACCTGCCCGGTCTCCAGCACGTACCCTCGATTAGCGACCAGCAGCGCCATGCGCGCGTTCTGCTCGACGAGCAAGATCGTCGTGCCCTCCTCGTGCAGGCGCTTGATCGTATCGAAGATGCTGTCGACCAGCACCGGCGCAAGGCCCATCGACGGTTCATCCATCAGCAGCAACCTAGGGTTGGCCATCAGCGCACGCCCCGTGGCCAGCATCTGCTGCTCGCCGCCGCTCAGCGTGCCGGCGACCTGCTGCCGCCGCTCTTTGAGCCTGGGAAACAGCGCAAAGACGCGATCGAGACTCTGCTGAATGTTTTGGCGATCGCTCTGGCTGTAAGCGCCCATCTCCAGGTTCTCCGTGACCGTCAGGCGGCCGAACACGCGCCGGCCCTCCGGAACCTGGACCACGCCTTTGCCGACGATCTCATGCGCAGGATATTGGTGCAGGTCCTCACCGTGGAGGCGCACCTCACCGTGGCGTGGTCTGAGCAATCCGCTGATCGTGTTGAGCGTCGTGCTCTTGCCCGCGCCATTTGCGCCGATGAGCGTGACGATCTCGCCCGCTTCGACGGTGATCGAGATGCCCTTGAGCGCGTGGATATTGCCGTAGTAAGTATGGACGTCGTCGACTTCGAGCATGGCCATGGTCAATTCCCTCTTAGTGCCTATCCAAAAACCCTCGGAGTGCGGGGCTTTAGCCCGCTTGGGCAACGCAGACTAAAGTCTGCACTCCATCTTTGGGATGGACTCTCAGGCGGACGCGCTGCCGCGTCCGAGATAGGCTTCGATGACCTGCGGATTGTTCTGAATCTGGACAGGCGTTCCTTCGGCGATTTTCTCTCCATAGTCCAGAACGCTCACCTGTTCCGAAATGCCCATGACCACCCGCATCTGGTGCTCGATCAGCAAGATCGTGATGTCCAGTTCGTCGCGCAGACGCCGAATGAAAGCCGTCATATCGGCAGTCTCACGCGGGTTCATGCCGGCGGTCGGCTCGTCGAGCAGCAGCAGCTTAGGCTTGCTCGCCAGCGCGCGCGCGATCTCCAGGCGGCGCTGATCGCCGTACGGCAGATTCCTGGCCAGCAGGTCACCCTTTCCGGTCAGGCCGACGAACCGAAGCAGCCGCCGGGCTTCGGCGTGCGCCTCCGCTTCTTCACGTCGATTGCGCGGTGTGTGGAATATCGAGCCGACCATGCCGGATTTGAGATGCGGGTGCAGCCCGACCAGGATGTTCTCGATAGCCGTCAGGTTCGCGAAGAGCCGGATGTTCTGGTACGTCCGCGCAATGCCCAGTCGCGTGATGCGGTCAGGGGAAAGCCCGACGAGCGAGTGCCCGTCGAAGGTGATCTGACCCTCCTCCGGCCGGTAGAAGCCGGTAATGCAGTTGAAGAAGGTCGTCTTGCCCGCGCCGTTCGGGCCGATCACACTGCAAATCGAACGCTCCGGGATGTTCAGATCGAGCTGGCTCACGGCCGTCAGGCCCCCGAAGCGCTTGGTCACCTGGTGGGCGGTCAGGATACTCATCGGAGTCACACCTCGTCAGCTTGTGGTGTCTGCGGCGGCGGTGGAGACCGGCTCTGCTTCGACGATTGGCTCGAGCTGCCCGAGTATCTCCTCTTCGTGCAGCTCGCGCCGGCGCGTCGCCTCCGGCACCAGGCCCTCCGGGCGCAGCAGCATCATCGCGACCAGGACGGCGCCGAAGACCCACAGGCGGAACTCGGCGAACTCGCGCAGGAGTTCCGGCAGGCCCGCCAGCGCCAGCGCGCCGACGACTACACCGGGGACGCTGCCCATGCCCCCGACGATGACGATGGCGAGAGCGTTGATCGAGATCAGGAGCGTCAGACTGTGCGGGTAGATCGAGCCGACCTTGCTGGCGAAGATGGCGCCGCTCAGGCCGGCCAATGCCGCGCCCGTGGCAAACGCCATGAGCTTCGTGTTCGTCAGGGTGATGCCCATGGCCTGGGCCACGTCTTCGTCTTCTCGCACGCCCATCCAACTTCGGCCGATCCGCGAGTCTTTCAAGCGGATCGCGATGAAGGCCGCAATCACACAACCGATCATGATCAGATAATAGAAACCCTGAGGGGTGCTGATCACGACATTGCCGACGGTCGGCTTGGCGACGGCTACAATGCCCTGGGAGCCGCCCAGGTACGGCTTGAGCCAGTCCGAGAGAGCCAGGATACGGATGATCTCGCCGAAGCCGAGCGTGACGATGGCCAGGTAGTCGCCTCGCGTCTTGAGCACGGGAATGCCCAGCACGATGCCGGCCAGGATCGATACGGCGACGGCGATCGGCAGCGCCTGCCAGAAGGTCAGTTGAGGCGCGAAGACGATCTGGCCGCTCGTCGTCGTCAACACGCCCATGGCGTAGGCCCCGATGCCGAAGAAGGCGACGTAGCCCAGATCGAGCAGCCCGGCAAAGCCGACGACGATGTTGAGACCGAGTCCCAGCAGCATGAATATGCCGACCGTGTCGGCGACATCACTGAGATACGTGCCGATTAGCGCGGGCAACACGAGCAGGGACACGGCCACGAGCGCCCAACTACCCAGGCGCACGTTGCGCTGGCTCTGCGGTGGCAATTCGCGCAGGCGGCCTCGGAAACGCGGCCCCGTATCGGCCCACCAGTAGTTGCCGCCGGCGACGACGGCGAACAGGACGGTCGCGCCGGCGACCGACAGGCCGGTCTGGCCCGCGACCGCGAACATCCAGGCGAGAGCCGTCGCAACCGGCGGCAAGCCCGCCAGTGCCAGTCGCAGGATGTCCTGAAGCAATCCGCCCAGGATGACGATACCTAAGCCGGTCATGACCGTCCGGCGGGCACGGGCCGGCAGCAGGACCATCAAGCAGGCCAACGCCGCGACGACGGCGTTGACGACGAGCAGGAGAACGATGCCCGGCAGCGTGTCCAGCCCGAAAGTCAGGATCTCCAGCAGCGCCGGCGAGGCATTGACGAGCACAGGGCGCAGGTCGACGGTTTCCATGAGCAGCACCAGACCCGCCAGCACCGCGCCGGCCGCAAGTCCTGCCAGTGCGGCATTCCATACCCGCCGTTGCCACCCGTCGCTCGTCGTGCGGCCCGCCGCGTAGTAACCCACCACGAACGCGCTGCTGAACAACAGAACTTGACCCATCGAAATCACGCCGGTGATGATGTATCGATCGGCAAATGCCTCGACCATCCCCACCAGTGCGATCAGCAAGGCCGTAGCGCCGCCCACCAACCCGACGCGAATCGCGTTCCGCGATCTGAACTCGATCTCTTTCTTCATGGCGACGTCCAATCTCCTTACGGCGTAACTGCTCAGCCGTCATGCCCGAATGGTTGTGTCGGGCATCCAGGTTGACCGTTGGCGAATCATGCTGATAGGCCCCTGGATTCCCGCCTAAAGCGTGCGGGAATGACCTTGCACGGATTGTAGCGCGACGGCTGAGCAGGTACGTTTGCGAAGCAATCTCCTGCACGGACAGCCCCGCGCGCTAGTGGCGGCTGAGATTGCTTCGTCGCAAATGGCACTCCCCTGCCCCGCGCTTCTTAGCGGGGTCGCAATGACGGCTGAGTAGTCACCTCACGCCTTGGTGCGGGCCAGCCGCTCACCCAGGATGCCGGTCGGCCGGAAGATGAGCACCATCACGAGCATGACGAACGCGATGGCGTCCTTCAGTTGGTTGGGAGCAGGCACGCCCAGCCCGTCGAGGAATAGCGTCGGCCCGACCGACTCGACGACGCCCAGGAACAGGCCGCCGAGCATCGCGCCCGGAATATTGCCAATACCGCCCAGCACGGCCGCCGTGAAAGCTTTGATTCCGGGGACGAACCCCATGAGGAAGGTCACCTGGCGAAACAGCAGCGCGTACAGCACGCCGGCCGCCCCGGCCAGCGCCGCGCCGATGACGAACGTGCGCACGATGATCGCGTCGACGTCGATGCCCATCAGCGCGGCGACGTCCTTGTCTTCCGAGACCGCCCGCATGGCCTTGCCGGTGCGTGTCTGCTGAACGAGCTGGTATAGCCCGAGCATGAACAGCGCCGCGGCCACGATCACCAGCAACTGCACGTACTGGATCACGAGCACGCCGCCCAGCAGGCTAACGCTCCCCTCCAACTGGGGAATCTCCGGGTAGGATCGAAACTGTGACCCGAACAGGCCGCGCACGGTGTATTGCAGAAAAAACGACGCGCCGATGGCCGTGATTAGGGGCACCAGTCGCGGGGCGCGCCGGAGCGGCCGGTAGGCGATCCGCTCGAGCAGCACCGCCACGATCATCGAGGTCAGCATGGCGCTGACGGCGACGATGACCAATCCCAGCAGCCAGTTCTGGTCCAGGAAACCGGATTGATTCAGGCCCGTGACGACGAAGTAGCCGGCGAAGGCGCCGCACATGAAGACCTCGCCGTGCGCGAAGTTGATCATCCGCAGGATGCCGTAGACCAGCGTGTAGCCGAGCGCGATGAGAGCGTACACGCTGCCTTGCGTGACGCCGGAGACGACGAAGTCGAGCCACTGACGGGGCGTATATTTGCCGGACTGCAGCGTCGCAATCGAGCCGATCACGGCGAAGGCGAGAATGGAGAAGCCGATGAGTCTGAGGATGACGTCCGTGATGTCGTAACGTTCTCGAAAACGTCGCCACATCGAAGCGGCTCCTTTTGGAAAGTCAGGTGTGGAATGAGCCGGGCACACGAGCAGGCCCGGCTCGTTCCACAGTCTCAGTTTTCAGACTTCGGAAGTCTTTGGGAGACTTCCGAAGTCTAACTACTACGGCTGCCAGAACACGGGCGGCGGCCAGGCCCCGTCCACTTCGGCCTGCGAGAGCTTGAAGACACCCAACGCCTCGCCGGTGGCGCAGTCGCCGTTCACGTCGCAGGACAGCGTACCGGTCAGGCCGTTGAAGTTCCTGACGTTGTACATCGCATCGCGCAGGGCCTGGCGGCCGATGTGCACGGTGCCGTCGGCATCCTTCACGGCGACCGCCGCGATGGAGTCGAGGAGTATGTTCGTCGCGTCATACGCGTGCGCGTGGAAGCCGCTGGGCGGCACACCGCCGAACTTGGTGTTCCACTTGCCCAGGAACGCTGCGTAGGGACTGCCCGCGCTTGGGTCAACATACGGCCCTGACAGGTACATGCCGACCGCAGCCGATCCGGCATTCTCCGGGAAGCTGTCGGCGAACAGGCCGTCGGCGCCCATCAGGATCGTATTCTCCAGACCAGAGACGTCCTTTGACTGGTCGGCGACGAAGCCGCCTTCCGGCTCGAAGATCGGGAAGTAGATCAGCTCCGGGCTGCCGGCGGCGATGCGCGTCAGCACCGGCCCCATGTCGGTGTCGCCGACGTTGATGGCTTCCTGGCTCGTGACCGTCCCGCCCAACTCCGCAAAGACCTCGGCGAACACCCGCTGCAGGCTCTCGGCGTACGGACTGCCGTCGTGGATCGTCGCGGCCGTCTTGACCTGCAACTGAGTCCAGGCGAATTCCGCGGCGACGCGGCCCTGGAACAGGTCATTGTGCGCCGTGCGGAAGTAGCCGGGCCAGTGGTCGGGGTGAGTCGGGTTGGTCAGGTCCGGGTTGGTGTTCGACGGCGAGATCATCACCATGCCAGCCTGCGAGATCTGTGGCATGGCAGCGCGGGCTTCGCTCGAGCAGTTGGTGCCGATGATGCCGACGATCGTCGGATCGGCTGCCAGCTTGGTGCCGGCCGCCTGGCCGCCTTCGGCGTTGCAGAGCGTATCCTCACCGGTGAGCTGGATGTCATGATCGAGCAGCTTGCCGCCCCGGTCGTCGATGGCGATCTCGATCGCGCCTTTGCTATCCTCGCCCAACGGGGCGGTGGCGCCGGATGTGGTGAGCGCGTAGGCGATGTGGATCGGCGCGCCGGGCGCGATGTCCACGCAGCCGATGGCGTCCGTGCACTCGAACGCTGGCGCCGCCGGCTGGCAGCCTGCCAGCACGAGGGCGGCGGCGACGACCAGCAGACTGCCAAAGAGCAACTTGGTGGTGTGCTTCATGGTCCTTTCTCCTCCTTAGAGTATTGCGATAACTAGCACGTACTCTGACACACGTCGGTGAGCGAGCGATAGCGCGGGGCGCGCGGGTTTCCAGCCCGACCTCTCGCCGGCTGCCTGAGACTGTATCGGCAACGTGAGGAAGCAATCACCTCCTTGTCGTTGTCCCGCCGCGTCAAGCATCGATAAGATTTTTCGGCGTGGCTGTATCTAAGAGGATGCCCTGCTGCCCCAGGGCTGAATTCTGACGCGATTGTATTATGGCTATCGGCCTTTGTCAAGCGAAGCGTATCGTCAGACTTCGGAAGTCTTCTGAGACTTCCGAAGTCTTGGCTTTTGACTGTTGGCGGCATTCGTCTACAATATTCCCAGGCCCCCTTTCTGAGTGCAGTCGTATGGACAGTATGTCGTCTAGCCAGAGTGTGGAAGAAGTCGAGAGGCGATCCATACCCAGGTTGCGTATCGCGTTCGGGTTGATCGTATTGTCAGGGGTTGCCATGTTATGCGTGTTGTGCCAGCAGTTCCAGGGATCGGTCGAGCGGCAGGAGGCACTGGCTCGACTGTCTCAGGCCACGTCCGTCGGCAGCGTGAGTCAGACGCGCCGATCGCGGGTCATGGCGCTCCCGACGCCTGCCGCGAGAGCCGGAGTGACATTCGTCGGCTCAGGGCCGGTGGCTCTTGCGTTCGACGCGCTGCGCGCGCGGCTGTGGGTGGCGAACAGCCACGACAACACGGTGCAATCGATCGATACAACCACGGGTGACGTGAGCAGGTCCATACCCGTCGGCGCGAATCCACGCGCGCTGGCCTTTGACGCGCTGCGCGCGCGACTATGGGTCGCGAATCGCGACGACAGCACCGTACAGGCCATCCACGTGGTGACGGCTCAGACCGAGCCGCCGATTCCCGTCCGCCCGTATCCGTTCGCGCTGGCTTTCGATGGCACGCGGCTGTGGGTCGCGAATGAGGGGGACGGCAGTGTGCAGTCGATCGACCCGGTGACCGGTGAGATCGGCCAGACGATTGCCGTCGGCTCCAGTCCACGTGCGCTGGCCTTCGACGCGCTTCGCGGGCGATTATGGGTCGCAAATGCCCGCAGCAACTCTGTGCAGGCGATCCAGGTCGGGACGGATGAAGTAAGCCCCCCGATCTCCGTAGGCGAATTTCCGGTTGCCCTTGCCTTCGACGGCGTGCGCCTGTGGGCGGCCAACTTCTTCGACAACACTGTGCAGTGGGTTGATCCTGTGACGGGCGAAGCAGGCCAACCGGTGCCTGTCGCCGAACGTCCGCAGGCTCTGGCCTTTGATGGGCAGCGGCTGTGGGTCACAAATTTTGGCAACGGCACCGTGCAGTCGATCGACCCGATCCACGGAGACGTGAGCCGGCCAATCCCCGCCGGCGGTCTGCCGGCCGCGCTGGCGTTCGACGGCACACGGCTGTGGGTCGCGAATACGTCCGATAACACGGTACAGCCGATCGATCCGATATTGGGCCGCGTGGGCGGGCCGATCGTCGTCGGCGCTAATCCGCGTGCGCTGGCTTTTGACGCGCTTCGCGCGCGACTGTGGGTGGCGAATGCGGATAGCCATACTGTGCAGGTAGTCTCCGTCACGACCGGCCACGTGAATCCGTCGATTCGTGTAGGCAGGTCTCCGGATGCACTGTTATTCGATGGGACGCAGCTGTGGGTGGCAAACGCTTTTGACGACGCGGTGCAGCCGATCGACCCGGAAATGGGCGTCGCCGGCCGGCCGATTCCCGTCGGCAGGACACCGCAAGCCCTGGCCTTCGACGGCGCGCGGCTGTGGGTCGCCAATCGCGATGACAACACGATCCAGGCAGTCGACACGGCGACACGTGACGTCCTCTCCCCGATTCCTGTCGGCGCGTTTCCGACTGCCCTGATCTTCGACGGCACACAATTGTGGGTAGCGAACTGGGGTGACGACACGGTACAGTCGATCGATCCGGTGACGGGTAAAGTGAACCCATCTATACCCGTCGGCGCGTTTCCGACCGCTCTGGCCTTCGACGGTCAACGGCTGTGGGTGGCGAACCGGGGTGACGACAGCGTGCAGTCGGTCGACCCGGCGACGGGCGCTGTGAGCCGGTCGATACGGGTCGGCGCAGCGCCGTCAGCCATCGTCTTCGACGGTGTGCGGTTATGGGTCGCGAATTGGGGCGAGGACACTGTGCAGTCGATCGCGCCGGTGACAGGTGATGTAACCCAGTCGATAGCCGTCGGCGCATTTCCCTGGGCGCTTGCCTTCGATCCGATTCACGCGCGGCTGTGGGTGGCTAACAGTGTTGACAATACGGTACAATCGATTGACGTGTCCACGCGGTAAACCGCCGCGACGGCATCCCGTTCGGCTTACGCTTGCCGCTCGCGAGCGCGCGCGCCGAGAGCGTATTCCAGTGAAATCTTCGCGACTTGGCGTCTTGGCGTGATGTTTTTCAGACAGGCTCTCGCGGGGTCGAGCTTCTTTCAGGAGGAATTCGCATGACGAAAGGATTGCTATCCGAGTTGAACATCCAGCCGGTGAATCCCGGCGCGTGCACCGGGCCAGACGCCTGGATTCACGATCCGAAGGGCCAGCCGTTGGTCTCCTACAACCCGACGACGGGCGACGCTATCGCAAGCGTCGTGCAGGCGACACCCGCGACCTACGACGAGGTCGCGCGCCGGGCTGAGACTGCCTTCAAGACGTGGCGCGAAACGCCAGCGCCGAAGCGCGGCCAGCTCGTGCGCGACCTGGGGGACGCATTGCGCGAGCTGAAGGAACCGCTCGGCGATCTGGTCAGCCTGGAGATGGGCAAGATTCGCGCCGAGGGGCGCGGCGAAGTCCAGGAGATGATCGACATCTGCGATTTCGCCGTCGGGCTATCGCGCCAGTTATACGGCCTGACGATGCACTCCGAGCGCCCGGCGCACCGTATGTACGAGCAGTGGCACCCGCTCGGCGCGGTGGGCGTGATCACGGCTTTCAACTTTCCGGTGGCGGTGTGGTCGTGGAACGCGGCGATCGCGGCCGTGTGCGGCGACCCGGTGCTCTGGAAACCTTCGCAGTATGTGCCGCTGTGCGCGATCGCCGTGCAGCACATCGCCAATCGCGTGATGGCCGATCACGGCGTGACGGGCATCTTCAACCTCGTCATCGGCAAAGGCTCCGAGGTCGGCGACTTGCTGTTGAACGATCCGCGCCTGCCGCTCGTCTCGTTCACTGGCTCGACGCAGGTCGGGCAGCACGTCGCCGAGCGCGTCGCGCGCCGCTTTGGCCGGGCGATTCTCGAGCTGGGCGGCAACAACGCCATCGTCGTCGCGGAGGACGCCGATCTCGATCTGGCGACGCGGGCGATCCTGTTCGGCGCAGTGGGCACCGCCGGCCAGCGCTGCACCTCGACGCGACGGATCATCATGCACCAGGACATCGGCGCCCATCTGAGCGATCGCCTGGTGCGCGCCTATCGCCAGGTGCGCATCGGCGATCCGCTGGACGACCGCACGTTGATGGGGCCGCTGGTGAACGGGACGGCGGTCGAGGACATGCTCGACGCGCTCGAGCAGGCGAAGGCGCAGGGCGGCGAAATCCTTGCCGGCGGCAAGATGCGTCCCGACCTGGGCCCGAACTTCGTCGAGCCGACGATCGTCAAGATGCCGGCGCAGACGGATATCGTCAAGCGCGAGACCTTCGCGCCGATTCTGTATCTGCTCGAATATCAAACGCTCGACGAGGCGATTCGGATTCACAACGACGTGCCGCAGGGCCTGTCGAGCGCGATCTTCACCGACTCGATGCGCCAGGCCGAGGCGTTCCTGTCGGCGCGCGGATCGGACTGCGGCATCGCCAACGTGAACATTGGCACGTCGGGCGCGGAGATCGGCGGCGCGTTCGGCGGCGAGAAAGAGACCGGCGGCGGGCGCGAGTCCGGGTCGGATGCCTGGAAGGCGTACATGCGCCGCCAGACGAACACCATCAACTGGTCGCGGGAGCTGCCCCTGGCACAAGGGATCCAATTCGGCGAGTGAGAATGCGTCCAACTGACCGCTGTCAGTTGAAAACCGCTCTTCCGAAATGCCTCGAGCATACCTGTTTGCGACCACCGAGAAAGTGTGCTACGCTCAGATAGAAGCAGGCAATGCCGACCATCAGCGATTTTTATGGCATCTATATTCAGATGTACTTTGAGGACAAGCATCAGCCTCATTTCCACGCCATATATGCCGAATATCGCGCGTTGATCGCCATTGCTAATGGCAGGCTAATCGCGGGCCGCATTCCTCCTCGCGCATATCGGTTGGTGCGCGAATGGTGGAAACTGCATCGGGCAGAACTGGAAGCGAACTGGGAACGTGCCCGACGCGGCGAACAACTCCACCGTATCGAAGGACTGGAATAGAAAAGGAAATGGCATGCGGATCATCTCTCATCCCAACTATCCCGATATCATCGGCGTCCGCTCGGTCAAGCCCATCAGCAGATTCACCGTGCACGTGACGTTTACAGATAATTCAGAGCGCGACGTTGATCTTGAACCTTACTTGCATGGTCCCGTTTTCGATCCTATCCGCAGCGATCCACATATGTTCGCGTCGGTCTACGTTGATCCGATAGGGCAAACACTCGCCTGGCCCAACGGCGCGGATATTGCCCCTGAAACGCTCTACTACGACGGCAGCCCACCCTGGGCGGAAGAGGCAGGAACGAAGAAGCGGAGCAAGCCCACAGGGCAGCGGCGTTCGCCTCGCCGCAGAACACGTGTCCGCGCTTGATCGGATCAAAGGGACGCGCCTCGAATGTTCTTGACGGGGCAAAGGAGGTCAACCGTGCCCAAAGTCAGAATCGAATACTGCGCAGTTTGAAGGTATACCGATCGCGCCGCGAGTCTCGCGGCCGAACTGCTGCACGGATTTGAATCGCGGATCGAGTCGCTCACGCTCGTCCCGTCCAGCGGTGGGCGATTCGAGGTCGAGATAGATGGCGAGCTGATCTATAGCAAGCTGCAGACCGGCCGGCACGCCGAACCGGGGGAGATAGTCAAGATATGCCACACTAAGCTGGAAACACAATAGACACCACAGAAACGTGCGACGCACTTCCGAAGTGCGTCG
>DATEUJ010000148.1:0-12206 GCA_035283185.1 Anaerolineae bacterium | reverse complement strand
TCCTCATCTGATGAGGAGAGGGGGGAGGGGTGGCGAAGCCGGGGAGGGGGGTGAGGCCCCAGCCCTCTTACAGCCGCTTCGAGGCATTCTGCGAAATGCACGTCGTGCAACGTCTCGCCGGTCGCGAATCGATCGCCGGAGCGCAGCAGGTTCTTGAGCCGAAACTCCAACGGGTCCCAACCCATCTTCCGCGCGATGATGTCCATCTGCGATTCGTACGCCCATGCCGTCTGTGAACTCATCGCGCCGCGATAAGCGCCCGCAGGGGGCAGGTTGGTGTACACGCCGTACGAGTCCACGCGAACGGCCGGAATACGATACGGCCCCACGGAGCGCACCATGCCGGCAGGCACGAGCAGCGGACTGGCATCCGCGTACGCGCCACCATTCCAGGTGATCGTCACCTGGCGCGCCGCAAACGTGCCGTCGCGCCGCACGCCTGTCTTCAGCGTGATCGTCGCCGCATGCTTCGTCACTGTGACGAACTCCTCGGCGCGCGACAGAACGATCTTCACGGGACGCCCGCCAGTTTTCCGCGCCAGCGCTGCCGCGATCGGCTCGATGCGGATATGCCCCTTTCCGCCATACCCGCCGCCCACGGGTGGGACGATGACCCGCACCGCGTCCGGCGCCAGGCCGAAGATCCCCGCCAGGGCATTGCGCACCATATAGGGCGCCTGGCTGGCCGTCCACACAGTCAATCTGTCGCCGTCCCACTGCGCCGCCACGGCATGCGGCTCCAGCGAGGTCTGCTGCGCCGGCGGACTGGTGAACGTGTCCTCGAAGACCTCGTCGGCTTCGGCGAAAGCGGCTTCGATATCGCCGTGCCGCAGTTTGGCGTGTTTGAAGATGTTGTCAGGGAATTGATCGTGCAGCGTGGGCGCGCCGGGTCGGATCGCCTCCAGCGCATCGAAAACGGCCGGCAGCTCGTCGTATTCGACGTCGACGAGTAACGCCGCTTCCTCTGCAGCTTCCAGACTCTCCGCCGCGATGACCGCCACCGGCTCGCCGACGAATCGCACCCGATCGATCGCCACGACACCCTGATCTTTGATCGCCACGCCGTAGTAGGGCATCCCCATGCCAGCCGAAGGGCCAAGGTCCGCGCTCGTGAGCACGGCCACAACACCGGGTACTTTCTCCGCCTGACCGGCGTCGACCTTGAGCAGCCGGGCGTGAGGCGCCGTGCTGCGCACGATTTTGCCGACGAGCATGCCGGGCAGGCGCAAGTTGACTACGTACTCGACAGCGCCGGTCACCCGCGCGACGGCGTCCAGCATGGGGACCGACTCACCGATGGCCATCGCGCACCTCCTTCAGCGCCCGCCGCACGAAGACCCGGATCATCTCGCGGCGGTACCAGGCCGAGCCGCGCACATCGGAGAGTGGATCGAGCGAGCGCGCGTACTCGTCGGCGATGGCGTCGATCAGATCGTCGGCAAAAGATTCGCCCATCGCCATCGCCTCGGCCTTTGGCACGCGCTGGGGTGCCTCGACCGCTGCGCCGACGGCCACGCGCAGATCGCGACAGTGCCCCGACTCGTCGTTGTCTGCAACCGCCGCTACACCCACGCAGGGGCGATCTTCTGAAGAACGGGATGTGTACCTCAGGTAAACGGCGCGGCCAGAGGCCGGTAGCGGCGGGATGACCACCTCACTCAGGATCTCGTTGGAAGCCAGCGCAGTCGTGTAGAAACCCAGGAGGAAATCGGACAGGGGAATCTGCCGCTTGCCGTTTGGCCCGATGGCATTGACGCGTGCATCCAGGGCGAGGAGCATGGCCGGGGGATCGGAGGCATAGTCGGCCTCGGCCAGGTTGCCGCCGACGGTGGCCTGATGGCGCACCCGCACGTTGCCGACGACGCCGAAGGCATGCGCCAGCGCCGGGCAGAATTCGCGCACGAAGCTCGAGCGTTCGGCGGCGCGCAGGCGGGTCAGCGCGCCGACGTGCAGCCCATCGGCCTCGCGGCGGACAAAATCCCAGCCGGGGATGCGACCCAGGCTGACCAGCGCCGCCGGCGCGACGAGGCGCTGCTGGAGCATGAGCACCAGCGCCGTCCCGCCCGCAATCACTTTTGCGTTGTCTGCGTGTTGCGACAGGAGGGCCACCGCTTCGTCGAGCGTAGTGGGTTCGAGAAAGTCAACTTTCAAGAGTGGCCCTCACGTTGCCGACGAACTCGGCGGTCACTTTTTTCGCCGTCGCGTTGATCACCGCCGTCCCGAACTGCGCCAGCCGACCACGCAGGTTCACATCCATTCGATATGCGACCTGGGTTCCGCCCTCAACCGAGGACAGCGTCGAAGTAAAGGTCGCCTTCACGAAGGAGGCAATCGACCGGTCGTCGCCTTCGAGCGAGGCGACCACGCGGCGGGGTGGATCGACCTCTTTGAGCGCCGCCGTTCCATTGAACGCAGCGGCGACCGGCCCGACTTTGATTTTGATCTTGCCGCGATAGGTCACGTCATCCACGCGCTCGATCGACTCGACGCCGGGCACACATTGACCCATGCGCCCGATGTCGAAAAAGAGTTCCCAGACCTTTTCGCGAGGCGCATGGACCACGAAAGAGTCATCGATTTGCATCTGGCCCCCTAGACGGTGTGCGCAGGTGCGCGACAAAGCAATACCGCGAGCGCATTCGCGCCTGCTTCGAAGGTATACGTGTCGCCCGGCTCAAGCCACAGGATCGATTCAGGCTCGAGCGGGAGCAACTCGGTTCCAACGTGCGCCTGACCCGCGCCACGCACGACGTAGATGAAGTGCTCCTCGTCTGAAGCTTGCGCGGGTTGGGTGCGCGCGCCCGGGTCGAGCATGATCTGCTCGACGTGCAGCGCGTCGCTTCCGAGCAAGGCGCGATTGGCAAGTGTCGTCTGGGCAACACCCGCCTGGCGAGTCGTGGTCAAATCGGCAGGGCTAAATATCCTAGGCATAGGAACTCAATTTCCCCCGGCAGACTTCCGAAGTCTCCAAGACTTCGGAAGTCTACATGCGTTCCCACGTGACTTCGAAGTCCGGCACGGCAGCGCGGATGAGGCTTTGCACCGGACAATACTTCTCGGCAAGCTCGATCAGGCGGTGGACGCGAGCGTCCGATTCGGACGTCTTGATCTTCACGTGCAGGCGAACGCTCGTGAAGTGCACAGGCACGTCGGCCTCACCTTTGCGGCCACGAATGTCGAGTACGCCCTCGGCAGACGCTTCCAACGCTTGCAGATCGAAACGGATCTTCTCGGCCATCCTGGCCGTCGAGACTCCCGTTCAGGCGCACAGGCCGGAGAGTGTGATTTCCAGCGGCGTCGGCCCGGTGTCGGCGCCTTCGTTGCGCGGCGGCTCGTCGGAGCGCATCACAGGAAAATCGCGAACGTACAAATCGTTCGCCCGCCCACCGAGCCACACACCCCGAGCACGAATGAGGCGAATGTAGTCGGGCAAAGTCTGAGCCAATTTAGCTTATCCCTCCGCAACGACGAATTTCATCGGGAACGCTTGCAGGCTGACCGCGCCGGCCTGTGTCACCCGAGTGAGCGCGCCCACTTGCAGGCCCATCCGCTCGTCCGGCGTGATCGGGTTAGGCTGGACGACGATCGCCATGTCTTCGGCGAAGGCTCGGCCAGCAGGCGCGGGCCGGGTATCATCCCACGGCCAGTAATCGCAGCACGAGCGATCGATAATCGGCGGATGAATGTCTACGCCGTAGCCGTGAACTAGATCGTCGTAGATGCGGTAGCCCGACTCGCCGATGATCGAGGCGGCTTTGATCACGCCGGCTTCGGTTGCGCCCGGACGAATCACGGCGCACATGCGCTCGTAAGCCTGTACGCCGACCTGAAACAGCCGCCGCCACTCCGACGTCGGATCCCGGCCGACTGCGATCGGCCGGTGAATCTGGCCGGAATAGCCCCAGAAACTGGCGCTGATCTCGGTGATGATCACGTCGCCTTTCTGGATCACGCGGCCGGTGACGTTCTGCGCCGGGACGCACGCCGCCGGCGCGTTCATCGGCATCGAGCGCAGGAAGGCGATGTGCGGCTGGCCGCCCTTGCGCCGATACGCGCCCTCGACAATGCCGATCAAGTCGTGCTCGGTGAGGCCGGGGCGCGTCTCGGCCTCCAGCGCGGCGAGCGTCATATCGGTGAACTCGGCGGCCTTCTCGAGCCACGTGAATTCTTCTTCGCTCTTCACCGCACGCAAGCGGGCGAAGTCGCGCGTCACGTCGACCCACTCGACCTCCGGCAACCCCTCGCGCAAGTCGAGGAAGTGTTGATAAGGCATGCTCATTCCAAACGTCGCATTGACGCCGACCAACCCGACGCGACCTGTGCCGATGCCGGACTTCTTTAGATGGGCAACAATCTCGCGCGGCGGTTCGTAGCCGCCCCAGCGTGTGTCGGGAATAGTGGAAATCGAGCGCGCATTGGGGACATGGTTCATGAGTCCGGTCAGTAAGGCCGACTCGCCTTCCAGCGGGAAGACCAGGTAATTGTGATGCAGGTCGAGGTAGTTCGTCAGCCAGAAGACGTTGGCCTGGTTGTGGCGATTAACGCCGGAGTTGCCGAAGAGGACCAGCGCCGCCAGCCCTTCGCGGCGCATGAGGTCGCGGGCGAGATCGACGCGTCGCTGGAATTCTGAATCGGAAAAACGTGGGTAGGTGTCTTCAGCCATTTGCCTATATATACTCAGCGCGGGCACAATTTGCGCTTTTGTTAGCGTTACTGCGACGGCCACGGTCATGCCCGAATGCTGTTGTCGGGCATCCAGTTTGCCCCCGACTAGATCGGGGGTTGGTACTCCCTGCCGATAGGATTGCTGGATTCCCGCCTAAAGCGTGCGGGAATGACCAAGAGGCGCAGGTTATGACCGTGAGCAGTATAATAGTACGTGCGAATGAGATTGCCGGGAGGCGTATGTTCATGCTGTCCACCCCTAATCAACCGATCAGCACCCTCACGGTCGCTGAGTTGGAGGCGCTCATCACGGAAATCGTCCGACGCGTTCTCCGCGAGGAAATGCACCAACCTGCTCGCGAGAATGGACGAACCATGTCCGAAGAGCTTCTCGCCACCTTCGGCGCGTGGGAAGATGATCGCTCCGCCGATGAAATCGTGGCCGAGATCTACGCGAGCCGGACTACCTCCTCGCCGAAAGACCTTTCACCCCAGTTTCTCGCTTAACCAGTCTGCCGTCAGCGGACGGTAGATGTACGGAATGTTGTTGCATACGTGATTCCCATTCTCGAACATCGCCAGTTCAGCGCGGGGGCCGACGGCGTCGACGATCTTGTGCGCCTGCTGCCACGGGATGAGCCGATCGAGCTTGCCGTGGATGATGAGCAGTGGTTGCTTAATCTTCTGCGCGACTCCGTCGAGGCTGAGCTTGCCCGCATTGGCATGAGCCTCACCTTCATCCTTCGCACCCGAGTGGTGCTGGAACGCGGCACGCGTCAGTGACGGAAGATGCGGCCAGCACTCGGCGAAATTCCACGGGCCGCAGTTGCCCACCGCCGCCTTCACGCGCGACTCGAACGCAGCCACGCGCGGTGCGTAGTAACCGCCCAGGCTCACACCGGCCAGGCCGATCCGCTTCGAGTCGATGTCGTCGCGTTTGGTCAGCGCGTCAAGCGCCGTCGATACGGCGGCCTCGTAGTCCGGACGAATGTGCAGGCGATAACCACATTCACCCTGGCCAGGGCCTTCGAGCGAGAATGTCGCCAGGCCGCGCTTGAGAAACACGTTCTCCCAGTGGAAAAATTCCTCCTTGACCGAATCGAGCCCGGGCAACAACAGAACGAGAGGCGGGCGGCTCACGCCCGAGGGGCGGCGCAAGATTCCCACCATCGCCGCGCCGTCGAACGGAATCTCCACACGCTCGACGCTTGGGTCGAGCAGGCGCAGCCCCTTCGCGAAGGCATCGATCGACTTGCGCCCGGCCGCCAGGTATTCGTCGTGATGATCTTGGAATAGAAACTTGGCGAAGTGATAGCACAGCGCGGCGGCGATGTGCGCCTCGCCTGCGCTGACGACGTTGCTTTTGCGCCCGGCTGCGGCGGCGAGGCCGGCGTGAACGTCGCCCGTCGTGCACCACTCGCGACACCAATCTTCCCACCTCTCGACGCGGGCCGTCGTGCGGAAGAAATCGTTGTAGTCCACGCCCTGCGCGACGAAGCGCGGGGCCCAGTTGGCAATGGCGGCTTGCACTCTTTCGTCGGGCATCGTCCCTTCCTCACTCGGCGCGATACACGCTCAACGCTTCGACCTCGGCTTCGCGCGAGACCATCACCACGATCGACTGAATGTCCTGCAGATGCTGGACCACCGCCTGCTCGCCGATGCCCGGCGGCGCATAGACTGCAAAGAAGACCCGGCGGGTGTCCAGTGTGATTCGCGTGCGATGGTCAGGCCCGTAGAGCACGCTGGAGATGACGCCCTGCGTGTCGGCCATCATCATGTCGCCGGGCGCGAGCACTTGCTCACGTCCATTGAGCATTACGTATCGCTCGCTGCCGTCTGACACATCGAGCCGAACGGGAGGCTGCACCGATTCCAGATCGTGCCCTGCTGTCAAGAGCAGATTCTTGAGTTCGGCCATAAACATCGCTTCGACCAACGCCGAGACACGCGGAATCGGCTTGCCCTTGAGGGCGACTGATTCCAATTGCAGCAGGACATGATAAGTCTTTCCGAAACGCTTGAAGTAGGCGTTGTACGCCTGAACAGGTGCCAGTGCCTTGAGTGTGGCTCGATCCTGGCCGGAAAAACGCGCCCGCAAGTGGTTCTCCAACTCCTCTTTGCGCGCGTCAAGCGCAGGGTGGCGGGCCGGGTTGGCGACGTTCCGCATGGCGAGTGTCCCTGCCACCGCTCCGGTAAACGCGCTTCGCCATGCCTCGGATACCATGAGCATCACTAACGGGGTCTCCTTCCCGGCTGAGCAAGACTACTTCGCAATCACTGTCTCAAGGTAACTGTTCAGCCCGCGTCATTGCGAGCGTTTTTTGCGAAGCAATCTCCTGCACGGACTGCCATGTGCGCCCAGGGCGGCTGAGATTGCTTCGTCGCAAACGGCGCTCACCTGCCCCGCACGTCATTGCGAGCGTCTTTTTGCGAAGCAATCTCAGCGGGGTCGCAATGACGGCTGAGTAGTTACGTCTCAAGGCTCATCCCGAAATCCATCAACATCACCATCGCCGCATTCCGTCCGGGCCCGGCAGACACCGAGCCGCCGGGATGCGTGGTCGCGCCAGTTTGATACAGGCCAGGGATCGGCATGCGATGCTGCGCCCAGCCCGGAAGAGGTCGCAGGTTCGCGGCCTGGGCCGGAATCTGCGCCCCGCCGTGACAGGTGCCGTGCCAGTTGTGCGGGTTCAACCGTTCGAGGTCGAGCGGGCTTTCGACGACCCTGGCCAGAATCTTGTCGTCGGTGAGATTAGGCGCGAATCGCCGCAGGTAGTTCAGATGCGTATCCGACACAGCCTCTTTGATGTTGTCCCAGTGCGCCGCGCCTTCGGGCAACTCGTAAGGGTGAAAACCGATCACTTTGAGCGTGTGCTTACCATCTGGAGCGCGCGAGGGATCGACAACGGTCGAGCACACGACGAGCAACGGCGGATCTTCCAGATTGACCGCGCGGCGATTGTAGTCGTAGCCGATCCGAAGCGCGCGATCGACCGACGGCATCACGCCGGAAGCGCCGGCTGCCAGGTAACCACCATCCACAGCATATCTGGGCGGTTCGGTCGTCGCGTAATGCGTAACGAACAGCGTCGGCCCGGCCTGCCACGTTTCCACACCTTGAATGAAATCCCTCCCCCATGCTTCGGCGGGCGCCATCTCGATGAGATGCTTGATGTGGACTGTGGACAGGACGGCTTTGCCGGCGCGATACTGCGACCCGTCGACGCACTCGACGCCAGCGCACCGGTCGTTTTCAAGAATGAGGCGTGCCACCCACTGGTTGGTGAGGATCGTCCCACCGTGCGCCTCGATCAGCCGCGCCAGGGCTTTGGGCAACTCGCCGGAACCGCCTTTAGGCACAGCCCAACTCCAAACCTGCCGGCCGTTGACCAGCGAATAAGCCAAGCGGCCCGACACCGGCTGGTCGGGCGGAACCATGGTCATGAACGCCATCCACAGCAAGAAGGCGCGCGTGTGCTCGTCCTCAAAGTTGTCGCGAATGATGTCCCATGCGCTCAGCGCGATGCGGCGCTGCCACAGCGTGCCGTCGGGGTGCTCGGCCAACCGATCGTTGAGCGGCTTACCGAAGCCAACCGGCGTGTACGAAGCGGCGTTGAAGATGTGCTTGACGGCGTCGTACTCGGCGATGATGCGCCGATAGGCACCCGCGTCCTTCTTCGAGAATTTGGCGAATTCGTCGCAGGTGCGTTCCAGGTCGCGCCATTGTGTGAGCCACGCGCCATCGGGGAATGGCATGTGGACGACCGGATCGGGAAAGATGTATTCCAGCCCGTAATCGCCAAGTTTGAGCTCGCCTGCGCGCAATGTCGGGCTGCTCTGAATGAGGACGTGGGCGGACGAACATGTGTCATGCTTAAAACCCGGTAGTGTCAGTTCCTCGGTCATCGTGTCGCCGCCGATGATCGGGCGGCCTTCGAGGATCAAACACTTGAAGCCGGCTTTCGCCAGGTAAGCAGCCGCAATCAGGCTATTGTGCCCAGCGCCTGCCACGACGATGTCGTATGGATCGGTCATGCTGCGTTACCCTTTGTGCGAACCCATTCGGCCTATTGGACGAGCAGGCTCTCTTCAGGTCCTGCATACATTCCCGCTGTGTCGGGGAACATAGACTTCACAATCTTGAAGCGGTGGATATCCTGGGTGCCATCCATGTGCAGGAACATGGCGGCGTCGCGGAAGTGCTTTTCGATCCCGACCTCGATCATGACGCCGCTGCCGCCGTGGAGTTCCATGGCCGTCTTGCAGACGTCGAAGACCGCGTCCGCGGCATAGACTTTAGCCATGAGGGTCAACGTGCTGGCGTCCGAGGCTCCTTCGTCCAGCGCTCGGGCGGCATAGCGCGTGAAGGCGCGCACCGTCTCCAGTTGGATGGCCATGCCGGCCACGGCATTCGCCACGGCCTGGTGTTTGATGAGCGTGCGGCCGCCCTGCACGTACTGCTGAACGTAGGCCGCGGTTTCCTCGTAGGCCGCCACACCCACGCCCAGGTTCTTCGCCGCCTGAAGGATTTTGCCGGGACTGAAGTAGACCCCGGCCCTCTTAAGGGCCACATCCTTGACCAGCAAATGATCCTCCGGCACGCGACAATCCTCAAAGACGATCTCCCCATTGTTCATGTAGCGCGCCCCTATCTTCTCGTTGACGCGGGTGGGGATGAGGCCCGGCGTGTCGCGCGGCATCAGAAAACTGCTCGTGCCATCTGCGATGCCCACGTTGGGATTGGTGTTGGCGTATACCACATACAACTTCGCGTCGTAGCCGTTGGTGATGAATTGCTTTCGGCCGTTGATCACCCAGCAGCCATCCTTGAAGACGGCTTTGGTGTGCATATTGGCTTCGGGCACGTTGTACGGCAGCCAGCGGTCAGACGCGCCACGCGGCTCGGTCAGCGCGTGGGCCATCAGAAACGTGGGGTCTTCCATGAAGCGCGGGAACCACACATCCTGGAGATGCGGCGGGGCGATGTGGCTGAGCAGCACGGGCACCTTCCAGATTTGACCCATGATGTCCGCGAAGCCGGAGTCGCCGCGGGCCAACTCTTCGGCGATGAGGGCGAAAGTCTGGGCCTGCGCCTCAAACTTGATTCCGCCGTACTCTTCCGGCACGCCCAGGCTGCGCAGCCCCAACTTGTCCGCCGCGCGGAGGAGTTCCCACGGCTGCCGCTCGTGCCCCGGCACCGTCCACTCTCTTTCCCGGTTGTTGCGAACGAAGGGGATGACCTCTTTGTCTACGAAGTCGCGGCATAGTTGCTGCATCTGCTTCTGTTCGTCGCTCAGCCCGATCATTTTCATTTCCATGGTGAGAGCCTCCTTTCTGTATCGCATCGGCTTGTCTGAAACGCCTGAGCCTCAGGCGTGACGTTCCCACGTTCAGACATCGTCCGACTTCACCCACACCGTCTCTTTGGGTGGAGGGCCCCAGAATTCGACGAAGGCGAAATTCTCCTGCGTGTCGTTCTCGAACCAATGCACCTCGCCCGGCCCGACGACGGCAACCGCGCCCGGCGACAGCCGGTGGCTGCCGTCGCCGACGTGCAGGATGCCGTTGCCGTACAGCACGTAGAACAGATGATGGCAGTCGGTATGATAGTGTTTCGCGGCCGTGTCGCCGGGGTGATAGATGATCCGGTCGGCGCGCACGGCCCTCGCGCCCACCGGCACGTTATCGGTGATGAGATCCAGGCGATCGCGCGTGTCGCGCGTCGAATGCAGATGCGGGAGTTTGTCTTTGGGGAAGAGTTTCGCCATCGTCAGGCCTCCAGGTTCAGCAGGTGAGCCGCGTTACCGCCGAGTATCTTCGCTTCGTCGGTCGCTGACATTTGCAGGTCACGCACGATGTCCGCCGGCCGTTGGACGCCCATGTCGAACGGGTAGTCCGAGCCGAGCAACACATGATCCGGGCCGACGTAGTCCACGAGCGCTCGCAGCAGTTCCACGTCGTGCGTCACCGTGTCAAAATAGAAGCGCTTGAGCGATTGCTCCGGCGACTCTTTCAATCGCGATTTCGCCTGCGGTTGAAAAGTGTGCGCATGCCGCAGCCGCCCGCGCAGACTCAGGATCGCGCCGCCGCCATGCGCCAGCAGGACCTTCAGCCCCGGATAGGTCTCCATGACTCCAGCCATGATCAGGTGCGCAACCGTGACGGTCGTCTCCAGCGGGTTACCGACAGAATTCCACAGGTAGTAGTCATTGAACACGGGCGCATCGAAGCCGCGGGTGGTGGGATGGATGAACACGAAAGCGCCCGTCGCCTCGGCGGCTGCCCAGAACGACCGGAAGCGGTCGTCGCCCAGATACGCGCCGCGCACGCTGGCCGCAACTTCCACGCCGTGCAAGCCGGGCGCCTTCATCAAGTCTTCGAGCTCGCGCGCCGCCCGTTCGGGATCTTGCAGCGGAACCGTGCCGAGAGCGCTCACCCGATCCGGATGCGCCTGCGCCAGTTTCGCGAGCGCCTCGTTCTGTATGCGGCTGACGCGCAGCCCTTCGTCCGGCTCGGATTCGTAGCGCAGCAGGGAGACCCAGGGACACAACAGCACTCGGTCGACGCCAGCCGACGACTGGTTTTCCAAGATCGATTCGATATGGACGAACTCGCGTATGGCCGACGTGATCCGCTTGCCGCCATATTCGACAACCTGCTTGCCGTTTTCCCAGGCGACGAGGGGTCGCCATGCTTCGCCGGACGCGGCCGGTCGAGTCATTTCGGGAACGATGATGTGAGCGTGAGCATCGACGATCAATTGACGTGCCTCAGCCGAACAGAATCCGCAACAGCGCCTGCGCTCAGGCGCTAGGCGCTGGCGTCAGGCTGATCGAGATTGTATCGATCGGGTCAAGGGTGAAGCGGATGTCCTCTTTCGACTCCATCCGAAGCGGCGGCACGATCGAGCCTGTGATGATGACCTCGCCGGCGCGCAGCCTCTCGCCGAGGGCAGCGAGAAGATCTGTGACATGACGCACGATGTCGACAAGGTCCCCCGTCAGCGCTTGCGGGTCCGTGGTCGCAGCCACTTCCCGGCCATTACGGTAGATGCGGCCGACCAACCCATCAAGCACGCAACCGGCACGAGAGGAATCCGCTCGCCCGAGGATGACATGGCGGTTGTAGATGTTCCCGGCCAGGATCGCTTCCACGTCCTCCGGCGGAAAACTGATGTCGGCAAGCTCGATGGCGGGGCCTATTGACGCGATGGCTGCCCGAGTCGCCTCTCGGTCTGAGGCGTCAAGGAGATCCTTGCCCATATAGACGGCAATCTCGGGTTCAGCGGCGGGTTTCGTCCAGCCGGCGAGTGAGAGCGTCACGCCCGAGCGCAGGGATGTTCCGTCCGTCAGGAAACCGATCAGGGGCGCATCGATTCCCAGGCGCTCCATCGCCCCTGGTGCGCCGAACCCGACCTTCCAGCCGAGCGATTTCTCGCCGGCACTCAGACGATCCTGCCGAAGCTTCAATTGAAGCTTCGGCAGGATCGTCTGAGTGCCGGCGAGAAATCGCTCGGCTGGAAGGTCGGGTTCGGCGCA
>DATEUJ010000147.1:0-5236 GCA_035283185.1 Anaerolineae bacterium | reverse complement strand
CGCGAGGGAGACGCCGTGTCGATCGCGATCAGCCTTCCGCGCGGCGCGTCGAGATCGGTGCGGAAGTAAAATACCGGCCCGTCGTTGCCCACGAAGTGATACGCCGCTTCCAGCTCGCGGATCAGCTCGACAAATTCCCCGCCTGTTTGCAAGCCCTGATAAAACAGCCGGTTGCGCGTATCCGTGCCCTGCCACACAAACAGAATCAGGTATCGACCATCCTCCGTCACGTGGGCGCCGAAACCCCACTCTTTTTGATCGGGCCGCTCGTAGATCAGCCTGTCCTGCGACTGCGGCTCGCCAAGGCGGTGCAGGTAAACCTTGTGATAGGTGTTGACGCCCGCGTAGGCTTGACCGGCCTCGGGCGCATCGTATCGAGAATAGTAAAAGCCTGACCCGTCCGGCAGCCACGCCGCATCGGAAAACTTGCTCCACTCGATCACATCCGGCAGGTCCTCGCCGGAATCGACATCCCGCACGCGCCACGTCAGCCAGTCCGAGCCGCTTGCGCTGATCGCGTAAGCCAGCCGGCGGCCGTCCTCGCTGACCGACCAGTTCGTCATAGCCACCGTGCCGTCAGCCGAGAGCGTGTTGGGATCGAGCAGCACGCGAGCCTCGGCGTCTAGCGCCTCGAGCACGCGCAGCACGTCCTGGTTCTGCAGGCCGCTGTTGCGCAGTTGAAAGTAGCGCTCGCCTCGCTTGAGCGGCGCCCAGGCTTTGGGGAAATCCCACAGCGCGGTGAGGCGTTTTCGGATCGCGTCGCGCGCGGGGATGCTCTCCAGGAACGAGAACGTCACCGCGTTTTGTTGTTCGATCCACGCCCGCGTCTCGGGCGAGTCCGTATCCTCCAGCCAGCGATATGGATCGGCGACGAGCGTGCCGTGATAATCGTCAACTTGATCGACGGTACGGGTGTCAGGGTAGACAAGCCTGGTCATCAGCGCCCTTTGAAGTTTGAAATTTGGAGTTTGAAGTTCATCAGCTGCTATTCACCCTGGCGCGTCACGAGTGGGAGATACACATTGTTGTCGTACATCACAAATAGCCACTGCGCAGTGACGGGTCCCCAGTTGCCGGCGGCGTCGCGCCCGCGCACGAAGAGGGTATGCCGACCTGCACTCAGGGCCGTGTCTACCTGCGCGACGGCAGTCTCGGCAGACGTGTTGAACGCCCCATCGAGCGCCGCCATGCCGATCGGCGTACCGCCTGCCCACGGCGGCGCGTCGACGGTGTACTCCACCGCACTGATTATCTGCGCGGCCGGCCGGCCGACACCGTAGCTGCCGTAGGCGTTGTCGTCGACGACGGCGGTGAGCGTGACCGGTCTACCGGCCACCGTGTGTGTGACGCTCAGCGAGACAGACAGCGTCGTCGGCCCGAGCGTGTCGGCGTACGGCTGGCGCGCCGATTTGGCGGTATACAGGAACGCGCCGCGCTGCGCGGGCCAGAACGTGCTATCCTGGCACGAATACGGCGGCGTGAATCCGCTGCATCCGAAGAACCGCGGCCCGACCTCGAAGGTGAAGCCCGGAATGCCCAACACGCCGTAGGCCCAGTCGTCGGTCGTCCCGCTGGCGGCATAGAGCAGCTCGGATCCCTGGCCAGTGTCGTAGCCGTTGTAGTAGCTCATGCGGAACGCGAACGAGCGCAAGCCTGCATCGTTCGGCGCTCGCAGGTTGGGCGGGCATGACAGGAAGCATTCGGTCCAACCCCATGGCAACAACACCAGGTCGCCGTAACTATGTAGCGTGAGCATCGCGCCGGTGGCCGTGAGCGGCGCCGTGTCGGTGATGGCCGCGCCGCGCTGATCGCGGAACAGATTGCGCATCAGGTCTTCGAGCGCGCCTTCCTCCGGCTCGGACGCCGCCTCCGTGCCGCGATAGGTCTGCGCGCACGGATCGGTGCTCGTGCTCGCGCCGCCATACTGAAAGCCGGCGTTGCGGTTGAGATCGACGCCGTGATGATTTGAGGCGGTGGGCGGAACGCTGCAGTTGCCGAGCGAGTCGTTGGCGTTCTTGCGCTGCAGATAGGGCGAATTGCCGCCCTGCTCGACGATGTGCCGGCCGTCGGGATTCGCAACGGGGACGATCCACATCTCGTTGTAGTCGAGCAGCATGGTGACGTCGGGATCGACGTCGTAGTTATCGACGAGGTAGTCTATCCAGCGCCAGGCAAGCTCGGCCGTGCTCAGCTCGCGCGCGTGAACTGCCGCGATCAACAGGAAGCGCGGCTTGTCTGCCTCCGGATCGAGCGCGCAATCGCCCGCGCGCAGCTTGGTGATGCACATCGCCTTGAGATCGTGACCGTCCGGCCGGCTGTTGACCTTGCGCCAGGAGTCGCCGTAATCGACGACGACGGCCAGGTCGGGGCGCGCGGCGGCGATGTCGTCCATGTGCTGGTCATGCTCGGCGACAGTGCGGTACCCGCCGTAGTACGAGAACGGGCGGATCGCCGACACGGCGTCGAGGACGTGGTCGATCGCGACTTCGAAGCCCTGCGCGCGAAGCCGGCGCATCACCACGTCGTCGCCCATGACGAGCAAGTAGTCCGGGCCTCGCGCCTCCAGCACGTCCCAGCCGCCGGAGGTGAGCCGGGCGACGTCGTCCGGGTTGCGGACGTAGACGCGCAGCACGTACAGGCGGGGCGCGGCCTCGGTCGGGAGACCTTCGGCCATCATAGCGGGCGTGACTTCAGGCTCAGAGGCGGCGATAGACGCGGGCGCGCGCGCGATCGCCAGCGAAGCAAACCCCACGGCGAGCGCGGCCAGACACATCACGAGCGCCGAGCGCTTAACGCGCGTCATAGTGCAACCTCCCGCCGTAACCAAGGCTTAGCCGCGGATTTGCGCGGATGGACGCGGATAAGATCAAAATCAGCGTAATCCGCGTTCATCGGCGTCCTAAAAATTCGCGCTCGTGGTAGTTTCTCAGGGGCAACACCATAGCATCAGCCCTATTCCGGATCGAGCGCGGCGATGGCCTGTTCCATGAGGCCGACCGCTTCCCGCAGCGTGCCGGCGTCGAAGGCGAACTTCGCGCCGGCCGCCTCGTAGAGCCTCGGGAGCGGCTGCGTTCCGCCGAGCGACAGCGCGCGCCGGTAGCGGGCGACCGACGCGGCTTGATCCTTCAGCGCGTTGCGCCACACCTGCACGGCGCCGAGCTGCGCCAGGCCATACTCGACGTAGTAGAGTGGATCCTGGTGGATGTGCCCCTTGCGCTGCCAACCGGTGACCAGGACGTCGTCCAGCGCGCTCCAATCGACGCCGTGCATGAAGCGCTTCCACAGCGCCGCCCACTGCGCGTCGCACTGCGCCGGATCGAGCGCGTCGTCGGGATTCTGGTACACCCAGTGCTGGAAGGCGTCGACGACGGCCATGTACGGCCAGAACAGGATGGCATTCTCCAAATGCTCGACTCGCGCACGGGCGGCATCGGCTTCGCCGTAGAAGCCGCCGTGATCCATGCTGAGGTACGGCGCGGCCAGCAGCTCCATGCCCATCGACGCGACTTCGGCGAACTCCAGTCCGACCTGCTTCTGCTGGATGTACGGCAGGCGCGCCGACTCGAAGACGTGGAAAGCGTGCCCGCCTTCGTGCAGCAGCGTCTGCGCGTCGTCGTGCACGCCGACGGCGTTCATGAAGATGAAGGGGCGCCGGGCCGTCGCGAACTCGGTGCAGTAGCCGCCGCCGGCCTTGTTCTTGCGGTTGTCGAGATCGAGCAGACCCTCGCGCGCCATCGTGTCGAAGTGCGCGCCGAGCTGCTGGTCGACGCGGTGGAAGATGGCCGAGGTTTTGCCGCGCAGCTCGTCGATCGTCTCGAACGGGCGCAGCGGCGGGCGGTTCAGCGGATCGACATTGAGGTCCCACGGCCGCAGCGAACCGACGCCCAGCCGCCTGCGCCGCCGCTCGGTGATGCGCAGGCCGGCGGGGATCGCGACTTCCTCGATCGCGCGGCGGAACGTCTCGCAGTTGGCAGGCGTGTAGTCGAAGCGCAGCAACTGCTTCCAGCGATAGGCGCGGTAGTCGCCGTCGTAGCCGGCGTTCTCTGCGATGTGCGTCCGCACGCGCAGGAATTGAGTCCACAATTCGTTGATTTTCTCCCGGTCGGCCAGGCGGCGCTCCATCGACAGGCGCCAGGCGCGCTCGCGCTTCGCGCGATCCGGATCGAGGAAGACGGGCTGCAATTGCTGTAGAGTGACCTCTTTGCCATCCCACGTGGCCGTCTGTGCGCCGACGATCTTGTCGAACGTCGTGGACAGCTTCTTCTCCTCGGCCAGCAGGGGGAGGTTCGCCTCATGGAACAGTTCCACCTCGGCGCGCATGTTGCGCAGCGGAACCTCGAAGCCCTCCGCTTTGAGGCCGGACGCAATTAGTTTCTTCTTCAGCCCGTACTCGGCAGCCTGCGCGGCAGGAAAGATCTCGTCAAGGTAGGCGGCGAAGCGACGCCCGGCCTCTTCGTCCGCCGTGTTGACGGTCGTCGCCACCCATAGGCGGTTGTACATTTCGTTGACGGCTTCTTCGAGCCGCGACCAGTCGGCCAGCCACGCGCCGACGTTCGCGGCGTTCAGCGGGCGCGCGGCGAGTTCTCGATAGTGCGGCTCGATTTGCGGCCAGGTCCATTGCACCAGCTCATCGGTGCTGCTCGGCACTAATGTAGACATAATTGGTCCTTTGTCAATGATGTGCCTCCAAGCATACCACACCCTGCGGTCCGACGACGGCATCGTGGACGACATCTGCCGGCAGGTCCAGCCGATCGCCCGTGTTCAGCGTCACCTGCCGGCCCTCGTCCGGCAGGCCAAACGTGATTGAGCCTGCGACGACGTAGATGACCTTGTGATAGGCGTGGTGATGCGCGCTGTACACATCGCCAGGACCATTTGACCAGGCGTACGGCCGCAGTCGTTCGGCGTCGAACATCCGACGGATGGCGGATTCGGTCGGCGGCTCGGCGTGGGACCAAGGAGTGACACGAAGTTCACTTTTGTTCATGGCTCTTGATGCGTTTCAAGGAGGTCAGGCAAACTGTCAACGAATTGACAACGAATAAACGAATTCTTTGGCGCGCTGAAGCTCATTCGGTTATTCGTCGGGCATTCGTAACCGTTCAGTTGGGTCAACCTTGACAACTGTCATACGGCCTGAAAACACAGGAACAATGCCAGTAGACAGGCCTCACGTTCGGGTGTAGCCTGCAAACACCATCTGTACTTGAAGTCGTCCGTAGCGCATGAAGCC
>DATEUJ010000146.1:0-30649 GCA_035283185.1 Anaerolineae bacterium | reverse complement strand
GTTATCGCGGTGGTGTTGGGAGGGATTCTTCTGCTGCCACGCATTCGCAGGCGGCGGTGAACACGATTCCTGGCGCCTACCATGTCCAAATCTTTCCACAAGGAGAATACCCATGCGTATCTTTGTCGCTGTCTTACTCCTCTTGGGTGCACAGTTTTGCCTGACTGCATTTGCGCCGACGCCTGCCGGGAAGGCATGGATACTCTGGCCATTTGCCGAGGACTCCAAGCCCATACTGAATGGGGTCGGCGGACTCCCGAAGCAGCCGGGGAGTCTACTCACGGTTCTACTTGCTGGCGTCGCCGGCGTTGGCTTCCTTGCCGCCGCGCTCGGCGTCTTCTGGACGGGCATCCCCGCAGACTTGTGGCGACCGCTCGTCATCGTCTCAGCAGTAGCTTCCGTCCTGCTCCATATGTTGTACTTCAACCTATTGGCGCTTCCACCTATCGTGGTCGATGCCATCCTGTTTTGGGGTGTGCTCATTCAGAACTGGTCGGTAATTGAGCTTCGCAGCTCCTGAGTTGAAGGGCGGCATAGGGATGCCGCCTCGACGAAACGATCGCTATGGCATCAGTTGACGAAGTCGTATCCGAACCTCGATCGTCGGCTCTTCGGCTGAATGGGCCTCTCCTCTCCCGTTCCGCCAGCGTCGCCATCTACCTGTTGACGGCGGCGATCGGCGTGATGGCGTTTGCCGCCCCGTTTGTGGACGCGGCGCAGTCCGGTGGAGCTGCGTTGACCACCTCTCCCGTGTGGCTCACGCTGCTGACCGGGTTGTGCCTGGCTGCGCTTATCGTCGAGATGCAAGACCGCGCGATGAACGCCAAGACCGTCGCGCTGCTCGGCGTCTTGGTCGCCGTCAACGGCGCCCTGCGTTTCGCCGAGACGGCGCTGCCCGGCCCCGGCGGCTTCAGTCCGATCTTCGCGCCGGTCATCCTGAGCGGATTCGTCTTCGGCGCGCGCTTCGGCTTCCTGATGGGCGCGTTCACGCTGCTGGCTTCGGCGCTGATCACGGCAGGCGCCGGCCCGTGGCTACCCTACCAGATGCTCGCGACGGGCTGGATCGGCATGAGCGCCGGACTGTTGGGCCATTGGGCAGGCACACAGCGCACT
Organism: Anaerolineae bacterium; assembly: GCA_035283185.1. GTDB lineage: Bacteria > Chloroflexota > Anaerolineae > Fen-1058 > Fen-1058 > DASSFZ01. The sequence goes on along the minus strand of DATEUJ010000146.1, from coordinate 29,536 downwards.
GATGCGAAGCGTCGCCGTTTGTGGTTGGGAATGTTGATCGTCTTCGGCTTCGTATGGGGATTCCTCTACGGCGCGATCATCAATCTCTGGTTCTGGCCGCTGGCCGTCGGCCCTGTGGAACAGCATTGGCAGCCCGGCATCGGCGTCGGCGCCGCACTGGAGCGTTATGCAGTCTATTACGCCGCCACGTCCGCCTGGTGGGACTTCTTCAGGGCGGCAGGTAATGCCTTGCTGATCGCGCTGGTTGGACTGCCGACGCTTCGCGCGCTCGAGCGATTCCGCTTGCGCATGAGTCAACCCGCGTCGACGCTGCTTACGCCCGTGCCTGCCCCCCGCCCAGCGGGGCGCCCAGCGGGGGCGAGCACGCCTCGCGACTCCGCCGGACGTGAAACCGCATGGCGCCAAACCGAGGTCGAGCCGCCAAGCGCGCGCACCGCTCCGTCCGACGCGCGCCAGGCCACGGATGAGAGCGGCCTTCACCCATTGACCTGGCTGACCTGGCTGAGCGCGGCCCTGGTCGTCGTCATGTCGACGCGTAACCCGCTGTATCTGATTGAAGTACTCCTGATCGCGGGGATCGTCTCCGTCCGGACGAATGCTGGCGAGCACAGCCGCGAAGTGTGGAGACCCACGTCGCGCTTCGCGCTGTTCGTGATCCTGCTCGGCGCGCTGATCAACGCGCTGAGCAGCCACTTCGGCGCGACGGTGTTGTTCAGCCTGCCTGAGGGGCTGCCGCTGATCGGCGGGCCGGTGACGCTGGAGGCCGTCGTCTACGGCGCGATTGCGGGACTGTCGCTCGTGGTCATGCTCGTTCTCTTCGCGGTGTTCAACCAGTCTCTGTCGGCGCATCAGTTGGTTCGGCTGGCGCCGCGCGCTTTTCACGGGGCGGGCGTCACGCTCTCGATCGCGCTGACCTACGTGCCTGTCACGCGCCGGTCACTCATCCAGATACGCGAGGCGCAGGCCGTGCGCGGCCACCAGCTCCGGTCGTGGCGTGACTGGCTCCCGCTGTGGATGCCTCTGCTGGTCAGCGGGCTGGAACGAGCGTTTCAATTGGCCGAAGCGATGGTGGCGCGCGGGTTCGGCGCTGCCTCGGATCGACCGGCTTCGACCTGGCTGCGCGCCGGCCTGATCGGCGGGCTGATCGTCCTGTTGGCCGGTGAAGTCGTGAGCGCTTTCCTCCCGAGCGCGCGCTCTCTCTCGGATCCGTTACTCATCGCCGGTGTCGCCGCGTTCGCGATCTTCATCTGGCTCGCCGGCCGGGCGGTGCCCTACACGCCGTACCGCTCGCATCCGTGGCGCATTGGAGACGCGCTCGTGGTCGCCGGCGCTGTTCTATCGTTCGCCGCCATCGTATGGCTTGGATTGGGCACGTCGTGCGGCGAGATTCTGGGGTGCCGCACCACGGTGGCCTTTACCCTGTATCCGACGTTGACGCTGCCCGCCTTCGACCCACTTGTGGGACTCGCGCTACTCGGCTTGCTGCTACCCGCGAGGGTGACGAATAGACTTTGAAGTTTGGACTTTTGAAGTTTGGACTTTTGAAGTTTGAGATTTTAATGATCACGCTTAGACGCTTCAGCCATCGTTATCCGCGCTCTGCCCGGCCCGCCCTGACGGATGTCGATCTGCATCTCCCCGAAGGCGCGTTCGCGCTGGTCGCAGGCCCATCCGGCGCGGGCAAGTCGACGCTGCTGCGCGCGCTCAACGGGCTGACGCCGCATTTCAGCGGAGGCCAATCGGCCGGAACGATCTCCGTCGCCGGGTGCGACCCGATCGCCGATGGCCCGGCTGTCTTGAGCCGCAGTGTCGGATTCGTTTTCCAGGATCCGGAAGCCCAGTTTGTCGTCGATCAGGTTGAGGACGAGGTCGCCTTCGCGCTGGAGAACGCCGGGCTGCCGGCTGAGCTGATGCGCGAGCGGATCGAAGATGCGCTGTCGTTATTGGGATTGACCGGCCTGCGCCACCGCCAGGTCGCGCAACTGTCGGGTGGCGAGATGCAGCGCGTCGCGATCGCCTCGGCGCTGGCGCTGCGGCCGCGTGTTTTGGCGCTCGACGAGCCGACCAGCCAGCTCGATCCCCAGTCTGCTGAAGAGCTTTTGGATACACTCGCCCGGCTGAATCGCGAATTGGGGCTGACGGTCGTTCTCTCTGAGCATCGCCTGGAGCGAGTCATCGGATACGCGACGCACATGATTTATCTCGGCGGCGACAGCCTGGCGCCGGTCAGCGGGCCTGCCCGCCTGGTGCTTCCTCACATCCCGCTCGTGCCACCGGTTGTCGAGCTGGGACGCGCGCTCGGCTGGCAGCCGCTGCCGCTGACGGTGGAAGAGGGATTGCCGCTTGCGCGCCGGTATGTATTTCCTCACCCCCTGACCCCCTCTCCCGAAGTGGAGCAGCACACTTCGGGAGAGGGGGAACACCGTTGCTCCCCTCTCCTGGAGAAAGCCGTCGCGGAGCGGTCGTCAGGAGAGGGGTCGGGGGTGAGGCCAGGCGAGGCGGCGCTTTGCGTGCGCGATCTCCACGTCGCCTACGCCGATCGGCCGGCGCTGCGCGGGGTCGATCTGACAGTTCACGAGGGCGAGATCGTCGCGTTGATGGGGCGCAACGGAGCGGGTAAAACGACACTGCTCCGGGCGGTCGCCGGCCTGGCGCGGGTGCAGCAGGGCGAAGTCACGATAGGTGGCCGGTCAATCGCCGGTCGCAGCATCGCCGATATTTGCCGCTCGGTCGGCTACCTGCCGCAAAATCCGAACGCGCTGCTGTTCGCCGACACGGTGCGCGAGGAGATTCTCATCACGCTGCGCAACCACGGGCTTCAAGCGCATCCGCCGATTCCTCCGGCAGAGCTGCTCGAACGGCTGGGACTGTCCGGGCTGGCGGACGCCTATCCGCGCGACCTGAGTGCCGGCGAGCGGCAGCGCGTCGCGCTCGCGGCGATCACGGCCACGCGCCCGGCGCTGCTCCTCCTCGACGAGCCGACGCGGGGGCTGGACTATTGCGCGAAAGAGGCGTTGCTCAAACTCCTGCAAGAGTGGCGCGCTGATGGAATGGCGATCCTGCTCGTCACCCACGACGTAGAGCTGGCGGCGCGAGTGGCCGGCCGCGTTATCTTCCTCGAAGAGGGCAAGATTCGCGCGGACGGATCACCGATATCCGTGCTCGGCGACTCGCCGGCATTCGCTACCCAGATGGCGCGCCTTTTCCCCGGACGCGGGTGGCTGACCGTCGAGGACGTGCTGATGGCGGGTAGGGTCACCCGTGCCGCGGATCGCTGCTGATGAATTGCTCGCCGGCGGGAGACAATTGACGAACGCCTTTCGGTCACCGGAGTTGGGGACGCTTGAACACAAACACCAGGGCCGTAGTCCGACCGCCAGGCCCGGCAATGGGGAAGACGTTGACCATTTCCCATCCTTCATCGCCAATCCGGATGATGGTATCCCAGTCGCTCGACCCGTCTGCGTACTTGCGCTTCCACAACGTGGTCGCATCGGGTATGTCTCTCGCATAACCCGGAAGCTCTCCCGTCACGGAGATGCGGTATTCCCACTTCGTCGTGACGGGTCGCCGCTTGGCATTCATCATCTGCCTCCTTCACCGTATCTCGCCAGGCGATCCCGCGCCGATTCACGTCATGTAACCGCCATGGAGGTGCGTCAACGGCGAGGAGTATAGACCGGATAGTCAGGCAGCGCAATCGAAACAGCGCTCGATCCGGGTGTGACCGTTTGTCGTGCGAAGAAGGCTTTTCTTCGTGCCGTGGTGTCCTGGTGGTGTGTTATGAGGCAGTCTCAGTAGACCACGGATTCGCCATGTAGCTTAGGGCCTTGTGCCCGTTTTCCTGGCAAACTCAACGCCCACAAGGGGCTACACTACAAGTTTCGTGATCCAACGAGTCTCTCAAACGCGGAAAGTCAGCGTCTTGAAAATGCTGTGCTCGGGACTGATAAACTCTTGCAGGATCGAGTTGTCCGGCACGAAATCGGCGGAGCAGGGCAGGAACCAGTCGAGCGCGGCGAGCAGGCGCGCGGCTTCGATGTACTCCAGCGCGTCGGGCCGCACCTGGCGCAGCAGCGGCTCGGCGATCGGCCTGAGCACGGCGTGCTCGTACACCAGACTCGAGTTGAACATGAAATCGGCGTTCTCTTGATACGGGAAGATGTTGCGCGTCTCGCCGTCGCGGACTTTGTTCCAGCGCCCGATCGTGTCGCGCGCCGAGTAGCCGCGCTCGCGCGCGTCGCGCACGATGCGCCGCACCAGCCGCGTGTCGGTCGTGGCGACGCGATTGTGGTCGTCGATGTTGAGCTGCGTCAGCGCGGACACGTAGACGCGGCAGACACGCTCGGGCGGCACGTCGGACAGCAGTCTCGGGTTGAGCGCGTGGATGCCTTCGATCAGTATGACGTGGTCGCGCGTGATGCGCACCCGGCGTCCGGGCTGGCGCGTGCCGGCCTTGAAGTCGAAATGCGGCAACTGCACTTCGCGCCCTTCGCTCAATTCCAGCAGGTGGCGGTTGAACAGCGGGTGATCGACCGCGTCGAATGCCTCGAAGTCGTATGTGCCGTCCGGGCCGCGCGGCGTGCGCTCGCGATCGACGAAGTAATCGTCCATGCCGATCGCGATCGGGCGAAGGCTGTGCGCCAGGAGTTGGACGGCCAGTCGCTTGGCGAAGGTGGTCTTGCCTGACGCCGACGGCCCGGCGATCAGCACCAGCCTGATCGTGTCGCGCCGCGCGGCGATCGTTCCGGCGATTTCGGCGACGTGCTGCTCGTGCAGCGCTTCGTTGACCAGCATGATTTCGTGAACGCGCTGCGACTCGATGGCCACGTTCAATGCGCCGACGTCTTCCACGTCCATGATCTTCATCCACTCGGCGTGCCGGCGGAACACGGCGCTCAGCTTGGGGGATTCGACGGGCGTCGACAGCGTGGCCGGTTGGCTGGCGCGCGGGAACTGCAGCACGAATCCCGGCGGGAATTCGATCAAGTCGAAGGCGCGCAGGTAACCCGTCGACGGCAGCATGTAGCCGTAGAAATAATCGGTCAGGCCGCGCAGCGTGTAGACAGTCAGGTAGTCTTTCCGCCGGTAGCGCAGCAGGCGCAGCTTGTCCTGGTAGCCCTGTCGCTCAAAGATGTCCTCGGCTTCGGCCAGCGGCGCGCGCCGCTTGACGATCGGCTCGTCGGCTTCGACGATCTCGTGCATGCGCTCGCGCAGCCGCTCGATGTCGGCGTGGGGCAGCGGCTTGCGTTCGGCGATCTCGCAGTAATAGCCGCCGTACGGCACCGAGTGATCGACGAGCGTCCGCGCGCCGGGGAACAGCTCGTGCGCGGCGACGATCATCAGGAAGGTGAGTGAGCGCCGGTAGATGCGGCTGCCGTCGCGCGAGGCGCGCGTGATCAGCGTAGCCTCGGAGTCGCGCGTGATCGGCGTGTTCAGCTCGCTGAGCTTGCCGTTGACGATTGCGGCGACGGCGAGGTCGAACACGTCGGGCCGGGCGGCGCGGGCGAAGACCTCCAGCGGCGTGCCGGCTGGCGCTTCGAACGTGCCCATGCCGTTGTCGAAGCGAACCTGGACGGTCTGGCGGGGTTGGGCGGGGAAGACGAGGGAGGACATGGCGAGGCAGCGAGTCAGCGAATTGGCGAGTTGGCGAATGAGCGCCACAGCGTCTCAGCGTTGGGGTAGTTTCAAATCAGGCCGAGTTCGCGGGCGACTTGCAGGGGTTTGGGCAGCCGTCATGTAATCTCGAACGACGACGCTCATGGTGCACTCCTTACGCATGTCAGTATAGTTCGCCGATGGATCGCTGTCAAGGAGAAAAGCCTTTGAAAGTCTCCGTGTTTACCACCACGTATGAAAATAGTAAGAGTAGCCGTTATGCTTGGGGTTGGTGGGATAATGAACTGCCTCGCCATGCGCCATTTGATGTAGCCCCTCGGTCGTTTGACGTATCCCAGCCTGCCCTCATTGTCTTGGGCGAATTCCGTCCACTCTCCGATGTGCGTCCGCTCGTGGCGGCGTAAGATGCTGCCAAATCGCGCAAAAGCCACGGGAGGAAGCCATGCAACCCATTCACCGACTCATCGCTACCGCCGCCGCGCTGCTCAGCGGACTGATGATCCTGAGTGCGTGCCAGACCCCAGCGGCAGCGCCCACTGAGCCGGCGCATTCCGAGCCGGCGGGAGTCCCCGTATACATCATTCGGGCAACGGACTATGCGTTTGACGCGCCACTCGAGATTCCGGCCGGGCCAGCCTATATTCGACTGGAAAACGAAGGCCAGGAAGCGCATCACGTCCAACTGTTACGCCTCAACGACGGCGTGACACTGGAGCAGTTTCAAGCCGCGCTTCAGCAAGGTGAAAATGTCGCGCTGCCGCTGGTGACGCTGACCGGCGGGGTTGGCGCGCTCGACGCGGGCGGGCACGGTCGCGTGCTGCTCGATCTGGCCGAGGGTCAATACGTGCTGGCGTGCTTCCTGCCCAGCCCCGACGGCGTGCCGCACCTGGCCAAGGGCATGCTCACGCCGATCAAAGTCGTGAAGGCGACAGGCGAGACGACGGCGGAAAAACCGACGCCGAGTGTGACGGCTACGCTGAGAGACTTCACGTTCGATCTCGCCGGCGAGATCAGGCCGGGCAAGCAGCTGTGGCAGATCACCAACGCCGGGCCTCAGCCGCACGAGCTGACACTGATCAAGTTGGCTCAAGGCAAGACTTTGGAGGATCTGTCCGCGTTCATAGCATCGCCGTCGGGCGCGCCGCCGTTCGAGTGGATGGGCGGGATGCAGGGGTTAAGCGTGGGTGAAACCGGCTGGCTGGAACTCGATCTCACGCCCGGCAACTACGTGGCGTTGTGCAACATCCCCGATCCCGCGTCTGGACATGCACACGCCGAACTGGGCATGATCATGCCCTTCGGCGTGCGAGAGGGAACGGCGGTCGACGCGTCGCTGCTCGAGACCGAAGTGGACGCCTTTGAGAAGGAACTAACGCGGGCCATCCTCGACCGCAACTTCGACCAACTGAAGAGGCTGATGAGCGAAGAGTTCACCATCGGCTTCTGGCTCTCGGAAGGCATTTTCCTGTCGCCGGACGACGCGATCGCGCAATTGCGCGACAACTACATCGGGTCGGGTACGCCGATTGCGTTTCATGTGATCGAGGACTTGCCCGGCTTCAATGCGCCGTCGATTCTGGCGCCGGACGTGAATCTGGTCAAGGCTATCTACGTTACCGGCTGGGGGCTGGAGGGCGGCGACGAGGCTGTGCTGTTCATCGCGCGCCGCGCGGACGGGCAAGTGTACTGGCACGGCGTGCTGGTCGCGGCCGGAGGGTTCGCCGTCGACACGACCGACCCCACCTTTGACCCGATCGATGCGTTTGTGGCGCGGCTTTCCGAGGCACTGGCGTCGCGCGACTACGAGGCACTCCGAACGCTCATGGGTGAACGCTTCAACACGATCGACTGGCTGGCCGATGGCATGGAATACACCGCCGACGATGGCCTCGCCAAAATACGCGAACAATACCTGCTCTCCGATAGCGTCGTCCAAGTCCATCCCGGCGCCGACCTGATCAAAATCCTCGGCGGTCTCGACGCGATTGCGTTTCTGAATAGGCCGGAGTCGAAGACGGCGAAGGCGTTGTTCGCGACCGGGCTGGGCTCGAGCGGCATGGATGAAGGCGTCGTCTTCGTCGCGCAGCGCGCGGACGGCAGCCTGTACTGGTCGGGGCTGCTGGTCGCGGCGGGCGGTTTCGCCGGGCAGCCGACTCCGACGCATCCCGAACTATTCACTGTGCAAGAGTCGGAGATCGCGTCTGTGATGGCCGTGCAAGACGTGAATATGCACGCCGGGCCGGGCGACGGCTACGACTTGATCGGCCAGGTGTTTGCCGGGCAAACGGCCAAGGTAACCGGCGTCAGCGTCGACGGCAACTGGTGGCGCGTAATCTGCCCCGACGACACGGTGGGCAACTGCTTCATCCCGCTCGGTCCGCAGGTCGAGGCGGTCACGTCCAACTAATGCTGAGCGCACTCCGATTTTCTATCGTGCATCCCATGCCCGACTGTTTGTTGAGTCGCCGGCTCACGATCGTGTTCACGTTCATGATGGTCGTCGCCCTGTTGGCAATGGCGACCGCACGTTACCTATGATTTCGAGAGGAAAGTGACGACATGAAAAGCAACCGATGGTACTTTGTGCTCGGAGCCGTGGCCGTGACGGCGCTCGCCATTGTGGTCGGCGTCGTGATCAGCCTCATCCTGACGGCTACAACTGTCGCCGTTGAACCGGTCGTTTCGACTACGCCTGCCCAGGCGAGCGATGTCGCACGGTCGATCACAGTCGTTGGAACCGGCTCGGTGTCGATCGCGCCCGATCGGGCCACGGCTCAGATCGGCGTGGACACGCAGGCGGACTCGCCCGAAGAGGCGACTCGCCAGAATGACGAGCGGGTGGCCGCCGTGATCGACGCGCTCGAGGCCGCCGGCATCGAACAGGCGGACATCCAGACGGCCTACTACAACCTGTACGCCGAGCAGCGTTTCGACCCGGATACGGGCCAGCCGAGCGGCGAGTTCACCTACCGCGTCAGCACCGGCCTGTCGGTGACGGTGCGCGATCTGCCTCGCCTCGGCAGCGTGCTGAACGACGCGGTCAAGGCCGGGGCCAACAACATATCTGGCGTGACGCTCAGCGTCGCCGATCAGGCAGCGCTAGAAGCCGGCGCTCGCGAGAAGGCCGTGGCCGATGCGAAAGCCCGTGCACAGGCATTAGCCGAATTGAGCGGCGTGACGTTGGGCGACGTGGTCAGCGTGAGCGAGGTGATCGGCGGTGTCGCCCCGGTCTTCGATCGCGGCCTGGGCGGAGGCAGCGGCGCGCCGATCCAGCCCGGCGCTATCGAAGTGCGGATGCAAGTGCAGGTCTCGTTTGCGATTGGGCAGTGAAATTCCTGGCCGTTGCCAAGCTTGCGCTTCAGGAGGATGACATGGAAGACATCTTCAACGGTCGCTACACCGCCGAGATCGACGGATCGTTCGTCGTGTTCCTGGTCGGTATGCGCGTCAACAAGCTGCGGGCTATCCGCAAGTGGTGGCCGGTCGCGGCGGCCATGAGGCCCATGCTCGAAACGCTGTACACGCACCCGGAGAAAGGATTTCTGGGCGGAGAAGCGTTCTTCCGCTGGCGCGTCACGGCTTTGCTCCAATACTGGCGCTCATTCGACGATCTGGAGCGCTTCGCGCGTCATCCATCCGAGCCGCATCTTTCTGCCTGGAAGCACTTCAATCAGTCGATTGGCTCCGACGGCAGCGTGGGCATCTGGCACGAGACCTACCTCGTGCAGACGGGCCAATACGAGTGCATGTATGGGAATATGCCGCTGTTTGGCCTGGCGAGCGCAACCCGGCACATTCCGGCTGTGGGCAATCGTGAAACGGCGCGCTTGCGGCTTGACGGTTACAGCCAGCCGGCGGTGCCATCGCCCGAAACGCCGATCAAAGCGTAGCGGCGCCGAGATGAGCGAAGGGAGCCAGACGTGGATGGGCGCCGACCCGATTGGGGCGGGTATTTCGCGGAGAATGCCGCGCATGCCGGTCGCTAACCCTTGAGGGTTGCAATGAATATCCTGGTGATTGGCGCAACGGGTGTCTTGGGCAGGAACGTGGCTCCTCGCCTCATTGAGCGTGGGCATGCCGTCAGAGCCGTCGTTCGTCGTCGCGAGCAGGCACAGTTCTTGCAACACACAGGCGCCGAGCCAACCGTCGGTGATATTTTTGACAGAAACAGTCTTGATGACGCAGCGCGCGGGTGCGACGTCGCCCTCCACCTCGCCACCGCTGTTCCAAAATCGGGAGTCCAGGATTGGAGCCTCAACGATCGCGTTCGGCGTGAGGGGACGCGCAATTTCATCGCCGCTGCGACCAGCCATGGCGTGAAACGATACATTCAGCAGAGCATCACACTGCTCTACGGCGACAACGGGCAGGCGATCGTGAATGAGTCGGCGCCGACACAGCCTACACCGGTGAGCCAATCGGCCGCGGACATGGAGGACATCGTTCGCGCTTCGGCGCTCGAATGGTGCATCCTGCGCGGCGGCTTGTTCTATGGCGCGGGCACGGGTCGCGATGACGAGTGGCGGCAAGCTGCGTGGCAGGGTCGCTTGATGCTGCCGCACGATGGCAGTGACTTGATTTCGCTGGTTCACGTCGTTGACATGGCCCGTGCCGTTGTAACCGCGACGGAGAACGCTCCGTCAGGCAGCGTATATAACATCGTTGACGATGAGCCGGTCAGTTACAAGCGCCTGTTCACCCATGTTGCGGCACAACTGAACACGGCTGCGCCGCAAGCCGGTGGGCCAAAGTTCCTTCCATCTTTGGGGTGCAGCAATGCCAAGATCAAACAGGAGCTATCGTGGCAGCCGTCGTATCCAAGCTACCGGTCAGGATTGGCATGAGGCTCTATCGCTCACGTATTGAGCAAGTGCAAATGCTCACCCACTGCGTCCTCGCAGCTGTTTGCGCTCCACGCGCTGTACGCGGAGTGGGCGCGGAACTGCCGTGAGAAAGAGTTCGTCATGAGGATGCGAGGTTGATAATCTTCAGCCAAAGGAGGCATACCATGAAGCACAGGAGTGGATTGTTCGTTGTTCTGTTGATAGCTGTCGTGTGGGTCGCGGGTTGCGCCGCGCAGCCCGCCTCGCACGGCGGGCCGGTCGCGGACTACGCCAGCCTGATCGATGCGCTGCGCACGGGCGGCGCGACGGTCGAGTCGGCCGGCGCGGTGTCGCAGCCATTCTTCTCGGTCGCTGGTCGTGTGATTCGCGTGGAGGGAGCCGACGTGCAGATCTTCGAGTACGAGAACGAAGAGATGACCGAAGCCGACGCGGCAAAGATCTCGCCCGATGGCAGTTCGATTGGCACGAGCATGGTGACGTGGGTCAGCACGCCGCACTTCTACAAGGCGGGTAAACTGATCGTGCTGTACGTGGGCGACGACGCGGGCGTGATCGCTGCCCTCGACGCCGCGCTTGGCGCGGAGTTCGCAGGACGCGGCGAAAGCTAGACACAAGCCGGGCCTGTGCTCATCGACTATAATTGAGCCGCAAACTGTATGCGCGCCCGGCTGGGGCATCTGAGGAACACCGGCTTGAGCCGGTCGAAACACCGACTAAAGTCGGCGCTCCGGCGAATTTTCAAACGCGCTCTTACAAGTGGGGGAACGATGAGCCATCACACGCATCGTGTTGTGGAGCGAGACGGAGACGATCTGCGTCGAAGCCAAGAGCTATTCCACGCGCTGGTTCGCAGTTTCCCTAATGGCGCCGTGTTCGTGTATGACCGCGATCTGCGCTACACGCTGGCGGACGGCGCAGGGTTGGCCGAGGTCGGCCTGTCGAAAGACATGCTCGAGGGCAAGACGATCTAGGAAGTGCTTCCATCCAACACCATTGAGATCGTGGAGTCGAAGTATCGCGCGGCGCTGGCCGGCGAGGCGCACACGTTCGAAGCGCCGTTCGGCGGGCGCATCTATCTCGCGCACACGCTCCCGTTGCGCAACGACCAAGGTGAGATCTTCGCCGGCATGGCGGTGACACAGGACATCACCGAGCGCAAACGAGCCGAAGCGCGGCTGCGCGCCAGCGAAGCGCGCCTGGACAACATTCTCAACACCGCCGCCGACGCGATTATCGCGCTGGACGAACACCAGCGCATCCTGCTCTTCAACCAGGGAGCGCAGCGCATCTTTGGCTACTCCGCCGACGAAGTGCGCGGCCAGCCGCTCGACTTGCTCCTGCCGCCGCGCTTCGCCCACGCGCATCGTGAGCATATACTTGCGTTCGCCGCCGCACCCGAATTGGCCCGCCACATGGCCGAGCGCCGCGAGGTTTTCGGGCGGCGCAAGGATGGCACTGAGTTCCCCGCCGAGGCCAGCATCTCGAAATCGGCGCTCGACGGCGCGGTCACGTTCACCGTGATCCTGCGCGACATCACCGAGCGCAAGCGCTCGGAGGAGGCCCTGCACCGCTGGGCGCACATCTTCGAGCACGCCGAATGGGGTGTGGCCATCGGCGGCGCCGACGGCCACGTACTCGAGATGATGAATCCGGCTTATGCCCGGATGCACGGCTACACGGTCGACGAACTGGTCGGCCAGCCGATCGCCTCCGTCTTCGCGCCCGGCACGCAAGACGAGCTAAACAAGCTAATCCGCGTCGCGAACGAGGCCGGCCACGCCGTCCACGAGTCCACGCATATCCGCAAGGACGGCACGACCTTCCCGGTGCTGGTCGATTTGACCGCTGTCAGGGACGAGGCGGGCCAGCTGCTGTACCGGGTCGCCAACGTGCAAGATATCACCGAACGCAAGCGGGTCGAGGCGGAGTTCCAAGCCAGCGAGGAGCGCTTCCGCTCGCTGGTCGAGATCAGTCCGGTCGGCGTTATTATCCTCAGCCCAGAGGGCAACTTCCGCTACGTGAGTCCCGCTTACGAGCAAAACACAGGCTACACCTCGGCCGAACTGCTCGGTCAGCCCGTCTTCAGGGTCGTTCACCCGGATGACCTTCCAACGATCGGCGATAAATTTGAGTTCCTGATCCAGCATCCTGAGCGGATCGTCTCGGCAGAATATCACCACATCCGCAAAGACGGCAGCATGCGAATTATGGACGCGACTGGCACGGTGCTGCCGAATGGCGACATTGTGGGTTACGTTCAGGACATCACCGAGCGCAAGCGATCCGAGGAAGCGCTGCGCCAGTCACAGCAGCAATACGAGCAGCTCGTCAATTCGATCGATGGCATCGTGTGGGAAGGCGACGCGCAGACGTTCGAGTTCTCCTTCGTCAGCCGGCAGGCCGAGCGCATCCTGGGCTATCCCGCCGAGCGTTGGGTGTCCGAGCCGACTTTCTGGAAAGACCACATTCATCCTGACGACCGCGACGGGGCGGTGAGCTACTGCGCTCAGGCAACCGCCGAGAAGCGAGCGCACGAGTTTGAGTATCGCATGTTCGCGGCGGACGGGCGGATCGTCTGGCTGCGCGACATCGTCACGGTGGTCGTAGAAAACGATGAGCCGAAACTCTTGCGCGGCCTGATGATTGACATCACCGAGCGCAAGCGGACGGAAGAGGCGCTGCAGACGAGCGAAGCGCGTTTCCGCAGCGCGTTCGACGACGCCGCCGTCGGCATGGCGCTCGTCTTGCCGGATGAGACGTTCCTCCGGCTCAACCGCGCCTACTGCGACCTGGTCGGCTACACCGAAGCGGAGCTGCAGGGCAAATCCCGTCGGACGATTACCCATCCGGACGACGTGGCGGCTGACGCCGCTCGCTTCAAGCAGTTGCTGTCCGGCGCGATCGATCACTATCAGATGGAAAAGCGCTACATCCACAAGCGCGGCCACGTCCTGTGGACGCTGTTGAATGTGTCGCTGGTGCGCGACGCGAACGGCCGGCCGCTGTATACCGTGTCGCAAGTTCAGGACATCACCGAGCGCAAGCAGGCGGAGCAGGCGCTGCGCGAGCGCGAAGCGCAATACCGCAGCATCTTCGAGGCGACCACCGACGGCTTGGTCATCAACGACCCGGAGACAGGCGTCGTCGTCGAGGCCAACCCGGCCTTCTGCCGGATGAATGGCTACTCCCGCGATGAGATTATCGGCCTGCATCCCAGAACGTTTATCCACCCCGATTATCATTACCTCTTCGGCGAGTACCTGGAGACGGTCAGGGCCGGTGGTCACTTTCGAGCGCAGGCGATGAACGTGCGCAAAGATGGCACCCCCTTCCACGTTGAGGTGCATGGCACAGGCTTCCTGTACAAGGGCAAGCCGCATATTTTAGGGGTGGTGCGTGACATCAGCGAACACGTGCAGGCCCAGCAACTGCTGGAGCAGCGCGTCGAAGAGCGCACCCACGAGCTCTCGACCCTGCTCGACGTCTCGCGCAACGTCGTCTCGACGCTCGAACTCGAGCCGCTGCTGGGATTGATCCTCGATCAGCTCAAGGCACTCGTGGACTACGATGGAGCGGCTCTCCTCACTTTGCAAGGCGATGCATTGGTCGTCCTGGATTATCGTGGACCTATCCCGCGCGATCATGCGCTGCAAGGTCGCTTTCCACTGGAGCGTTCAACACTTGATCAGGAGATCATCCGCCATCGAGAGCCGATCATCATCGGCGATATTCGAGACGACACGGCATTCGCGCGTGCTTTCCGGGAATCGGCCGGCGCTTATCTGGAGACCTTCTTCGGCTACATTCGCTCCTGGCTAGGTGTGCCGCTCATGATCAAAGAGCGGGCGATCGGTATCATGACACTGGATCACAGCCAGCCGCATTACTACACCGAGCCGCACGCCCGGCTGGCGACGGCGATCGCCAACCAGGCCGCCATCGCGATCGAGAACGCCCGGCTCTTCGCCGAAGCGCAGGACAGGGCCGTCCTGGAAGAGCGCCAGCGCCTGGCGCGCGACCTGCACGACTCGGTCACGCAGTCGCTTTACAGCCTGACACTGCTGGCCGAGGCCGGGCGTCGTCTGGCCGAGGCCGATGACGTGCGGCAGGCCGGGCAGTATTTGGGTGACATCGGCGAGATCGCCGAGCAGGCGCTCAAGGAGATGCGCTTGCTGGTGTATCAACTCAGGCCACAGGCGCTGGAGCAGGAAGGCCTGATCGGCGCGCTGCAAGCCCGGCTCGATTCGGTCGAAAAGCGAGCCGGCGTTGACGCCCGCTTCCTGATCGAAGGCAGCCTGGGCAGCCTGCCGTCTGCCCTGGAAGAGGGATTGTTCCGCATCGCGCAGGAAGCGTTGAACAACGCGCTCAAACATGCCGCCGCTCGCGCCATGCTGGTGCGCCTGTGCGGCGGCGACGAGCATGTGACGCTCGAGGTTTCGGACAATGGTCGGGGAGCCGATCTGCTGACAACCGGCGCTAAAGGTGGGCTGGGGCTGACCGGTATGAAAGAGCGCGCGGCGAAGTTACGAGGCACGCTGACGGTGCACTCCGCGCCGGGTGAAGGCACGCGCGTGATCGTCGAAGTGCCCCGACACGACGCAGATGCAGCGTAGAACAGATCGCGTATCGCCTATCGCGTATCGCATATTGTTTAGGGCAGGGCGCTCAAACGATAAGCGATAAGCCATCCGCGATAAGCACTTGGGAGGCATGAATGACCGAGCGCATCCGCATCCTGATTGCCGACGATCACGCCGTCGTGCGCCACGGGCTGCGCGCCTTGATCGCCACCGAGCCGGACATGGAACTCGTCGGCGAAGCCGCCGATGGAGTTGAAGCCGTCAAGTTGACCGCCTCGCTCCGACCCGATGTCATCCTGCTCGACCTGGCGATGCCGCGGAAGACCGGCCTCGAGGCGATCGACGATATCAAGCGCGATAACCCGCAGGCGCGCATTTTGGTGCTCACCAGTTTTGCCGAGGACGACAAAGTCTTCCCCGCGATCAAGGCCGGAGCCATGGGCTACCTGCTCAAAGATACTTCGCCGCGCGAGCTGTTGCAGGCGATTCGTGACGTGCATGGCGGCGATGTCTCACTCCACCCGACGATTGCGCGCAAGTTGGTCGGCGAGCTGAAGCGCCCGCCCAGCCTGCCGCCTTCCACCGAGCCGCTGACCGAGCGCGAAACGCAGGTGCTGGCGCTGGTGGCGCGCGGCATGTCCAACCAGGAGATTGCCGACGCGCTGGTCATCAGCGAACGCACCGTCCGCACGCACATAAGCAACATCCTGGGCAAGCTGCATCTCGCCAACCGGACGCAGGCGGCGCTGTACGCGCATCGCGAAGGGCTGGCCCACCTGGAAATCTGATCCACTGCCCTGCGTCTGGCGAGCTTGAACAGGGGCGAGCACAGACTCGTCCCTGCTTCGATCGTTCCCCCCGCCTGAGCGATCCGAATCTCCTCGCCCTCTTCCGTTTGACGTAGCCCCTCGGCCATTTGACGTATCCCAGCCACTCCCCAAAGTGCTGAGTTGGATTCCTTCCATCCTCCGATGCGTATTCGCGGGCGGCGTCGTAAGATGCACCTGAGTCTCAGTCGATCCGATTCTCAGACTTCGGAAGTCTCAAGGCGTGTTCTCGCAGACGACGGTGACCGGAAATCCGAGTAGTTTCGCTGGCGAGATGCCACTTAAAGACTTCCGAAGTCTCGGTCGTGAAAGGTGACACCTATCGTATGGACACGCACGCTCTGGCACTGATCGCCGCCAACCCTGAACCCTTGCGCTACAGCTTACAAGCGTTTCTGGCCACGCTGCCGCACATCAAGTCCGTGAACAGCGTCGATGACGCGCAGCAGGCGGTCGTGGCGGCAGAGGTGCTGTGCCCTGCGCTCGCCGTGTTCGACATTGACGCGCTCGGCGGCGAGGCCGAGAGCGTGCTGGCGCAGATCAAAACCGTCTCGCCTCGCACTCGCTGTGTCGTGCTGGTCGACAGCATCCAGCAACAGCGCGCCATGGAAGCCACGCGCGCCGATGCCGTGCTGCTGAAAGGCTTTCCTGCAGCGGAACTGTTCGCCGCCATCCAGCGTCTGCTGGATCCACAAGGAGAGATTGAATCGAGGAGGGCAATATGATGAAACTCATCATTCGATTGATTCTGACTCTGGCGATCCTCGCGTTGAGCATCGCCGCTACGGCCAATGCGGCTTCGGCCGCGCCGCTGTCCGGCATCGACCTGCTGGGTTATCACACGGTGCGGTCGGGTGAGACGCTGTACTGCATCGGGCGCGCGTACGGCGTGCAGCCGTGGGCCATCGCTGCGCAGAACGGCATCGACCCGGCAGGCACGCTCCGTATCGGTCAGGCGCTGGCGATCCCGAACGCGCCTTGGGTCAACATGCCATCCGGGCCGACCTGCGCGCGGCAGTTCGACCCCGGCACGCCTCTACCGCCGCCACCCGGCTGCCAGGTGAAGTACATTGCCACCTACGGTGATACCCTGCTTCGCATCGCACGCCGGTTCAACGTCAACGTCTACACGCTGGCAGCGCGGAACGGCATCTATGACCTGAACCGAATCTTCGTTGGGCAGGTGCTGTGCATCCCGGCTTCTGGCAAGCCCGCGCCGGACGTCGTCATCGTCCTGCCGACGGACGTGCAGTACGTTCTGGCGCTGGCCGACGTGAACATGCGCGTCGGCCCGGGTCTGGAGTTTGCCAGGATGAGCCACATCGCCGCCGGGCAGGTGGCGAAGGTCACCGGGATGAGTGGCAACGGTCAATGGTGGCGGGTGATCTGCCCGGATAACACGGTAGGCAACTGTTGGGTCTCCGCCGATCCGAGCCTGACGCAGCCGACGACTCCGCCTGGGTTCAATGACTGAAGCCCGGTCATGCGCGGGCACTTCAAATAGGCACATCGGTTGTCTGCCGAGCAAGGCGGTGGACACCGAATCCAAGACAAGGAGAATGATGAGATGAAAAGCAACCGATGGTACTTCGTGATCGGAGCAGTGACGGTGGCGGCGCTCGCCATTGTAGTCGGCGTCGTGATCAGCCTCCTCCCGACGGCTTCCGCCGTCAGCGTCAGCCCGGTCGTTTCGACTACGCCGGCCCAGGCGAACGAGGCCGCACGGTCGATCACAGTCGTGGGAACCGGCTCGGTGTCGATCGCGCCCGATCGGGCCACGGCTCAGATCGGCGTGGACACGCAGGCGGACTCGCCCGAAGAGGCGACTCGCCAGAATGACGAGCGGGTGGCCGCCGTGATCGACGCCCTCGAGGCTGCCGGCATCGAACAGGCAGACATTCAGACGGCGTACTACAACCTGTACGCCGAGCAGCGCTTCGACCCGGATACGGGCCAGCCGACCGGCGAGTTCACCTATCGCGTCAGCACCGGCCTGTCGGTGACGGTGCGCGATCTCCCCCGTCTCGGCGCCGTGCTGAATGATGCGGTCAAAGCCGGGGCCAACAACATATCCGGCGTGTCGCTCAGCGTCGCCGATCAAGCTGCGCTCGAAGCCAGCGCTCGCGAGAAGGCCGTGGCCGATGCGAAAGCCCGTGCGCAAGCCTTAGCGGAATCGAGCGGCGTGACGCTGGGCGAAGTGGTCAGCGTGAGCGAGGTGATCGGCGGTGTCGCCCCGGTCTTCGATCGCGGCCTGGGCGGAGGCAGCGGCGCGCCGATCCAGCCCGGCGTCATCGAAGTCCGGATGCAGGTGCAGGTCTCGTTCGCGATTGGGCAGTGACGGCGTAAACAGCGCGGGGAGGATAAGACGTGTCACGACAATCCAAAGCTGCCGCCACTCTGATGATGGTGTTCCTGATGGTCTCGGCCTGTGCGCCAGCGGGATCCGTGACGCCGGATTCAATCGTCCGACCCGTCTTGGCCGATGGCTGGCAGGCGTTCAAGGCCGACAGCGGATACGAGATTCGCTATCCGGTCTACACACATCCCTTGCAGGCGGCGACTGGCGAGGAGGGACGATGAAAGTTGGCATAGTGGGCAGTGGCCTGGTCGGCGCGACGGCGGCCTACGCGCTGGTGATGCGCGGCATCGGTCGCGAGATCGTGCTGGTCGATAAGAATGCGGAACGCGCGCAGGCCGAGGCGGACGACATCCTGCACGCGGTGCCGTTCGCGCACCCGCTGGACGTGTTCGCGGGCGATTACGCGGACCTGGCGGATAGCCGGGTGGTGATCATCACGGCGGGCGTGAGCCAGCGCCCTGGAGAGACGCGCCTGCAACTGCTCTCGCGCAACGCCGCCATTCTTCGCCAGGTGGTACCTGCCGTGCTGGGGCACGCGCCCGACGCGGTGCTGGTGGTGACGACGAACCCGGTGGACGTGATGACGCACCTGGCTGCGCGCTTCGCTGCCGAACGTGGCGTGCCGAGCAACCGCGTGATCGGCTCCGGCACCACGCTCGACACGGCGCGCTTCCGCGCGCTGCTGGGGCGGCGCCTGGGTATTGACGCGCAGCATGTTCATGCATACGTCGTCGGCGAGCACGGCGATTCGGAAGTGCTCACCTGGTCGCTCGTCACCGTCGGCGGCATCCCGCTGGATGAGTTCTGCCGCCAACGGAATATCGCGCTGGATGCGCCGGTGCGACTGGACATCGATCGCCGCGTGCGGCGTGCGGCCTACAGCATCATCGCCGGCAAGGGCGCGACCTACTACGGTATCGGCAGCGCACTGGCGCGCATCGTCAACGTGATCTTGAGCGACCAGCGCGCGATCCTCACCGTGTGCACGCCCGTCGGTGACGTCGTCGGCGTATGCGACGTGACGGTGTCGCTGCCGCACCTAGTCGGCGGCGCCGGCGTCATGGCCTCCCTCCCGCTGCCGCTGAGCGCGGAGGAGCAGGATCTTCTGCGCCACAGCGCCGACGTGGTGTGCCAGGCGATTCAGAGTCTCGATTCAGACACGGCCGCATGAGCGATGGAAGCATGAGGCTGCGCGAACTTCGCGCCGGCCGAGTCGAACGCGGCGAAGGTGGGCACGGGCACCGGCCTGCTCATCCTGGCCGCCGATCACGTCGAGGTCTATGGCAACACGTTCCGAGGCAACAAGACGGCGGGCGTCGGCGTGTTCAACCTGAAGATCGGGTTCGAGGAAGACCTAAGGACCTACTCGGCTCAGGCTATGACATCATCTGGGATGGCACGGGGGCGGACAATCGCTTTGATCAGCCGGGCGCGAACGCATTTCCGCCGATCTTGCCAGCCAGCCGCTGGCCGGCGCCGCTGTACAATGTGTATTGGCGACTGTGGAACTTCGACGCTTAGTTTCGCATCACCAGAGGCAGGAACACCTTGGAGCCAGGCTTGGACAGTGTGAACGTATATCCAGTTCCACAGCCGCCTACATTCGGATTCCAATGCTGAATGAGCACGTAGTAAGTACCTGTGACAGGCGCCGTCCATTCAATCTGCGACGCCAAAGAGCCAGCGTAGTCATCGTTGGAAGCAAGGAGCGTGGTGCCGCCCGTACTATAAAGGTAGAGGTAAGTGTCGGCTGTAGGGCCGAGGTTCAAGGTACGTAGAGCGTAGGTTACACCGGCCTGGGCACTAAACTTTATCCAGTCGCGATCCCCCGGACCGCTGAAGTTGTGAGTTTGCGACTGACCCAGGCTGATGAGCCGTGCAGCGCCGAAAGAATCATCGGCTTCATAAGCGTCTGGAGTGGCCACGCAAATGGCGGTGCCGGGAGAGTAGATATTGTCTAGATCATCCGTCTCGCTGACGACGCCGGAGGAATCCACCTGCGCGTACAACGTGCCCCTGCTCTCGCTAATTGCGTCAATGCTTTGTGCGCCCAAAGCACCCAAGCCAGCCAACTCAGTGAACACGGTGGTCAATGTGATCGTGGCGCCCGCAGTGATGGGATCATTTACCCAGAACCGGATGCTACCTGTATAGTCGCTCGTGCCAGTGGGTAGATGATCCAGATACAGATCCGTGTAGAAGCCATTCTGGGTATTGCGATTGCCCTGGTTTTGGACGACGGCCTGGGCGAGAGTTCCACCGCCGGGGTTTGGATAGGTCACCAGGTTGAGCACGGCCAGATCTGGCGCACCGAGGACAGGGGGCAGAATGACGTCGCCGGCTGCCAGCGAAGGCGCAATCGTGATCGCGGCGATGTTCGCAGCGTACGAGAAATCGCTGCGTGCAATGTTGGACAGGCGCGCGTGGCGAACACGTCCTCTAAAAGTCTGACTCCAGGGAGTGCCACCCAGATAGAGTGACCGGCCTGACGTCGAGCGTACGCTTTCGCCGTAGGAGACTGTGCGAATCAAGCTGCCGTTACGATAGATGCGCATGTTGCTTCCATCGAACGTCGCAGCAATGTGATACCACGTATCCAGGGAGAGTTGACCGTCGATGTCTCTGCCTGCGGCACAGTTGAGTTGCAAATCAATTTTCGTGTCGCTCACGGCCAGCTTGTAGCCAGGGCAGTTGTCGGGAGAGGCTAAGGGCCGGTAGAAGATCGTCATCTCGGGTGTGCCTCCACTCATCGGGTACACCCACGCTTCCATTGTCAGCGCGTTGAGGTCGAAATCAGACGAGGTTCCCACTTCGCCCCAGGCTGCGCCATCGCCGCCGCCATTCCACTGGATGTATGGCCCGAACGCGTCTTCGCCCCATGTATACGCGTTGAAGAGTGTACCGTAATGCCCGCGACCGGACGTATCGATGAACGTAGAGCCACTGCCCTCAGCGAAATGCCAGAGTCCCATCGTGTTCGCGTCTCGGCCCGGCGGCATTACGTTGTCGATGTCTCCCGGTGGATTCGACGCGGTGGGGCTACCGTAGTACAGCTGATATTCGGTAGCACTTGAGCTGTTTCCGGGGATATTCGCCTGTGTCTTGAACCAGATGTCGATACGCGAGGATGAGAAATTCTGAACCCAGCGCGAGAGTTGCGTAGTGTTGTTGTAGATGATGCGGAAATCGTCACCCTTGATGTCGGTTTGCGAAGCGGCATAGAGCTCGGCAGCCGTCGGCGTCGTTCCGCTATCAAAATGCAGATGAACCGGATAGCCGGTGACCATCGTGTCGTTGTCGTTGTTCAGCACCGGGATGTTGCGCTTGTTTGCGTAATTGCTGTCCCACCAGGGAGTAGGCGGCGCGGCGGCCGGATTGATTGTGGTAAAGGTGTCCCAACTGTCATCTGCCGGATAGAGCTCCTGGTTCCCGGCTTTGTCCAGCGCGCGGGCGCGGAAGTAGTACTTGTGCCCAGCCTGACCAATGAATATCGCGGCGGTATGGCTGATGTTGGTTTGCCAGTCCACCCACGCTCCGCGGTCGCCGTCTTTGTATTGCACGTCATACCACCGGATGCCGGCCAGATTGTCGGTGCCTCCCCATCCGACAGTGATAGCCGAATCTACAGAAGTCTCTGGGAGAGAATTGACCTGCGCAGAGGGATTCTGGCGATCGATTCCAAACTGGAACGTCGCGTCGGAGTTGCTCGATCCCTGAGCATTCGTGGCGATTACTCGCCAGTAGAGGGCAGAATAGTCCTGGCCGAAGGTGTGCACGTAGCTCGTGGTGCCAGCATCCACCGTCACGTTCAGGATGGGGTTCTGATCAGGATCGGGATTCGTACTCACCCTCAGCGTGTAGCTGGTGGCGCGGGTTGAATAGCCACCGAACATGCCGTGTCCCCATGTGAACAGTATCGTTCGGTTATTCTGGAAGCTCAGGTGAGGAGGGTTCAACAGATCGGGCGGAGCCGGCCTGCGGGGCAGTAGGGTATATACCCCCTCGACCACGCCACCCAGACCGTTTTCGACTCTCACCCGATGCGGGCCGTCCGTGTAATTGCGGGTCTGCCAGCCGGGCCACAGGTTCGGATCGCTGTGACCCGGATCGGGACAAATCGGGCCTTCGTTGAATTGCCACCACTGACCGTTGCCTGTGCCATCGTTAGCCAGATTGACGAAGTATTTCATTGTGCCGCCGTTAGAGCAAGCCCATACTTTGACCGTGTCGGCCGCAGAGGGAGAGGCAGGCGAAAAGTCCGGCCCCTGGATAGCGGCTGGATTGTGAATGGTGAAACGCCAATCCGGCTCGCTCCAGTCACTCCATTCGCCGCGACTGTCTTTCACACGCACTTCCCACGAGTACGTGTAGAATCCCAGCCCGCTAGTTGTTGCGCAGCTGGAGCCCACTTCACTGCTGTTCCAGGTGTTGGCGCCCTGCACGTTGAACTCGTAGCCGACGATAGAATCACCATCGAGGTCGCCGTTGTGCTGTGCGCAGAGAGTTACCTGGCCGCCATCCCACTGTACCCACCAGTCGCCCGGACTTAGCGATGATGGGCGATTAGGGCGATGATTCGACTGTGGCTGGCGCACGTCGAATCGAATGACGATCTCTGGCCCGGCCCAGTTGCCGTCTCGCCAGATGCGCCAGCGAGTCTCATACGTGCCCTCAGTCGTTGGCGCGGTGATCGGGTTGTCTGTGTAGAAGGTAAAGTCGTAGGTCTGGCCAGCGTTGACGGTTCCCACGACGGCCACGTGAGGCCAGGCACCATACAGGTTGCCGTCGGTGTTGCGCAGCATGTCGCCGCGACTTTGCAGGAGTTGCCCCCAGTTCACGCGCATGGTGACCGTTGGGCGGAATGTCTGACCGGGGGTCACGACAGAAGGATAGCTAACGCCGACGATCTCAAAGTCGTCAGTTTGTCCCGCTGGCGGAGGAGTGGGCGGAGGCCCATCTGGCACTCTGATCGAGACCCAGATCTCTGGGCCAAAGTAGGTGCCCTGCGGGTTGCGCAAGCGCCAGTAGCCGGTATGGTCGCCACCGCTTGTCGGCGCAGTGAGGTTGACGCTGATGTCGGCGGTGCTGCCAGGCGCAGTGGTGGGAACGTTCACTGCGCTGGGCGCACCCATCTGCTCACCGCTGACGAAGACCAGTTGATAGCCACTGCCCCAGGTGGTGCCGCCGGTGTTCTGCATTCGCCATGTCTTGACCAGTGCTTGGCCGGGAGAGACGACGGAGCCGTCGGGGTAGGTGACGTCGGAGAGGAAGGTGGCGGAGTCAGGTGTGAGCAATGGAGGTAGGGGATACTCGATCCTATTAATCACGAAAGAGGCAGGATTTGAATGAGCACCAAGCCCTGCTGAATTCCTTCCCGCGACCCTCCAGAAATATACGGTATTCGCGTTCAAGCTTAGTTCTGGCCTCAGAGAAGTTTGGATGGTATCTATACTGTACAACAGAGTATCGAAGGAGCTGGAAGTTGACAGTTCGAAATGATATGAATCGGTCGCAATAAAATTGCGCCATTGAAATGTAGGGGGGTTTTCGTCAGTTGATACATTGACCGGGGATAACAGTATCGGTGGTAATGGTGGTCTGGGCACAACGCCTGACTGAATAGGTCTAAATGAGTATGACCCGTTTCCATATCGGATGATCATATAAGAATAAACCATGCTTGTGGCTATCTGTTTCATCAGTGTAAAAATCGCGAAGACGCTGGCAACAACGTCAAAACCTGAAATGCCAGCATCACCCAGTACTTTGCGGATCGAATCCTTGCCAGCGTCTGTGCTGAGAAAATCAACTATGTGGCCCGCCGTACTGTGAAGTCTATCGGGTGTTTCCCAAGATATCGGATCGTTAACAAAGTCTATAAAATCATGCCAATCGTAATAACCGAGTAAAGTTGAGTAGATGAATTGAGCGTTATTAGCAATAGACACAAAAATCTGCGGGGCATTCTTCGCTTGCCCAAAGAAAATCAGTACCGGTGAGATAAGGTTGAGAAGTGTTGAAAACTGATTTTGCGACTCCTCGATATGGACTAGCTGAGAGGTATCTGTAAAGTCTGCTTTCAATACAATTTTGCCGCGGGGGGGCATCAATCCCGCATTTATGAAAGCAGTTGCTATTGGGTCTGTTGTGTAGATGCTCTGCCCACTAATTCCCGGCGTGATTGTAATCCTAACCCAGAGGTCAATCTTGTTTTCCAAAATCAGATCTGCTTTTACCCCAGAGGAATGCAGGGTCACATTCTCAACGCTCATTGCGATCACTCCAGGAGCGTCTACCTGAAACCCCACATCATCGGGAATTGCGGACGTATCAGCAAGTGCACTAAGGGGGCCGATCGAATAAGTCAACAAAGAGGCTATCAAGAAGACTGAAACTATCTTGTGTGCCCGTTTTGTTATGGGCTTGACAACTATAGATACAAGGCCGCGCCTGATAAGAGATGTCAGTTTTAGGGCCATGACACCCTCCTATGGGATCACTGAAAATAGTTTGGTTAAGCCTTGTGTAACAGGCGACGGGGTCACGCGGCTATTCTGCGGAAGGCGTCCATCTTGTTCGTCCGCCGCCGCCAGATTAGCAACGTTCCGTTACGGAAAATTGCGCAGCACTGCCGGCAGGTAAACCGGATGTCCCACGTATTGCCACACCTCGCCGCCATTGGCCTCGTTGTACGTGCCCAAATAAAGGCTTCCATCGAACACAGCAGAAGCATTGTTCCAGAAAGGATCGGAGTTGTTGCTGTCGCCAAAACCGTCCAGGTTCACTCGCTCCCAGGTGGCACCATCTTTAGTGGCCCAGACCTCCTCGCCCGTCAGCCAGTTGGCAGTAGCAGCGTATAGATGGCCGTTGTGAACACCGACCAGTCGGATGGCACTATTGTTGGCGTCGCCGAAACCGATGCTGACTACCCGACTCCAGTCACCGGCGTTCCCGCTGCTGCTGCGCCAGATCTCGCCACCGCCGGACCAGTTCCCAGTACTGGCGTAAAGCTTGTCTTGGAAAACAGCGAAGGAGTAGACCCATGCGTTATTCGAGTTGCCAAAACCCTCGGTAATAGGCTCCCAGGACAGGCCATTACTTGTGCGCCATATCTCACCGCCGTCGGTATTGTTGACCGTGCCCACGTAGAGATTGCCTTTGAACTCGGTCATAAACCAGGCCGTTTCGTTGTTGACATCACCGAAGCCATCAGCATTCACCTGACTCCAGGTGCCGGCTGCACCCGTCGGGCTGCGCCATACTTCTGCGCCAGTGACTACGTTGACGGTGTCAGCGTACAGCGCGTTATTGAAGACGACTATATGGTTCACTTCAAAGTTGTTGACGTCACCGAAACCCTGGCTTACTACCTGCGCCCAGTTGACGCCGTCGAATTGCCAGATCTCAGCACCATTCTCGTTCGAGGTGCCGACATGGAGAGTATCACTGAAGACCGTCATGCCTCGGAACTGATTGTTCTGGGTTATCCCAAAGCCCGCTGTTATCACCGCCGTCCAAGATGGACCACTCTCGCGCCAGATCTCAGCCCCTTGGTTCCCATTAGCCGTGCCAGCATATAGGACGTCTCTAAAGACAGCCATGCTACACGCACATGCGTTGCCTCGGTTTCCAAACCCGTTGATGTTGCTCTGCCGCCAGCCTGGCACGCCGGGGGCGAATTTCTGGATGCGAGCATTGACAAAATCAGCCACGTAAACATTGCCAGTGCCATCCACTGCCACGCCCGACGCCCCCCGGAACTGGCCGGTGTTAGCGCCCCAAGCGCCGCCAATCGTTGTCAAGTAGGCGCCGCTGTTGTCAAAGACCTGCACCCGATTGTTCCATAGGTCGGCCACATAGATACGGCCCTGAGAGTCAAGAGTTATATCCTCTGGCGAACCGAACTGGGAAAAGCCATCGCCCCAACTGCCCGTCGTCCCCAGCGTCATTTTCCACTGGCGACTAGAGTCAAAGATCTGGACGCGGGCATTGCCCGGATCGGCTACGTAGATATTGCCGGTGGAATCTACCTCCAGACCAATGGGCCAGCACAGGCGGTCATTTGTCGAGCCGCACTGACCGGTTGTGCCAATACGTCCTACGAACACCCGGCTACTGTTATAGATTTGCACACGGTGGTTACTCGCGTCAGAAACATAGATATACCCGTTTTTATCCACTGCGATCCCAGTTGCCCAGTTAAATTGATAATCACCCGTTCCACAACCTGTGCCTAGAGTGGCAAAGTACATCCCATTTCCGCTGAAGATTTGCACGCGACAGCCATCGGCCACATACACGCGACCGTCCTTCCCAACGGCCATGCCATGTGGCCAATTGAAGTGAGCATTATCACTTCCGTCCACGCCAGGCTCACCGACTGACCACTGAAAAACCCCACTGGCGTCTAGTTTTGTTAAACGCTGGCCGTTCTCCTCAATGACATAGATATTGCCAGAGTCGTCTACCGCGGCACGAGGCCAGTTATAGTGATAGTTGTCTGTTACGTAAGGCATGCGCGTCACACCGATGGTGCCAACGTACCCACCGCTGCTATTGAACTTTTGGATGCGGTGGTTCAGATGGTCAGCAACGTACACATTCCCGGCAGAATCCGTTGTCACCGCGACCGGCACATTGAACTGGTTGTTCCCAGCACCCCAACCTGTGCCAATCGTACTCTGAAATAATCGCGTAACCCGATCGAAAATCTGTACACGGTGGTTATAACTGTCAGCCACGTAGATTTTGCCAGAATCGACGTGAACGCCCTGTGGCCCGATGAAGTGGGCATTATCCGAGCCGGGCACACCGGATTCGCCGATAGTTGCCACGTAATTGTGGTTACTGTTAAACACTTGTATACGGTGGTTGTCAGTGTCAGCAACGTATAGGTTGTCATTGCTATCAATCGCAATATGGCAGGGTCGGTTAAAATGACCGTTGTCTGAACCGGAAACACCCGTTTCGCCAATGGTCGTGCCATAAGTCACAGTGCTTGTCACCGTGACAGTGTACACCTGGATGCGATGGTTCTCAGTGTCCGACACATACAACCGTCCAGCACTATCAAAAGCGACGCCGCACGGATTGTTGAAGTGAGTGTTGTCAGAGCCGCTGATCCAAGTTTCTCCCAACTGTTGTTGGTAGGTTCCTGTGGCATCATATTGAACTACTCGGGATGGATCTCGATCGACGATCCAAATGTTACCGCTGCTATCCACGGTTACATCCACCGGTGCCCAGAATGAATCATCACCGGCAATATTGAAGCCTGCAACACCAATGATCAAGACGTTACTACCGCCCGAGTTGAACATGAGCATTCGACCCCCGCGCCCTTCTACGACATACAGGTTGTTGCCATCATCCATAAAGATGCCATTGGGGCCATTAACATGTTGAGCGTCGACAATGTAAGGCTGCTCTGTCACCCCGAACGTCTGCACGTAGCGGAAACTCAACCCTGGCTGGCCCAGCGTAACGGTAGGGGCAGCCACATTCTGCGTCCGCAGGTCGCCAGATAAGGCCAGTTGGGGCGATGATGCGCCATACCACGGCAGCCCAGGTAGCTGCGGCCCTTGGGCAGATACGGCCCAGGTTACAACGAAGGCGAGACTTACAATGAGAATGATTGCAGCGAACAGCCGCGCTTTCATGGGTTGCGCTCCTTTTGGCTATTCGGTAGATGATCTCCCAACGGCCAGCGAATATTAGTGCCTTCCACCTCCGCATCCCACTCGTGCGTCCGGCGCGACGGATCATCTGTTGACTCCCAGTACACGCTGGCATGCACTGTCCCGCCTTCGTCACGCATCGCCTCTGCCAACCACCTCACTCCGTCGGATGTGACCAGCCGGAATATCGCCAATTGCCCTGTGGCCCGCGGCGCGACCGTCTCTACCAGCCAGCGCCGAAGCTCCTCCCGTTCTGGCCAGTCGTCCGGCGATCTATCAGCGATCGTCTTCTTTGCCTCTTGCATCAGCCATAACCTGTGATACGATATTTGCGCCAAGAGCGAATCAGAACCATTCACCTTCTATTATGGTAAGAAGAGAGTCAGAGACGTAAGGAAGGGTTCAAGCCGCCAAAACATTTGCCTCTTGGCGGCACATTCCATCTTATTGAACCACAAATCTATTCAGAAAATTCTGAAATCGTTTGAAAATGGCCGAATCTTCCGCAGAACGCCGCCGATTACTCATCCAGGCTGCACACGGGTTTGCACAACACCACCCTGACTTCACGATGGCCGGTGTGGACCTCGAAATAGCCCGGGCGGTTGGCCTGTCCGCCTCCTCGGTTCAGCGGTGGCGGGCGGGCTATCCCATCCCTGAAAGACACATCCCCACGTTGGCCGAATGGGCTGTTCGGCAAGCCGGAATGGATCGGCACTGGCTGCGATCGTTCCTACACCACTGCGTGTTCTCCGACGACGGCCTGGAAGCTCGCCTGTTCGGTGCGCCGGTCGGGCCATCCACGCTGGCACGGCACCAAGCCTGCCAGGCTGCAAACGCTCGCCTCTGGGGCAGCGAGCGGCTATTGTCCGCGGCAGCACTGCACTTGCCTCGTGCCGCACCCATCAGCTTAATCGAGTCCTTCCTGGCTTCTGACAAGTCGGGCCTGATCCTGATTGGTGCATCCGGCCTTGGTAAGACCAGCCTGGCATTGTGGCTGGCGACCGGGCAAACCAATCTCGACCGGCCTATTCTGGTCTATCCCGCCGCCCTGCTCGACGGCGAGCGCACGCTGAACATGCTGCTCCGCGACACGCTGCAACCCCACCTTGACCCGACCTCCGCCGATGACCGGCCTTTGTTGGCCTGGCCGATGTTGGTCATCTTCGACGGCGTGAATGAGAGCCTGGAGATGGTGCGCTTAACCTGGCAAATCGATCGAGCACTGGTCGACGTGCAGGGTCTCAAAGTGGTGATGACCTTCCGCCCCGAAAGCTTTCAGATCGTGCGCCGCAATCTCACACTTTCCGAGCATTGCTACTTCACCGATACGTCGTCGATGCCGCAGATGACTGGCCTGGCGCTTGATCCACCAGCGATTCAACTTCTGCCGTTCACGCCGGACGAACTGGCGCAGGCCTATGCGCTGTACCAGCGGAGCTATGCACTCAAGACGCCGTATGCAAGCCTACCCGCGTCGGTGCGGCAGGCGTAACCGTTCAGTTGGGTCAACCTTGACAACTGTCATACGGCCTGAAAACACAGGAACAATGCCAGTAGACAGGCCTCACGTTCGGGTGTAGCCTGCAAACACCATCTGTACTTGAAGTCGTCCGTAGCGCATGAAGCC
>DATEUJ010000145.1:0-20355 GCA_035283185.1 Anaerolineae bacterium | reverse complement strand
GTTGAGCCGGAATCAGGAGGCCTTCCGGGATGTATACCATTCTGAACATGACCTGCCTGGCACCCTCCAGCAACTGATTGTCGATTGGACTACAGCATCTCGCCTACCCAGTCTTTAATGTGCTAGTTTTGCCGTGTTGCGATTTATCAACGACTGGCCGACCGCATCGACTGGTTCGAAGTCGTGGTCGGCGATCTGCAGCCCATCCTGGCCGAAGTCGGCGAAGCCACGCGCCGTCTGGCGATGCTGCCCAAATCAGAGCGGGAGCGGCAGCTCGAGCGCGAAATCGCCGCGCTCCGGCAGCGTTTGCAGAATCGCGAGGCGGAAGTGCTGCAACTGGATGAGTTCCTGTCGCCCGACGCCTATCACACAAGCCCGACCCCGCCGGTGACGCTGGCCGATCTGGAGTCACTGTTGACAACCTCTCAGGCGACGGGCCGTCTCTTTCAGTCCCATCCCGAAATCGAGCGGGCCTACCTGCTCGACTGGAAGGGCGCAAGATTGCCCGTGACTTTCTCGCGAGAGTGTTTCGACGAGCATCCTGATACGGTTCGATTCCTCTCGTACGGAAGTCCGTTGCTGTCCGAACTGCTGCAGCCTGTTCCGCAGCCGTCGAGCGATCCCACAGGCGCACTCATTCGTTGCCGGGCGAGCAAGGATGTGGAAGTGCGCGGCTGGTATGCAGTTGTCGGCAACCGGGCACGGCCACAGCTCATCGAGACTCTGCTGGAGCTACGTGCCTGGCTTATGGGCAACCATGAACCTGCCGCGACATCAGGCGAGTCTCTAATTGCTGAAGCGCAAGCCTTGTTCGCGGAAGAGGTCACGCGGATCAGGCAGCGGCAGGCGCAGGTCTTAAAACATCGCCGGACGGCGCACTATCTTGCCGAACGGGCGAAGGCACAGCAAATATTGATCAAAGCCGCGCTGGTCGAGATTGTGCTCGGACAGCAGCGCGATCTCTTCGAAACCGAAGTCTATCCGTCCGCTTTCAACGAAGAGGCTGTGCGCGGCTTACAACGGCATGGGTTCCCGTGGGGGCCACTTCTCAAGCTGGCCTTCGAGCCTGATCTGTCGCCTCGTGAAGATGATGCGTACTATCAACAGATTGCCGGCGACAGACGAGAGTCGCTCAAGGCCCGGTTTGCCCAGTTGCGCGAAGAGGCAAAGAAAACGGTTCAAGTGCTGAGCGCTGCGACCGAGGCGAGCCAAAGGGAGTCCCCTGAGGGAGTTGAAGCAGAGGCGCAGCGGATCGAAATTCTTCAATTTGATCGCGGGCCGTAGTTGTGCTCGACCGGGGCGGGACGATGGCCGGATCGAGTGCGGGGGCGATGATCTGCGGCGGCCAGATGTGGGCGCCCGGCAGTTAGATGGTCTGTTGGCTGGTCGCCAGCCAATCGGGCAGTTGCATTGTCAGGCCAGTTATTGACACACGCACCGGTGTGTGACAGCTAATGGGGTCGCTCCGCGTGTACGTTCGTGAGAGGCCCGAAATGCTTGAGGTTGAGCGTCGCGAGGCGTAATCCACGCTGGACGGCCGTAGCTGCGATAAGGCAATCCAGGAACCCAATACCGTGGCTCAGATGAAAGCGTCGATACCACTCCAGCGCAGCCTGCGATGCGCCTTCGTCCAGCCACAGCATGGTGTAGAGTGCCAGCTCGCGCTCGACGGCGCGCTGCTCCGTCTGGTTGCGGCATCCGGCTAGCAGCTCGGCGGCCGTGATGACCGAGACGAAGCGATCAGTCGGCGGTATCGAATCGACCCAATCCCGCGTCGGCTTGTATCCGCGCAGAATGTCGATCAGGATGGAGGTATCTAGCAGCCACGGGCCATTACTCACGGCCATCTTGCCGGCGCTCGACCTGTCGCCTCAGTTGGGCGGCGAATTCGGCTGAATTGGCGATGTCCTTCCGTTTTGCCCAAATGCCGAAGCCGGGGTGCGCTGCCTTGCGCCGGGTACGGGGCCTGGGCGCGGGCGCCGACTTTTCGTGTAGGACGATGACTTCCACTGCGCCAGGCGCGATGTCCTTTGGCAGCTCGACGATCAACCGCCGATCGCGAGTGACTTGACCCTTGAGTTTAACGGCTAACATGATAAACTCCTTTTCGCTTCTGTCAGAACAGTGTACTATAGTCTATCGCATTCGACAACATCACCGAATGTATGGACCCCATGCTGCTAAAAAACAACGACGATCGCCGCCTGATCGAAGACTAGCATTGACCGGCATGATCGCCCTCATCGGCGGCAACGAATTCCGCCCCGACTGCGAGCCGATGGATCGCGCCCTTCTCGCGCGTCTGGAGCCGAGCCGAAGGTCGTCATCCTCCCCACCGCCGCCGCGCACGAGAACCCGCGCCTGGCCGCCGACAACGGCGTGCGCTATTTCCGCCGCCTGGGCGCGCAGGCCGAGGCAGCGATGATCGTCGATGGTGTATAATTCTTACCAGGCTGACAGGTTGGAAAGGAAACGACTATGTCCTGGAATGCCGAGAGGCAAGCACGACTCGATCAACTGCGCACGAGAGAACAGGCGGGCCTACTGGCTGCTTCGGAACAGACCGAACTGGGTGAATTGATCGCCGCGCTCGAGGCTGACGAGGCACGCCTCCTTGCGCCTGCGTTAACCCACCTGCGCGCTGAGCAGGCCATGCTGCGCGAACGGTTAAGCGCGCTACAAAATGAGAATGAAGAACTCGCTCATTTGCTCAGCCAACAGGAGCAGTTGGCCGCCGATGCGCGCCACTGGCTGGCCCAATTTGAACAGCGCCATCGCTCGATCCAGCAGACCTACACCCGCCTCACCGGCGAAACATTGTCCACCTCGACTTCAGAACGTCGCGTTGACCCAATACCATCATCTGGATGAGTCGGGCGATCCCGGCTCCATCGACACGGCCGGCGCGTCGAGCCAGTACGTGCTGGCGATGGTGCAGATGGCCGAACATGCGCCGATACCCGAACTGGCCGCCGTTCGCCGGGCGCTCTATTTGCCGCCGCTGTTCGAGTTCAAATACTACACGACGACGCCGACCCAGAAGCGAGTCCTTTTCGATGCGTTTCAGGCTCTTCCGTTCCGAGTGCGATGCGCGGCGCTCGACAAATCCAAACTGCCTGTCGATTGGGCGCGCCTGAGTGGACAAGCCCTGACGGTCGAGTTGATTGTCCGATTGACGCTGCGCGCTTCCGCGCTGGACATTGCCAACGACATGCTGATCATCGACGGGGGAACGCCCGCGCTACGCCGGGCCGTGCGGGTTCGCCTGTCAGATGAGTGCCGCAAGACCGGTCGGGTTAGACCTTTTGGCAAAATCGTGGGCGGAAGATCGCTCCGCGAGGATGGGCTTCAAGTGGCGGATATGATCGCAGGCGCAATTCGTCAGCACCGCATGGGCGCGGAGAGCAGCTACTACAGGACCTTCGCCGACAAGATCGCGGATTGGTGGGCAATACCCTGACAGGAGAAATAAAACACCCCCGACTATCCTTGCGGAAGACCACCTCACCTGGCGACCTTCTCGTCGGGGGCGCGTAAACCAGACGAACTGGTTTATTGGTGCCATAATGTTAACCCGAAAAAGCGTCTTTGTCAAACCTATGGCTGACGGCTGAGGATATGCCTGGCCTGATCGCCCTCATCGGCGGCAACGAATTCCGCCCCGACTGCGAGCCGATGGATCGCGCCCTCCTCGCGCGTCTGGGCGCCGATCCGATCGTTGTCATCCTCCCTACCGCTGCCGCGCACGAGAACCCTCGCCTGGCCGCCGACAACGGCGTGCGCTATTTCCGCCGCCTGGGCGCGCAGGCCGGCGCGGCGATGATCGTCGATGGTGTATAATTCTTACCAGGCCAACAGGTCGGAAAGGAAACGACTATGTCCTGGAATGCCGAGAGGCAAGCACGACTCGATCATCTGCGCACGAGAGAACAGGCGGGCCTACTGGCTGCTTCGGAACAGGCCGAACTGGCTGAATTGATCGCCGCGCTCGAGGCTGACGAGGCACGCCTTCTTGCGCCCGCGTTAACCCGCCTGCGCGCTGAGCAGGCTACGCTGCGTGAACGGTTAAGCGCGCTACAAAATGAGAATGAAGAACTCGCTCGTTTGCTCAGCCAACAGGAGCAGTTGGCGGCCGATGCGCGCCACTGGCTGGCCCAATTTGAACAGCGCCATCGCTCGATCCAGCAGACCTACACCCGCCTCACCGGCGAAACATTGTCCACCTCGACTTCAGCATGACTGTCTCGCCAGAAGTCCGCGCGGCTGGTTTCATATTCGCCGGCTACACCTGAATCGCCCTCAATTGATCGAACTGCGCCAGCTGCTCCAGGAGGAGCGCATCTTGAAAGATGCCGTGGCCCAGGCGCAGGACGCGAAAGCCAAACTCCAGCAGCGCATTCTGGAATTGGAAGCTGAAATCGTGGAACTGCGAGAGATCATTGCGCGCCTGGCATTCGAGTGAAAGCCGGCCGTGGATGCAATGCCGTTTCCTGCCAACCCGATCGATGTCCTCGACCAACGCCTGCACGCGCGGCCGTCGGCCGCGCGCCTCGTCGTCGTGTTCGACTCCACGGGTCGATTAGGGAGAGGGGTCGGGGGAGAGGTCAAGCCTCAAACAGCGCGTTGATGCGCTTGGCGACGATGCGGATGTCCTGCACCGGGTCGCCGGTCAGCGAGGCGCTTTCAACCTGACCATCTTCGCGATGAAAATGATGCGGGGCATTCGGGAGATCAGGGTGATGGCGAGCGTTGTCCCAGCCGATCACCCGCCGGTCGTTGAGCAGCAGTGTGTAGGAGTATTGGCCGGTCGCCTCTCGGAAGTACAATTCGAGACTGTAGTCCCGTTCCAGTTCGATGCGGATCTTAGTGACGAGATCGCGAGTGGATCGGATGTGAGGGCAGAGCGCGACGAAAACGCTCAGCGCGTCAGTAAGTGGATCAGCCACGTGACAATGCTCTGGTTCAACTGCACTTGGGCCAGTTGGTCAACCGCGTTGCCCCACTCGATGGCGTCTTCCCAGGCGGGATGCTCGGCGATCTGGCGCGACTCCAGCCGGCGGTTGAGTTCCGCCAGTGAGCAGGCGTACTTGCGCTCGAAACCTGCAATGGTCTGGCGCAGGAATTGCTCGCGGGACGCCATCGCCGCGCCGAGCTTCTTCACGGCGTCGAGCGTGACTGATGGCGGGAGCGTTTGGGGTGATGCATTCACAACAGCCATGCCGATCTACCCTTTCTGACTGATCCGACCGGATTGTAACCCCGCTTCGCGCCATCGTCAACGCTTGATCCCCCTCTCCTTGTAGGAGAGGGGCAGGGGTGAGGTATGTTC
Source organism: Anaerolineae bacterium (assembly GCA_035283185.1). Lineage (GTDB taxonomy): Bacteria > Chloroflexota > Anaerolineae > Fen-1058 > Fen-1058 > DASSFZ01. The sequence goes on along the minus strand of DATEUJ010000145.1, from coordinate 15,026 downwards.
AACGAGAGGTCGGGCCATGGTCGGTTTGATCGCCCTCATCGGCGGCAATGAATTCCGCTCCGACTGCGAGCCGATGGATCGCGAGCTGCTCGCGCGGCTCCCCGCCGCGCCGATCGTCGTCATCCTCCCCACCGCCGCGGCGCACGAGAACCCGCGCCTGGCGGCCGACAATGGCGTGCGCTATTTCCGCCGCCCGGGCGCGCAGGCTGGCGCGGCGATGATCGTCGATCCTGAAACGGCGAGGCGGCCTTCGCTCGTCGAGCAAATCAAGAGCGCCGACCTGGTCTACTTCACCGGCGGCGATCCCACGTACCTGCTCGAGACAATGCGCGGCTCGCCTGCCTGGCAGGCGGTTCTGGACGCGCTTGGCCGGGGCGGGGCGATGGCCGGGTCGAGCGCCGGAGCGATGATCTGCGGCGGCCAGATGTGGGCGCCTGGTCATGGCTGGCGCGAGGGGCTGGGGCTTGTGCCGCAGGTTGCGGTCATTCCGCACCACGCGACACTCGCCGCACGATGGAACGCCGATCGTATGCGAGCCACGCTGCCGCCAGGCGTCACGCTCGTCGGAATCGATGAGGCGACGGCGCTGATAGGCTCCGGTCGTGAATGGGTGGTGCTTGGCAAGGGTGAGGTTGCGGTCTACGACGCCAAGTCCCCTTCCGTGTTTACAAGTGGTCAGAGTGTCCTGCTGTAGTCTTTTGGACGCGGATTGCGCGGATTCACGCTGATTTTTAGCCTTATCCGCGTTCATCCGCGTCCCAAAGCGTTCCGAAGTCTAAGCGGACGGCGGCTGGAGCGGGAGTGTCAGAGGGTTGACCACGACGTATATCGCTGATATAATGTAGTCACATAGATGACTACATTTCAGGTGGGGCCAAATGCCGGACATAGGTATTCGTGAGCTGAAGATGCGCGCTTCCGAGATCGTTCGCAGCGTGCGCGAGCAGCGCGCTCGTTACGTCATCACTTACCGTGGAAGTCCTGTCGGATTGCTGACGCCTATCGACGAGACTCGACCCGCAGCGTCAAGCGCATCTGACTCGAGCGCCTGGGACGAACTGGCTCGACTTGGCGAGGAGATCAGCCGAGGCTGGACTTCACCCCAAACCAGCGCTGAGCTATTGTCGGACATGCGGCGCTAGGAGCCGCGCATGGCCGGCACTTACACCGTCGACGCGAGTGTTTTCCTCAACGCGTACAACACGCGCGAACCCGGCCACGCCGACAGTCGCCGCCTGCTCGACCGGTTGCGCGCGAACGCCGATCCGATCATCGTGCCCGCGCTGGTGCTGCCCGAAGTGGCGGCGACGATCAGCCGAGGGCACCCTGACGCCCGTCTGGCTCGCGCGTTCGCGGATGCGATTGCCCGGCTTCCTCATCTCGTGATCATCCCGCTCGACGAAGTATTGGCGCGGCAGGCGGCCGACGTTGCCGCGCAACACCGGCTGCGTGGTGCGGATGCCGTCTACGTCGCGGTTGCCCTGCGCTTCGGCAGCACGCTCGTCACGCTCGATCGCGAGCAGCACGATCGCGCTGCCGCCGTGCTCCACACGCGTTATCCGGTTGAGCTGGCTGGACCGTGATGCCGGCGCGTAAGTGAATGGTCGTGATTTGATACGGCCAAGACTTCGGAAGTCTTCATGAGACTTCCGAAGTCTGAAGGGGAAGAAAATGGGCCTGCCTAAACTGACCGAATCGATCATCCGCGCCGGCGCCGATGCGCAGAGCTTCCAACGCGGGCAGGCATACCATCGCCAGGGCGCGATCTCCAACGCCGCCATACAGGGCAACATCTTGACCGCCGATTGTGAAGGCACCTCGGAGCCTTATTACAAAGTGCGCGTCGAACTGGACGAGGCCGGCATCCGTTCCGCTGAGTGCACGTGCCCGTATGATTACGGTGGGTACTGCAAGCACGTCGTCGCCCTGTTGCTCACGTACCTCCATCATCCCGAGCAATTCGCGGTCCGTAAGGATGCGGCCGATCTGCTCGCCGATCTCAGCCGCGAGGACCTGATCGCGCTGCTGACGAAACTACTGCGGGAGCAACCCGAGCTGTACGACCGGGTCGAGGCCGCGATTTCAGTCCCATCTGTATCGGGCAAGGCCAAGAAGAGCAAACGCAAGAAAGTCGATCCCAACGTCTATCGCCGCCAGGTGAGCAACATCCTGCACAGCCTCGACCGAATGCGGCCTTCCGAAGCGTACTGGCACGTCGGCGGGTTGGTAGAGGAGCTGCGCGGCGTGCAGGCGTCGGCGATGAAGTTCCTCGACGCCGGCGACGCCGACACGGCGCTGGCGATCCTTCTCGCACTGGTTGAAGAGGCCGGCGACGGCATCACGTACATTGACGACTCCAATGGTGAGTTGGGCGGCTTTCTCGGCGAGCTGGGCCAGCCGCTGGCCGAGGTCATCCTGAGCCTGGAGATGAGCGCCGTCGAGCGCGAGCAGATCGCAAATGAGCTCAAGGAGCACGCGAAGCATCTGGACGACTATGGAATCGACGGTGCGCTCGATGTGGCGCTTGAGGCGCTGGAATACGGCTGGGAGGAGACGCCGGCCAAAACGGCCTCACGCCGTGCACCGCGCCACGATGAGGAGTTTGAAGAAGCGCCGGGTGACGAAGACGAGTGGGAGGTTTACGAAGCCGAGGACGAATATGACGACGAAGTGTACGTTGTTGAGCAGGGCTGGCCGGAGCGACGCATCGGTGATCTGACCGAAGCCAGATTGAACGTCCTCGAGCGGCAGGGGCGCATCGACGAATATCTTGAGCTGTGTCAGCGAACCAGACGCCACTTGCGTTACGCTCTCAAGCTGTGCGATCTCGGTCGCGCATCAGAGGCGGTGGAGTTCGCGATGAAGCATTTGACGACCGCACAAGAAGCGCTGGACATGGCCGAGCGTTTGCGCGCGTTGGGTCACATCGCCGAGGCGATCGCGATCGGCGAGCGCGGCCTGAAGCTCGCCGGACCGAAGGTGCATTTGGGAGAGTGGCTCGGGCCCATCGAAGACGCGCAGGGCCGAACGGAGCAAGCACTGCAGGCCTGGCTGGCAGCATTCCCGGAACACCCCACGCTCGATTCTTATAAGACGCTGAAACGGCTGGCTGGCTCGAAGTGGAGTAAGCTGCAATCCGATGTGATGGCGGCGCTCAAGAAGTCGCACGACACGATGGCCCTCGCCGAAGTTCTCCTCTTCGAGGAGCAGTGGGACGAAGCGACCAAAGTAGCGGACGGCCGCGATGTCTGGTATGGAGTCGCCGAGACGGTGGCGGATGCCGTCCTCGCGCATCGGCCCGAATGGGTGTTGCGAGTGAGTCTTCAGCACGCCGATCGGCTGATGGTTGAGCCAAAGAGCAAGAACTATCCCATCGCCGCCGAGTGGCTGAAGCGAGCGAAGAAAGCTTATATCCGCTTGGGTAAAACAGACCAGTGGCAGAAGTATCTGGCGGAGTTGAAAGAGCAGTACAAGCGCCGGCCGGCGCTACAGGCGCAGTTGCAGCGACTGTAACCCTCATTGCTCATCGCGCCGTCCCCGGCGCGGCTGGTGGGTCGAGAGGGGAGCCACCGCGGACGACGGCAGAAGCGGCTCTCTGCGGTAACCGCCGCGGACGGTGGTAAAGGCGATCGAGCTATCAGGCTGATTGCATGCGCGCCTTCGCCGCCAGCGCCGCGCCGACGATGCCCGCGTCGTTGAGCATCTTCGCCGGCACGATTCGGGCGCGCGTGTCGAGCAGGCCCATGAACTTGCGGTGGTTCTTGCTCACCCCGCCGCCGACGATAAACAGGTCGGGCGAGAACAACATCTCCAAGCGGTTCAAATATTCGTCGACGCGCTTCGCCCACTGCTTCCAGCTCCAGCCCTTCTCCTGCCGGGCGCGGTCGGAGGCGCGCATTTCGGCGTCTTTGCCGCGAATCTCGAGGTGGCCCAGCTCCGTGTTCGGCACGAGCCGGCCGTCGACGAACAGCGCACTGCCGACGCCGGTGCCGAACGTCAACACGATCACCACGCCGGACTTGCCTCTGCCCGCGCCGAAAGTCATCTCCGCGATGCCCGCCGCGTCGGCGTCGTTCAGCATGACGACCGGGCGCTTCGTCTTGCGCCGTAGCAGGCGCTCGCCGTTCGCGCCGATCCACGCCTTGTCGACGTTCGCCGCGCTGTAGGCCACGCCTTTCTTGATCACCGCCGGAAAGGCGCAGCCGAGCGGCCCGCTCCACTTGAAGTAATCGACGATCTCCTTGACCGCATCGCCCACCGCGTCCGGCGTGGACGGCTGCGGCGTCGAGACGCGGTAGCGCTCGGCGAGCAGCAGGCCCGTGTCGGCGTCCACCGGCGCGCTCTTGATGCCCGATCCCCCGACGTCGATGCCGAGAACCTCCATAGCTGTCTCCTCTCTCAGTGCATTACCCAATTCTAGCATCGCGCCGCTTCTTGGCAAAAACGTAACTGCTCCGCCGTCATTGCGACGAGCGTCTTTTGCGACGAGGCAATCTCCTGGCTGGGCGGGGATTGCTTCGCAAACAGATGCTCGCAATGACGTTGGGCTGAGTAGTTGCCCAAAAACAAAAGAGATTGGAGATTCCCTCTCCCTCTCCAATCGCCAATCGCCAATCTCTAATCTCCAATCTCCAATTACCAATTACCGATTGCCTCTCATCCCCTGCTGCTGAATCAACTTCGCCACCAATCCCGTCCATCCCGTCTGGTGGCTCGCGCCGATGCCCGCACCGTCGTCGCCGTGGAAGTATTCGTGGAATGGCACGACATCGCGCCAGTGCGGGTCACGCTGGAAGACTTCGTTGCCGCCGAAGACCGCCCGCCGCCCGCTCTCGTCGCGCGTGAAGATGCGGATCAACCGGCGCGACAACTCGTCGGCGATCTGGTTCAGCGTGAGCAACCGCCCCGAGCCGGTCGGGTATTCCACTTTGAAGTCGTCGCCGAAGTAATGATGGAAGCGCTGCAGCGATTCGATGAGCAAGTAGTTGACCGGAAACCAGATCGGCCCGCGCCAGTTCGAGTTGCCGCCGAACAGCCCGGAGCGCGACTCGGCCGGCTCGTAGCGCACGACGTGCTGCATGCCGTCGACGGCCATCACGTAAGGATGAGCCTCGTGCACCTTGCTCAGCGCGCGGACGCCGTAGTCGCTCAGGAACTCGTTCGGGTCGAGCGCGCGCCGCAGCAGCCGCTTCAGGCGATGCCCGCGTGTCATTGCCACCAGCCGCGTCTCGCCCATGCCTGGCTCGTACCAGCGCGAGACCAGTTTCGCCAGCTCCGGCCGGTTCTCCAGGAACCACTCCAGGCGGCGCTTGAAGCCCGGCACGGAATCGAGCAGCGCCGAATCGATCACCTCGACGGCGAAGAGCGGGATCAGCCCGACCATCGAGCGCAACTTGAGCGGCACGTGCTCGCCGTGCGGCAGGTGCAGCACGTCGTAGAAGAATTCGTCCCCCTCGTCCCACAGCGAGAGGCCCTCGCCTGCGATGTTGTTCATCGCGGCGGCGATGTACAGGCAATGCTCGAAGAACTTCGTGGCGATGTCCTCGTACACGGGGTTCTCGCGCGCCAGTTCGAGCGCGATGCGCATCATGTTCAGGCAGAACATGCCCATCCACGACGTGCCATCGCTCTGCTCGATGAAGCCGCCGGTCGGCAGCGGCGCGCTGCGGTCGAACACGCCGATGTTGTCCAACCCGAGGAAGCCGCCCTGGAAGATGTTGTTGCCTTCCGAGTCCTTCCGGTTGACCCACCACGTAAAATTGAGCAGGAGCTTGTGGAAGACGCGCTCGAGGAAGGCGCAGTCGGGTTGTCGGCGACTGGGGTCAGGTCGGCGACTGGAGTCGCCTCCTACAAAGTCGCCTCCTACAGAGTCACCCCCTCCTGCACGCTGCTTGGCGTCGATCTTGTACACGCGCCAGGCGGCCCAGGCTATCACCGGCGGGTTGACGTCGCCGAAGGCCCACTCGTAAGCCGGGATCTGCCCGTTCGGGTGCTGGTACCACTCGCGCGTGAGGAGCACGAGCTGCCGCTTGGCGAAGTCGGCGTCCACCAGCGCGAGCGAGATGCAGTGGAACGCCAGGTCCCACGCGGCGAACCACGGATACTCCCACTTGTCGGGCATCGAGATCACGTCGGACGTGTTGAGGTGCACCCACTCACGGTTGCGACCGCGCTTGCGCTCGACGGGCGGCGGGGGCTGCGCCGGATCGCCCTCCAGCCACTCGTTCACGTCGTAGTGATAGAACTGCTTCGACCACAACATGCCGGCGAACGCCTGCCGCTGCACGCTGCGCTCGTCGTCGCTCAGGCCCGGCGGCTGGAGGGCAGCGTAAAACTCGTCAGCCTCCTGCTTGCGCAGCGCGAATATGGCGTCGAAGTCGGCGAAAGGCGATCTCGGATTGCGAATTGCGGATTGCGGATTGTCTGTCGGCTGGAGCGAATCCGAAATCCGAGATCCGGCATCCGCAATCCGGGTGAGTCGCAGCTTGATCGTAACCGAATCACCGGCTCCGATCGTCGTGGCGTACACCGCTGCCGCCTTGGTTCCGGTGAGGTCGGGATTCACCGCCGCGCGGTTGCCGTGCACGACGTACTCGTGGAAGGCATCCTTCACGTAGAGCGTCGCGGACGGCGCGCCCCACAACCGCTGGGCGTTCGATTCGTTGTGAGTGAAGATCAGTTCATCCGCGCCCTTGCAATACAACTCGTACTCGCCGAGGATGTGATGTTGCGCGCCGACGGCGTGGACGAACGATCCGTCCTCGCGCAGGATGCGGCTCTTGCTCAGCGTCGGGCGACGTTCGTCGCGGCCCCACGACCACGTGTTGCGAAACCACAGCGTCGGCAGGATGTGCAGCGGCGCGGCCTCCGGCCCGCGATTGGCCGCCGTGATGCGGATCAGGATGTCGTCCGGCGCGGCCTTGGCGTACTCGACCAACACGTCGAAGTAGCGATCCTCGCCGAACACGCCCGTGTCGAACAGCTCGAACTCAGGGTCGTGCTTGCCGCGCCGCGCGTTCTCTTCGACGAGCTGCCGGTAGGGGAACTCGGCCTGTGGATACTTGTACAGCATGCTCATGGTCGAGTGCGTCGGCGTCGAGTCGAGGTAGAAGTAGTATTCCTTCACGTCCTCGCCGTGATTGCCCTGCGGCCCGGTCAGCCCGAAGAGCCGCTCTTTGAGGATGGGGTCCTTGCCGTTCCACAGCGCGACGGCGAAGCACAGGTATTGCCGGTCGTCGCTGATGCCGGCCAGTCCATCTTCGTTCCAGCGAAAGGCGCGCGAGCGGGCGTGATCGTGCGGGAAGTAATCCCACGCCGCGCCGTAGGGGCTGTAGTCCTCGCGCACGGTTCCCCACGCGCGCTCGCTCAGGTACGGCCCCCATCGCTTCCAGGGCTGCGTGCGCGGCTGGCCCTCGATTAGACGTCGATGCTCGGCGCTGGCGAATGATTCGGTTGCCATAGTTGTTGTGTGCCTCCCTCGTTTCGGAAGACTTCGGAAGTCTTATTTGAGACTTCCGAAGTCTTTTCCCTGCGCGTCGACTCGATCTCGCGCAAGACGCGCAGCACCTCGGCCACGCTCCACGCCTGCGCGATGCAGCCACGCGGCGTGAAGGGCGGGTCGCCGTCGAATATCTCGCTCAGGCTGCCCAGCCCGTGGTCGGCCAGATGTCGCGCCAACGGCTGGAAATACGAGCGCGCCAGCTCACGGTCGCCGTACACGCGCAGGTGCGCGCTGACGAAAGGGCCAATCAGCCAACCCCAGACGGTGCCCTGATGGTATGCCGCGTCGCGCCGGTGCGCGTCGCCGCCGTAACGGCCCACGTAATCGGGATGATTCGGCGCGAGGCTGCGCAGGCCGTGTGATGTCAACAGATGCCGCGCGCACATGTCGACGACGGCGCGCTGGCGTTCGGCGTCGAGCGGGCTGTGAGGCAGCGAGACGGCGAACAGTTGATTGGGCCGTAGCGACGCGTCGTTTCCACCCGGCCCGTCGATCACGTCGAAGCAATAATTGCCCGTGGCATACCAGAATCGAGAGAAACGGGATTTGACCCGATCAGCCAAGTCGCTGTAGGAGGCATCTCCAGATGCCGACCCTCCAGATGCCGACTGTCGGCGACTGGAGTCGCCTCCTACAAAGTGGCCTCCTACAAAGTCGCCTCCTACCATCTTCGCAAATTCGGCCATGATGCGCAGTGCGTTGTGCCACAGCGCGTTGATCTCGACCGGTTTGCCGGTGCGCGGCGTCACCACCCAATCGCCGATCTTCGCGTCCATCCACGTCAATTGCACGCCTGGCTCGCCCGCGTATAACAGGTCGTCGTCCGGATCGACGTGGATGTTGTATCGCGTGCCGCGCACGTGCCAGTCGACGATGTCCCGGAGCACGGGATACAACTCGCGGACGAGATCGTCGTCGCCGGTCGCGGCGTGGTAGGCGCGGATCGCTTCGAAATACCACAGCGTGGCGTCGACGGTGTTGTACTCGGGCGTCTCGCCTTCGTCGGGAAAGCGATTCGGCAGCATGCCGCGATCGACGAAGCGGGCGAAGGTGCGCAGGATGCGGCGAGCGACATCGGCCCGGCCGGTCGCCAGCGTCAGGCCCGGCAGGCTGATCATCGTGTCACGACCCCAGTCGCCGAACCAGGGGTAGCCGGCGATGATGGTCTTGCCGTGCAGGTCGTCGGGGGTCGGGCGGTCGACGATGAACTGATCGGCGGCGAGGATCAACGGCTTGAACGCTTCCGGCGCTGCCGCCGCGAGCGACAGAGTGCGCCGCTCGTAAGCCCGGCGCTCCGCGTAAGCTGCCTCACCGTCCAGATCGGATTCCGCCTCCGCGCTGAGGACGAACGTCAGCGACTCGCCGGGTTGTAGTGTGGCGCGAAACTCGCCGGCCGATAGGTGATCCTCGACGCCCTCGAAGCCACGATACTGCTCGGCGCTCAGCGAGAAGTTGATGTGCCAGTCGTGACCGGGCATGACCTCGGCGCGATCGCTCAACAGGTGGAACGGCGTCGCGCCCTCGAAGGCGACGACGCGCAGGCCATGCTCGACGGGTTTGATGCGCATCTGCCATCCGGCGCCGCGAGTCGCGCCGTGATAATCGCGGTAGTTCACCAGCGGGCGGGCGCTAAGCGCGATGGGCGACGAACCCCGCCAAAAGCGATACTGGACGTAAGTCGTGTTCTCACCCTGCTTCATCCAGATGCGCTTCTCCAGGATCGCGTCGGCCAGCGCGAATGTCCACACCGGCATCGCGCCTTCGAAGTGGAAGCGCTCGACGTGGCGGAACCCCTCCGGCTCGACGACGCCGCTCGCCCAGCGGTTGGCGAACAGCGGATACGCGCGCCCGTCGTAAGTCGCGGTCTCGTCGAGTTTCGCCACGAGCAGCGTCCGCCCGAGCGGCGGTTTGAGCGCGGCGACGAGCAGGCCGTGGTAGCGCCGCGTGAGCAGGTTGGCGAGCGTGCCCGACGCATAGCCGCCGATGCCGTTCGTCGCCAGCCACTCTTTCTTCTCGGCGACGGCGAGATCGCCGCACACACCGCGCCCGAAGTCAATCATGTTAGTGGTTCGTTGCCAGACCTGTGAGGTCTCGAAGACCTCACAGGTCTCATCACGCCATCCGCTCGATCAGATGATCGCCCACACGCAGCGCGTTGGCGATGATCGTCAGCGATGGGTTGCACGACGAGCTGGACGGGAAGAAACTCGAATCGACGACGTACAGGTTGTCCAAGTCGTGCGCTTTGCAGTTGACGTCCAGCACCGACGTCTCGGGATCGGCGCCGAAGCGCGCCGCGCCGCACTGGTGCGCCACGCCCGCGATCGGGATGCGCTTGGACAAGTATACCGCCTGCGGGATGAAGTGTGTCATGCCGCCTTCGACGTGCTCCATCGCGTGCTTCAGCTTCGCCAGCAGGCGCTTGTGCGGTTCGGTGTTGTTCGGCGTGTAGCGCAACTGGATTCTGCCGTCTTTTGTCAAAGTGACGCGGTTGTTCGGATCGGGCAGGTCTTCGGTCGTGACCCACCAGTCGATCGAGTGCTTCGCCAGCAAGTCGAGCGTCAGGCCGACGCCGGGGATGAGCAGCGACGGCGCGTCGCCTTCGAGCTGCTCGGGCAGCGACTTGCCGAGCGTCTGGATGTGGCCGAGCGGATACTCGAAGTCGTCCGCGCCCCAATAGAAGTCGTTGAGGCCGATCGTCTTGGTGAACTTGCCGGGATTCGGCTTGCGCGACACGGCGAGCATCGCCGAGTTGTTGTGGAACATGAAGTTGCGCCCGACCTGCCCCGACCTGTTCGCCAGCCCGTTCGGATGCCTGTCGTTGGCGGAGCGCAGCAGCAGCGCCGCCGAGTTGATCGCGCCGCAGGCGACGACGACGATGTCTGCCGAGTACTGCTCCTGCGCGCCCTTACGATCGACGTGAACGGCCGTCACGCTCCGCCCGGTCGAGTCTGTCTCGAGGCGGGTGACGAGCGCCTCGGTCAGCAGCGTGACGTTCGGCAGGCCGAGGATCGGCAGGATGCACGTCGTCGCCGAGTCGTACTTGGCGTCGACCAGGCACGGGAAGCCGTCGAACGTGTCGCACTTGATGCATTTGCTCAGGTGCGGGTTCTCCTCGTCGAGCCGCACGCCGACCGGCAGCGGGAAGGGATGCAACCCCTGCGCCTTCAGGCCGTCGTAGACCTCCCGGATGCGCGGCTCGTGCCGGACGGCGGGAAAGGGGAACGGCTCGGATTCGGCCGGTTCGGTCGGATCGGCGCCGCGCTGGCCGTGCACACCATACAGTTTTTCGGCGCGCGTGTAGTACGGCGCGAAGTCGCGGTACTTCACCGGCCACTCCGGCGAGACGCCGTCGTGGTGTTGCACTTTCTCGAAGTCGCGCTCGCGGAAGCGCAGCAGCACCGCGCCGTACACCTTGGTGTTGCCGCCGACGTAGTAGTTGGTGCTGGGGCGGAACGGCTTGCCGTCCCCGTCGTACCACGTCTCGCGCGTGTGATAGCGCTCGCGTGCGAACACCTCCTTGGCGTCCCAGTTCTCTTTCTCGCGGGGCAGCCAGCCGCCGCGCTCGAGTATCAAAATGCGCTTGCCGGCTGAGGCGAGCGCATAGGCCAGCGTCCCACCGCCGGCTCCGGTGCCGATGATGATGATGTCGTAGTGACTGGTCACTGATAACTGATGACTGACCACTGTATGACTCCTTTGAGCCGCCCTTGCGAAGGTTTCATAACCTTCGCAAGGGTTTACGGTCTGAGTCGAACGATGTCATTTTCGGCGAAGATCGGCCCGACCTTGAGGCCCAGCGCCGGCCTGGCGTACAGCTCCGGCGGCACGCCAATGTCGGCCAGGTACAGCTCGCCGGTGTAGGCTTCGACGCCCGGCGCGCGCAGCCCCTCCTTCGGCAGGGCGAGCGTCATCGTCGCCGTGGCCCGGATCGCCGGATCGAAGACCGTGCCGGTTGTGGTATCGACGCCTGAAGGTGTGTCGAGCGCAAGGATCGGCGCGCTCTGCGCGTTCGCCCAGCGGATCAGATCAGCGGCCGGGCCGCGCGGCGCGCCCCTCAGGCTGTAGCCGATCAGGCCATCGATGATCAACGCGGGTGTCGCGATCGATCCGATCGCATCGGCCCGTGCAATCGGCGCCTGCATGCGGCGCAAGATGCCCAGTTGATGTTTCGGGATCGGTGTGAAATCGTCGTCCGGCCGGGTGACCAGCACCTGCACTTGCGCGCCCCAGTTGTGCAGTCGCCGCGCGCACACCAGCGCGCCACCACCGTTGCCGCCCGTTCCGGCGAGCACAACAACGCGCTTTCCGCGTGGATCACCGTCGAGGAAGCGGGCGCGCGCCAGGTGGGCGAGCGCCCGCCCGGCGTTCTCCATCATCTGGATCAGCTCGATGTGAAAGTCTTCGATCATCGCCCGATCCACCTCGATCATTTGTGCGGTAGTCACGAAGGGCACTGGGGCAGGGTATGTCGGTATCGTCATGATGGGTTGTTCGTCAAGAGATTAGGGATTGGAGATTGGGGATTGTGATATTTCGGCTCTCGTCATCGGCTCTTCTCCGACGAGCTGCTGCATCAACGCCGCGTGCGCCTGCTGCGCTTCGAGGATGCGCTTTTGCAGAGCCAGGACGCGGTCGATCTTCTCGTCGAGAGAGCGGATTTCCAGCTCGGCCTTCAGGTTCACCCGGTAGTCGGTGTCCGCGCGCAGCCGATCGTGCTTCAACTGGCGGCGCTGGCTCATCAGGATGACCGGCCCTTGCAGCGCGGCGAGCGACGCGAGTCCCGCGCTGATCGCGGCCAAGATGATGATCGGGTACGGATCGAACGGCCGGAACAGCACATTCACGCCGATCCACAGCGTCAGCAGAAACAGGATCGTCCCGGAAAACCACCAACTGCCGACTGTGGCCGCGATGCGATCTGCCACGCGCTCGCTTCGGGTCTGCACGCGATCAGATTCGGCATTCGGGTTGGCCGAGACGATCTCTCTGTTGCGGATGCTTTCCACGATGGAATTCTCCATCGGCGAAAGCGCGCCCATGGCTGTTTCCAGCATGTCTTGAATGTGAATCGCCTTGGCGTCGTTTACGCACCACGCGCACACGGTATCGTTCCGCGACCAGGCGGGCTGCCGGCTCTGGATCACGTCGGCGATCGCATCGGGGAGCGTCTCGCCGGATATGAGATCGCCAGCGGCCCTTTTTGAGCGGCACACCGGGCATCGAGCGGTATCGGTCGCCTGCGTCACGACGCGAACGCCTTTCGCTGTTGTCAAGCCGACGGCGGGCTTGCGCCCCAAACACTGCTGCGATGTCTTCCGCCGTCATCCCTTCGAGGATCGGGCGGTCGCTCTGTTCCAACAGGCGCTCTTTGCCGTGGAATTCGATCAGGTGGCCTGAGCGGGTCGCCTTCGTCTTCAGGTAGAACTCGTTGTACGGGTTCGGCGGGATGATCAGCGGGACACGTTCCGAGATGGCGACGCCATGCCATGTCAGGTCGTCGATCTTGCGTGGGTTGTTCGTCATCAGGCGGATCGACTTCACGCCGAGCGAATCCAGCATGTGCGCGGCAATCGCGTAGTCCCGCTCGTCGTCGCGGAAGCCCAGCGCGATGTTCGCCTCGATCGTATCGTAGCCGTGGTCCTGAAGGCCGTAAGCGCGAATCTTGTTCGTGAAACCGATGCCGCGCCCTTCCTGGCGCATGTACAGCAGAATGCCTTTGTCCATCTGCCCGATCTGCTTGAGCGCCGCCTCCAGTTGATCGCGGCAGTCGCAGCGCAGCGAGCCGATGGCGTCGCCCGTCAAGCACTCGGAGTGCACGCGCACCGGGACGCCCTCGGCGTCCATCACGTCGCCGCGCACGAAGGCGGCGTGCTCCTTGCCGTCACGGTTGTTGTAGAAGGCGACGACCTGGAAATCGCCGAAGCGCGAAGGCAGGTCGGCGATGGCGACGATCCGGACGCAAACGTCCGGCCCGAAGAAGGTGCAGTCGTGCGCGACGTTCTCGTCCAGCAATTCCTTGATCTGCATGCGAGTGAGCGGCATGAGGTCTCCTCCCGCGGTGGTGTACATGATCTTGTCTCGGAAGCGCCGCCTGCGTTACATGCTCACGAATCGGCGCTGGTCTCCCCCGCCCACTGGCGCGCTTTCCAAAACATATCTCAACGTCTATAGAGCGGATTCCGCTTTGGCTTACGCTGGAGTCGAGGCCGGCAACCGCCTAAAGGCTCGATTCCGGAGCAGCATTTACGCAATCGGAAACCGCTATAGAAGCAAGAATCCGCGCGATCCGCGTTCATCCGCGTCCCGGTTTTTCCCCGCGCTGCCAGGGCCAGAGGCCTTCCAGTTCGAGCTCGAGCGTCGCGCTCATGAACGTCCGGATCAGGATGATGGCTGCTTTGCTCGACAAGCTCTGCCATTACGACAGGCGCTCCAGCAGACGGTCGCCCACGCGCAGGGCGTTGGCGATGATCGTCAGCGAGGGGTTGACCGCACCCGCCGAGACGAAGAAACCGCCGTCGACGACGTACAGGTTGTCGAGATCGTGCGCCTTGCAATTCAGATCGAGCACCGACGTTTTCGGATCGGCTCCGAAGCGCATCGTGCCGCACTGGTGCGCCAGGTTGAACGGCAGCTTCGTCCCCAGGTAGCTGTCGATCGGTATCATCCGCTCGTGGCAGCCGATGTCGTTCAGCAGGCTCTTCAGCTTGGCAGTCAGGCGCTGGTGCGCTTCGAGGTGGTTCGGCTTGTAGTGCAGGACGATCTCGCCCTTCGCGTTCAGCGTCACTCGGTTGTCCGGGTCGGGCAGGTCTTCGGACTGGAGCCAGAAGTCGAGCGAGTGCCGGGCCATATCCTCCAGCGTCATCCCGTCCTGTATCATCGTCTCGCCCCTGATCGTTTCGGCGTTGGATTTGCCCAGCATCTGAATCAGACCCATCGGGTATTCCCAGTCCTTCGACGCGAAATAGAAATCGCTCAGCGCGAGCGTCTTCGTGAAGCGCGATGGGTTCGGTTCTTTGGAGATAGCCAGGAACGTCGCGTTGTGATGGCACATGTAGTGGCGGCCGACCAGGCCGGAGCTATTGGCCAGCCCGTTCGGGTGCCTGTCGCTCGCCGAGCGCAGCATGAGCGCCGCCGAGTTGAGCGCGCCGGCCGAGGACACGACGACGTCTGCCGCGTATTCCTCCATCCGGCCCTCTCGCTCGACGATCACCTTCGTCACCACACGGCCCGACGCGTCCGTCTCCAGCCGCCTGACGAACGCATTCGTCAGCAGCGTGACGTTCGGATGCTCCAGCGCGGGTTGGATGCACACCACGTGCGCGTCGGCCTTGGCTTGTACGACGCACGCGTAGCCGTCGCACGTCTCGCAGCGGATGCATTTGCTCTTCTGCGGATTGCGCTCGTCGATCATAATGCCGACCGGCAGGTGGAAGGGCTTGTGGCCGAGCTTGCGCAGGTCGGCGTCGAGCTGTTGGATGCGCGGCTCGTGGCTGACCGGCGGGTGCGGGTAGTCCTTGCTGGA
>DATEUJ010000144.1:0-90765 GCA_035283185.1 Anaerolineae bacterium | reverse complement strand
AATACACGTTCGAATTCGCGGCGCAGGAGTCGGGCGTCGAGGCGCGCATCCTCAAGGGCATCGCCGAAGACGTCGCGAACTGCGGCGGAAAACTGGCGTCGCACAACTGGCGCAGCGCGGGCGCGGGCAACCTCGGCGGCTGGCAGGTGGCGCGCTGCCTGTGGTTCCTCAACGTGCTCACCGGCAGCGTCGGCGTCGAGGGCGGCACGTCGGCGAACGCGTGGGATAAGTGGGTTCCACGCCCGCACAAGATGGCCCCGCACGTCAAGCGCTGGAACGAGTTGACCTGGCCGCGCGAGTACCCGCTGTCGTACTTTGAAATGAGCTTCCTGCTGCCGCACTTTCTCAAGGAGGGGCGCGGCAAGCTCGACGTGTACTTCACACGCGTCTACAACCCGATGTGGACGAACCCCGACGGCTTCACCTGGCTCGAAGTGCTGCGCGACGAATCGAAGATCGGCCTTCACGTCGCGCTCACGCCGACGTGGAACGAATCGGCGTGGTGGGCCGACTACGTCCTGCCGATGGGGCACGCTTCGGAGCGGCACGACCTGATGAGTCAGGAGACGCACGCCGGGCAATGGATCGCCTTTCGTCAGCCGGTGATGCGCGCGGCGATGGAGCGCATGGGGAAGACGGTGAACCGAACGCACGAGGCCAACCCCGGCCAGGTGTGGGAGGAGACCGAGTTCTGGATCGACCTGAGCTGGGAGATCGACCCCGACGGATCGCTCGGCATCCGGCAATATTTCGAGTCGCCGTATCGCCCCGGCGAGCGCATCACCGTCGACGAGTATTATGGCTGGATGTTTGAGAATTCGGTGCCGGGCTTGCCGGAAGCTGCCGCGAAGGAAGGATTGTCCCCGCTGGCTTACATGCGCAAGTACGGCGCGTTCGAGATTCGCAAAGGCGCGCAGGCCGAGTACGACCGCACGCTCACGCCGGAAGAAATCGCCGATGCGCAGGTCGACGAGGAGACGGGCATCCTCTATACGAAAGCGCCGATGGCCCCGTTGAAAAACATCGTGCCCACGCCTGCGCCGGTCGTGACCGAGATGGGCCGCCCCGTCGGGGTGCTGATCGACGGCGAGGCGAAGTTCGGTTTCCGCACCCCATCGCGCAAACTCGAATTCTATTCGACGACGCTGCGGGACTTCGGTTGGCCCGAGCTTGCCATTCCCGAATATGTGGAGAGCCACGTCCACCCCAGCCACGTCAACCACGAGGCGAATGAATTCGTCCTGCTCTCGACGTACCGCCTGCCGACCCTGATTCACACGCGCAGCGCGAACGCCAAGTGGCTGGTCGAGATCTCGCACTCGAACCCGACGTGGATACACACGTCGGACGCGGCCCGCCTCGGCGTGCAGACGGGCGACTTGGTGCGCGTCGAGACGGAGATCGGCTATTTCGTCGACAAGGCGTGGGTCACCGAAGGCATTCGCCCCGGCGTGATCGCCTGCTCGCATCACCTCGGCCGCTGGCGCCTGGCCGAAGGCGAGGGGACGAACCGCATTGCATCGGCGCTCGTCGAGCTGAAAGAGTCCTTCGACTCCGCTTCGCGCCGCCCAGGAGCTGCGGGCGGTGAGTGGCGACTCACTCAGCTCAAAGGCGTCCAGCCCTACAAGTCGTCCGATCCGGACACCGAGCGCATCTGGTGGTCGGATGCGGGCGTGCATCAGAACCTCACTTTTCCGGTGCAGCCTGATCCGATCAGCGGCGCGCACTGCTGGCATCATAAGGTGAGAGTCGCCCGCGCTCAGCCAGGCGATCGTTACGGCGACGTTTTCGTAGACACGCAGAGGTCGCACGAGGTTTACAAACGCTGGCTAGCGCTGGCACGCCCGCCGAGCGGCGAGTGGCGGCGGCCCAACTGGATGCTGCGCCCGTTCCGGCCTGACGTGAGCGCGTTTCGCCGGTAGCAGGTGGCTGATGGCCGATAGCAGATAGCTGATGGCAGATGGCAGATGACTGATGACTGACAACTGACAACTGATTACTGATAACTGATGGCTGAATTCACGTTTTCTCTTCTTTCTGCGCTTTGGCTTCGGGAGGCGGATGCTGAGACCTTGTCTCGCACGGGTCAGATTTCCGCGCTTGCGCCCGACGGCGCCGGGCTGGGGGAGCTGGCAACGGCCTACGCCGATCTGTTCTTGCTCAACGTATATCCTTACGCGAGCGTGTTCCTCGACCCAAACGGGGAGATGAATGGGGCGCGGGCGCAGGAAATGCGGGACGTCTACGAGCAATACGACTACGCGCCGGGCGCGCTGCGCGAGGTGGGCGCGGCGGATCACATCGGGCTGATGTTAGGATTGCTCGCGCATGAAGGACGTGATGCGCACTCTATCTTGCCGTATCTCCTCGACTGGGCGCCTGTCTTGTGCCTGGCCGTCGAGCGCGAGCCGGCCGCGCACAGCTTCTATCGCGCCCTGGCCTCGGAGACTCGGCGCGTTCTGTTCGCCGAAATGGGGTCGCCCGATCTTGAACCACGCGTGCGAACCCTTCGGCTCTCAGGGCAGGCGAGCGGCCACTTTGCAGAGTCAGAGTTAGAGTTAGAGTTAGAGTCAGACCCTTCGGCTCTCAGGGCAGGGTTAGAGTTTTCGGGTGAGGAAATTTCCTTGCGCTCGATCGTGCACCGGCTGCTGTGCCCGGCGCGCAGTGGGGTCTTTCTATCTCGCGCCCGGCTGGGTGCGTGGGCGCGCGACCTGGGTGTCCCTCTGCCGTTCGGAGGTCGATTCGACGTCGGGGTCTCGCTGTTTGAAGCGGCTGGAGTTGTGGACAGCACGGCTCGTCTGGTGGACTGGCTGATGGCGGAAGCCGAGGAGTGGGACGCAGCCTTCACCGCATGGTCGGAAGCAGGATGGGGGGACTACGCCATTGCGTGGCAGGCGCGTATCACGAGGACAGCTCGACTGCTGGCTGAAATGAGAGTACTGCTCCTGTCGACCTCGCCCACCTAGATTGTACGTGTGATGTCTGCCATGATCCATTCGCCTCTATCCATGCCGATGCAGGGTTGGCTGCGCAGCCTGCCTGTCTTCTTGACCCGACCTGCCCGCATCGTGCGCCATTACCGTCGCGAGGATGTGCGACCCGATCTGATCGCCGGGCTGACGGTGGCCGTCGTCTTGCTGCCGCAGGCGATCGCGTACGCGCTGATCGCCGAACTGCCGCCCCAGACGGGCCTCTACGCCGCCATCGTCGCTTCCATCGTCGGCGCGCTGTGGGGCTCGTCGTTCCATCTGCACACCGGCCCGACGAATGCCGCCTCGCTGTTGGTGCTCTCCACGTTGATCGGCGTGGCCTCGCCGGGATCGCCCGAGTGGATCGCCGCCGCCGGCCTGATGGCCGTGATGGTCGGGGCAGCCCGCCTGGCGATGGGCCTGGCGCGCATGGGCGTGCTCGCCAATTTCGTCTCCATGTCGGTCGTCGTCGGTTTCACCGCCGGCGCGGGTATCCTGATCATCGTCAACCAGTTGCGGCATTTGTTCCGCCTCGACGAGGTTCCCAGCCTGCCCGAGCTGCACGTGACTCTCGTCGAAATCGCCCGTCACATCTCTCAACTGCATGGACTGAGTCTGGCGATGGGATTGGGTACGATGGCAGTAATCGTCGGCCTGCGGCGCTCCCGTCCAAGTTGGCCCGGCGCGCTGATCGGCATGACCCTGGCATCGACTGTCGTCGCGGTTCTGGACCTCGATCGGCAAGGCGTGCAGGTCATGGGCGAGCTGCCCCGCAGTCTGCCTCCCCTGGCCAGCCTGCCGCTGTTCGACATTACGTTGATCGGACGCCTTTCAACTGGCGCGCTGGCCATTGCGGTGATCGGGCTGGTGGAGGCGATCTCGATTGCACGTTCCATCGCCGCTCAGAGCGGCCAGCACGTGGACAGCAACCAGGAGTTCGTGGGGCAGGGGCTGGCGAACGTCGCCGCCGGGTTCTTCTCGGGTTACACTTGCTCAGGCTCCTTCACTCGCTCGGCGTTGCTGTACACCACCGGGGGGCGCACGCCGCTGGCGAGCGTCTTCTCGGGAATATGGACCCTGCTGGCGGCGCTGCTGTTCGCGCCGCTGGCTGGATATTTGCCTCGCGCCGCGCTGGCCGGCATGCTGATCGTCATGTCGTACACCATGATCGATCGAGTCGAGATCGGGCGCATCCTGCGCGCCTCGATCGGCGACAGCCTGATCATGATCGCGACGTTCGTGGCGACGCTGCTGCTCCCGCTGGAATTCGCCGTGCTGGTCGGGGTGATCGCCTCGTTCGCCCGCTACATCATTCAGACCTCGATGCCGGGCGTGTACTCGGTGCTGCCGGATGACGAGTTTCGCCACTTCGTCCACCGGCCGGAGAAGTTGCCCTGCCCGCAGCTCGGCGTCATCGCCATTCAAGGCTCGCTCTACTTCGGCGCTACCCATCACGTCGAGGAAGCCATTCGCGCGAACTTCGAGCGCAACCCCGGACAGCGCTTCCTTTTGCTCAAGATGAATCTGGTGACGCATTGCGACGTGAGCGGGATTCACATGCTCGAATCGGTCGTGCGCCTTTACCGGCAGCACGGCGGCGACGTCTTCATGGTGAGGGTGCGCGGGCCGGTGCGTACGAAAATGCGGTTGACCGGCTTCGAGGAGATGCTGGGCACGGATCACATCCTGCCGGAAGACAGCGCGATCGGCCATCTCTTTTACAAGGTGTTGGACCCGGCGGTCTGCATATACGAGTGTCCTGCGCGCGCGTGGCTGGAGTGCCAGAATTTGCCCAAGTACCCTTATCCAGAAGCAGCGCACCCTTCGACACTCCTCCCTTCGGGGGTCGCAGGACAGGCTCTGGGCGTCTCGCCCGCAGTCGACGTGCCGGAGATCTCGCCCGCCGATCTGCGCCGCCGCCTGCTTCACGACCATCCATCGCCGCTCGTCGTCGACGTGCGCGAGCCGCGCGAGTTCAAGCAGGGTCACATTCCCCAGGCGCAGCTAGTGCCGCTGCCGAAACTGCTCACCGCCGCGCCGGGCGACCGCGAGGGATCGCCCCTACTTCCGCGCGATCGCGACATCGTTCTCGTCTGTCGCACCGGCCGGCGCAGCATGCGCGCGGCAGCCACCCTGCAGCTCCACGGCTACCGCCGGCTGCGCATCCTGGGAGGCGGCATACTGGCCTGGGAGGCGGCCGGCCTGCTGGAGGCGTTGGACGATCTGCGATGAGCGAGAGCCTCCCGCGCAATCTGGGGCTTGATCTGGTCAGGGTGACGGAAGCAGCCGCCTTGAGCGCCGGGCGATGGATCGGCCTGGGCAGCCGTGACCAGCCCTACCACGCCGCCGTCGACGCCATGGCGAGCATCCTCGAGACGATCGAAATGGACGGGCATATCGTGATCGGCGAGGAAGGCCGGCTGGGTGAGCACTCGCCGCTGGACACGAACCAGCGCGTCGGCACCGGTGGAGGCCCGGTAGTCGACGTCGTCGTCAACCCGATCGACGGCGCAAACCTGGTCGCCCGCGGCCATTCCGGCGCGATCTCCGTCGTCGGCGTCGCGCCGCGCGGTGCGCTGTGGTCGCCCGCTCCGGCGGTCTACATGGACAAGATCGTCGTGGACGGCGAAGTGGCGCCATCGCTCGTGTCCGAGTGCCTGGGTGCGCCTGCGGCGTGGGTGCTGGCGCTCGTCGCGCGCAAAAAGAAGAAGGCCGTGCGCGACCTGGTCGTCTTCGTGCTCGAGCGGCCGCGGCACGCCGACCTGATCGACGAGATTCGCGCCGCCGGAGCGCGCATCCTGCTGCGAGCCGACGGCGATATCGGCGGGGCGATCATGGCCGCCGACCCGAAGATCGCCGTGGACATGCTGATGGGCATCGGCGGCGCAGCGGAGGGGATCATCGCCGCCTGCGCCGTGAAAGCCCTCGGCGGCGCGATGCTGGCGCGGCTGGCGCCTCAAAGCGACGAAGAGCAGGCAGCAGTCCAAGCCGCCAGGCTCGACGCGGAGCGCGCGCTGACCTGTGACGACATCGTGGCGAGCAATCAGAGCTTCTTCGCCGCGACCGGCGTAACCGACAGCCTGCTGCTATCCGGCGTGCGCTACCACGGTCGTCTCACCGAGACCGATTCGCTCGTCCTGCGCAGCGAAACGCACACCCGCCGCCGCATTCAAGCCGAGCACGTGATCGACAGCGATGCCCCCGACTGACTCTATCGGGGGCAGGCGTGACACTCTCGGAGAACTGCCCACGTTCGCCGAATACGTCGAACTGAGGGCGTCTTTCGTCGTGACGCGCGATCTCGCCCAGCGCGCGCTGGCCTGGGCGCAGCCGTTTGCGATGGAGGCCCTCGGCATGCATACCCGGCGCCAGACGCTCGTCGACGGCGAATTGCCCGCTTACGTCGTGACGACGACGCCGGAGACGAACGGCGGCTGGGGCGAGCTGATGCCCGTCTGGTTCAAGCCTTACGATCGACCGGTGCCGCTGCACTGCCTCGACAACTGGGCGCTGTTCGCGCTGTCGTATCGCTCGGCCTTCGGTCGCGACGCGGACCTGTCGGCGTTCACCGTCGAGAACCTGGCGCGGGTCGTCCTCGGC
The DNA here is from genome assembly GCA_035283185.1 of Anaerolineae bacterium. Taxonomy (GTDB): domain Bacteria; phylum Chloroflexota; class Anaerolineae; order Fen-1058; family Fen-1058; genus DASSFZ01. The sequence continues at coordinate 84,196 of DATEUJ010000144.1, read as the reverse complement.
GCGGACCTGCTCATCCCATTCCTGCCGGGCACCGACGGGGCAGGGCGATTTCTGCGGCACGGCGCGCTGCCGATCCTGCTCGCGATCCTCTGGCTCGAGCCTGAGGCGCGGGATGCCTGGCTGGCGCTGCACGAGCGCGGCGCGCGAAAGTTCGCCACGGACCACGACCTGAGCCATGTCCTGAGTGAAGCCGAAGGAGCCGTCGAGAATCTGGGCGAATGGCTGGAGCGCGTCGAGAACGAGGCGTGGCTCGTGCCCGAGCGCGGAATAGTGTCGGGCGAGGCGTCGGTCGGCGCGTTTCTTGCGGATACGGATCGCGTCTCGTCGTATGGTATGTTGTTCGGCGGCTTGTGCCTCGGCGTGTCGGCGCTGGTGGCCGGTTACGGCGTCGATTGGCGGAAATGGATCTTTCAGGTGGTGAATGTTGCCTACCGCTTGCCGGAGTTCGGGCTAGACGAGATCGAGACGTGGCTGAGATCGACCACCGGTCAGCCCCTTTCTACGGACGTGGTCTAAAAAGGCCCGTCGCATCCGCTCGGCCGTTGGCTGATAGTCGAAATATCTCCGGCGGATCAGTGCCTCGAATGTCACGCGGCGGGCTTTGTCTCGCTCGTAGAGCAGCAGCCCTTCCTGGATAATCCGACCCTGTACTGTCAGCGGAGCATGGTTGATTGCCCGCACGTCCACGTTGGACAGGCCACAGGCATTCTCGAGGGCGGCCTGTATCTCCAGTTCGAGCCTCAATCGTCGATAAGGCGACAGCATCTCGGTGAGCACCAGCGCGATGTCGATGTCGCTGGAGGGCAGGGGACAGCCCCGGGCCACCGAGCCGTACAGGTACGCCATTTCAACCGGGTATGCGGCCAGAACATCGACTATGCCGGCTCTGAGCCGGTCGATGATCTGAGCTGCGCGGTGCTGTCGCTCGATTCGGATATGTGGCTGCTCGGCCATATCGATATATCGATATTATACCGCGTTCACGGTCAGGGATGAGGCGTGTATCGTGGGGCATGGATTGCGGGCGAGATGGCAGTCGGCGCATGTCTCGCGGGTGCCGAATGCGTCTCGCCGTACTATGCTGTTCGGCAGCTTATGTCTTGGCGTGTCGGCGCTGGTGGCCGGTTACGGCGTCGATTGGCAACGGTGGATCTTCCAGATTGACTGTTCACCCATTCTCAGTTATACTACCTGCGGCTGACCAAGCCAAACAAAGGAGCCTGACATGCCAAGTAGTCCGAAGACGAACTCATCCCGCCGGCAAGCCGGCCAACTCGGCGGCCAGGCGACGTGCGAGAAGTACGGCCTCGACTATTACCGAGCGATCGGCAGCCTGGGCGGCAGGACGACGATGGCGCGCCACGCCCGCGAGTACGACGTCTATCGCCGGCGCGGCGGGCAGGCGACGAAGCGTCGCTACGGGCGCGAGCACTTTCGCAGACTCGCCCGGCGCTCGGCGGAGACGAGGCAGGCGGCCACCGCCCAGCGCGATGCGGTAATCCTGGACATGTTGGCCGACGGCTGGAAGATACCGACGATCATTCAACTGACATTTGACGACCTACCCGGATTGAGAAAGTACTTGCGGAATGGACTGGGACACTATCTGAAATCCGAACGCCCTGAAACCGATTTGCCAAACCTGTTTGTCTCGAAATCTGGCCGGCCCCTGACACTGGCGAATACCTACAAGGTAATGCGGTATAAACAGACCAAGCAGAACAGGCCTAAAACATAGACGAAAACGCATTTTGGCTCTTGACAATCGTAAAAACAGTTATATAATATCAACGGCTAAGCAATCATAGTGCATTGAGCGGAGCCATGTTAAGGATATCGTCACCCATCAGCCGAGAGCAGACAATGCTCAAATCTGCGCCGTGGCACTTCGCCGCCGGTACGGATCATGTCCGTTGTGCGCCTGTTGGGGGAGGTGGAAGTTAGGCTTCCGGTGTTTACGCTCAGCAGGCGCGAGGGATAGCGACGACCTTCGCGCTTTTTATTTGTGTAAGCCAGCCCGGCGCGGAGGCGCGTAACCTTTGCGCCGGACTGTTTTGTGGGGATGTTGCCTGGATTGCATAATCGGGAGTGCGGCGCTCTTGTAAAGCGATGGTCGTGGTTCAAGTCCACGTCCAGGCTCTGAAGGAAACGCGCGTTTCCTGGCGGCGCTGGCTCGCACGTCCGGCGCGCGGCGTGCGAGTCGGCAGCGGAGGGGGTTGGAAAGACATGCCAGGTCTCTACCCCTTCTGCTGTGTTGCGGGATGTATCGCGAGACCTGGCAGGTCTGAGGGTCACGACTTGGGCCTGTGGGGAGGAGTCGGGCTCCTCGCTACCCTTGCAGGTACTGGAGTTTGGCAACAGCCACATGTGGCGTCCGGAGTACAGGCTTCAGCCTGCGGAGGCCGAAGACATGGCGGCCTGAAGAGCCTACCCTGAGCCTACCGAAGGGCCGCACTCCGGCATTTTGCCAAACTCCAGCACGGTAGAGAAGCGGGTTCGAAGCCCGCCAGGGCCACTGTGCGGAATGGATCTTCGATGGTCGCCGCTCGAACGCAGCCGCGCACCCGGCGAAGAGCCGTGAGAACATGCACGCGGCGCGGGGAACGCCTGGTTTTCGCAGGTAGCGGTGGGAGAAGTCGGCCCCCTCCGCACTGGATTCATGAGACCTGCCAGGTCTTCCTGACACCCGCACTCCGATGCGTAACGTGGGATACAAGACCTGGCAGGTCTGGATATAAGGGTCGGGAAAATGGTGGCCAATCGGCATCTCTCCAAAAGATGCAACCCAGGTTCGAGTCCTGGCCGACCTGTCGTTAGACCCTCGTGGCTCGATCGGACGAGCGGCTGTCTTCTAAACAGCAGGCTGCGGGTTCAAGTCCCGCCGAGGGTGTGAGGCCTGATCATATGGTGACCGATGCCGAAGCGGTCGAGGCGCGGCGCTGTGGCCGCCGTGGAAGCGAGTTCAAGTCTCGCCGGTCACCCCTGCGGTGGAGACGTCGGCATAACGGGAGTGCCACCCCGTCTCGAAAACGGGCGCCCGACGAGGGCTGCGCGTTCGACTCGCGCCGTCTCCTCCTCGTCTGATGGCCACGGGTGTTGGCGCAAGACGACCCCTCACCGGCTTTGCAACCGGTGAGGGGTGCATCGGGAAGTGGCGCAGTTGGCAGCGTACTGCACTTGGACTGCAGAGGTCGCGGGTTCGAGCCCCGCCTTCCCGACTGCCCTCGCGGTGCGATGGGACGCATGCCGCGCTTCGAACGCGGAGACAGTCGGTTCAAATCCGACCGAGGGTTCTGCATTGATCCGTTCCCGTACCCGCTACCGTGCCAGCCTGGCGCAAATGGCAGACGCACCGCGCTCAGACCGCGGTTCATCTCGGTTCGAGTCCGAGGGCTGGTACTGGCCGAAACGATCCACAGTCGCTGCCGCTCTGGCCTAGCCGGTAGGGCTCCGGTCTGAAGCGCCGGGAAAGGGTCGGTTCGAGTCCGACGGGCGGCACAGTGTGGGCCTGGTGCTCTCCGGTTGAGGGCGCTGCTCTTATAAGGCAGTCAGAGAGGGTTCGACTCCCTGCAGGCCCATAAGGATTGGACATGGTCAACGTATTGCTGCTGAACGCCAGTTATGAGCCGCTGCACATCATCGGCCTCCCGCGCGCGGTGAACTTGCTACTGGCAGGCAAGGCGGAGATGGTCGAGGCGGCGCCGGGTCGCGAGGTGCGTTCGCCGAGCCGCCGCCAGCCGATGCCCAGCGTCCTGCGCCTGCGATACTACGTCAACGTCCCGCAGCGCGGCGCTGCCTGGTCGCGGCGCGGCGTGCTGATCCGCGATCGCTACACCTGCCGGTACTGCGGCCGGAAGCTGCACGCGCGCCAGGCGACGATCGATCACGTCATCCCGCAGTGGAAGTGCCGGCGCCAGAGCATCCCGTCGAATACCTGGGGCAACACGGTGGCGAGCTGCTGGCGCTGCCAGCAACGCAAGGCGGGCCGCTCGATGCACGAGGCAGGCATGCGCTTCCACGATCCGGGCTTCGAGCCGAAGACGCCGCGCGCGAGTTACCTGGTGATGACTTCGGACATCCGGCCGGAGTGGCGGCAGTATATCCGCCTGTAGACACATGGCAACACCCCCGCCCGAGTGAGCAGGGCGGGGGTGTGCGGGACGTGGTCCTCACTTGGGTCGCGCGGGCCGCCTGAAGAGGTTCCTCAATCGGCCTGTCCGGCCCAAAAGGTCACGATACCTGTGCAGATCCGGATGATCCGGATTGACATCCGCCCACATATCTAGCCAGGACAGAGCGGCTTCTCGATTGCCTTCTGCAAGCAACAGCTCGATCTGCGCGCCGCAGAACGACGCATATTCGCTGAAGTGCCAGCGCTTTTTCGTCCACAGTGGCTCGAGCAGCGCTCTGGCTTCGGCAAGCTGCCCATTCTGCACGTGCAGCCGGGCAAGCCCCATGCGGGCGAATAGATAGTCGGGATGCTGCTCGTGGATTTGCCGGAGCAGCGCTCGAGATTCGACCGTGCGCCCCTGCCGATCGTACGCTGCGGCCAGGTTATTGAGCAGGTCGGGCTGGTCCGGCTCGATCTCCAGCGCCTGCTTGAGCAGGCGCTCAGCCTCGATAAAATCGCCGTCGCGCAGCGCCTGCATGGCGTCGAGAGCCCATTGCTCCACCGGCGGCCGGTGCTGTGTGAGCGGCTCGCCATGTATTTCGAAGCCCAACAGCAATAACTCGCGCCACTCGCCATCCAGCCACAAGCGTGTCGGCCCGGGGGGCAACAATCCGGCCTTGGCGGCGGCCTGCGCCGCCTGGAAGCGCATCTCGTCCGGCCCGCGCTGGCCGAGTGCGAAGTCTTGCAGCACGGCCAGCATCTCGGGCGTTTCTGCCATCAGCGCCAGCCGCAGCGCGAAGCCGCGCGCGTCCGGGTCACCTCGATCGAGCAGGACAGGTGCCAACCCGTTCATCTCTGGATGCTTGCGCAGGTAGCGCCGTGCGGCCTGCGTGACGGCGTCGTCGTCGGCCCGGCGGGATGCCGGCTCGATGTGCACGATGAGATCCTGGATGGCCTGCTGTGTGAGCCAGTTGCCTGTTCCGAAAGCCCACGGCGCGTGCCGCTCGCGAGTGGCCTTGCGCAGGTCGTTCAGGTTGTCACGCGCCAGCTCGAAATCCGTAGATAGCTTCAGCGCGCGTTTCCAGTATTCGCGTGCATCCCCTTCGCGCGCCAGACGCAAGGCGGCGACGGCGGCCAGGTGATAGAGCGTCGGATCGGCATTGGGCGATTGCAGCGCGCCGGCTTGCTCGGCGCGATGGAAGACATCCAGCACGCCCTGGTCGTCGCCGAGGATAGTGAGCGCTTCCATCTTCTTTAGCCACACGTCCGCCGCTTGGGCCGCGCTGACCTTGAGGCGTTCTGCCCACTGCCTGGCCTCGTCCGGATGGCCGCTCAGGCACAGGTAACGCGTGAGATTAGACAGGGCGTGGACGTTCTCCGGTTCGAAGGCGAGCACGCGCTGCGTCGTGGAGATCGCCTGATCGAGCCTGCCTTCGGCATAGTAAGCCTGGCTCATGTTGTTCAGTGCAGGCGCGAAATTGGGGTGGCGGCGCAGCAGGCCTTCGGCGGCCTGGCGGGCTTCTCGATACCTGCCCTGCGCCAGGTACAACCGCACCGTGTCATGCATCGTCAGCAATTCAAGCCCTTCTTCGCCTGGCACGTCCAATTTACCTTGCTCTGCGCGTAATAACGACTCCAGATCGGCTGCCATCTTGCGCACTTCATCGGCGTGTGCGTGATCGGGCCAGCGGTTGAGAATGCGGCGGCATGTGTGCAGGGCCAGCGCCGGAAGCAGGTTGGCTGCGTATGCCCCGGCGAGGGCAAGCGTGAGGTCGGGATCGTTGGGCCTAAGCCGGCTCAGGCGTTCGGCGACGGACATGTAGCCGACCATTTCTTCAACGTCGTGATAGGCGTTCATCAGTTGGGTCAACACTTCTGGCCGATTGGGATATCGCCGGTCAGCCGATTCGAGGATGTCGATCGCCTCGTCGAGCCGTCCTCGCTGCATAAGCGAGTCTGCTTCTTCCAGCGCGTCGACGAGCTTCGCGGAGAGGGGACGAGCGGCTGAAGGGCCGGGCTTCTTGCCCGATCGAGACTTCTTTTTGGACATAGGCTTGTGAGAGATCGCGATCTATTCTACCGGCAATCGGCCCAAAGATCAATCGGCTTGCACGATTGGGTGCACGCGAAAGGTGTCAGACGGCTAAGGGCAGGGCCGCCCGCTGAGTGCATAAGGTCTCCCATTGGCCACTGAGCCAAGCGGCCCGCGCTTTGGCTGTGCGCACTGCACCGTCCACCGTCCATTGCGCGCCGGGCCGTTTGAGGCGTTGGGTCACGATCTGCTTGCAGCCACTCTCCACCGTGCCACTCCCAATCACATAGCCCGCGGCGCGGAACTGGTCGTATCGCATGCGCTGGGCATTGTTGGTGAAGTAGGTTACGGCGTGTCGGGCTTCCTCACAGCGAAGCGCCAACGCCGCCGCTTGTCCATTGTCAGATGGCCGCTCTTTTTCGGCTTTAGAGATTCAGAAACGCGCTGACCGTTCGCCTGTCCGTCTCCGATTGCCGAATGGCACGGTCGCCGAGTTGACGCTGGAACACTTGGTCAAAATTCCCACTGTGTGGATGGCAAGCGTGCGTGCCCGCCTGACGCGAAGCGTGTCGGCGGGGTGTGGGGCTCTGACACCTTTTTAGAAGCGATGCGCGATTCCCACCGTCCTGAACACGATGACATGGTACAATGGATCGGTGGCGAATTTGATCCCGACGCCTTTGATTTACGAGGAGTGAATGGGGCGCTGCAACTTTTCAAATCATACATCGAGAGGGAATGGAGATGAGTAAATCGAAGAAAACCAAAGCGCCCAAGATTGATCCGCGCGTGATGACCCGCCCCCGCCTCGACGCACTGTTCGAGCGGCAGGCGCGAGGTGAACTCGATCTCGATGGGCTGGAAGCGGGTGTGCGCGTGTTAATGGCAGAGGTCGGTCAGCCGGCTGCGCTCGACGCGCTCGTCAAGCGGATGGAGGGGACGCCCGACGACGAGCGCGAAACGCTCATGTCGCTGCTGCCGCGCCTGAAAAGCCGCGAGGTGATTGACTATCTCTGGCAGCAAGTGAAAAAGCGCGGTGCGCTTTCGCTCGACGCCAAGATGACGGCGCTGGTCATCCTCACGGAGATGGGCGAAGAGGTAGACCTGAGCGATCCGAGCCGCTATTTCTCGCCGCGTGATATCAAGCCCGGCGACATCAAAGCGGCAGAGGATCTATTCCGCACAGGCATGCGCGGCCTGGCACGCTCCTTGCGTGAATCGCGCGATCCGGCCGAAGTGGAAGCCTTTATGCACCACATTAACCGGATGCCGGAAGAGGCGATTGACGGCACGGGGATTTTGATGGAGTATATCAAGAGCGGCGAGGAAGGGGCCACCGACCTGGAGGCGGATTTTCTTTACGCGCTGGCGCACACCACTCCTTTTCCGGAGGTACAGCAGAAGGCCGAGCGCGCGCTGGAGCGCCTGGCCGCGCGCGGCGTCAAGCCAGTTACCCGCGCCATCCTCGACCTCGCGCAAGATCGCTTCTATGCCGCGTATGCGACCGATCCGAATCATCCCTGGCAACAGAGCGTGACTGTGGCCTGGGAGCGCGTGGGCGGCGCGATTCAGGCGCTGGTCTTTTTGCTCGATTTTGGCGTGCCGTGGCGTGGCGCGCTCAAGGATATGTTTCCTACGCAGGGCATGACGCCTCAAAAGTTCCAGCGCGAGCTGGTGGACAAGGCTGGACGCATGATGGGCGAGCGGTTGTATCGCATCGGCCTCGCGCGTGCCCAGGCAAGTATCGCGGCCGCGGTCGAAGCCAATCGAAAGTACAACATTCTGCTGCCTCAAGAGTTCAACGAGGTGCGTCATCTGGTTGAGCGCTGGGTGCTGCATCCAACGGCGGCGGCTCTTGCAGCAGATTCCACACGCGACGAGTTGGGTGACTTGCCCCTGGCGCCGGATCGCAGCGGCAAACCGGCAAACCGCTGATGTTTGACCTGCGCGACCTCGAGCGCAGCGAGACTGCGAAACACTGGTTTGCGCAGCAAGCCGCCCAGGCGAGTGACGAAGAGGCGGAATGGGACGAGGAAGAGTTCGGACAGAGCAACCAGGACGACTTTTTTAGCTTCGAGGATGTATTGGAGGATGTACGGAATGTTCATTCTGTATTTCGAGCAGCGTCAGCTCTTTGCTACGGTTGGTAGATGCGCGTCTCCGGCTTGAAGGCTGCCCACGAGAACCAGAAGTGGTTGATGGCGACGACAGGCGTCAGCGATTTGCCCGCCAGTTTTCCGCCGACCGCCTGCCCGAGCACATTCCACTCGCTGCCGGTCTGGTCATCGACGATTCGCCCGCCGTCGAGGGAGAAAGTCAGTGTCTCGCCGTCGAGAACACGCGAGTACGCACTCGCCGCGCCGACATCACGCCCGTCGGCGATGCGGCTGGTGTCGAGCGCGGAAGCCGTGCCTCCCTTCCACACCACGACGACCTCTGTCCCGCCGACCGTGTCGTTGACCATGCGCACGTCCTGCAGCACGTCGTAAGGGTAAGCCACTGCCTCGCCGTTCAAGGCGATTGTCAGCACGCGCGCCACAGCCGGCAGCGCGCCGGGTGTCTCCGGCCCGCGATACAGGAACGGCGAGCTGTTCACGTCGTCGTAGCCAGTATACGGATTGCGCCCGTAATCCCGACCAAAGCCCGTATCGCGCGAGAGCACTTTGCCATCGGGATGGTGGGTATTGAAATCGGCCCAGGCGATGATGGAGGCCGGATAGAACTTCAGCCGCGTCCCCGTTAGCTCACCGGCGATCGCCTCGCCGGTGGCCTGCTGCCACCACGTCTCGGTCTGGCGGTCATACATGATCAGGTTGCTGTAGCGCAGCCGGCCGGTCGTGCCGAAGTCGAGCACGCGCCCGTCGACCGTCCGCTCGAAGGCGATGGCGGTGTTGCACAACGGACAGAACGTCACCGTGAGCGGCACACCGTCGACGGCGTCGTTGACGATCTCGTGCCAGGTCAGGATCTGCAGTGGATAGGCGCGGGCGTCGTCGCCAACTTGAACGAGAATGACCGGCTCGACCGGTAACAGCCACTGTTTGGCCTCTTCGACGCTGATGAACTTGGGATCGTCGATTGCGGGAATGCCATCCTTGGGCGGTCCGCCCGAGAGGATTTCGCGGTACGAGACCGCGTGCTTGCTGAAGTCGGTGGTGAACTCGAACTGCGCGCCCGCAGGCGGCGGCTCGTCCAGAGAGGGCGAGGGAGTCATCGTAGGGGCTTTCGTCGATTGGGAAGTCTGGGTCGGGGCCAGGGCGGGCAGCGGGGGCTCGGCCGGCGTTGGGCCAGTGGCTGCTCCCGCGCAGGCCGTGAGTAGCACGCCGAAGATCATCAGCCAGGTGATTCGAGGTAGATTGACTGCGACTTGTCCCATATCCACACCTCACATCTGTCGAAGTACCGACAAGAGCGAATCAACTGCCGGGCGATCAGTCGGGTCTTCGCTCCGGTGCGCGAAGCGCAACATCCCGGCGGCATCGACAACGAAATCGCCGCCCAACTGGTGCGGATCGTCGCGGATGCCGCGCCAGCGCTGCCCTTGCAACAAGGCTCGCGCGTAATACGCCAGCACCTTAGGCTGCCACACGCGCCAGATCGAGGACCGTAGACCATAAGCGCGATAGACAGCCCGATTCGCATCGAGCAACAACGGAAAGTCGATCCCAGTCTCGTCCCGCCAGCGACGCGCCTGCTCCGCGCTGGAAAAGGTGATCAGCAATACCTCGCCATTCAGCATCAGCACTGCGTCTCGTCGGCGATGCAACTGCATCGCGTGCTCGCGGCAGGGCAGTCAGCCGAGATGGCGCAGAAAGACGAGCACGACCGGTCGGCCTCGATAATCCGACAGTGCGATCGGTGATCCGTCCAGACCTGGCAGGCGCAAGTCGGGTGCCGGTTGACCGACGCGAAGCATCAGCCTCGACCTCCGGCCAGCCGCGACTCCAGTTCGCGGATACGCTTTGCGTGATGCTCCCGGCAGTCGGGACAGCGCGCCAGATGGCGTTGGGCGGTCTGCCACAGGTCTTTCGGATCAACATCTGCATCCATCAACTCGGCCAGATACTCCAGCGCCGCAAAGCATTCCTCACAGGTCAGCACACTGTTTGGAGAATGCGTTGTGCGGGTGAGGATCTGCCAGATCGGACGCACAGTGTGAGTCCTTCTCTTGTGCGGGTTGTGTGCCCCGACAGGATATATCTGGAGCATTGGCCCGCTATCTTGTAGACGCGCGTTCCGGGTCAAATCTTACCCTGACGAAAAGACTTCCGAAATCCCAGAGACTTCGGAAGTCTTTTCACCCGACTGACAGCCTCTCGGGCCAGTTCGGTTCTCGCAACGACAGGCACGGGAACGAACTCGCCAACAGGTCATAATAGCCCTCGCCCGCGCAAGCGCGGCACAGGGTCGCGCCATCGCGCCGGACCTCGCGCTCGTTGATGATCTCTAATGACCAGCAGCCGCTTGTCCTTGCGTGAGACGTCGAGTTGTAATGCGGCTGCGCCCGCCAGCCCGATACGCACGCCGAGCACCTGACGCGGGCAGAGATGGCGGTGGAGTGCGGCAGAGGCTTCGAGCAAGTCGGCAAGCCGTTTCATGGTCTATCCATAGGGGTGACGACTCAACCCGTGAAGGTGATCGTGCGCGGCTTGAAGGTCATCTCCTCCAGAGATTTCTTGTACGGCGACTCGCCGATCTTCTCGATCTGCGCCTTGCCCAGTTTAAATCGGTGGACGTTGGCGAAAGGGTCGGGCACGCGGTGGACGAGCGAGTTGGCCGGGCTGGCCGGATGCAGGAAATTGGTGAACAGCACGCCAGGCCGCACGTCTTCCGAGACGATGGCGACGGCGCGCACATCGCCTTTGCCGGTGGTGATCAATCCCTCCTTCACCAAATCGGTAAACTTGTAGCCCTTCACCCGAATCCAGCCGCCGGTCTGGATCAGAATATCGTCGCTGAACAGACGCACTTCGTCGCCGCTCTCGATGCCGTACTTTGCCGCGTCCGTCGGGTGAATCTCCACCCACGTATCCGGCCAGCGGTTATGCATATACGGCTTGCGGTGGTCGTCAAACCCTGACTGCCAGAGTTCGTTGATGCGCCCGTTCGTCAGCCAGAATTCGCCGCTGGCCGGGTCGGGCGTGACGCGTTCGTAGAAGTCGCTGAACAGCTCCCACGGGCTTTTGAGCAACAGCGCCTTACCGGAGTGCGAACTGAAGTGCGTCAGCCATTTGGCGTGGACGGTGGGACCTTCCGGCGTGCCGGGCTCGAGCGTCGAGTCGTGCAAGCGGACGGTGCCGACCATCTGGCCGTTCACCCAGCGAATGGGCGTCTGGATGCCCTGCGTGCCGAGTTCGCGCAGAACCTCGTGGCCCTTCTGGCCGATCTGTTTCGCGTGCCACGCCAGCACGTAGTAATCCAGCACGCCGCCCCGGCTGAAGCGCGCGGCCTCCTCGAACACGTCGTTGTCCGTTTCCCAGTCCCAGCCACTGAAGCCCATCTTCTGCGCGAAGCGGCTGATGGCCCACCAATCGGGCTTGGCCTCACCCGGTGGATCGTAGAACTTGCTGTAGAGGCGCAGGCGGCGCTCGCCGTTGGCGCGGGTCGCGTCGTGCTCGCCCCACGCGGCGGCGGGCAGGACGATGTCGGCGAACTCGGTGTTGATGGGTTCCACCGGATATATGTCGGAGTCCACCAGCACCATGCCGCGGCTGTCGACGCGCCGGATCAGTGCGTCCACGATCGCCTGCTTGTTGGCGGACTTGATTTGGTTCGGATTCTCGACCGTGAGCTTACGGAAGGAGTCGGCCAGTTCCTGGCTGGCGGCCATTGCCGCCGTCCACGTCGTGCCGATTACCCAGGCGAAACGGACGTTGCCCGCTGCCACCCAACGGTCGAGGTCGAGTTCCACTTTGCGGCGGCCCGGCAATTTCTCCGGCGACTTGTCCATCGGATAGCCGGCCGCGCCCATCCAGCCGCGCTGATGGCCGCCCAAGCGGCTGATGACACGACCGGGCCGGTTGCCCGCGCCGCACAGTAGGCCCATCGCCGCGAACGACGCCGTGTTGAGGTAGTTGTTGCTCCAGTAATTGCCCTTCTCGAAGGCGAACGAGGCCTTGGGGCGCGGACCGCCCGCGCCGGTGAGCATTTCTGTGGCCTGAACGATCTTTTCTGCCGAGACGCCGGTGACACGGGCAGCGTTTTCCAGTCGGGCGAGATCGTAGTTCAGCAGCCAGTCCTTGTATCCGGCGAAGTCGGTCCCAAATTGGCTCCAGGTGGTGCGCCACTGCCAGGGCGTGTTGCGCGGGCCGCGGCCCATGCCGGCGTCAATTTCCCACGTGCTGGCGATCCAGTCCTCCGCGAACTCGGCGTCTTCCCAGCCGTTCTCCAGGATGATGCGGTTGATGGCAAGGTGTAGGAGAGTGTCGGTGCCAGGGATGACTTGCAGGAAGAGGCCGTCGTTGGCTTCCGCGTAAGCCACACCCGTGGTGCGGCGCGGCAGGGCGAAAATCAGTTTCGGCTTGCCCATCATCCACGAGGTGAAGACGATGGTCTTAGTCTCGAAGGGGTCGGTGCCTGAGATGTAGATCACGTCGGCGTCGGCCCAATCCTGATACGAGGCGCTGAAGGTGATGATGCCGGCGTCATCCACCCCGCCGGTGTCCGAGCCCATGCTGGGTTTGTCGTGTACGGCAAAGGCCGGAGTGCCGATCGCGCCGAAGGCCAGTTTGGAGATAGCGTAGGTGTTCTCAAAGAACTCGTAGGAGTAGGTCTTCATGGCCCAGCCCGACTCGCCGTAGTTCTTTAGCACGTGCTTGCTCACGGCGGCCATCACGTCGAGGGCCGTGTCCCAGTCCACGCGAGTCAGTTTGCCGTTGACGCGAGCCTGCGGGTACAGCAGTCGGTCGCGCGTTGGCGCGTTCGGGTTATAGCACTTGAGCGCCAATGTTCCTCCCCGGATCGAGTGGTTGCCGCCCCTGTTGACGACTGTGGTTTGAAAGTCCGGCACGACGACGATGTGATGCAGCTTGCCGTCCACGCTGACGAGGTTGTGCTGGTTAGGGCTGATCCAGCCGCTGAGAACGCCGGTGGGGAAGTCGAGGCCGAGCGCGTTTTCACTTGCCTTGGGGCCGCCCTCTTGGCCTTCAGGCCAAACGTAAGTCTTGTAACCGCAGGCCACGATGCAGTAATCACACGCCGTCGTGTACACCTTTGCGCCCGAAGGCGGGAGGGGAACTTTGTCTTGAGGGGTGTAGTTGGTCATAGCGCACTCCCAGTTGGGAATACGTAATTGGTAATTACCACTTACCAATTACGCCTTTGGATCAACCAGATTACTGTGAAAGCCATACACCAGGCCCATCGCCCCGACGGCATAGATGTCGTCGCCGCTTAGTTCCAGCACGATCTGGGGCAGGCCTTCGGTCGCGTGGCCGCTGACGACCATGCCGTGCCGGGTGAGGTCGAACGTGCTCAGATGCAGCGGGCACGGGCCGAGGACTTGATGCTGCGCGTTGAGCCGCCCAGCCAGCGGGCCGCCCTGATGCGGGCACAGGCTGTTAAAGGCGACCACGTCCTTCTGCGGGCCGATGCCGCCGCCCGCCGGAACACCCAGCTTGAAGATGAAGTTGGCACAGTTGGGATGCTCGAAGGGATACTGGAACGGAACCGGCCGGCCGACCTTCAGTGCGCTCAGTTTCCCGACCTTCTGGCGCGGGTACTCGGCCAATTGCAGGCGCATCGCTTCGGCCCCGGGCACGCCCCACAGGAACCTGGGTATCGCCAGTGTGACGAGCGCCGCGCCGCTCATGAACAGAAAGTGCCGGCGGGTGAGGGCTGCGTTCAGATCGCAGGTCTGATCGGTCATCGAGAACCTCCGAAGTGAGTGGTCAGTAGCCGGTGGTCAGTGATCAGTAAGCCATGAATCGTGATCAGTGGCACTGATGACTGGCTACCGATTACTGATCACGGCATAGGGCGGCAGTTCCGGGGCTTCGATGATGATTTCGTCGCCGCACAGGCTGTGCAAGAAGGCGACCAGGTCGGCTTGCTCAGGCGCAGTGAGATCGAGGGGCTGCATCAGCGGGTCTTTGCCGGGGTCATCGCCCCCGCCGGCACTGTAGAAGGCGACGACCTCCTCCACGGTGCTCAGCACGCCGTTGTGCATGTAGGGGGCGGTGTAGCACACGTAACGCAACGGTGGCGTGCGAAACTCGCCCATGTCCTCTTCGCGCTTGGTCGTGTAATACAGTCCCAGGTCGCGGTCTGCGGCCTGATACGCTTCTTCGGGCACGCCCCGCGAGAGATGCTGGTAACGCAGCGCAACCTGGACATTGATGTTCGAGTCGTATAGCGGGTTGCGGGGAACGCCGAGATTATGGAAGCTGTTGTCGGTGAACAAGGGGCCGTTGTGGCACGCAATGCAGTTCGCCTTGCCCTGGAACAGCGCCAGTCCGCGCAATGCCTCCGCCGAGAGGGCGCCCCGGTCGCCTTGGGCATAGGCGTCGAAAGGAACTTTCTGCGTGACGAGCGTGCGCTCAAAGGCCGCAACCGCCTTCAGCGCGTCACCCCAATTCGGCGGAGCGCCGAAGACTTCCTCGAACACGCCGACGTACTCCGGTATCTGTCGCATCCGTTCCTCGGCCATCGCCGGGTCCAGATTGCCAGCCAAGTTTCCGGTCCAGGCGGATTCTGCCTGCTTCTCCAGGCTGAGAGATTCGCCGGCCCAAAACAACTTGGGCAGATAGGCACTATTGATCACAGTCTGCGAGTTGCGCCAGTGCGATGTGCCAGGATAGCCTGGTGAAATCGCCGAGCCACTCCCCCAGCCGAGCTCCGGTACGTGGCAGATAGCGCACGAGGTGCTGCCGTCGCCGGACATGCGCTGATCGAAGAAGAGGTATCGACCCAACTCGATCCTGGCCTCGCTCATCGGGTTGTCAGGCGGGATGGGAACGTCAGGCAACGGTTCCAGCCCGCCCGTGAGCTCAACTGGCAGCCGACTCTGCTGCACGACCATGTAGACAATGCCCGCTACAATGACGAAGGCGACCAGTCCGAGCACAATTAGATTCCGGCGGGTCATTGGTCGCCTCCCAGAATCGTGAGCTGATAGGCAGGCGCTTCGGGCGGTTCGACCGACACCAGCTCACCGCTCAGGTTTTCAAGGAAGGCTACCAGCGCCGCCTGCTCGGCCGGTGTGAGATTGAGTGGCGACAGTTCCGAACTCTCTCCGCCTCCGGCGTTGTAGAAGGCGACGACCTCTTCCAACGTGACGAAAATGCCGTTGTGCATGTATGGCGCGGTCCGGCCGACCTCCCGCAGCGCGGGTGTGAGGAAGTAGCCGCTGTCCGAATTATCCTGGGTCAGAGCATACCGCCCAACGTCTACCTCCAGTTTGGAATAGTCAGGCACGCCCAGCGTCCGGAAGAATCGACGGAAGGTGATGTGCCGCAGCGGTTCGTCGAAGATATCCGGATTTTGAGGCAGTCCCAGATTGTGGTATTGGCCGTCGCTGAAAAGCGTGCCGCTGTGGCAGGTGGCGCAGCGAGCTTTCCCTTCGAAGAGGGCCAGGCCTGCTTGCGCCTGGGCAGAGAGCGCTTCTGCCTCACCGGCTCGGTAGCGGTCGTACGCGCTGGGCGGGGAGTACAGCGATCCAACGTAGGCGGCAACGGCGTTAAGCATGCGCCCATAACTCGGCCCGCCGCCGTAGGCTGCCCTAAAGAGTTCCGCGTATTGCGGCTTCTGATTCAGCCGCTCGACGACCAGCAGACCGTCGGCGTTCATAAAGTGGGCCTCAGCGATGTGGTCGCGTATCACGGTCGGCAGGTCATTCCCATCGAGACGCCCGTCCCAGTAGAGGAGCGGCTTGTCACCGACGTTCAGCAGGGTCGGGGTGTTACGAAAGTAGAGGCTGCCGGGGTAGCCGACGGAGAGAGGCAGGCCATCGATCCAGGCCCGGTCCGGCTGGTGGCAGGTTGCGCAGTTCAACTTCTGGTCGCCGGAGAGGGCATCGTCGAAGAAGAGGTATTTGCCCAACGCGACTTGGGCAGCCGGTAGCTTTTCCCACGCCGGGTCCGCCACAGAAGGGAAGGCCGCTTCGGGTGGCAGCTCCGCCGGCAGCGGAGGTAGCGGCGTGATTCTGATGGCCGGCGCTTCGGGCAGCGTGAAGGCCGGTGCCGGCCCGGCGGGAGTGGATGAGGCGCAGGCCGCCAAGACAAGAGCGCCGACTGCCAATGGGGTGACCAGAAGTAACAGGGCGTGTCTCAGACTCATGGCGCGGGGCTCCGGAGAATGGATATGGGTGGTTAACCTGCAACTGTATATTGCAGCAAGCACCCGCGCCGGACATCATGCTGAGGGGTGAAAAGGGTCATACCAGAGGATGATTTACTTTATCCCATGCCGCACCGCCCATAGCGCCGCCTGCGTCCGGTCGGAAACGTTCAGTTTCTCGAAAATATGCCGGACATGGGTTTTGACTGTGTTGACGCTCAGGCTGAGTGAGGCGGCGATCGTCTCATTGTCCAGCCCCTCGGCCAGCAGGCGGAGGACGCGCGTTTCGGCCTCGGTGAGGAGGTCGGCGGGTGGGATGTCGGATTCCGGGGTGAGCGGCGCTTCGACAGCGGCCGAGGCCAGTGCAGCACGCAGGAGCGCCGGGTCGAGGAGATGGTCGCCGGTGGCGGCGGCGCGCACGGCGGCAGGGATGCGGTCGGGGTCAATTTCCTTTGAGAGGAATCCGGCGGCCCCGTGCGCTACAGCGCGGGCCAAGTAGCCGGGGTTGGCATGCGAGGTGAGCATGATGACGCTGGTCTCAGGGCGAGCGGCTTTGATGGCGGCGAGGGCTTGTAGGCCGTCGAGGTCGGGCATGCGGATGTCGAGGAGGACGACTTTGGGCGCGAGGGAGCCAGCGAGGGCAATGGCTTCACGCCCGGTGCGGGCTTCGCCCACTACGCGCAACCCTTCGCGTTCCAGCATGGCGCGCAGTCCTTCGCGCACCACGCCGTGATCGTCGGCGATGAGGACGGTGATCGGTTCAGTCATGGCAGTGAACAGTGAACAGTGAACAGTGGTCAGTGGTCAGTGGCCAGTAGTGGCAGTGTGGCGCGCACGACAGTGCCCGTTCCCGGCGCGCTTTCGATGGTGCATTCTCCGCCGAGCAAACGCGCTCGCTCGCGCATGCCGGTCAGGCCCACCTCGCGCCCTCCAGCGACGGCGCTCGGATCGAAGCCGCCGCCGTCGTCCCGAACTTCGACGACGAGCGCGCCGTCGCCGAGCGTGAGCGCGACCTGCAGCCGCTGCGCGCCGGCGTACTTGCGCGCGTTGGTGATGGCTTCCTGTGCGATGCGAAACGCCGTCGTCTCAACCGGCGGGGGCACGCGCAGGTTGGGCGGGATGGCGGCGAATTCCAGCCGGCAGCCGCACGCCGAAGCGGTTTCCTCAGCGTATTGCCGAAGCGTGGTGACGAGACCGAGATCGTCCAGCGCGGCCGGGCGCAGGCCCTCGATGACGCGGCGGGCTTCGGCAATGGCGGCAGCCAGTTCGTCGAGGCCTTTCCGCAGCGCCACCTCGGCCCGATTCGGGTCGCGGGCGCGATCGGCCTGGAAGTTGCTGAGCTGCAGGCGCGCGCCGACGAGCATCTGGATCAAGCCGTCGTGAATATCGTAGGCGACGACGCGCCGTTCTTCTTCCTGCGCGGTAATGAGTTGCTCGACCAGTGCCTGCAGTTCGGCACGGCGCTCGGCCAGCCGCTCGACCAACTCGGCATTCTCCAGCGCGATGGAGATTTGCACGCTGAGCGCGGCGAGCAGGTTGCCGGTCGCCGGATCGGCCAGCGCCGGACTCGAACCATAAAGTTCGATCAGGCCAGGCCGCCTGCTCACACACAGCGGCACGCAGCACAGGAATCCGGACGGCGTTTGAGCATCGGGCAGGCGCGTCGTGCGCCACTCGCCGTCGGCAATCGCGGCGGCGAAGAGCGCATTCAGGCCGGGATCGGCGCGGTAAGCCTCCCATGGCGCATGGCCATGCGTGTGAGTGATCGTGTCGCCGCGTTCCGTTGTGAACCAGATCACGCTGTATTCGGCTGGAAAGAGTGTCTCCGCCGCGCGCGCCGCCGCTTCCAGAACGGTCGGTCGCTCCAGGCGCGCGGCGATGTGATGGCCGGCCCGATTGAGCAGTGACAGTCGTTCGAGGTGTTGCTCGAGCGCCGCCGACATGTCGTTGAAGGTCGCCTCGAGTTCGTCGATCTCGTCGCGCACGCGGGCCGTGCCTGGCGGGCTATCCGCCAGGCGGCGAAGCAACTTCGTTCGCCCAAAGCGCCGCACGTCTTCGGTGAGCGCGAGAATGGGCGCAGTCAGGCTGCGCGCCAGGCCGATGGCCATCAGTAGCGCGGCGAGGGCGGCGGCGGCGAGAATGGTGATCGCTGTGATGCGAAAGGCGGACACCGAGGCGAACAGATTGACACGTGGCTCGTCATAGAGCAACCTCCAGCGCGGACCACGCTCCGGATCAAGTTGCACCGCGTCGTAGACCAACACTCTGTTGCCGGTCTGATCATCCCCGCCCACCAGGCTGATCGGCAACACGTCCTCGATCAGTGCGCTCAACCAGTTGTCGGGCGCTGGCGAATAGACGCCGGATGACTCGCGGGCGATCTCCGGCCAGACGTGCGGGTAATCGACGAACGCGCCCGCACCGGTGTTCAGGTCGTTGGGGCCACCCCACTCGCGCGACCGGTCGGGGTGTGCCAGGTAGTGGCCCGATTCGTCCACCAGCACGAGAAAGGCGTCGCCGCCCGCAGCCGAACGGGCGAAACGCAGGAACGGTTCTGCGTACAGGTTCAGGATCACCAGACCGGCGCGCGAGCCATCGGGATGAAAGACGGGCGTGGCGTAGCGGATGGTGGGCGTGTGCGGAACCTGGATCACGCCGAATTCGCGGTTCAGGTCGACGGGCGAGACATGCACGCCACCTGCAGGCAACGCCATCGCCGCTGCGAAGTAGTAGCGGTCGGCTTTGTTTTGCAGACGGTTGGCGGCGACGACCTCGATGCCGTTCGGCGTGGAATCGACGCGCACGATTTCCATGCCGCTAGCGTCGATGTATCGAGTCTGGAAGGCGCCGGGATGCGTAGCGGCGAAGGCGACGAAGTCGGCCTGCAGGTCGACCAGGAGAGGGGGAGCGGGTTGATCGGCGGCGAGCAGTGTGGCCAGCGAATCGAGGCGGCTGAGGAAGAGCAGGTCTTCGCGCACACCGGCCAGATAGCCTCCGATCTGCTCGACGCGCAATCGCAAGTCGGCGCGGGCGGCGTCGAGCGCCTGCGCCTGCAACGTGCGGCTGGTCGTCCAGTTGCCGTAAAGCCCGGTGCCGATCAGCGGCACGAGCACGGTGACGAGGAAGGCCAGGACGAGTTTGGTTCGGAGATTGCGGAAACGGAGCATCTGCGGGGCCTGGATCGGGATTAAGAGCCTATCCGAAAACCTCGTAGCCGCGCATCCCCATGTGCTGCTCTGAACGGGCATGGCGCGAAGCGGCCCGTCTGCGTTTTCGGATAAGCGCTAAGGATAGCACAGTTCGCAGGAAATCGACAGGGCCTAGCCGAACGCTTCTCGATACTCCCGCACGGCCTTCGGACCGTTGCGCTCCAGGCCCTTGTAGAAGGCTTCACGGTCTTGCGTTCGGAAATCGAGGCGTTCGACGCGAAATGGGGCCTGCCGTTCACCGGAACGCCGCCGCTCGTTCACATCCAGAAAGTAATCGATCGCGTTCTCGACACTTCGCGCGTCCGTCCAGTCCGATTTGTAAATCGGCACGCCCGATCGAGTGAGAATCCAACTCATATTCGGCATCGATCCATAAGCGCGGTGGCATGCGCCGTCGAGTGCATCGACCAGGATCGGGCGCGTCACGCCGAGTTTGTCGCGCAGGTCGCGGGCGTGCCGCAGTTTCTGTTCCATCGACGTGTGGTGCGGGTAATACTCGCCTGGATGCGCCTCATGTGTGTAGAGAAAGATCGAACCGACGCCGCGCTCCTTGTGACGTTCGGCGATCGCGTTCATGGATGGCGCCGCCATCCCACAGTATGGTCAGGTGAAACTGCCGAACTCGACGATGGTATATGTGTGGTGCGACCAGACTTCGCTAAAGGGCGTCTCGCTACCATCCAGGCGCCACAGTGGAAAGTCGGGCGCCGGATGGCCGAGCGGCGGGCTGGCCTCGAAGTTGAGCCACGGCTCAAATTTGACAGTGACAAACTCGTCGTAATTGTAGCGCGCGAGCAGTTCGGGATCCATCATCACCACCTCGGGCGTCGCCGGTGATCGTGCCTATCTTTATCCGCGAAAGACGCGAATCTTCACGAATCTCAGTAGATCACGGCTTTGACTCGTAGTAGCGACTTTAGTCGCCTCTTTGCTGGGACGACTGAAGTCGTCACTACGAAATCGTGATCTACTGAACGCGCAGGAATGAAGGCAGGCCACGTTATGGGGCATAGAACTCCGAATCGGGATAGAAATCGAGCCAGGCCCAGTCGTAGGCGGTCGACCCAGGCACCGGTTGAAGCGCCTGCCCTCGCAGAGATCCCGCCGTCGCCAGCCCTCGCCCGACATCCCAAGTCGAGCCTGTCTCGACGTCGATCAGTCTATCACCCTCGGCGTTGAATGTCAGCGTGCGCCCATCGGCCTGCCGGATGTAAGCCTGGAAGTTCTCATCGGCGGCCCACACGACGATCGGGACGTCGCCCAGGGTGTCATTCACGACACCGGCAGCGGTCACGTCGGCGTATCTGTACGCCTTCGCACGTCCATCCAGCAGGAGGCCGATGACGAAATTCGGACTGAACCCCTGACGCAGCCCAAACAACTCGGCGTCGTTGACCATGACCAGGGTTTCGGGGTACTCGTTCTTCCAGTTCGCCCAGGTGGTGACCTGTGACGGCAGCAGGAATAGCTCGACGCCCTTGAGCGGCCCCTGGATCGCCCGCCCCCACGGCTGCGACCAGATCGATCGCGTCTCGTGGTCGTACCACGTCATTGCGTTCATGAACAGCGCGCCCGCGTTCCCGAACGTATGGGGCGTTCCATCAATCCTCCGGTCGTGCACGAGACCGGTGTAGCACAGCGGTCACCAGGTGACGAGGATAGGAATGCCGGCCAGCTCGTCGTCGACCATCTCGCGATAGCTCAGGACGGTGACGGGATAGGCTTTGGCCTGGCCGTCAAGCGTGATGCCGATGACGAGTTCGTCGTCGATCAGCGGCGCTTCATTCGCCGCCATGAACTTCGGATCGTACACGGGCGGGATGCCATCGAAGGCGAGCAACTGGGAGAAGTAGTATTCGTTCGTGTCCGGCAGGCGGACGTTCTTCTTTACCGGCGGAGTAGTGGGAGCAACAGAGGGTTGGTCAGCCGGCGCAATGGAATCGTTGGGCGCGAGGGATGCGGGAGGCAGAGGCGTCTCCGCATCCGTGACGCGCGGCATCGATGTAGCCGGCGCAGGCGTCGCCGGTGCGCACGCGGTGAGAACAGCTATTGACAGAAGAAAGAGCCTTCGCATGTGCGTCTTCCTCGCCGGTCATATACCCGCTGGGGCAGCGCTACCGGCGATCAAGAAACCGATCGCTTCCGCCACACCTACTGCCATGACCGCGCTGACACCAAGCCGTGTATTTCGCCAGAAGCGCTCCGGCGTCCGATAACCGCCGCGCCGCACTTCGCGGAGGCTGAGCAGCCCCAGCGGCAGCGTCGCGGCCTCGGCCAGCAACACGATGAGCGGCAATCCCCAGCCTAGCGTAAGCCACGGCGCGACGTAGCCTACGATGAGCAGCAGACCGTACACCCGGGCCGCGCGATCCGGGCCGAGAATCACCACCAGCGTGCGCTTGCCGGTTACGCGATCGGCGTCGTAGTCTGGGAAGGCCACGTTGAGCATGTTGGCGAAGATCAGCGCAGCGAACGGCAGACAGGTGAGAAGTAACTTCAAGCTGACCTGTCCGGTCTGCAAGTTGTAGCCGAACAGCGGCACAAGCAGCGCGCCGATGATGGCAGTGCCTGACTCTCCCATGCCACGGTTGACCAGCGATAACGGCGGAGCTGAATAGCCGACTGCGCCGATCAGCGCTAGTCCGAAGATGATCGCCGTCACCACACTGAACGACGGCAATATGCTGGAGCCGACAAAGAGCGCCGTCGAAAGCAATAGCATCGCGCGCCCGGCCCATCGCGCGGCTTCGGGCTTCATTCTCCCACCTATCAACATGCCGCTGCCGCCGTTGAACGGAGTGCGATGGTGAGTGGCCCGATCGGTTGGCTGGTCGTAATACTCGTTGAAAAACTGCGCGGCCAGTTGGGCAGACCAGACGACGAGCAGGCCGATGCCAAACGCCGTCCAGTTCCACGTGCCGGTTTCGCGCCGGGCCATCAGCGCACCGACGAGGTACGCGATACTGGTGCCGATCAGGAAGTGCGGGCGTGCCAGCCGCGCGAGCGCGACGATCTTGGACAGGGGCATAGTCTTGCCATACAGACGCGATGAAGCGGCGCGGTCTTACCCGGCGGGTAAGGAATCCATGCCGAAGAGCGTCTCTTGTATATGCGCCTGATTCACCGTCTCATTCTGCTGCGTTACGGCGTCCCGCCTGATTTCGCTCTCAATCGCGACCTGGAGCCACCGGACGCGGCGGCGTCTGAACCGGTTGCAGCCGACCTGCGACGGATCATCAATGCGCCGAAGGCTGAAGGGTTCGATGTGGAGCATGGCCGTGTGGATTATGCCCGGCTTCGCTCCAGCCCGGTTTATGCCGAGTACCGGCAGTGTGCTGCTCGCCTGAGAAGCTTCGATCCGGCGATGCTTTCTCGCCGAGAGGAGCGACTGGCCTTCTGGATCAACCTGTACAATGCGCTGATCGTCGATGCCGTGATCCGCTTGGGCGTGCGGCGCTCGGTCAACGAGGCGCCAGGCTTCTTCTGGCGGGCGGCCTACGACATCGGCGGGCGGCGGTACTGCTCGTTCGACATCGAATACGGCATTCTGCGCGGCAACCGGGGACACCCGGCGATACCCGGCCCGCACTTCGGGCCGCGCGATCCGCGCCTGGCCTACAGCCTGGAACGGCTCGATCCACGCATCCACTTCGCGCTGGTGTGCGCGGCGCGATCGTGTCCGCCGATCGGCGTGTACGATGCCGAGCGCATCGACGCGCAACTCGATTTGGCAGCGCGCGCTTTCATCAATAATGGCGGCGTCGAAGTTAACCGGAGTGCCGGTGAAATACGGTTGTCACAGATCTTTCGCTGGTATGCGCCGGACTTCGGCGGGCGTCCCCTGGGCATGGGCGACAAGACACCGCTGTTGGAATACATCGCCGATTACCTCGACGATGAAGGCTGCCGTGAGTTCGTGTTACGCAGCCGCCCCAAAGTCCTGTTCCTCCGCTACGACTGGTCGCTCAACCAGTAATTCGTCGCCGGAGTCAACCCAGCTAGGGGCGTGGGCCGGTTTCAAAGGCACTGCAGAACACTGTTCCAGCCACCGAAATGATCGGGAATACGCGTCGGGTTGGCGGGATCGGTCAACCACCGCTCACCGTCGAGCAAGAACTTGTAGGCATACGTGCCCGCTTCTAATCCTGGCAGATGAGCCTGCCATAGGCCGCGCTTGATTTCAACAGCAGCCAAGCCGGGGACTTGCCAACCGTTCCAACTGCCAATGATCTGCACCGAATGCGCCTCATTGTCATACAGCTGAAATGTCACCTCGGTGGATGTGACTTGCGGCCAACGCGTCTGCGTGAAGCGTTGATGATGCGGAGCCGCCAAGGCTTGTGTCACCGCTGGACCTGCATTGACCGCGCCGGCGCCTTGTCGTTCCAGTGACGCGCCAGGAATGAACTGCGCAGTCTTGATGAGCAGATGACGAATTTGATCGGGCGTGAGTGACGGCATGGCCTGCAACATACAGGCGACCACGCTGGCCACGATCGGCGCGGCAAAGCTCGTACCATCCACGTGCCGATAATGGGGCGTGACCATCTTCAGCTCGGCCAGCCGTTCTTCGACGTGAATACGACCGTGGCCCCGCTGAGCGAATAATTGCTCGGCCTCAAGCGCGACATCCGATCCCGGCAAGACGGGCGCGATGACCCACAGGCTCGGCGCAACCAGTTCCGGCTTCAATGCACCGTTAACGGCCTCGTCGTAGTTGCTGTGCCACAGTTCGACCTCTTTGTGATCGAACGTGTTCTTATCATCCAGTCCGCCGATCGTTAGCGCGGCCGGCGCGGTTGCCGGTGGAATCAAGCGACGTCTGCCGTCGTTGCCCGCGGCCGCGATCACGGTGATACCTTGATCGACCAGCCGCGTGACGGCTTCATCGACAAGATTTCCCTTCAATGGCGAAACAGGCTCGCCCGCAACCGATAGATTGATCACGCGGATGCCCAACGCGTCCGCCTGTTGGCTCAACCAGTTAAGCGCACGAGTGATCGTGTGATTGGTGATGTGTCCTGCCCGATCGCGCACCTGAACCAGCACGAGATCCGCTTCACTTGCCAAACCGCGATAGAGGCCATGGCTCAGCCAACCATTGCCGGCGGCCACCGCGCTGGTCATCAGGCCATGCCACTGCGCAGGCTGCCGCTCGTTCCAGCCTGGCCAGTGCGGCACATCGGACGGCGCAAGGCGCCGCTCGACAACGGGATCGCGGCCAGCGTCGACCCAGGCGCGAATCCGGTTATGCGGCTGTGTGAGATCGGGATGTGGATAGAATCCCACATCCACCACGGCCAGGGTGACGCCGCGTCCGGTAAAACGTGGATCGGCGTGCAAGCGCAGTGGTGTGGGCATAGCGCCAAAAGCGGCTCCCGGATCGATCGGCCAGATGGATTGGAGACCGTCGTGTAAAGCGGCCTCACCCCGATCGAGCAGTGTGCACAATAGCGCGTGCTGTACGCACGCCGGACACGCACCGTCTTCACTCCGCCAGCTGGGATTGTCACTGGCCAGTCGATCTAAGACGTCTGGTGTGAGCCAATCAACCTCGGCCATTTCGCTGGCCGAAGTTGACGTTCCGCACAACGGGCAGGCTCGTGTTCGCTCATCAGTCTTCATGGCGACAAACTGCAACTGCCGTGAATCAGGAAATCAAGCGGTTGGATGTTGCCCACAACCCCGCAGCCACGCTCGGCCATCCCTCGTCAGCAACTCATCGGCTTCAGCAGGCCCCCATCTGCCGGGCTCATATTCTGCCGGTGGCGTCGCAGGCGACGCCCAACCCTTCAAGATCGGATCAATGAATTTCCAGGCCAACTCGATACCATCACTGCGCGTGAATAGCGAGGCGTCGCCATGCAAGGCGTCGAGCAAGAGTCGCTCATAAGCCTCCGGAACCGCGCGCGGCCTAAACGAATCGGCGTAGTGAAATTCCATGTTGACTGATCGCATCTCGGCCACGGTGTCGGGCACCTTTGCTTCAAAGCGCAGGTGCATGCCTTCATCGGGCTGCAGGCACAGCGCCAGGATGTTGGCGGTGATCTCGCGATCCGGCGGCAGCGGGAACATCAGGTGAGGCGGGCACTTGAACTGAATGACAATCTCGGTTGTCTTCTCGGCCAGCCTTTTCCCGGAGCGCAGGTAGAAGGGCACGCCCTGCCAGCGCCAGTTGTCGATGAAGAGCCGCAGCGCGGCATAGGTCGCCGTGTGCGAGTCGGGGGCGACGCCCTCTTCCTCGCAATATCCCCGATACTGTCCGCGCACCGTATGCCCCCCGACCTGATCGGGCCGAATCGGTCGAATCGCCTTGAGTACCTTGACCTTTTCGTTGCGCAGTGAATCGGCGTCGAACGCGGCCGGCGGCTCCATCGCCGTCAGGGCGAGAAGCTGCAGCAGATGATTCTGGAACATGTCGCGCAGCACGCCCGCCCGATCGTAGTAACCCGCGCGATGCCCTACGCCGACCGTTTCCGCGACTGTGATTTGCACGTGATCGGTGTAGTTCCGATTCCAGAGCGGCTCGAAGATCGCGTTGGCGAAGCGCAGGGTCAGGATGTTCTGCACCGTTTCTTTACCCAGATAATGATCGATCCGATAGATCTGCTTTTCGTTGAGCACGCGGTGAATGGATTGATTGAGCGCCTGCGCCGAAGCCAGATCGGCGCCGAACGGCTTCTCGACGATCACACGTCGCCAGCCTTCATCTTCATGCACGATATCGGCTGCGCCCAACCGATTCACGATGTCGGCGTAGAAGCGCGGCGGCGCGGCGAGGTAATACAACCGATCGGCCGGGCTGCCCTCCAGCTCAGTCAAGGTGGTTGCCAATCGAGCGAAGTCGGCCGCTTCCGTGAAGCCGCCCGCTCGATAGAACAGGCGCGCTTCAAAGGCCGCCCATTGTTCAGCGGTAAACTGGTGCGCGGCGTGTTGCTCAACACCTGCTCGCATCGCCGCGCGAAAGTCCGCATCCTGCCAGGGGGTGGTGGCAAATCCCACGATGCGAAAGTTGGCGGGCAGGCGTTGCTTGCGGAATAGATTGAAGAGTGCCGGGATGAGCTTGCGCTGCGTCAGATCGCCCGACGCACCGAAGATCACGATCGTCGTCGAATCAGCCATCAGCCCTCCGCGCGCTTGACGGCGTGTCCGCCGAACTGATTGCGCAACGCCGCCAGGAGTTTATCGGAATACGGCTCCGTCTCGCGCGATCGCAAGCGCCGCTGCAGCGCGGTAGTGATAACCGGCGCGGCGACATCCAGATCGACCGCCTCGAAGACCGTCCACCGGCCTTCACCCGAATCGGGCACCCAGGCTCTGATGCCGCTCAACTCTTCGTCTTCGCTCAGGGCGAGGGCCGTCAGGTCGAGCAGCCACGAGGCACCACGCTGCCATAGCGCCAGATTTCGGCAATATGGCCCAGCTTGAGACCGAAGTCCTTCTTGGCTTTCATGATCGCAAAGCCTTCGGCGTAGGCCTGCATCAGACCGTATTCGATGCCGTTGTGGATCATCTTGACGAAGTGGCCGGCGCCGCTCGGCCCGACGTAGCCCCAACCGCGATCGCGCGCCGGAGCGAGGGTCTCGAAGATCGGTCGATGATGCTCGACGACGTCTTCTTCGCCGCCGATCATCAAGCTGTAACCTTCGGCCAATCCCCAGATGCCGCCGCTCGTACCGACGTCAACGAAGTGCAGACCCTGTGATGCCAAGGCGGCTGCACGCCGCTGTGAGTCCTTGTAGTTGGAGTTGCCGCCGTCGAGGATAGTGTCGCCGGCCGATAACAATCCGGCGAGCGATTGAACCGTGTCTTCCGTGATCTGGCCCGATGGCACCATGACCCACACGCTGCGCGGCGTGCTCAAGCGGCTGACCAACTCGGCGAGTGAGGCCGCGCCGACCGCGCCCTCGCCGGCCAACTCCTGCACGGCTACGGCGCGCGGATCGAACACCACGACGCGATGGCCGCCTTTCAACAATCGGCGCGTCATGTTCGCGCCCATCTTGCCCAATCCGATCATTGCGAGTTCCATGAGTGTCTCTCCAATCGATCAACATGAGTGCCCAACAGGGCCAGCCGTGTTCCCTGCGCGGCCAGAACCTTCGTCACGACGCGGCCCAGGCCGCCCGCTGCGCCTGTAATCACCACGACCCGATTTTCGAGGCTCATAGCTGCGCTCCATTTCCGTCATCGTGCAGGCTATCCAACCCAGCGATTTGATCGGGCGTCATGCCTTCCACGATCGGGCGATCGATCTGCTCCAAGAGGTGTTCTTTGCCGTTGAAGTCGATCAGGTGGCCGGACTTGACGGCCTTCGTTTCCAGGTAGAACCGGTTGTACGGATTCGGGGGGATGATCAACGAGATGCGCTCAGTGACCTTGACGCCGTGCGTCATGAGATCGTTGATCTTGCGCGGGTTGTTGGTCATCAACCGAATTGATTTGACTTTCAGCGACTCCAGCATGTGCGCGGCCACGGCGTAGTCGCGCTCGTCGTCACGGAAGCCGAGCGCGAGATTCGCTTCGACCGTGTCGTAACCGTGATCCTGCAGGCCATACGCGCGAATCTTATTGAGGAAACCTATGCCGCGACCTTCTTGCCGCAAGTAAAGCAGGATGCCCTTGTCCATCTGGCCGATGGTCTTCAGCGCCGTTTCGAGTTGATCGCGGCAGTCACAGCGCAGCGAACCGATCGCGTCGCCGGTCAGGCACTCGGAATGCAGCCGCACCGGGACATGTTCGACATTGCACACGTCGCCGTGGACGAACGCGGCGTGCTCCTTGCCGTCCTTGTTGTTCCAAAACGCCACGACGTGGAACTGGCCAAAGCGCGACGGCAAATCGCCGATGGCCGCGATGCGGACACAGATGCTATCTTTGCCATATCCTTCACATTCGTGATAACGGTTTTCGTCCAGCAATTCCTTGATTTGCAGATGAGTGAGTGACATGTGTGTTCTCCTGTGTTTGGCAGTCCGTTTGAATGGCTTCCAGATCAGCGCGCTGCGCCGCGTACGGTCGATCGGGATTCAGGCGCTGCGTCTTGTCAGTAACCGTTCGACGACGGCCGGCAGTGTGCCTGGATCATCCACGATCCATTCGGGCGCGAGCAAATTCTGGGCGTGTAACGCCGCGCGCGTGAAGGGTGTGGCGACGGCGATGCAATTCATCCCCGCAGCTACGGCGGCTTGCACGCCGACCGGCGAATCTTCGATCACCAGACAGTCACGCGGTTGTTCGTCGAGC
This sequence comes from Anaerolineae bacterium, assembly GCA_035283185.1. Lineage (GTDB taxonomy): Bacteria > Chloroflexota > Anaerolineae > Fen-1058 > Fen-1058 > DASSFZ01. The sequence continues at coordinate 55,323 of DATEUJ010000144.1, read as the reverse complement.
AGGCGCGCCGCGCACAGATAAATCTCGGGATGCGGCTTGGGCTGCTCGACATCTTCGCGCGTCAAGATCACTTCGAACTGATCGTCCAGGTTGATAGCCCGGAGAACGCGCATGACTTGCTCGCAGTGCGACATGCTGGCCAGTGCCGTGCGGCAGCCGCCGCGATACACGGCGCGCAGCAGATCGACGTTGTGCGGCCACTGGTTGGCGCGCAGCACTTCAGGATCGGCCAACATCTCTTCGTAGATTTTCAGGCGCAGGCGCGCCAAGACTTGCCACGGATACCTGGCATCGAATTCAGCCAGCCGGGCCTGCGCCGCGTCTGCCAGGTGGAATCGTTCGAGCAGTGTGGACGAGACTTCTTCGCGCGCGCGGCCCACGACTTCCCCAAAGACCGCTTGCACGGCTTCAATCGGCACGTGGGTTGGACTGAGCTGCTGCACCACTTGCGCATACGAGATGCTCTTCAACCATTCCGTCTTGACCAGCGTACCATCCAGATCGAAAATCGCGGCGCGGATCATCGTTGACCTCGCTCCTCTCTGATCTCGTCCGTCAAGCGACGGATACCGGCGACCGCATCCGACCCCAGATGGACACGAATGACCCGCCGTCCATGACTGACCAGCGAGTGGTAATCACCCACCACTTGCGCCGCGGCAAGCTGGGCAAAGGAATACGTCTCGCCCGGCACCGCCAGGTCTTCACCCCAGTCGGCGACCAGTTGCACGAACAACCCGTTGTTCATTCCACCCTTGTGCAGTTGGCCGGTCGAGTGCAAGAAGCGTGGGCCGTAGCCGAGTGTGTTCGGCAGATGATAGTAACCCAAGATGGCTGAACGGAGATCGTCGAGCGCGGCATCGACATCCGATGGGCCGTCGAGGTAAGCCATTAACGCCAGGTAGTCGCCAGGTTTTGCCTGCGCGATCAGGTCCGTCAATTGGCCCGTCGTGTCGATCGCCGGCAGTTGGCCGGTGGCTTGCGCTTCACGCAGCGCCGCCGAGGTATTGTCCTTGCTCTCCTGCACATTCGGCTGATCGAACGGCTGAATATCGATCAACGCCCCGGCCAGCGCCGTCGCGAATTCCCAGCGGAAGAACTCCGCGCCCAGATCATAGCGATCGCGCAGCGCCAATCGAATTACCGGCTGCCCGGCTTTCTCTAAGGCTGCCACGTGATCGTCGGACGCGCGGTTATCATCTTCGTCCAAACGCAGGTAAACGAAAATGCGATCGGCGCCGTAATCCGTCGGCCACATCAGCGGTTCCAGCGCGATCGGTAAGATGCCGCGGCCTTCTTTGCCGGTGCTTTCGGCAATCAGTTGCTCGGCCCACAAACCAAACGTCGCGATACCCGGCGATGCGATGAACGTGGCCTTGTCTCGACCACCCTTTGCCAGCGTGCCGAGGGTTGCACCCAACCACGCGCCGGGATTTTCGTGTGCAGGCACGCACGACGCGCAGCCTTCGGCCAGGCACTCGCCTCGATGGAGCAGCTCGTGGACATCGATGCCGGCCAGCGCAGCCGGCACGATTCCAAAGTACGACAAGGCCGAATAGCGACCGCCGATGTCAGGCGGATTGATAACGATGCGGCGGAAGTGCCGCGCCTCACCCAGCTTCTGCAGGCTGGTATCGGGATCGGTGATGGCGATGAAGTTCTCGCCCGCCCGATCGCCTTTTTGATCAACGACGAGCGCGTGGAAATACTTGAAGAACGACATGACTTCGAGCGTGCCGCCCGACTTGCTGGACACGATGAACAATGTGTGCGCCGGATCGATCGCTTCGGTCACGCGTTGCACCCAGGCCGGTACGGTCGAGTCAAGGACGTGCAAACGCGGATAGTTGGGCTGCGGCCCAAAGGTCGCGCGCAGCACTTCGGGCGCGAGGCTGCTGCCGCCCATGCCCAGCAATACGACGTCTTTGAAGCCCGCCGTTCGAATCTCATCCGCGAAAGCGACGAGATCATCGGCGCGCTCGTGCAGCGCATCGGCTACGGTAAGCCAGCCCAGCCGATTGGTGATCTCGCGCGGATCGGGTTTCCAAACTGTGTGATCTTTAGCCCAGATGCGGGCGACGACGTTGCGCCGTTGCAGATCGGCCAGCGTCGCATCCAAGTCGGCGTGCGCCGCGCCGAGCGACGCGGCGTGCGTGTGCGATTGTGCCAACAGCCGAACGCGCTTGTCGTCGAGGTTCGCCAGCAGCTTGTCAAATGATTCGATGAAGGCCTTCACGCCCTCGATTTGTAGATCGTGCGTGACTGCCCCCAGGTCGATCCCGGCCTCGGCCAGGCGCGCCAGCGTCGCATGGGCCTCATCGACATGCGTATCGAGCGTAGCCGCAACCCGACCATGATCCTTGAAAGCTGCCAAAGTCGCCGGCGGCACCGTGTTGACCGTATCGGGACCGATCAAGGTTTCAACGTACAGCACGTCTCTATACAACGGATTCTTCGTGCCAGTACTGGCCCACAGCGGCCGCTGCAACTGTGCGCCTTTGGCGCGCAGCGCCGCGAAGCGTTCACCGCCGAAGATTTCTTTGTAGCGCGCGTAGGCCAACCTGGTATTCGCAATCGCGGCCTGGCCCAGAAGGGGTTTGAGATCGGCGCGACCGGCGCGAATCAGCGCTTCCAACTGGCGATCTACGGCCGAATCGACGCGGCTGACGAAGAACGACGCCACCGACGCCACACGGCTGAGATCGCCGCCTGCCGCTGCGCGTCTTTCCAACCCGGCCAAATAAGCCTGCGCGACTGCCTGATACGACTCCAAAGAAAAGATCAAAGTGACGTTGACGTTGATGCCTTCGCCGATCAACGTCTCGATCGCCGGAATGCCTTCCGGCGTAGCCGGGACCTTGATCATCACGTTCGGGCGGGCTAGCGCCGCGAACAGGCGGCGGGCTTCGGCGACGGTGCCTTCGGTATCGTGCGCCAGCGTCGGCCGCACTTCGACGCTGACGTAGCCGTCGCGCGCGTTCGTGCGATCGTAGACCGGGCGCAACAGATCGGCCGTGGTGGCGATGTCGTCCAGCACGAGGGCTTCGTAGATCTGATCCGTATCGTGCCCGGCGGTCGAGAGTTGTTGAAGTGCCGCATCGTAATCGGTGCTGCCGACGATGGCTTTCTCAAAGATAGCCGGGTTGGAGGTCACCCCGAGCACACCCTCGTCCAGCAACCTCTGCAACTCGCCAGACGTGAGCAGCGCCCGGCGAATGTTGTCGTACCAAATCGATTGCCCAAAGCGTTGGGCATCGTGTAAACGTGTCATACCAATTCGTCCCCCTCGGAAAGTAGATCGATCAACAGAGCCGCAGACCATGAGAAGCGATCGGAGCCGTGACCTCGCCCAGTGTTGGGATCGAAGTATTCATAGAAACCATAGCGTTGTGGCAGCCGAATTATTGCCTCTTTGACGCGGGCTGCATAGTCGTCAAAGCCGTAGCGCCGCAGGCCCCAGTAGAGCAGCCAGTTCACATTCAGCCAGATCGGTCCGCGCCAGTAGCGATGACCGGCAAAGCCCGGCTCCAGCTTATCGTAGCTCGGCACCGCGTAGCACTGTTCATCCAGCGGGCAGAAGCCGCACTGATTGAGTTTGTCCAGCATCCGCGTCGCCTGTTTGATCGTCGGCACATTTGCAAACAGCGGCGAGAAGCCGGCGGCAACGTGCGCATGAATCGGCGCCTTCTGGACCAGATCGTAATCGAAGTAAATGGCATGCTCTTCATCCCACAACCGGGCGTTGAGGGCCGCCGCCGTGCAAGCCGCTTGGGCCGCGAACGGCGCCGGGTTCTCGTCCAACACCAGCGCGATCTGAGCCAGATCGTGACCTGCCTGGACCAGCAGTGCATTGAATAGCACGTCTTCGATCAGGAAAGGACTGACCTGCCGGATGCGGGTCTCGTCGTAGCCATTCGCATAAGCGAGTTGCACGAGGTAAGCATAACGATCATATTCAGCCTGGGTCGGTCGATCGGCCACGGCGACAATCGCGGTGTCCACCCGCCGATAGGCCGGTACCTGATCGGGCATGAGTTGAATCCTCGCCAAAGCGCGATCCCAGATCGGTGAATTGTCCTGCCCCGATTCCCAGGGATGTCGGATATACACCAGCCCATCACCACGCAAGTCGCGCTCGCGGTACAGATAAGCATGCCACGCACACAACTTTGGAAACATCTCGCGCAGAAAGGCAATCGCCTCGGCTGGGTCGGCGCTATGTTGATAGACGTGCCACGCGGCAGTGGCATGTAGTGGTGGCTGCACGATACCCGACGTTTGCGGCTCGCGCGGCGCATGCGGCGAGCGTGCCGTTTGCCAGAACTCCGGGCCGGGTTGGTAAGCCGCGGCTTGCGGATTGAAGACAATGTGCGGCAATAGCCCATTCGCCCATTGCCCCCGAAACAGCGAACGCAGTTCTTGCTGGGCGCGCGCTTGATCGTAGTGGGCGTAGCCGATCGCGATGAAGGCCGCGTCCCAACTCCATTGGTGCGGATACAGGCGCGGCGCAGGCTTTGTCGCATAACCCAGCCAGTTGCCCTGCAGCACGTCTTTGGCCTGGTCGAACAAGGTCTGGAGAGCGGCAGTCCTCATGATCCGTTCACCGTCGTGAGGATTTTGATTTCGCCGGTGAGCGTCCGATGTACTGGACATCGATCGGCGATCTCGGTTAAACGCGCCACTTGCTCGGCGGTCAAATCGCCGCGCAGCGTGATCTGCCGCTCGATAATGTCGATGCGCGCATCGGGACTGCTCTCACAATCCTCGCAATCGCGGGCGTGAACCTTACACGTGTTCAGGTTCACTTCGACGCCGGTGAGCGGCCAATTCTTGCGCTGCGCGTACATGCGGATCGTCATCACGGTGCAGGCTCCCAACGCGCTCAATAGCAGATCGTAGGGATTCGGACCGGCGTCGTCGCCTACGCCGAGCGGTTCATCGGCGACAAAGCGATGACGACCGGCTGTGATTTCAACTTGAACATTCGAGGAACTACGCGCCGTAACCGGCATGGCGACTCCTTAGCGATTCAACCACTGCCGAACTTGAGCCGCAATGTGCTCGCCAGTGAGGCCGAATTTCTCATAGAGCACTGGCGCGGGCGCCGACGCTCCGAAGTGATCGAGTCCGATGATCAGGCCGTCGAGGCCCACGTAATGCTCCCAGCCCAGCGTTTGCGCGGCTTCGACTGCCACTCTCGCGCGCACGGACTTCAGCAAGACGCTCTCGCGATACTCGGCCGGCTGCTGATCGAACAGTTCCCAACTGGGCAGCGAAACCACACTGACTTGGATGGACTCAGCCGCCAATTTCTTACCCGCCTCCAGCGCAATGTGCACTTCGGAGCCAGTCGCGATCAGAATCACTTCAGGTGTCTCGCTCGATTGCCACAGCACGTAGCCGCCGCGTTGCACGCCAGCCGAAGGGGCCACTTGCGCCCGATCGAGCAGCGGCAGATTCTGTCGCGAGAGAACCAGGGTAGTTGGCCCGTGACGATTGAGCAACGCGGCGCGCCACGCCTCGGCCGTTTCGATCGCATCGGCCGGTCGAATCACCGTCAGATTCGGGATCGCGCGTAAGGCCAACAAATGCTCGATCGGTTGATGCGTCGGGCCGTCTTCGCCCAGCCCGATCGAATCGTGCGTAAAGACATAGATCACGCGCTGCTCCATCAAAGCCGCCAGACGAATCGGCGGGCGCATGTAATCGCAGAAAACCAGGAACGTCGCGGCATACGGAATCACGCCGCCGTGCAGGGCCATGCCGTTGACGATGCCGCCCATGGCATGCTCGCGCACGCCGAAGTGCAGATTGTGGCCGCAGTATTCGCTGAAGCCGAAATCGCCATAGCCTTTCAAGATCGTTTTAGTGGACGGCGCAAGATCGGCTGAACCGCCGGTGAGCGCATGCAGACGCGAAGCCAACACATTGAGCACGCGGCCCGAAGCCTCGCGCGTCGCGATGGGTTTGTCGCCCGGCTTGAAGAGATCGGTCAAACCTGCATCCCAACCATCCGGCAACTCACCGCGCGTATCGCGATCGAAGTCCTCCGCTCGATCGGGTTGCGCGTGCCACCACGCGTGGGCGCGATGCTGCCAGGCCTGTTCCCATTCACGCCCTCGATCGAGGGCTTTACGCATGTAAGCCGAAACGTCGTCGGGGATGTAGAAGGTCGAGTCGGCCGGCCAGCCCAACGCTGCTTTCGCCGCGCGCAGTTCGTCTTCGCCGAGCGGCTCGCCGTGCGCGCTGGCGGTGTCCTGCTTCTTCGGCGCGCCAAAGCCGATGTGCGTGCGGCACACGATCAACGTGGGCCGCTGCATCTCAGCTTGACCGGTGCGAATCGCCACATCGATGGCTGCGGGGTCGTGACCATCGATCGGGCCGACGACGTGCCAGCCGTACGCCTCGAAGCGCCGACTGACATCTTCGTCGAAAGCGATGTCGGTGCTGCCTTCGATCTGAATGCCGTTGTCGTCGTATAGATAGATCAATTTGCCGAGCTTCAATGTTCCGGCCAGCGAGGCCGCTTCGGAAGCGACGCCTTCCTGCAGGTCGCCATCTGATACGATGGCATACGTGTAGTGATTGATGATCTCGAAGTCGGGTGAGTTGTAATGCTCGGCCAGCCAGCGTTCGGCCATGGCCATGCCCACGCCGTGCGCGAAGCCTTGTCCCAGCGGGCCGGTGGTGACTTCCACGCCCGGCGTCAGGCCATGCTCCGGGTGTCCTGGCGTTTTGCTGCCCCACTGCCGAAAGTTCTTGAGATCATCCAGCCACAAATCGTAGCCGGTGAGATGCAACAGCGCGTACAACAAGGCCGAAGCGTGACCGGGCGACAAGATGAAGCGATCGCGGTCGATCCAGTTGGGATTGGCCGGGTTGTGCTTGAGAATGCGATCCCACAGCACGTAGGCGATCGTCGCCGCGCCCATCGGCGTGCCGGGATGCCCTGATTGCGCCTTCTGCACGGTGTCGGCTGCGAGAAAACGGAGTGTGTTGACCATGCGTTGTTCGAGCTCTTTATCCGTTATCATATCAGTGAACTCCTGTTTGACCCATTGGAATACGGTACCTCTGACTCAGTCGTGCGCCATCTCCGGCTCCAGCCCATGACATGCCGCTCCCAGCAACGCCACCTGCGGATTGAGAATCACGTGCAGCGGTACGCGCGCGAGCATACCCGCAAATCGCCCCTTATGAGCAATCGCGTCCAGATCGTTGAGCAGACGGACGGGCGCGCCGTCCAACGCCCGACTGAGAGAATGCTCGTCAGCCCCCCAGGGCAGATTCGTCACCTGAGCGCGGCCCTGGACGACAGGCCCGGCTACGCCGAAGCTGGCCTCGGTGACGCGCACGTTCTTCCCGGTCAGGAATTGCGCGACAATGTTTTCCAGTGAGCCATGCTCTCCGCTCGGAAAGGTAGCTTGCGCCAGTGGATGGCGCGGGCCGGCCTCGGGTGTAAAGAGCGCCAATGTGGTCTTGGTTCCGCCAATGTCACCCGCCAGCAGCAATCGGTTGCCGTTGCTCATGTCATTTCCTCATGTTCGGGCCAGACCACGTTGGGCCTCGAGGTAATCCTGCACGCTGGCGACCAATGCTGCGTGGCTCCACGTGAGCGGACTGACAGACAGCGGCGCGCCCGACTGTGGATGCACCTGCTCGGCCAGCACGCCACTGGGCAGTGCGTGTTCGGCGACCCATTCTAAAAGATCCAGCGAGCGCTTGAGATCGTCCGCCGTGCGCGCGGTGACGGCGTACCAGCGTGAGAGCCAGAGTGTGCAGATGAACCATGGGTTGCCCGGGACGCTGGCAATGTCCTGGCTCACCTGGTGATAGCGGTCGTCCTCATAGCGCGCTACGCCACCTACGTCCGTCTTGACCCATAACCGATCGTGGATGGCTTCCATCGTCGCGACGATCTTCGGATGATCGGGTGAGTACATGCCCAACAGCCACAAGCCGGCCAGCGAGGCGTCCAGCACGTTGTCGACGTGCCAGGCACCATCAGGCGCGCGATTGACCATTCGCGCAAAGTGATTCAACTCCGGTCGCCACAAGTGGGCCTCAACGCCAGCCTGGATTTCTTCCGCCGCTTGCCGATAGCGCTGCGCTCGATCCGTTTCCCCGAATGCCGCTGCGAAGTTCGCCGCTGCCATGAGTCCGCCCCACACGGCTGCCACCGTCCAAGCCAGCACGCCGCGCCGCTCCTCCCACAGGTCGTAACTGGACAATGGCAGATCCGTTTCCGAGTCGCGGTAGTTGAGCAGGAAATCCGCCATCGGGCAAATCAGGCTCCGGTAGAATGGCTTGATGAACTCGACATCGCCGAAGCGCTCGAAGTGCCCCCACAGCGCCCACAGCACGAGCGCGGTTTCGTCTTCCTGAATCGGCAAGTCCTTGTGGCCGTCGCGATACCACGGATGCCAACTGGAAGCCAGCGTGCCGTCGGGATTGTATTTGTGCAGCAGGTAGCCCTCTCGCGTGAGCGCTTCTGAGCAGAATCGGAAGAACGCGCGGGGCAGATCGATGTAGCCGGCCTGGTTTAGGGCGTGCGCCACCAGCGCGCCATCGCGCGGCCACATGTAACTGTAGGTGTCGCGTACTGCCGAGGAAATGTCGGAATCGTTGGCGGCGATAATCGCCCCGCCGTTGTCAATCTGGGTGCGGATGATCAGCAGGCCGGTCAGGTATTGATGGCAGACTGCGTGCGGCAGATCCTTGAAATCGGGCTGGTGCCTTTGCAGCCATAAGCGCCAGTAGGCGGCGGTGCGATCCAGAAAACTCTGCGGCCCGCGCTGCCGCACCATCCGGTTGAGGCGGACGACCGTTTCAAAATCCGCGCCGACCGCCAGCCAATAGTACAGCGTGCGGGTTTGTCGCCCGGGGATTCTGAGCGTAAAGCCGATGCACGAGTCCACCGAGCCGTGCGCCACAGCGCCACCCGCGAGTTGCCCATCTTCAGCGTCGCGCCAGGTGCCTTGAAGGCCATGAACTTCTTTGAGGCCGCATGCCCACTGATGCACGCCGGCAATCAGGCCATGAGCCGTGTCGGGCGATGGCATCCAGCCAGGGCCGGGGTCATCTTCCACCTGAACGACTGCGCCATTGGCGAGGAACCAGCGCGAGCCTTTGTAATGCAAGACTGCTCGCCGGTCGGGTTCATAGTAGGCCGTGTCGCCCACTTCGTTGCCGGCGATGTGAAAATCGTGGTGAAAGAACAGGCGCACTTCTCGATCCCGATCCGAGAGGTTGACGACGTCGAAGCGGCGCACGAGCAAGTTCTCGTGAAAGTCTACGGCGTCCGAAGCGGCGATGGACAGATTCAAGTCGGAGTGCCTGAGCCTGACTTCGGTGACAAGCGTCTCATGCGAGTAGCGTAAGGCGTGCTCCCAGTGACTGTCATCCAGCCAGCGGAATTCGCCGTCCACCCAGACACCCGTTCGAAATGGATGGCCCATCGCGTGATTCTCTTGACCGACGTGCGGCCAGTAGAGATCACGGATTTGATAACTCCCATCAAAGGCAACCAGCAGACTGCCATTTCCAAGCGGCAGATCACGCGGCATGGTCTACACCTCGTCTCGCATGTGCGTCAGGATTGGCACAGCCATCAAACACCTCGCTGAGGCGGCGTTTGCATCGGAGCGTGGAAGCCCCGGAGCTGGGAGTCTCCGGGGCTGTCCACAGAGGAGAAGAAGGCCGCCCGTCGTCAACCACTCTATTGACGCGAGCGGCTGCCAACGTCTTACGTCGTGGACGGGGCGGCTACTGTCGGCTGCTCGCCCGCTGGTAGAAGTTCACCAGCACACCGGCTTGCATTCGCAATGTGCCGATGATCACCGTCAGAGCGAGGGTGATCGCCGTGAACAGGAAGGCCATGCCTACCAGGCGCAGCGGGTTGAGCCAGTCGGCGAACGAACTGACGACGCCGAGCTGGGCCAGCAGGGCCGAGCCAGGCTCGGCGGGATCCAGCTCGTTCGCGATCGAGTGGTTCCAGTAGGACGGCACGACGCCGGTCGCCAGCACGATGCCGATGATCAACGCTGCCAGCAGGATCATCACACCCATCAGCGTGCTGAGCTGGAACACGCGCACACGCAGGGGGATGGGCGGCATGGGTGGGCGCAGGTCGGCCGGCAGGTGGCTGCTGATCACCTGGCCCATGCGGCGCAGCCGCTTGGCGATGGTGCCCAGCGCCATAGTGATCGCCATCAAACCCAGGCCCAGGCCGAGGAACTTGAACTGCGGCACCCAGGTCTCAATGACGTGCGAATCGACGTTCGCCTGCACGAACGCGCTGCCGGCGGCCGCGCCTTCTCGAACCGCCTTGGCGTCCGAGAAGAACGTCGCTTGCGAGGAGGCCAGCGCAGTGACCCCGTTCGCGAACGCGATCAGGACGATCATCCAGCCCATGACGGCGATCAGCGGGAACATGGGCATCATGCCTTCAATCATATTAAAGGGGAAGGGGGATCTTTCTTCAACCATGATAGTCTCCTTATCTCCGGCCTACTTGCCGCCGAGCTTGACGATCAGCGGGAAGGAGACGCTCATCACCTGGCCGCGATTCTTCAAGATGGCGGGGATGGTCGAGAACTCCAGCGCGATGCCCGTCATGAACGCAGCCACGCCCAGGAAGGCGAGCGGCTCCAGCCAGCGAGGCGTGACGGTCAGCGTTTGCAGTTGACCGAGCAGCGCCGATCCGGCCTCAGCCGCGTCCCGGACCGCTTTGGCGTTGCCGCCCCAGTAACTGGCCGCGGTTGCCGACAGCACGACCAGGCCGATCAGAAACGATATGAGGATCAGGACCCAACCCAGCAGCGTGAAGAGCGGGAAGGCTTTCATCTGCCAGGCGTGTGCGGGAGGTGTTACGTTTGTCATGATACGACTCCTTGGGTGTTGTGTGGGTGCGTCTAGGCCGGGACTGTGCCGGCACGACTGGCCGGTACCTGTTCGTCTGAGCGTCTCACCACGCCTTGCTCGCCGCGGCCGATCCGAATGCCTTTGTCGAGCAGCTCGGTCTGGGCGCCCAGGATGAAGATGATCGTCGCCAGGCCCATGACGATCGCCAGGAATTCGGTCGCGACGCCCAGGAACTTGAGCGGCACCAGCCAGGCCGACACGCTCTGAATCGTTTGCACCTGAGCCAGCAGCGCGGAGCCGGCCCCCGCCGCGTCGATCTCCGGCACGGGGTGGGCAAAGACCTGTGTGGCGGTTGCTGCCAGGCCCAGCGAGACGATCAGCGCGACGATCAAGATCACCTCGCCCACCATCATCACCATTGGCATCAGCGGCGCGAACCACGGCGGGGCGGGCATCGGCGGGCGCTTCTCCGCCGGTAAGTTGGAGAGTACCTCTACGCCGACGGCCTTCAGGTCGTCGATGATCACGCGCAGCGCCATGACGATGCCGCCCAGGATCAGGCCGATGCCCAGGAACTTGAAGTAGGGCAGCCACAGATCGGTGCTTTCGATCGAGGCGCGCTGGGCCATCAGCGTCGTCTCACGCAGCTCCTTGGGCTGCGCGAAGTAAGCCGCCGCAGTCTGCGAGTTGAAGTATCCGACGATGACGGCGATCATGAGCATCATGAAGCCCATCGCGATCAGCAGGGGATACATTCGAGCCATCTTGCCAATCATTGCTTGCATGGGAAATCTCCTTAGCGAGTCGTGGCGGCCCGTGACGGATTCGTAAGATAAACCCTGTCAGCAGAGTGTGATCCCGCGAGGCTCACCCTGCGAATCCGCGCCGGGCCATGTTTCTGGTCAGGCGACGCTCTCCCCACCTGGCGTTACGACGACACCGTTGTCCTCGCCGAAGCCGTTGTGCCAGCGTTCGCCGTCGACCAGGTAGCGGAACTGGTACTCGCGCCCCGGCTCCAGATCGAGCGTCGCCCGATAGATGCCATCCTCGCCGCGCGTCATGGGCGTGGCGGCGGCATCCCAATCGTTGAACTCGCCTACCAGACAGGCGCGTTCGGCCTGAATGGCCTCCGGCAACGTGAATGTGACTGTGCACGTCTGGCGTGCCTCGTTGTACTGTTTCTCAAGCATGTAGCCTCCTTGCCGCCGTGCGGCGCGATGAGAATCGTTCCCGGCGCAAAACTGCGCCGTGTTTGGCCGGTCGACTACGAACCCGCTGCGGGCCCGTTCAGGCGGATCGTCAGTCGATCGACCAGCATATCTACCGATAGGTTCTGCGCCAGTAACTCGCCATCCACGACCAGCGCCGGTGTATGACTGATACCCAGCCGGACGATTTGCTCCGGCTGCTGTAAGACCGGGGCGATCTCCAGCGTGACATTCGGGCAACCCTTCGCCCATTCTCGCAAGAAGGTTGCGGCCTGATAGCAGGCTTCGCAGCCAGAGCAGACGTAGAGCGTTACGCGGTCTGCGCATTCGGTACCCGGGTCATTGTCAGGCATGGACGCCCTCTCTCAGGAATCGCTCGGCTGCCAGGCGATGAACGATCATGCAGCGACCCTGCCCGCTCAGCACGCCGGCCTGTCGCAGTTGACCGATCGTCTCTGAGACGGTGCTGCGCACCACGCCGATCATGTTCGCCAGATCTTCGTGCGAAAAGCGCGAGCCGAGTTCAAAAGACTCGGTCTCGGCGCATCCCAGCCGGTCGCCCAGCTCGAGCAAGGTGAGCACCAGCCGCTGGCTGGCATCGGTGTGGATGAACGTTTCGAGGCGGCGCATGTCGTTGGCGTGGTGGACGGCCATGTAGCGAAAGAGGCTCATGCATAAATCGGGCAACGTCTGCATGAAGCGCTTGAAAGCCGCCTCATCTATGGAACTGACGATCACGTCATCCAGCGCCTGCGCCCAGGGCAATTCCCCGTGGGTCGTGCCGAGCAATAGACCGCCAAAAGCATCGCCAGGGTAGAAGAGGTGCATGATCTTTTCCTGTCCTCGTCCCGAGAGCACGTAGGTCTTGACTCGACCATGATGAAGCAGATACAGCCGATCCTCGGGATCGCCGGGGCGGAAGAGAAACTCTCCCCGCGCGATTTGTTTGACCTTGACGATGCGCAAGACTTGCTCCATCGTCTCCGGCTTGAGGCCCGCAAACAGATTGAGCCGCTGCAGGTTCCACACATCAGCCACAAGCGAACTCTCTGGGCGAACGTGTGTCGGATGAAAACGATTAGTAAGTGTGTGCATCATAGCGAACCTCTCTCACTTTGTCTGTCGTAAATCCGACAACCTCTTGCATGTGGCTCTCCTGGTTCACATCCCTTGCCGTATAGGTGCCTGATGAGTTCTCATGTCTTACCCGCAAACAAAAAGGGCAGCGAGCGCCTGGCTGTTCGGCCGGCACACGATAACACTGTGCTGCCCTGGCTTATAGCTCCGAATAAGCTATGCGCGCTGAAACGACCAGTGGCTCACTAAACATGATCTATTCCTCTCCCTTCTTGCCTTGTAGATGCGTTCTCGCGTGCCCATCTTACTCACGGCGCGTGAACCCGCATGGCTTTTCGCACGGCCATGCCCGAACAGACACTCGGCCTGCGCCAGCCGATCGCCAACATGCGCCCGGAAGATCGGCGGCGCGTGGCCTACCACGAGGCCGGACATGCGCTGGCGGCGTGCGTGTTTCAGCCGGAACACCGCATCAGCCGGGTGTCCATTGTGCGCTACGGTGAAGCACTGGGGCACGTGGATCACAAGCCGCTGGAGGAGCGGCACACGCTGACGCGGGAGGCCCTGCGGCTTAACCGCGAAGTACTCGACCGGATTGTGGCTGTGCTGATGGAGAGAGAGGAGATCGGTTTCGAGGAAGTACAGGCGATCTTCGCCGAGTGCGGGTGCAAGCTGCCTGTGCCGCTCTCCGTTCCGGAACGCGCAATGGCATCCGTCAATGGAAGTTACCCGGGCATCATAACGCCGGCGACGCACGCAAGATGCGCATCAGCGCCTCGAACTCCTCGCGGCAGTCTACGCAGTTGTCCAGATGGTGCTGCACGAGCGGCATCAGCCGGGCGGCGTCTTGGCCGCGCAGGGCAGCCTCGGCGAACTGGTCGAGCAGGCGCAACACGTCGTCACACGTGTATTCAGTGTCCCGCGTGTGCTCCAGTTCGCGAACGAGTTTCTGAACGGCGTCCGGTGACATAGGTCTGCTTGACACCATGCTTGCCTGTCTGAGCCACCGTCGAAGTGTGCGGATGATCTGCTTCATATGCCGCCTTTCTCCTCCCATAGACGCGATTAACACCGAGTTCCTTACTGCCGCTCGAATACTGCGAGCACATCCTCCGGCGTCAACCCCTCACGGAGCAGTCGCCGTTTCAGCCGAAGCCGCGCATCATGCATGAGCTTGTACAGCGCGTTGCGCTCCATATGCATGCGGCGGGCGACTTCCTCAAGCGGTAAGCCCTTCACACCGACCGCCATCATCGCCTGCCGCTGCTTGTCGGTTAGTTCTGCCAGGATTATATGCTGTACACGCGCCAGCATATCGGCTCGCTCGAGGATAGCCTCCGGGCTGGGCGATGCGTCTACCGCCATCGACTGCGACTCAGCGGATCCCTCGTCAGACGCGAGAACGGCGTCCAGCGAAACATCCTTCCAACGGCGGCGGCGCAGTTCGGTGAGTGCGACGCGCACGGCGATCTTGTGCACCCAGGTGGCGAACTGGCTGCGACCCTCGAAGGTGTCGAGACGATCCAGCACGCGCATCAGCGTTTCCTGCGTCACGTCTTCGGCCAGGGCGTCGAATTGGGGATCGGTGGCAGACAGCCAGTTGGCGAGGGCATACGGCAGGCCGGCCAGGATGATCGCGCGCAAGTCTGCGAGCGCGGCCTCGCGAGCCGGGCCGGGCGCGCGCAAGTCGGTCAGCCAATCCGTATTCGTGCGGGCGGCGGGCGATACCTTCATCAGTGGCAATTGTAGCATGTATCTGCAGAACACAAGTTCACAGGTAAGATGTCGCGCCTGAAGCGCGTCTATAAAAAGGCACACTATCCCAACTCAGCCTGAATCAACCCGCCTCGCTCTCGATGCACGTGTCCCACATCATTTTGGGCGCGAGGCGGGCCACTTGTTGGAGGCAACGAATATGCCGGGTCAAGTGGTGTACAAGTCCAATGTGCGCATTGAGCGAGTCAAAGGGCCGCTGCGTCGCGCGTATCTGCCCGTGGAGACAGAGCCAATTCGCTTCGGCGTCCATTCCGAAATCGCCCAACACTATGGCATCAGCCCCGATGTCTCCGAGCCGCATGCCGCCACGCTCGATTATGTCGTAGCTGCCGCCGCCGGTTGACTCACCGGGACATTCGGCGGCGCGCTGGAAGCGCGCAGGATTCCTGCTGGCGAAGGTCGGCTCACGTCGGAAGCGACGGGCGAAGTTGAGTTGGACGGCAAGGTGCTGATTCTCAGGCGCATTCATGTGCGTTACCACCTGAAAATCGATCCGGCCGAACGCGAGACTGCCCAGCGCGTGCTGGGCTTTCACGCCGATTATTGCCCGGTGGCGCGCAGTATCGGCGGCTGTGTAGCCATCACGACTACACTCGAAATGGAAGACCTCGAAGCAGATTGATACAGGTGAGATCTCAGCCTTGAGCGGCACCGATCACGCGGCCTGGAGACACTGTGCCAGCCTGGCACGCCATCGCACATTCGATCTGAAAGGGGGTGGTCAACGCTCGCAACATGACACGCTCTCGCAGCATCAACAGAGGCACAGCCTCGATAACCCATCCCACGGAGGAGGAACAACGATGAAAGCCAGAAAGTGGTTCGCCGGATTCGCGCTTGTGGCCCTCGTGGCCAGCGCCTGTTCACCGGGAGTCTCCGCGTCGGAGGTGGCGGCCAAAGATCAGGAGATCGCCAGCCTCAAGGCGCAGGTGGCCGAGCTGGAGAAATCAGCGAAGTTCTGGCAGCAACTCACAGCGTTGATGACACCGGTCGAGATGCCGTCGATGTCCGACCATCGGGCGGTCATGCTGCCCAGCGGGGTGGTCCTGGCGACGCACTTCGACAACATGGATCTCTCGCAGGCTGAGAATCTGAACTGGGTGGCGCTCGGCATTCCGGGCAAGTTCTGCAAATCGGACCAGGAACGGGTCGAGCAGGCATACGGCAAGGGCTTCACTCACTTTCACGATCTGCAGAACGACACGCACGGCGGCGAGCCGGGAGCGGAGGGCGTGTGGTTCGTGCACGTGGCGGTGCGCAACTTCGAGGCGCCCTGGGGGGCCGTTGCACCCGGAGTCGATCAGAACTTCATGGTCACGCCGGCTCCCGACTGCTAATGCAGCCGTCAACAAACACGTCAGTTTAGGCCAGGAGGCACGGAGGGCAGAGCGAAGCGCTCCGTGCCTCCTCGTTCCACACAAGGAGTTACATGAGAGCGTATCGACGGTATCATCTGAACACACTTGGGCCTGCCTTCGTCGTTCTGGCTGTGCTGCTGGCTACGTGCGGTGGTAACCCGACACCGAGGGGGGATCCCGAGCGGGGCAAAGCGCTGTTCACAAGCGAGGCGAAACCGCCCTGCGCCACTTGCCATACGATCGAGGGCGTGTCTAACGGGCAGATCGGCCCGAACTTGACGCACATCGGAACAGAAGCGGCTGCGCGAGTCAGTGATCCCACGTACACCGGTTCGGCCCAAGACGCCGAAGGTTATATCCGCGAATCCATCCTGACCCCGAACGCGTTTATCGCTTCCAACTGCCCGACTGGCACGTGCTTCAAGGATATCATGCCTCAGGACTTTGGAAAGAGTTTATCCGAGCAGCAGATCGCGGACCTGGTGGCCTTTCTGCTCAGTCAGCAGTGAGTACAAATCCTTTCGTGCCAGATGCGCCGAGCCCCGAAGGTCGCCCTCCGGGGCTCGCTCACAGGAGGAGAAGAAGAAAGTAGTGGGTCGCCGTCTGCCATATAGACGCGTTCGGCTTCTGGAGTCTTACGCACTCACGAAAGAAAATGCATGCCTCAATACTTGTGTAAGAAACTCCCGCTTCAAGGCGTCTAGAGGGTATGAAAGATCTGTTTTCATATCACAGGGGGCAGACATGAACATCGTAGGCGCAGTCGTGGCAGGTATAGTTGGAACCGCCGTCATCAGCATAGTGATGGCGATGGCTCCCAGGATGGGCATGCCCAAGATGGCGATCTGGGAGATGCTCGGCTCCATGTTCAGCAAGGATGGCAACAACACGCTCGGCTGGGTGCTCCACTTCATGATGGGCGCGATCTTCGCCATCATCTACGCCGCGCTGTGGAGCGCAGGCGTCGGATCGGTCAGCGTGGGCAGCGGCGCGCTGTTCGGCGCCGTTCACTGGCTGGCCGCCGGACTGGTGATGGGCGGCATGCCGATGCTGCACGAGGGCATCAAGGCGGGCACGGTTCAGGCGCCCGGCGTGTACATGCTGAGCAACGGCGGTGTGATGGCCTTCATGGGTGGGCTGATCGGCCACGTGATCTACGGCGTGGTCGTCGCGCTGGTGTATGGATTGTTTATCGGCTGAAGGCGCGACCCGATCAGTGTGAGGGTCGGGTCGGGCAGCACACGCCCGGCCCGGCCCGGCCCATTAATGGTAAACTTTGATCGGAGTGGTGACGGTATGGATGACCCTCGCGCCGGCGAGCGACTGATCGTGTACGGTCACGTCTATTGTCCGCAGGCCAGCCTGCTGGCGGACACGCTGCACGAATACCGCATCCCGCATGAGTGGCGCGACGTGATCGACGGCGATCCGCGCTACCAAGGCGAGCTGCGCGCGCTGGCACGTGGGCATCTGTCCGTGCCGACGGTGATCTTTCCCGACGCGTCGGTCATGGTCGAGCCGTGGCCCGGCGAGGTGCTGAAGAGGCTGAACCGGTCACGCCCCGGCTTTCTGCGGCAATTGTTCGGGCGCTGACGGAAGCATACACGCGACGCGAACGGAGAGGAGACCTGATGGCCAGGGCTATGAGGAACGCGGTTATGTCTCACGCGACGCTTTCGGCGACGGCACGGCCTGTTTCGCCTGCCCAGCGCTTGGGCACGTTTCTACATGCGACCTCGTTCGTGCTGGGGTTCTCGGTCATCTTCGTCGTGCTGTTCGGCGGCGCGTTCACGCTGCTGAGCGCGCTTATCATCCAGTACAAATTCGAAATCGCCCGAATCAGTGGCGCCGTCATCATCGTGTTCGGGCTGGTGACGATGCGCGTGCTCAAGATTCCCTTCCTGTACTACGACACGCGCCGCCAGTTCGCGGGCCGGCCCGAACTGGGTTACGTCTCGTCGTTCGCGATGGGCACGTTCTTCGCCGCCGGCTGGACACCGTGCATCGGGCTGGTGCTCGGTTCGATCCTGCAACTGGGTTTCCAGGGTGAGACCGGCGCGTCGCTACTGCTGGCGATTGGCTACGCCATTGGCCTCGGCGTGCCGTTCCTGATCATGGGCCTACTCGTCGACCGGCTTGGCGTCCACGTGCGGAAGATAACGCGCCACCTACACGCGATCGAAATCATCACCGGCCTGTTTCTGATCGCGCTGGGCGTGCTGCTGATTTCCGGCGCGCTCACGTCGCTCATCGCGCGGTTGAGCGGGCAACTCACCACCTTCGACGAGGGACTGGCCGGCGCGGCAAGCCCGACCTTCTTCATCGCGGTGCTGGGCGGGCTGCTGTCGTTCCTGTCGCCGTGCGTGCTGCCGCTGGTGCCGGCGTACATCGGCTACCTGAGCGGCCACGCCGTCGGGCAGGCTGCCGTCGAATCGAGGAGGACTGAATGAAACGGCGAGTGTGGATGGCTTTCGTCGGGCTGGCTGTGTTGCTGGCGGCCTGCGCGCCAGCAGCAATTTCGATACCCACTTCACCGCCCGACCCGAACCCGGCCCCGACCAATGCGCCGGTCGCGGGGTTCGGTCTGCGACCGGGCACATCCGCGCCGGACTTCACGCTCAAGACGCTGGAGGGCGGCGAAGTGAGCCTGTCGGATTACAAGGGCCGCCCGGTATTCATCAATTTCTGGGCGTCGTGGTGCGGGCCGTGCCGCGCCGAGATGCCAGAAATCGTTCAGGCATATCAGGCGCACCAGGGCGCCGGCCTGGAAGTGCTGGCGATCAATTCGACCTTTCAAGATGCCGTTACCGACGCGCGGGCGTTCGTGGACGAATTTCGGATGCCCTTCCCAGTGCTGCTCGACGAAGACGGCAGCGTGAGCAAGGCGTACGCGTTGTTCGGCCTGCCGACTTCAGTATTCGTCGACGCAGACGGCAGCGTACGTGCCGTCAACGCCGGGCCGCTCACAGGCGAGGCCATCGAGCAATATCTCGCGCAGATTCTGCCGGTGCGCTGAAGGAGTGATTATCATGTCCAAGCCGCTCAAGGTCACAAGTCAGGATTTTGAGGAGAAGGTACTGAAGTCTTCGACTCCCACCGTCGTCGATTTCTGGGCGGCGTGGTGCGGACCGTGCCGGATGCTGGCTCCGGTGGTCGACACGCTGGCCGACGAATACGACGGGCAGATTCAGTTCGCCAAGTTGGACGTGGACGCGAACCCCGACGTATCGCAAGCGTACGGCGTTCACGGCATCCCGACGCTTATACTGTTTGCGGGTGGACAAGAAGTGGATCGCTTCGTCGGTTATATACCTAAAGACCGATTGGCGCACGGTCTCGACCTCTCGCTGGCGAAGATTGCGCCAGTAGCCGGGTGAGACACTGATGAGCCATGCCCTCTTGCCGGCGCTCACCACGACGCAAATGACCGATGTCGATCGATTGATGATTGAGACGTACGGCATCCTGCTCATACAGATGATGGAGAATGCCGGGCGCGATCTGGCCGAGCAGGCACGTCGCATGCTGGGCGGTGGGCTGGTGGGGCGGCGCATCGTCGTGCTGTGCGGCGCGGGCAACAACGGCGGCGGCGGCATGGTCGCGGCGCGCCATCTGCACAATCGCGGCGCGATCGTGCAGGCGAAGCTGGTCGGCGACGCAGCGCGGCTCACGGATGTCCCCGCGCATCAATGGCGCATCCTGAAGGTCATGGGACTTGCGATGAAGGCCGATCCCGATTTGGCGCAGGCCGATCTGATCGTCGATGCCTTGATCGGGTACGGCCTCAGCGGGAACCCGCGAGGCGCGGTCGCCGCGTGGATCGAGCGAGCGAATGCCTCTGGCCGCCCGATTCTGGCGCTCGACACGCCATCCGGACTTGATACGACCACCGGGCAGCCGGGATCGCCGTGCATTCGCGCGACTGCGACGCTGACGCTGGCCCTGCCGAAGACGGGACTGCTGACGCCGCAGGCTCGACCGTTCGTCGGCGATCTGTATCTGGCCGACATCAGTGTGCCGCCGGAACTGTATCGACAACTCGGCATCGAAGTCGATCGACTGTTTGCCGATGATTTCATCATTCCACTCCGTCCACCTGAGGTTCCCGTATGACCGACAGCACTCCAATCTCTAATCTCCAACTTCCAACCTCCAACACCATCATCGTCTACAGCACCGTATGGTGCCCCGACTGCAAGCGCGCCAAGCGCTTCTTCGGCGAGCAGCGCGTGCCGTACGTCAACATCGACATCGAGCAGGATGCCGAAGCGATGGCCTTCGTCGAGAAGGTGAACAACGGCATGCGGGTCATTCCCACCATCGTGTTCCCGGACGGCTCGATCCTGGTCGAACCCTCGAACGCACAACTTGCCGAGAAACTCGGCCTGCAGACGAAAGCCAAACGCACTTTCTACGATTCCGTTGTCGTCGGCAGCGGGCCGGCCGGGTTGACCGCCGCACTGTACATGGCCCGCGAGGGTATGGACACGCTCGTCATCGAGAAAGCCGGCATGGGCGGGCAAGCCGGCATCACCGAGACGCTCGACAACTTCCCCGGCTTCGACCAGGGCATTGCCGGCGCGGAGTTTGCCGATCGGCTGGCTCGACAGGCGCGCCGCTTCGGTGTTGAAATCTTGCAGGCGCAGGAAGTCGCAGACATTTCTCCTGATGGACCGTATGTGTGTGTCACGACGGCGAGCGGCCAGGAATATGAAACAAAAGCGGTGCTGCTGGCGACCGGCGCGCGCTACCGGCGGCTGGGTGTGCCGGGCGAAGACGACCTGATCGGCACCAACATCCATTTCTGCGCGACGTGCGACGGCGCGTTCTACAAAGGCAAGAAGGTGCTCGTCGTCGGTGGAGGCAATAGCGGCTTTGAAGAAGGGCTGTTCCTCACGAAGTTTGCTTCTCAGGTAGACATCGTCGAGTTCATGCCGCAGGTGAAAGCCAGCCAGATTCTGCAAGATAAGGTCGCCAAGTAGCCCAACATGTCGGTGACGACGAATCACGCGGTGAAAGAGTTTAAGCGCAAAGATCATCGCCTCGGCGCCGTCGTCGTCGAAGACCGGGCGACCGACGAGATCAAAGAATGGCGCTACGACGGCGTGTTCGTGTTCATCGGTCTGTCGCCCAATAGCGACTTGCTGAAGGGCAAAGCCGAGATCGATAAGTACGGTTTCGTCATGACTGATGATCGGTTGATGACGACGCTGCCGGGCGTGTTCGCGGCGGGTGACGTGCGCACCGGTTCGACTAAGCAGGCTGCCTCGGCAGTCGGCGAAGGCGCGACGGCGGCGCTCATGATTCGGGAGTATCTCAAAAAGGTGGGGTAGCCGATAAGGTTTTCCACACGTAGCCACCGGTCTCTGCAGCGAATCTGACGAAATTACCTCGCTCTTGACATTCCAGCGGCTGGAAGGTGTATTCTATTGTTACGGGACTGACTTTCCCCACCGACGACGTGGACGGTGGGAACTGTGTGTGCCACCTGGTTAGCATGCGCGCACTTCGGCGCAATAGGAGAGCAAGACATGGCTGAACTTGAGAAACTGGAATTGAGCGTGCGCGGCATGACCTGCGACTCATGCGCGCTGCACGTGACGAAAGCCTTGAAAAGCGTGCCGGGTGTGCAGGATGTCGATGTGCCCGGCTGGCAGGCCGCGCGGGCGAGCGTCACTGCCGAAGTAGACGTGACACCCGAAGCGCTGACCTCTGCCGTGCGCGAGGCCGGCTACTCGGCCACTGTCCGCTCGCGCCGGAGTTCCCTCAGTTCCTTCGTTCCCGTGAGCTTGCCAGGAGTCGATGGGAACTCAGGGAATTCCTTTTACCTGATGGTCATCGGCGGCGGGTCATCAGGTTTCGCGGCGGCTATCAAAGGCGCGGAACTCGGCTTCAAGGTCGCGCTGGTCGAGGCGGGCACGATCGGCGGCACCTGCGTCAACGTCGGCTGCGTGCCGTCGAAGACGCTCATTCGCTCGGTCGAGTTGCATCACCTGGCGGGGCAACATCGCTTCCAGGGTGTGCATACTGTGCCAGGTAGCATTTACTGGCCCGAGGTCATCGCGCACAAAGATGAACTGGTCAGCGAAATGCGGCAGGCCAAGTATACCGATGTGCTGGCGGCTTATCCCGAAATCACGTACATCCAGGGGCGCGCCCGGCTGACCGGCAAGAACGACGTGGAGATCGATGGTAAACGTTACGCGCCCGGAAAGATCATCATTGCCACCGGTGCAAAGCCGTGGGCGCCGTCCATCCCCGGCCTGAACGAAGCCCTCTACCTCGACAGCACCTCCGCACTCGATCTGAAGGAATTGCCTAAGTCGATGATCGTCCTCGGCGCGAACGCTGTCGGCCTCGAACTGGCGCAGGCTTACGCACGCGCCGGGACGTACGTGACGGTGCTCGAAGTGCTGCCGCGCATCGCCCCGTTTGAGGACTCGGATATCAGCGCCGCACTGGCCGAATATCTGGAAGAAGAAGGTCTGCGCATCGTGCCCCACTTCAAGACGACCAGAGTGGAACGGCGCGACGGCCGCTACATTCTCACCGGCATCAAGAACGATGCCGAAGTCACCTTCGAGGCCGAGCAACTGCTGGTCGCCACTGGCCGCCGCCCGAACACCGCCGGCCTGGGTCTGGAAGAGGCGGGTGTGAAACTCGGCAAACGCGGCGAGATACTGGTTAACGACCTGCTGCTCACGCACAATCCGTTCGTCTATGCAGCAGGCGACGTGACCGGACGCGACATGTTCGTGTATGTCGCGGCGTATTCCGGCCAGCTGGCCACCGAGAACGCGCTGACGAATGCCGGGCGGACGTACGATGTGTCGTACATCCCGCGCATCACCTTCACCGATCCGCAGATCGCCTCGGCCGGTCTCACCGAAGATCAGGCGCGGGAGCAGGGTTACGAGGTCAAGGTCAGTTCACTGCCGATGGTGCATGTACCGCGTGCGCTCGCAGCACGTGACACGCGCGGCCTGATCAAGTTGGTGAGCAACGCAGCGACCGATCACCTGCTCGGCGCGCACATCCTGGCGCCGGAAGCGGGCGAGATGATCCAAACGGCGGTTCTGGCGATTCGCTTCGGCATCAGCGTGCGCGAGTTGCGCGAGACGATGTTCCCCTACCTGACCAACGCCGAAGGGCTGAAATTGGCAGCGCTCGCCTTCGAGAAGGACGTGGCGAAGCTCTCCTGCTGCGCGGGGTGAAGGGAATGGAAGATGATTTCGAAAACACAGTTGGTAATAGGAGCGATGGTGCTGGCGCTCTTAAGCGCCGCCTGCTCGTCAGCCGCATCACCTACGCTGAGTCCAACTGCTACGCCTCAAGCCACTGTCGCCAGCATGGGTGACATGGCAAGTTCAGTCCAGTCCACGGATTTGGTGCCACCGGTGAAGGGATTTTCTGCCGGAGAGGAGATTTTCTTCATCCACACCGAGGCTTCGGATCAGCAGGTGGCGGATATGCTAACCCGCATGATGGGGCCACAGGTTGTGCTGGTTCCTCGTTTGGCTCAGACGCCAGAATCGCTCCTGGCCAATGTCTACGTCTTCACCAACGGCGTCAAAGGCGATGGTCCCTTTGGCTTTCAACCCGATGTATTCGATTCGGTGCCGGGCGATGAGGGGTATAGCCCGCTGCGGGCAATCAACCTGGTCACCTGGAAAGAGGGTGTGACAGTGGTAGAGTTGCGTTCCGTAGAAGAAGTGAGAGCGACGGAGTCTAGAGGCGAGCTTATGATCGCGCGCCCCGGCATTGTTGTAAATATGCCCATCCTGACCTGGCCCGGTGGCCACCGGTAATGGATTTGAAGAATGCGCAACGTTGCCCGAGGGAGAGAACATCCATGACTCAACACCTCAAGCTCAAAATTATCGGTGAGCAAACACTGCACTGCGCTGGATGCGAGCGCACCATCGAATTCACCCTCGCACGCTTGCCCGGCGTGCGATCGGTCAAGGCCGACCAGAAGGCCCAGACGATCGAGATCAGTCCAGCATCCAGCGAAGTCGATCTCGAAAAGGTCAAGGCTGAACTGGACTGGATCGGCTATCATGTGGAGGTCGCATGAGCACCCCAACAGCCGGTTTCCATCCGCGATGGGCCCGGTTGCAATACGTCGGACTGCTGGTCGTTCTTGCGGTGCTTATCGTCGCCGGCTACTTTGGCTTCCGCGCCTTTGCCACCACATCAGACCTAAGCGTGCTGAACCTTTACGCATTGGCTGTCGTTGCCGGCGTTGCCAGTTTCTTTTCCCCGTGCGCCTTTCCGCTGCTGCCAGGCTATCTTTCGTTTTACTACCTGGCTCGGCCGGAGCCGGATGCTGCACAATCCGGCAGGGGCCGGGCGTTGAAACTGGGGCTGGCCGCTGCGCTGGGAGTGGTCACCTTCGACCTGATCCTGGGCGTAATCATCGCGACGTTAGGGGTTGGGATCGCCCAGGGACTGTCCGTGTCCGGCCCGCAGCCGAGCCTGTTCGTGCGCGTTTTCCGAGGTGGGGTCGGCTTGGTGTTCGTGCTATTGGGCATCGGACAAATCGCCGGCTGGAACTTGAAACCCGCCTTCCTGGATGCGATGGCTTATCGCACGCGGCCGCGCCGCGAGGGCAGGTCGAGTCCGGCGGCCAGCCTGTACCTGTACGGTCTGGGCTACAACACCGCCGGCATGGGCTGCACCGGTCCCATCCTGGCCGGGCTGATGCTTGGCGCTCTCTCGTCGGGTGGGTTTGCCTCGACCCTGAGCGCCTTTGTGGTGTTCTCGCTCACGATGGGCACGGCGATGCTCGTCGTCTCCGGGCTGGTCGCTGCCTCGCATCAGACATTGATCGGACAACTGAAAGCCGTCGCGCCCAAGATCAAACTGGTGTCCAGCATCGTGCTCATCTTGGTCGGATCGTTTAACCTGTATTCGGCGCTCAACGTGGAGCAGTTCGTGCGCCTGCTGTTTCCGTAGGGGAGCGAGTGGCGAGTTACCCGAATATGTTCTTCTTCTCGGGCGGGGCGAGCGCAAGCCGTCCAAGAGCGGGATGATTGGTCATGAAACGGCCAACGCTTCTGTCCGCACTCGCGATCATCGCTTCGGCTTGCACTGTCCGGTCGACCGCTTCCACGCCAACAGTGCTGGCACCCACATCTGTCCCTGCACCCACGCCCGTCATCGTCTCAACATCTATGGCCCCATCTAGAACTGAGACGAGGCTGGGCTTCAACGTCCGCGGCTGGACTTGACCTGGTTGACTCGCGGTCACGCTTGCGAGCGTCCGGCAGTTGCCGGGTATCCGTGAAGTCACCGGGGACTTATCGACGCAAGTCCTGCGCCGTCAGCGCCGGACTGTGTGGCTCTCAGCCAGATTGATGCTTGTGTTTGTTATTCTGAGTTCCCGGCCTATCACCATGACAATGGGTTAGTAGGCCCGCCAAGAAGGTGATACCCACGATCGGAGAGCCACTCATGCCCACATCCAAGACTAATCCTGCGAATGAACCTTATCTCGGCCGCGAACTTGCGGAGAACCGGGGCACAATTGACAGGTTGCCGTCGAAACCAATGACCATCGGGCAACTCGCCCGGCACAGCGGCGTGTCGATCAAAGCGCTGCGCGAATACGAGCGGCTCGGATTGCTGTATACGCTGGGCCGAAGCGAGAGTAACTATCGCCTGTTCGACGAATCGGCCTTGTGGTGCGTGCAGGTGATCGGCAGCCTGCGCTCGCTGGGGCTGACGCTAAAGGAGATCCAGGAGGTCTCCGCGATCTACTGCGAGCACCCCGGCGAAGCGATCGGCCCACACCTGGCCGACAAGCTGAACCAGGTGCTGGCCCGCGTCGAGGAGCGCATATCGGACTTGCAGGTGCTGCGTCACCGCATCCTCGACTTCCAGGTTGCTCACGCTCCGGCGCTGACAGGGCAAGCCGACCTGGAGCTGTACGCATCAGACCCGCGCCGCAGGTCGGCTAAAACGAAATTGCCTCTTGACTCTCCCCCCGGGGGCAGGGTGTATGCTCTTCTCAAACCAACTGATGTGAGGAGGGTGTACGATGAACAACGCACGCGTCAACGAAATGGCGCAGAAGATGGCGGCCAGTCTGCTGGATTACGGGCCACATCACTCGCGCCTGTTGGTCCGGGTCTTGCGCAGTCTGGCATCCGGTCGCCCGGTCACCGGAGCGCAGGTGGATCGGATGACCGCCGACATTGGGATCAGTCGAGATGAGGCACACCCGTTCTTGCGGGAGATTACCGAACGGGACGGCGCTGACAACATCGTCGGCATCATGGGGCTGTCGCTGAACGATCACCCGCATCGACTGTACGTCAACGGTGTGTCACTGTCAGCCTGGTGCGCAGAGGACACGCTGTTCCTGCCCTCCCTGCTGCAGCAGACGGCCACTGTCGAGTCGTATTCGCCGCTTTCCAAACAGAAGGTGCGGCTGACGGTAAGCCCGGAGCGAGTGGAGAATGTAAGCCCGACCAGCGCAGTAGTCTCAATGGTTATCGTCGATCCGACACGAGAGGATATGGCCTCCGTCGAGGCGATCTGGAACACCTTCTGCGAGCACATCCACTTCTTCGCCTCGCAGGCGGAAGCCGAGCGCTGGGCTGCTGGTCGGGACGGCATCGTCATCCTCTCGGTGGACGATGGCTTCGAACTGGGACGGCAGGTGTGGGCCAGGGTCCTCCTCTACGCAGAGCAGGCCCAGCGGCATCTTGAGCACCTGTTCGACGCAGAATTGGCGTACAAGTCGGACATGGATGTCGTCGTGCCAGACGAGAACCGGGAGGGCGATCTGATCGGCAGCGGCGAGGGAACGGTCACGGGCGCGAAGATCCGAGGGACCATCCGCTGGTCGATGTACTCTGCTGACTGCGCCTACCTGCTGGTGAAAGCCGGTATCCAGCCTGCGCCCGGTCAGCATCTATGCACGACCCATCCAGGTGGCGTCATCGAGACAGAGGATGGGGCGCAGATCTGGTTCGATGCGAAGGGGTACGGCCTGCGGGGATACGATAAGGATTATCCGCATCTTTGGCGTCTGACGATGGCGCTTCAGTTTAGTACCCAGGACGAGCGCTATATCTGGCTAAACACCGCGCTTGGCGTCTGGGAGGGCCAGTTCGACGAGCAGGCCGGGCGTGCCCGCTATCACGCCTATGCTCAGGTCGTCAAGTAATTCGAGCGGCACACATCTTCTGCGTTCACACCACGGCCAGCAAAGGCTTCCAAAGCGAAATCGGCTGAGGAAGTCTTTGTTGGCTTGTGGAAGGAGCATCACATGAAACGCGCATCATCCCCAAAGCGAGGCATGGCGACCAATCGCAAGACTCCGCTTCAGAAGACATGTCCCTATTGCACTGAACTGCTTGGTCCAAGGACGATTCACATCTGCCCCGTTGGATGCTGCTACGTGGCAGCCGGTAAAGAATCATTCGGAGCAGTGTGCCCGTATTGTGACAATTCCTTTGAGACCGGCGTGGGGCACGTCTGTCTCGAGCTAATCAAACTCACCGAGCCGGCGCAGTAGCAGACGGCCGATGGCAAATGGCTGATAGCCAATAGCTGTCGGCCATGCGCTATCAGCCATCCGCTATCTGCTATCAGCCAGAGGAGACTCCCCTATGGATAAATTCGACATCGCCGTCATCGGGGGTGGGCAGGGTGGACTGCCCGCCGCCCACATGGCCGCCAACCTCGGTGCGAAGGTCGCGTTGATCGAAATGCACGAGGTCGGCGGCACCTGAGTGAACGAAGGGTGCATACCCACCAAGACCTTGTTAAGGTCTGCCGAAGTCATGCATCTGGTCAAACACCGCGCGCACGCGTTCGGCGTGCGCGGCGTGAACCCCGATGCCGTCACCTTCGACCTCGCGGCTGCCGTCGCTCGCAAAGACGCCATCGTCAAAAGTATCATCGACGGCATTTACACTGCACTCCGAAGGAACAAGCACATCACCTTCTTCACGGGCCATGCGGAACTGACTTCCCCCGTGGACATCCGCGTGGATGGCCGACAAATTACGGCTGAGAAGACGATATTGGCCGTCGGAGCGCACCCGGCGACGGTGGACATTCCCGGCCTTGCGGAGGTCGGGTACATCACTAACGATGAGGCGCTCAAGTTGGAACGGCTGCCGGCGTCTATGATCGTGATCGGCGCAGGTTATATCGGCGTAGAGTTCGCGCAGATGTATGCGCGGTTCGGGACGAAGGTGACGATGCTCGGTCGTGCACGGCGCGTCATGCCTCACGAGGACGAGGAAGTTTCCGCCGCTCTGGCCGAGGTGCTGCGTGCCGAAGGGACTGACCTGTACACGAGCGCGCCGGTTTTACGCGCTGAGCGCGAGGGAGGCGAGAAGGTCGTTGTCGCACAGATCGGTGGCGAAGAGCGGCGCTTCAGAGCTGACGTCATCCTGTTCGCTGGTGGACGCGTGTCCCGGGTGGACGAACTTGGCTTGGATCAGGCTGGTGTGGAATTGGAGGGCGGAGTCATCAGGGTGGGCGATACGCTGCTAACCACTGCGCCCAACATCTGGTCGATTGGCGACGCGAACGGCGGGGCAATGTTCACCCATCGAGCCACCTACGACGGGCCGATTGCTGCACTCAATGCCGTGCGTGGGCTGAAGAAGAAAATCGACTATCGGGTCGTGCCGCGCGCGGTATTCTCCGAACCGGCAGTGGCCAGCGTGGGTCTGACCGAGCGTGAGGCGCGCGAGGCCGGGCACGAGGTAAAGGTTGGCAAGCACCTATTCGCCCATACCGGCCGAGCCAAGGCCATTGGCCAGACGGAGGGCTTCGTCAAAATCGTCGTCGATGGGAAGACTGGCGAGATTCTGGGCGCGCACATCCTCGGCGCGCACGCCGACATTCTGATCCATCAGGTGGTGACGGCCATGTACAACCACGGTACGGCCGAACCCATTGCCAAGTCTATTCACATCCACCCGACACTGAGCGAGGCGGTGAAGAGCGCAGCGAAGGCGATCGGTGCGGAACTGGCCATTAAGACGGGCGAATAAAAATCACTCCGGAGCGCGAGCAGGGTTACGAAGTGAAGGTGAGCACGCAGCGTATGTCGCACGTCCCACACGCGGGCTAATCAAACTCGTCGCGAATGCGGCGAATGACCAGTTGCTAGGCGTGCAAATCCTCGCGCCGGAAGCGGGCGAGATGATCCAGACGGCCGTGCTGGCGATCCGCTTCGGTATCAGCGTGCGCGAACTGCGCGAGACGATGTTCCCTTACCTGACCAACGCCGAGGGGCTGAAATTGGCAGCGCTCGCCTTCGAGAAGGACGTGGCGAAGCTGAGTTGCTGCGCGGGGTGATGGTGATTGAACAGCTACTGCCTGTCGCCCGCGCGATCGGGTACACCTTCAGCCCGACTACATCTTTCGGCTGAGCTTTCCCATCCATCGAACGTCGCGCAAGATTCCGACTCATTCATCAGGACAGGCACCTAGCCCTGACATACAATCAGTTATGCCCTGGGACACTCGTCCAACAGCGCGGACGCGCTGCGCACGAGCGAAGCAGGAGACGGCGCCATACAGGCAAATGATGGTCACGGCGGCGCTCGTCATCAGACGGCGCAGCACAAGGAGCATCACATGATCGCGAGATTGTGGCACGGCGTCACTCCGGCGTCGAAGGCGGACGCTTACCTGGACACTCTGAACCAGACTGGAGTCCGCGACCTCCGCGCGACACCGGGCAATCGCGGCGTGTACGTCCTCAGGCGAACGGAGGAAGATGTGGCTCATTTCCTCTTGATCTCGCTCTGGGACTCCATGGACGCGGTGAAACGCTTCGCCGGAGCTGAAGTCGACAAGGCCCGATACTATCCCGAGGATCGCGAGTTTCTGTTAGAATTCGAACCCACGGTGATCCACTATGAAGTGCCCGTTCGTGACATGTGAGGCCCATTGATCCTGCATCACGATGTGGTATATGGCCCGGCCGAGATCGGTGAGCCGATCCTGGTCGAATTGGTGCATTCGGCTGCCGTGCAGAGACTGCACGGCGTTTTGCAGCACGGCATCAGCGGGCTGATCGGGATCACGCGTCCCACGACCCGCTTCGAGCACTCCGCCGGAGTGATGCTGTTGGTGAGGCGTCTAGGCGCGTCGCTCGAGGAGCAAATCGCCGCGCTTCTGCACGACGTCAGCCACACGGCATTCAGCCACGTCATCGACTACGTGTTCGGCGGGCACGACAGCCAGAGTTATCACGAGGGGGTGCAGGAGGAATACCTCGCCGGGACAGACGTCCCCGCAATCCTTGCGCGGCACGGCTTCGACTGGCGCGACTTTCTGCACGAAGCGGACTTCCCGCTGCTGGAACAGCCTGCGCCGGCGCTGTGCGCGGACCGGCTGGACTACTTCCTGCGCGACAGCCGCGACCTGGGCTTGTCCACTGACGAGGATGTGCGGCGTGTCCTGAAGCATTTGGTCGTACATGACGACCGCATCGCCGCCGACGATATCGACGTCGCGCGTTGGATGGGCTATACCTACATCGCCGCCGATCGGGCCAGTTGGGCCAACTTCCGCGAGGTCGGCCTGTACGAGCTGACCGCCCGCGCCGTCAGAACGGGATTGGAAACCGGCGCGATCGCCGAAGCGGACATCTGGGGCACGGATGGGCAGTTGTGGGCGAAGCTGCACGCCGCAAGCCATCCGAAACTTCAGAGCGAGCTGAGCCTCATCTCGCCGGACACGCAGTTCGTGTGGGACGAGACTGCGCCCACGTTCCGAGTGAGCACCAAACTGCGAACGATCGACCCGGGCGTCGTGCTGGACGGCCGTTCGCAACCGTTGTCGGCGCTAGACGCGGAGTTCGCCCGACACCGCGACGACTACCTGCGCCGCAACCGAGGCAAGTGGCCGATGCGCGTAATTAAGTTCACATGACTACAAGGGAGATGGAATGACCAAGCTTAGTTTATCGAGTATCCCATCACGCTGGCGCGTGCTGGTGGCCTTCGCGGCCATTTACACGATCTGGGGATCGACTTACCTTGCGATTCGCTTCGCCATCGAGACGACGCCTCCATTCCTGATGGGGGGAGCGCGCTATCTGATCGCCGGCGCCATCCTGTACGCCTTGACGCGGCGGCAGCGCGCGACGCCGATATTGCGCGTCCACTGGCGGTCGGCCTTCGTCGTCGGCGGTCTGCTGCTGCTCGGCGGCAACGGCGGCGTCATTTGGGCCGAGCAGGTGATACCGTCCGGCCTGGCGGCGCTGATCATTGCGACGGTGCCCCTGTGGATGGCGCTGCTCAACTGGCTGAGAGGCGACAAGGTTCGCCCGAATCTCGGCGTGACGCTCGGCCTGGTTCTGGGCCTGCTCGGTATCGTGTTCATGGTGAGTCCGGGGGAATCGGCGGGCGGCGACAATGTGAACTCGCTCGGCGTGCTGGTGCTCGTGCTGGCCGCGCTGTCATGGTCTATCGGATCGCTGTACTCGCGCAAGGCTCAACTGCCGCCGGAGCCGCTCCTGGCGACGGCGATGGAGATGCTGGCGGGCGGGGCGCTGCTGCTCGTCGCCGGGCTGCTGACCGGAGAAGCGGGCCAGCTTCGATTGGATCAGGTATCGCCGCGCTCGCTTCTGGCATTGGGATACCTGATCGTCTTCGGATCGCTCGTGGGGTTCTCGGCTTACGTCTGGCTGCTGCGCGTCAGCACGCCGGCGCGCGTCTCCACGTATGCCTTCGTCAACCCGGTGGTCGCCGTCTTCCTCGGCTGGACGTTAGCAGGCGAATCGCTGACGCCGCGCACGCTCGTTGCGGCAGCGGTCATCGTCACGGCCGTCGTGCTGATCGTCGCCAACCAGGCCAGGACGACACCCCGGCCGACAGGCGAGGCGACTCCAATCGGAGATCGCGAGTCCGAATTACGCCGGATCGTCACACCGATCGAGGGCCGCGCGCTGCGCCGGCGCATCGAAGCCGACGGCAGTAACTAGCCGCGGCCTTCCAGCGAGGCGAGGGCACGCCGGCGGTGCGCCTCATTCTCCCGCGGCCCCGTCATATCGACAGCCTCGTCCGCCTCTCGCGCAAATTCGCCGCCAAGCACGGCTGGACCGCGACCATTCCCATCGGCCAGATTCACTCGCCAGAATCTGCAAGGCCACACCCTTCCTCCTACATCTTTTGGCCGACCCACCTCTTCCCCCCAAGTGCCGAACGCCTTTTCCAACGTTTCCGCCATGACGGCCAGGCTGAGACGGCATAGAATGCGAGAAATTCAGGGTTGAGCCTCGCCGCTTGCCGTGGCCCTCACCCCCGGCCCCCCTCCCCCCGCACACGGCAGGCGAGGGCAGGCCGTCGCAGACGACCCCGCTGGGCGGGGCGCAAGCAGCAGGAGAGGGGAGAGTGGCCGACCACGAGACCGTCGGACGGCGAGTTCCGGGAAGCCAACTCTCTACCAGATCGGAAAAGGACATGATCACAATCTTACTGGTGGATGACCAGCCGGCTGTTCGTCAGGGACTCAACATGCGATTGGCGCTGGAGCCGGACCTGGAGGTCATCGGGGAAGCGAAGGACGGGGTGGAAGCGCTCAGGCAAGTGCACGAGCTGCACCCGGACGTGGTGGTGATGGACATCGAGATGCCCCGCCTGGACGGGATCGCCGCCACCGAAGCGCTGCGCACGATCGAGCCAGGCTGCTGCGTCGTCATCCTGACGGTGCACGAGAGCTCCGCCACACACGCGCGCGCAAAGGACGCCGGCGCGGCCGCCTTCGTCAGCAAGCACGCCGGCGAAGAAGCGCTGCTCGCGGCTATTCGGGGTGTCGCGCGCACAGTGTAATACGTATCCTCTTTCTTCCACGAATTCACACGAATCTTCACGAAAGAATCTTCAACTTCGTGTCGCTTCGTGTGGCTTCGTGGACAACTCCGAAGCGCGGGTGAGCAGTTACGATGCCGAGTCAATCGAGACCAACCCAATGCGCACGGCGTACAGAGCGGCTTGTGTCCGGCTGGGCACGCCGAGCTTGGCGAGAATGTTGCTGACGTGGGTCTTGACCGTCTTCTCGCTGAGACTCAGTTGGTGGGCGATCTCCTTGTTCGATTTCCCTTGCGCCAGCAGGCGGAGCACGTCGGTCTCACGCTCGGTCAGCGCCTCCGGGCTATCGGGAGCGCGCACCTCGCGCATTAAGCGCGCGGCAGCTTTCGGCGAAAGTTGCACCTGACCATTGGCGGCAGCTTTGATAGCCCGGCGCAGATCGTCGGCCTCGGTGTCCTTCAGCAGATAGCCAATCGCTCCGGCGCGCACGGCGCCGATGACCTTCTCGTCCTCCAGCACGCTGGTCAGCGCGATGACCTCTGTGTCGGGAAGCTCGCGTCGAATGGCCGCCGTCGCGGCGACGCCGTCCATGACCGGCATCAGCATGTCCATCAGGACGACGTCGGGTTTCAACTCGCGCGCCACGCGCACGGCCTCGGCGCCGTCCGCCGCCTCGCCGATCACCTCCAGCTCCGGATCGAGCGCCAGGAACATGCGCAGCCCCTGGCGCACGACACTATGATCGTCAACCAGCAGAATGCGAATGGGCATCAGGGTACCTGCCTTTCAAACTCCAAATTTCAAATGGCGAATCGCTTCACGACGACCAGTGTGAAATCGTCCGCTTGCGGCGCCTCGCCGGTGAATCTCTGGACGGCGGCCAGGATGGCCTCAATGACCTCCTGAGGGCTGCCCGACGAAGCGGCTGCCACCGTCTCCAGCAGCCGCGCCTGCCCAAACAGCTCCAGATCGATGTTCACCGCCTCGCTGATGCCGTCGGTGTACAGAATCAGCAAGTCGCCCGGGGCGAGGTCGATCTGGCGCTCCTCGTACTCGACCCTTCGGTCGGACACGCCCAACACCATGCCTCGGCCCGCCAGCTCTTGAAAGTGACCTGTCGTAGCCTGCCAATGCAGCGGCCGCGGGTGGCCTGCGTTGGCGTAAGTCAAACGACCGCTGCCGGTATCCAGGATGGCATAGAAGGCGCTGACAAAATGGCTGGTCTGATTGTCTTTCTGAATCAAGTCATTCGCCTGGCTGAAGGTCAGCGCCGGGCTGGGCTGGCCGAGCGCAGTAGCGCGAATGACGGCGCGGCTGTGGGCCATGAACAGAGCCGCCGGCGTGCTCTTGCCGGAGACATCGGCGATGAGCACGCCGATCCGCCTCCCTCCGGTCGGCGTCCCTCCGGTCGGCGTCCCCCCAGTCGGCGCAGGCGCGCCGGGAAATTCGATGAAGTCGTACAGGTCACCGCCGATCAGGCGGGCCGCCTGGTAGGCGGCCGCGAACTCCCAGCCCGTCACGCGAGGGCAGGACTCCGGCAACAAGCCGAGCTGGATCTGCCGGGCTGCGGCCAGATCACCTTCCAGATCCTGCTGGTGAAGCTCGACCTGGTGCAGCCGCGTCTGTTCGATGATCAGAGCTGCCTGATTAGCCAGCAGACGCAGGAAGCGCACCTCGTCGTCGTCCAACAATCTCGGCTGGCGACTGCTGAGCGCCAGCACGCCGATGGCCCGGCCTTCCGTCAGGAGAGGGATCAGCGCATGTCCGCGAAAACCTTCCGCCCGCCAGCAATCCGACGCCCAGGACGCCGAATCTACGCGGGTGAGGTCTTCTGCCTGCCAGGGCTGCCGGGACCGCATGACCCAGCCAGGGCCGTTGCCTTCGTCGAAGGGCAGACGGGTGCACTCGGCCACAGGGTCTCGATGCCAACCGCTGGCGGCCCTGAAGTTGAGATAACCGGGTTCACTCCCAGGGAGCAACAGAGCGCAGGCGTCGACGTGCAGCAGGCGCGGTATCTCCTGCACCAGGTAGTTCGTGAGCGCCACCGGATCAGGGCGGTCGAGCAACTGGTTGGAGAAGTCGAGCAGCGCTGCCTGCGCCTGGTTGGCCAGGCGCAACTTGTCCAGAATATCGCCGATATAGGAGTGCACGACCGGCTCGCTCACGACCAGCCTGGCGGCAATCTCCTGATCGGACAGGCCCTGCGCCGCCAGGCGCAGCACCTCGCTTTCGCGATCGGTGAGCGTTTCGAAGCTGTCCTGGGCGCGCGTCTCGGCCAGCAGGCGAGCGGCAATCTGAGGCGACAACTGCGCCCGTCCCGCCGTGGCCGCCTTGATGGCCCGGCGCAGGTCGTCGGCCTCGGTGTCTTTCAGAAGGTAACCGATGGCCCCGGCGCGGATGACCGCCGTCACGGCCGAATTCTCTAAGACGCTGGTCAACACGATGACCCGGGTCGGCAGCCCCTTGTCGCGAATGGCGGCCGTGGCCTCCAGCCCGCTCATCACCGGCATCATCAAGTCCATGAGCACGACGTCCGGCTTCAGCTCCTCGGCCAGATGCACGGCTTCGGCCCCGTTGGCGGCTTCGCCGACGACTTCTAGCTCCGGGTCGAGGCTCAAAAACATATGCAGCCCTTGACGCACCACGCTATGGTCGTCGGCGAGCAGAATCCGGATCGGCATGGAACCTTCTTTCCGGTGAGGGGATGCTCTCCTAGTGTATGAACATTCTACCATCGCTCACAGGCTGCGCAAGAACCAGGCAGATGCTTGAGATTCAGCGCAGCACGCGCTATACTTGCGGCGTCCATTATCCTTGATGACCGAGGTGTGCCGTGGTCGCTCCGCGAGCGCTGCTCATCATCCACAATCCGGTCGTCGATCCGCAGCAGGGCGCCAAGCTCTCCCAGGCGCTGGGCTGGAACGACCCGGACGCGCTGGCCGACCAGTACATCCGCGACGTGCGACGGGCCAGTCACGGCCATGTGGAGTACCGCATCGTCGAGCGCATCGAAGTCGACGACTTTCCGGCGAAAATCGACGGCTTCCGCTACGACGCCGCGTCGTACCTGCGCTGTATACGCGAGCAGCGTGGCTTTCACGAGCCTGACGCCATCGATTACCTTGCGCTCATCCGCGAATTCCGCATGATCGAGAAGATCGCGGCCAACCAGATCGACGAGGTGTGGCTGATCGGCTTTCCGTACGCCGGCTACTACGAGTCGACCATGTGCGGGCGCGATGCGTTCTGGTGCAACTCGCCGCCGGTGAAGGGCACGGAGCACAGCGAGCGGCGGTTCGTCATCATGGGCTTCAGCTAC
The DNA here is from genome assembly GCA_035283185.1 of Anaerolineae bacterium. Lineage (GTDB taxonomy): Bacteria > Chloroflexota > Anaerolineae > Fen-1058 > Fen-1058 > DASSFZ01. The sequence goes on along the minus strand of DATEUJ010000144.1, from coordinate 18,929 downwards.
GAGCGCGAGGTGGGCGAAATGCTGGAAGACCTCGGTCATCGCGCCGAGGCCATCATGGCGAAGGTGTACGAAGGCGTGACGGGCGAGCGTAACCTGTGGGAGCGCTTCTCGCGCTACGACAAGATCGCGCCCGGGCGCGCCGCGGCTGGCAACGTGCACTTCGCTCCGAACAGCGAGCGCGACTACGATTGGGGCAACCTGCGCCCGGTGTCGAGCGACTGCGACGACTGGCTGAACTTTCCCAACCTGACCGGCGCGCGGCGCATGGTCGACTGCCGCGACTGGGGGAACGGCGACACGCGCCTGCACCATCTATGGTGGCTCGAGCGCCTGCCACACGCCGGGGGCGAGACGGACGGCATCCGCAACAACTGGTGGACGTACGTCGTCGACCCGAACACCGTTCGAAACAGAGGATGTCTCACGCTCTTCCTGAGCTGGTTTCAGCGCCTGAGCGCACCGAGATCGTAAAGGCTTGCATAGCGCGGCTCTGCGAAGCGCGCCGCAGCCAAAGGTTTTCGGACGCAGACGCGAAGCGCGCAGATTTCGCTGATTTTGATCTTATCTGCGTTCATCTGCGAAATCTGCGTCCAAAAATCATCGCGAATTAGCGCGAGGTCGAGCGTCTAAACGTCACCAGCGCCGAGCAGCTGTCGGCTCTTCTCGACGATCGGATTCGGCGCAACGTGCGGTTCGAAGGCGGCGAGGTCCCTCACTTACCTTAAACCGCTTCGAGCAGTGTCAGCGAATCGAACAGGTTGAAGGCGAGGACGTACTTGTCGATCGCTCGCGCAATGCGCTCGACGACCTGCGCGTGCGGATCAGGCATGACTACCTCTAGATTCGAGTACAGCCTGCGCCGCGCCTCGACGACATCGGGATGCGTCCAGACGTAGCGTGCGCCGGTCTGCGCCAGCCACGAGCGGCGCTCGCCGGAGAGCGCGTCGAAATCGAGCCCGCGCTCCTCGGGTTGAAGCCACTTCTTCCAGCGGCCCGAATCGACGACGGCCTTCTCGAGCGCGCGCGTGAAACGCGACGGCCCGAGGCGCCGGTTGCGGCACAGCGCCTGTTCCTTCGCTTCCAGATCGCGCAGCGCCAGGTACTCCTCCGAGGTGAACTCCGGCCCGACGTTCGCGCCACCCATGCCGCTGGCCGCATATTCGGCTGGATTCTCCACCCAATCCGTGTAATGCCCCTTGAGCAGCGTCCCCATCGGCGCGACGATCGACGTGAGCCTCCGAGCGGTGGTCGCGTCGAAGAACGCCGTGTGCAGGTCGGTGCCGACTTGCGCGACGACGAAGCATGGCCACGCGTGCGACAAACCCTGCGCTTCCAGCCCAGCGTGCAGGCTCTTGATAAAGGACTCGAACGCGCCGAAATCGACGAGACCGCCGTGCACTTCCTCCGTGCCGACCTCGAAGGCGACCGGCGGCAGGCCGAGACGCCGCCGCTCTGCTTCCGCGTGCGCGATCAACTCGATCGTTCGATCGACGACGTCTTGCACCGGCACGGGCCGACCGGGCGGCAAGCGGCGATCGACCGTCGGGTCGATGTGCAGCAGTTGGTAGCCTGCTTCGAGGCAGGCCGTCAGGCTGCGCTTCACTTCCAACATCGTCGCTTCGTACGACAGGCCGTCGAGCGTGTGCCGATCTTTCAGCCACGGCCCGCCGTGATCGAGGCACGCATACAACGGGCTTGTGCAGTCGTATTTCCTGGCGAAAGCACGCATCTCGGAGACGAATTGCGTCGGCGTCCAACCGGTGTAGCCGCCATCCCGATCGACCTGGTTCAGCGTGGCTGCGAACAGCATCGGCATGTGATTGAGCGCGGCGACTTTCACCGCCGCTTCGAGCACAGCAGCCGAGTTCGGGCATACCGCCAGTAGCGTGATCTGGGCTGAGCCAGCTTCACGCAGGCGGACGATCGTTCGAATCACATCGTCCAGGCTCTTCATAGCCTTGCTCTTAATCGCCAGAGGTACTTTGCAGCGCGCGCTCAAGCTCCGCGCGCGAGGCCAGGCTCTGCGTGCCACCCGATCCGCGCAGCGTCGAAGCGGCGGCGAGCGTGGCGAACTGCGCGCTGCGCTCGATCGGCCAGCCGGCCAGATGGCCGACGATCAGCCCGGCGTCAAAAGCGTCGCCTGCGCCGATCGTCTCGACGATTTCTTCCTCCGGCACCGTAACCGCCGCCTGCTCGAAGGTGCGTTCGCCGGTATGCACGAGCGATCCCTGCGCACCGCGTTTGATCACCACCACCGGCGGGCCGGCGTCGCGCAGCACGCGGGCGGCGACGCGCAAATCGTCCGTCTGCGCCACCTGCCGCGCTTCGTCTTCGTCGAGCATCAAGAGGTCGGTGAACCTGAGTAAGTCGACGAGCGGCTCCATCCACGGCGTATCGACGGGGAAGAGCACGAACTGTGGATCAAGCGAGGTCGACAGCCCGCGCGCTTTCGCCTGCCGGAACAGGTCGGCCATGCGGTCGCTCCACATGTCGGGGAAATGTAGATAGCCTGCGCAATGAAGATGCCGCGCGCCGAACACGTAGTCCAGGTCGCCGGGCGCGAACGCCACCGGCCAGGGCCGGTGCGTCGGCAGGCGATACGTCAGCGGCCGCTTCTTGCTGCCGAACAGCAGCATGTAGATACCGATGCCGGATAGCGTTTCCGGCTCGCGTGCAGCGCGAGCCGCGTCGACGCCCGATTCGCGCAGGACGCGCAGCACGGCGTCGCCGAACGGATCGTCGGCGAGCACGGAAACCACGCCGGCGCGCAGGTCGAGCCTGACCAGGTCCTGGACGATGTAGCCCGCCGACCCGGCGGCGGCCAGCATCACGTTCGACGGGCCTGCCCAGCGCGTGAGCTCGTCCATGTCTGTCGGCGCACTGCCCGTTATCAGCAGATCGACGTTGAGCGGGCCGATGACGACCACGTCGAGAGGCATGGTCACACCTCACGAAGTAATTAGTGATCAGTAATCAGTAATCAGTGATCAGTAGTTACTGGCCACTGGTTACTGGTCACTGATCACTGGTCACTGTCAATGTGTTCCGGGCGGGAACATCATATGCCACACGCGAGCGTGCTTGGGGACGTCGCTGCGCTGGCAGTCGGGGTTCACGTCGCCCAGCTCGACCGCGCAGTAATACGGCAGCAACTGTCCCGGCAGGATCGCCATCACGCCGAACAGAGTCTCCTCCATCTCGGGCAGGCGCACCACGTCGTCGACGCGAGAGGCGATCTCTTCGTCGTCTTCGGTCACGATCGCGACCGACGGCGTCTTCAGCATCTGCGTCACGCGGGCGATGTCGATCAGGCGCGCGTAGGCCTCGCCCGGCGGCGCGACGATGATCGTGTGTATGCGCTCGTCGGTCAGGCCGAGCGCGCCGTGGATGTGCCGGCCCCAGCTCATCGCCTTCGCCGGGATGTGGCACATCTCGTCGAACTTGAGCGCGATCTCCTCCGCCGTGCCCAGGTGCGGCCCGCTGCCGACGACCAGCACGGCCCGCGCGCGCTTCAGGCGCTTCGCAATCGAGCGGCAGCGCGCGTCGACCTGCTCGAGGACTTCGCCCATGCGCTGTCCCGCCTCGCGCAACTGCCGCTTGAGCGCGACGTAGTCGTGAGCGTCCGGCCGCGCGCGCTCGCCGATCTCCAGCGCCAGCATCAACGACGCGGCCAGGCGCGTCGTGTAATGGAACGTATCCGAGCCGCCCGTGTCGTATCCGCCTGCGCACACGATATTCACGTCGGCTATCTTGCTGAGCGGGCTGCCTGCGATCGACGTCAAGGCGACGATGTACGCGCCGCGCTCCTTGGCGATCTGCACCGCGCGGTTCGAGTCGGTCGTCGAGCCGCTGCCGGAGTAGGCCAGGAAAGCCGTTTTCCCCCAATCGTACGGCCGCTCGTACAGTTGAAACTCGACCGCGTCCACCTGATCGGCGTCGATGCCGGCGAATTTCCAGTAGCCGTTGCCCGCCACCTGCCCGACGAACTGCGACGTGCCCAGTCCCGATCCGACGACGCGCCGGATGTCGCGCCGGATCATCTCCTCGGCGATCGAGGCAATCAATCTCTCGTTCTGAACGAGCGTGTCTGTCAGCGCCTTGGGCTGCGCGCGGATGTCATAGTACAAGTTGAACGGGTGGCTCGTCTTCGGATCGGTGCCGAGCGCCTGATACATGATCGGGTATTCCGACGTCGCCTCGACCAGCCGGCTCGCCTGCGCATCGTCAATTCCCCAGCGCTTCACGCGGTAACCGGTTTCACGCAGCTTGCTGTCGTCCATGAGTGTCGCTCCTCGGTTGCATATCGCGTATCGCATATCGCGTATCGCATATCGCGTATCGCGTATCGCGTATCGCATATCGCGTATCGCATATCGCGTATCGCATATCGCATATCGCGTATCGCATATCGCGTATCGCATATCGCGTATTGCTTATCGCATAGGTTGATGGTGCATAATTCACTGACCTCTGGTCACTGATTACTGATGACTGATGACTGATCACTGGTTACTGATCACTACGATCCACACTCTCCCCCAGCGCGTAGCGCAATATCGCCTCCGCGTTCGTCTGGTCACCCGGAAGCTCGGCGGCCACGCGACCGGCGCGCATGACGAGAATCCGGTGCGCCAAGCCGAGGATCTCCGGCAGTTCGGACGAGATCAACAGGATGGCGACGCCTTCGTGCGACAGGCGCGCGATCAATTCGTAAATCTCGAACTTCACGCCGACGTCGATGCCCTGCGTCGGCTCCATCAGGATCAGGGCACGCGCGCCGCAGGCGAGCCACTTGGCGAGCGCCACTTTCTGCTGGTTGCCGCCGCTGAGGTTGCGGACGAGCTGATCGAGCGAGGGCGTCTTGATCTCCAGCGCGTCCACCTGTGCCTGCGCCGCCTTGTGCTCGGCCGGCCGGTCGACGATGCCCAGCCGCCGCGCCAGGCGCGGCAGGATCGCCAGCGCGACATTGCGGCGCACAGAAACTTCGGCCAGCAGGCCCTCGACTTTGCGGTCTTCGGGCATGTATCCCAGGCCCGCCTGGATCGCACGCGCCGGGATCGCGCGGTCCACCTGTCCGAACAGCCGCACCTCGCCCGAATCGACCGGCCAGTCGCCGAACAGCGCCTTGCCCAGCTCGGTCTTGCCCGACCCGGTCAGCCCGGTGACGGCGAGCACCTCGCCCGCGCGCAGATCGAACGATACGTCCTCGAACATGCCGGCTGCAGACAACCCCTCGGCAGATAGCGCCCGATCGCCAAGAGTCGGGTTGCGCGGCGGGAAGACCCCTTCCAGTTTGCGACCGATCATGTCGGTGATCAACGAATCGGGTGTCACGTCGCCAATCGCAGACGTGCGGATGTGCCGCCCGTCGCGCAGCACCGTGACGGCGTCGGCCAGGCGGAAGATCTCGTTCAGGCGGTGCGAGACGTATAGAATCGTCACACCTCGCGCTTTGAGTGTGGCGATGATGGCGAACAGCGCCTCGGCTTCGGCGCTGTTCAGCGCGGCGGTCGGCTCGTCCATGATCAGCAAGCGGCTTTGGTCGAGCAGCGCCTTCGCAATTTCGACGATCTGCTTTTCCCCAACCTTCAGCCGTTCGACAGGCGCGTCGAGCGAAATATGCGACGCCTGGAGCAGGTCCAGCACGCTGCGCGCCTGAGCGCGCGCGGCGCCCGCGTCCAGCACGCCGCCGTTCGACGGCTCCTTTCCGAGCGTGATGTTGGCGGCGACGCTGCGCACCGGCAGCAGGTTAAGCTCCTGGTAGATAGTAGACACGCCGGCGCGAATCGCGTCGCGCGGATCGCGCGGGCGGTACTCCTGCCCGGCGAAAGTCATCGTCCCCGCGTCCGGCTCGAGCGCGCCGGACAGGATCTTGATCAGCGTCGACTTGCCCGCGCCGTTCTCGCCGACGAGCGCGTGAACGCATCCGGCGGCGACGGCGAACGAGACGTCGTCCAGCGCCTGCACGCCGGGGAAGGAGCGGCTGATATGGTGAAGTTCGAGTATCGTGCCCATAATGCGCCAATCGGTGATCAGTGATCAGTAATCAGTGATCAGTAATTGGTGATTGGTAAGTTGTGCGCGATGAGTCATGCGCGATAAGCGATATGCGATATGCGATACGCGATATGCGATACGCGATATGCGATACGCCAGATCATCGCGAGCGCATACGGAGACGATCCAGCGACAGCGCGATGATCAGGATCAGGCCCGACACGATGCGCTGGGCGTAGATCGACGTGCCGAGCAAGACCATGCCGTTCGTGATCGTCACCAGGAAGATCGAGGCGATGAGCGTGTTCTGAATGCGACCCTTGCCGCCGCTCAAACTGATGCCGCCGAGGATCACGGCAGTCAGGATCGGAAACAGGAACTCGTCGCCCATGCCGCCGGTCGCCGAGCCTTGCCGTGAGATCTGCATCACGCCGCCGAAGCCCGCCAGCAGCCCGGCGAGGACGAAGGCCAGTATCTTCACGCGATCTACGCGAATGCCGGCGAGCCAGGAGGCTTTCTCGTTATTGCCCATTGCGTAGATGTGCGCGCCGAAGACCGTGCGGTTCAGAATGAAATAAAACACGGCGTAGAAGGCGAACATCAGGATGACGGGCACCGGCGCCGGGCCGATATAGCCGCGCGCCAGGAAGGCGATGCTCTCCATCTCCTCGCCATAGATCGTCTGTCCCTGCGCGTAGATGAAGGCGATGCCGTTGAGGACGTTCAGCATGCCCAGCGTGGCGATGATCGCGTTGATCTTGACTTTCGTCACCAGCACGCCGTTGACCAAGCCGACCAGGCCGCCGAGCGCGACGCCGATCGCGCAGGCGATTAGCGGTGGCACGCCGTTTTGTGTCATCAGCCCGGCCGTAATCACGCCGGAGAAGCCGAGCACGGCGGCGAGCGAGATGTCCATCGCGCCCATGAGCATGACGAGCATCTCGCCGATCGCGACGATGCTCACGATCGACGCCTGCCGCAGCACCGTAAAGATATTGCGCGAAGTGAGAAAGGCGTCGGTGGCGAACGACAGATACACGCACCACAGGATGAAAATGACGATGAAGCCATTCTCGCCCACCAGATCGAGCATTCGTCGTCGATCCCAGCGGCGCGGGGCGCTCACGTCCACCCGGCTCACCGTGCTCATCGCGTCCTCGTGTGCATAATTCAACTCCTCACGGTTCGTGAATCTCTCCGCCCGGCGCTTCGGCCGGTTCCACGACGAAGACCATAGCGCTCTCCGGGCCGAGCGAGACGCCGAAGCACACCTGGCCGGGCGAGCACACGTGCGATCGAATCATCCCGCCGCCCACTTCGCGCAGCACATAATCGCCCGCGTCGAGGTCAAGATGCTGCCGCTCGAGCTTCAGCGTCACGTGGCGCTCCGTGCGCGCGTCGCCGGTCAAGCCGGTTTCGAGATTGCCGAGCAGGACGTGCACCCGCCCGTTGCTTCGCCACAAGTGAAACGCGACGGGCTGTGCGAACGGCACGTCGGCGGCGTGGCTGAGTCCGACTCTCGCGCAGGCGTCCACCAGCGCGCGGGCAGCCAGCGCGTGCGAAGCGAGGCTGCCGATCTGATAGCGCGGCAGGAACGGGTTCGACGGCTCGCTCCAGTCGGGCGGCTGCCAGTAAATCACGTTATCGCGCCGCACGAGAGTCGGCGTCGACCCGGCGCGAACCAGGACCTCGCCTTCGCCCACGATCGGCTGATGCGGCGGCAAGTGCAGCACGTTGAAGTCCGGCAGGTCGCCCTTGAGCGGCGACGGGTCAATGCTGGCGCGCGCGAATCCCTTCGGCGACAGGCCTGCCCTGAGCGCAGCCGAAGGGTCTCCGCTGGCGCGCGCGCCCGCGCGCTCGAGCAGCGCCGGGTCAATCACGTCGGCGCGTCCAATGATCAGCGCCGGCTTCGTCCGCAATGTGTCCAGCCAGTACCGCTGCTCCTCTTCGAGGAAGTTGCCCGGCGTCTGCAGTACCACGGACTCCGGCTGCGCTCCCGGCGCCCACTCGCTGCGTGTCGCCGACAGGACGGGCAAGCCCCACTTCATCAGGAAGCCAATGTGCTCGTCGATCCATTCGCTCACGTTCCAATCCGGGTGTTCTGCCGAGAGCCATTCCATCATCGGGCGGTGGTACACCGCCATCGGCCCGTAGATGCGTTCGAGCCGGGCGGCGCTGGCCTGCGCAGCATCCAGGTTGCTCTTCACGAACGCGACGTCGGCTTCGCTGAGCAGCTCGCCCGCGCGATTGTTCGCCCACGAGATGTACGAGCCGTCGGGCGTGCGCGGCGCGCCGGTTTCGTCGATCGTCGTCGCGTGCGAGAATGCCCATATCGCCCAGCGCAACTTTCCCGGCGCTTGATGCAGCGTGTCCCACGGCTCCCACGCATCCCACGTCTCGATCAGGTTGTAGTGCTTGCACGGCGCCGCGCGCCGGCGGTTCGCCGCGCGGATCATCACCGCGTGCAGAAGCAGGTAGGCCAGTTGGAACGTCCAGCCCTTCCATTCCTGATGCCACCAATCCTGCCACGCGCCGCCCCACGTCTGGTCGATCCAGGCGTCGATTGCGCCGTCGGCGACGACGCTCTCGAAGTCGACGCAGCCGACGCGCCAGTCGGCGACCGCGCTCACCGCCGACGAGTAGCCGATGACGAGCGCGTCCGGGTTAGCATCTTTCACGGCCCGGAACAGCCGCCGCACCTCGTCCGTCCAGCGGCGCACCTCACTCGGATCGGCTGGCGCCGTATGGCCGAACGGGCCGGTGCGTGTGTAAATCATCGGCCCCATGAAGCCGTCGCGCAGCACGATCGCGTCAAGCCCCAGCGCGCGCGAGACCGATCCCCACTGCGGGCCAAGCAGATCGACGAAGGGCGTGCCTTCGCTGACACCGCTCGGATACGTCGCATACGGGTACGAGTCGGCGTGCAGCAGGCGGCCCGGAACCAGCTCGGGCATGCCGATGAACGAGTGCGGCTCGCCATAGACTTCGGGATGGCGGTCGTACCAGTCGCTGTCGAAGTCGTAGATCTTGATGTCGGGTGGCCATGCCACGTGGCCCCAGTTCACGAACAAGACGCCGATCTTGAGATCGCCCAGGTCGCGCCGGGCGGCTTCCTGCTTCAAACGAGCGAAGAAGGAATGCAGATCGCCGTACCGCCGATCGTTCCAACCCGCCGTGCGGCGGCTGTGCAGCGGCAGAGGTTGATCGACCCGGCCGCTCCATTCGGTGACCAGGTCGATCAACCAGCCGACGTTGAAGACCAGCCCGCGCGTCCCCGCGACCGACGCGTATAGCGGCGCCAGCCGATCGAGCACCACGGGAATCTGCTCGTCGAGTCGATCGGGATGAAACCATTGCAGGTCCATCTCGATCCACCTATCGAAGGGGAGGTGCGGGATTACACCCATGTGCTACCTATGGTTAACCGAGCAAGCGTAAAACGTGATGCGTAATGCGTGACTTATCACGCATCACTCGTCACGGTTCACGTCTACTTCGGAATCTATTCGGTCACCTTCTCGACGGGCACGCGGATGTTCTTGGCCACGGTGGCGCTGGAGAGGATCTTCACAGCGGCGTTGATCGCCATCTCGCCGGTCGTGGCCGGCGCGGTGTCGACCGTGCCGCGGTAGTAGCCGCCCTGCTCGATCAGATCCTTGGCCTGCTGTTCGGCGTCGATGCCGACGACGATCGTCGTCTCGGGGTCTTTGCCGGCAGCCTCCAGCGCCGTCAGCGCGCCATACGCGCCGGCGTCGTTGATGCTGACCACGACGTCGATGTCGGGGTTAGCCTGCAGCGCAGTCTCCATCGACTTCAGGCCGTTCTCCGTCGTGCCGCCCAGGAAGCGGCCAACGATGTTCACATTTGGCGCTTTCTCCTTCAGGCACTTCTCGATGTTGTCGGCGCGCACGACGACCTGCGGCAGGTCAGGATAGTCTAGGATGGCGACGGTGGCCTCGCCGCCCTTCTCGGCGACGATCAGGTCGCCGGCAATCTCGCCCGCCGCGCAGCCGAGGTCGGCGTCCTCGATGCTGATGCCGATGCCGTTCACTGCCGACTCGCGCCCGGCGTACTGGATGATGAACACGCCCGCGTCGGCCGCTTCCTTCACGGCCGCCTCGATCACCTTCGGATCGAGCACGCACAGCACGATCGCGTCGGCGCCCTTCGAGACGAAGTTCTCGATCGCCGAGATCTGCTTCTCCGCTTTCACTTCGGAGTCGAAGATCTCGACCTTGATCCCAAGCTCGTCGGCGCGGGCTTTGGCCGCGTTCGGGACGGTCGAGTGATACTCGGTGCTCAGCGTGCAGGCGACGATGCCGACCAAGCCACTGTCGCCGAGCACTTGCTTGGCGGCGTCGATCTCCGCCTGCGTCGGGACCAGATTGTCGGCCGTGCCGAGTCCTTGCGTCGTCAGGTTCGGCTTCGGTGGGGCGGGTGTGGCGGCGCCGCCGCAGGCGGACAGCGCGATCGCCGCGACCAGGACAATGGCGAGCTTCTTCATGTCAACTCCTCCTTGAGAGTGTGTCAGGTGGATACGACCGGGCTTTGAATTTTGGAGTTTGAGTTTTGAAGTTTGGATTTTGCCGATCACCTCCTTCGCCTCACACGCTCTGGTCGAGATCGAGCAGGCTGCGCGCGGTGTGCTCGTCGGTCACGAGCGCCTTGAACAGGCCGCCGCGCAGCGCGCCGAGCAGCGGCGCGACCTTGTCCGCTCCGCCGGCGACGCCGATCGTGAAGCCGCCGCCGCGCAGATCGTCCAGTCGAATGCCGACGACCCGATCGTCGAACGGGCTGACCACCTCGCGCCCGCGCCGGTCGAAGAAGCGTCCACACACGTCGCCCACTGCGCCGGCGCGAGTGAGCTGATCGAGCTCCTCAGGCTTGATCAAGCCGGCGCGCGTGAAGATCAGATCGCTCTCGATAGACCCGACGCCGACGACGTACACGTCCGCCGACCGGGCAAGCTGCAGCGATTCGCGGATCGACGGGTTGGCCGCCGCGAGCGCCTCGGCGCTTCCCGATCCGAGGATCGCAGGTGCGTTCAGGTAATACACGCGCGCGCCGAAGGCGTGGCCGGCCGCGCGCGCCAGCTCGCCGAAGTCGACGTTCATTGCCTCGTGGCCGACGCTGCCCATCGCCTGCACGATCGACACGTCAGGCACGCGCCGGGGGTGGATCCAGTGGATCACCTCGTGGAGCGTGCGGCCCGACCCGATGCACAGCCGCAAGCCGGGACGGACTTTCCGCTCAAGATACTCCGCGCAAGCGCGCCCAATTGTCTTGCGCAATGGATCGGGCTGGGAATTGAACGCCGACGCGACGATCGCATCCTTGAGCGGCGGAAAATGGCGCTTGAGCGCGCGCTCCAAACTCGAAGCGCGCTCGCCGGGAGCGACGATGCGCACCTGCACGATGTTCATCTCGCGCGCCCGCGACAGGTAGCGCGACACCTGGGAGCGCGAGATGCCCAGGCTCCTGGCGATCTTGTCCTGGTTGTGGTTCTGCTCGTAGTAGGCGCGCGCGACGTCGACCAGCAGATCGACCTGGTCGCCGGAGGCGCTGTGACTCTTGCCGGAGGATGGCGGCGTGAAGCGTCTGACCATGTGTCGGGAGGGTTACCCTTCCAGGAAGGAGGTCGCTGCTCACATTTGTGCATACAATAGTGTGCGTGAACAGGGTAGCATGGAAAGAAGGGCGTGTCAAGATGGAATTCTGCCACAGAGACACGGAGGCACGGAGAGCGCGTTTTTTCGGTAATCTTTGTGCCTTCACGCCTTTCTTGCTTATGGGGCTTGTGTGAAATCACTGTACAATATGCGTGATCAGTTCGGCGATTGAAATCGCGGTGAAACTGCGGCCTGGCCAGCACAAAACCAAATGGTCCAGGCAGTACATGATCAGAATATGGGACCTCTTCAAGGCATCAAAATCGTCGAGTTCGCCGGCATCGGCCCCGCACCTTTCTGCGCCATGCTGCTCGCCGACATGGGCGCCGAAGTCGTGCGCATCGACCGCAAGGGATCAGCCGCCACGGCCAGCCTGGGCTTCTTCGATCCCCGGCTCGACGTATTGAACCGGGGGCGGCGATCTGCCGGGATTGACCTCAAGCGGCCAGGAGGAGTCGACGTGGCGCTGCGATTGGTGGAGCGGGCCGAGGCGCTGATAGAAGGCTTTCGTCCCGGCGTCATGGAACGGCTCGGGCTGGGGCCGGACGTATGCCTGGCGCGCAATCCCCGGCTGGTCTACGGCCGCATGACCGGCTGGGGACAGCACGGGCCTCTGGCCCACGCGGCCGGCCACGACATCAATTACATCGCGCTATCGGGCGCGCTTCACCTTATCGGCCGGGTTGGCGAGAGACCGGTCGCGCCGCCGGCGCTGATCGGCGACTTCGGCGGCGGCGGGATGCTCCTGGCCTTCGGCATCGTCTGCGCGCTACTCGAAGCTCGCACATCGGGGCAAGGGCAGGTCGTGGACGCGGCGATCACCGACGGCTCGGCTCTCCTGACGGCGATGATCCACGGGCTGAAAGCCATGCATGTGTGGAATGACGCGCGCGGGACAAACGTGCTGGACAGCGGCGCTCATTTCTACGAGACATACGAGTGCGCCGACGGCAAGTGGGTCGCGATCGGTGCGCTCGAGCCGCAGTTCTACGTGCTGCTGCTGGAGAAGTGCGGCATTCACGATCGGGAATTCTCCGCCCAGATGGATAAGCGTCGTTGGCCTGCACTGAAGGAGAAGATGGCGGCGCTGTTCCGCTCAAGAACCCGCGAGGAGTGGCGCACCCTGCTCGAAGGAACGGACGCCTGTTTCGCGCCGGTGCTCGACCTGGACGAAGCGCCGCAGCATCCGCACAATCAAGCACGCAAGTCTTTTGTCGAGGTCGGCGGTGTGATGCAGCCGGCACCCGCGCCGCGCTTCAGCCGCACGAAGCCTGAAACGCCGATACCCCCGCCGCTCCCCGGCCAGCATACCGAGGAGGTGCTGACCGAGTGGGGTTTGGGCGGCGACGAAATCGCGCAATTGAAGGCGGGCGGTATCATCTGACCCGTCGTCACTCGCATCATTTTCTCGGCGGAGCTTCGTTCAGGAGGAGCCAGTACAGTCCCAGTTGCCGCGCCGCTTCGACGAATTCGCCGAAGTCGACCGGCTTGCGGACGCACGAGTTCGCACCGAGTGCGTAGCTATTGAGCAGGTCCTGCTCTTCCTTCGACGAGGTGAGGACGACTACCGGCAGGAGCCTGGTGCGGTCGCCGGCCCGGATGCGGCGCAGCACTTCCAGGCCGTCGATCTTGGGTAGCTTCAAGTCGAGCAGGATGACAGCCGGCTGGTTGCGGGTGTCGCGCGCGGCGTATGCGCCGGCGCCGAAGAGATAATCGAGCGCCTCGGCTCCGTCTCGTGCGATGACCACCTCGTTCAGGATGTTGTTCTTCTTGAGTGCCCGCAGCGTCAGGGCCTCGTCGTCGGGATTGTCTTCGACGAGCAGAATCGTTTTCTGGTTCATGGCAGGCTCCCCTATCCCAGCGTGAAGTAAAATGCCGCTCCTTTTCCGACCGCACCTTCCGCCCACACGCGCCCACCGTGGCGGTGAATGATGCGCTGCACCGTCGCCAGGCCGATGCCGATGCCGGGAAACTCGCCCATCGCGTGCAGGCGCTGGAAAGCGCCGAACAGCTTATGGGCATAGACCATATCGAAACCGGCACCGTTGTCGCGCACAAAAAACACCAGCTCCTCATTTTCATGGATGATGCCGAATTCAATCCGCGCTTCCGATTGCTTGCCGGTGAACTTCGCGGCATTGCCAAGCAGGTTATCCAGCACCACGCGTAGAAGGTGCGCATCCCCTTCGGCGGCCAGCCCATCTGCGATGACGAACTCCGCCTGTCGTCCCGGCTGCGTTTTCTGAAGTTCCGCCGCTACGGCCCGCGCCAGCGCTGTGAGGTCAACCTGCTCGCGACGCATCTCGGCGCGCGTGACGCGCGATAGCTGGAGCAAATCATCAATCAGCCGTGCCATGCGTTGGCTGGCGGCGCACACGCGACGCAGATAGTTCTGGCCGGTTTCATCGAGCCGGTCTGCGTAGTCTTCCAGCAGCACCTGACTGAAACCGTCGATGCTGCGCAGCGGCGCGCGCAAGTCATGTGAAACGGAATAGGAAAACGCTTCGAGTTCCTTGTTGGCGGCCTCCAGCTGAGCGGTGCGCTCGATGACGCGTCGTTCCAGTTCTGCGTTCAAGCGCCGAATCTCCCGCTCTGCCCGCGTGCGCTCAGCCTCGCGCCGTTGAAGTGTATCAGCCATTTCGTCGAAAGCACGCGCCAGCTCGCTCACCTCGCCCTGCCCATAAGCCAGGCCGGTGCGCGTGCTCAGGTCGCCGGCTGCCAGCCGTCGCGTCGCCGTCAGCAGGGCATTCACTCGGCGCAGGATAAAGGCGTCACCGCCGAACCAGACGGCTCCGAGTGCCAGCACGGCAACCCCTGCCAGTCCCATCAGGCTGGCGGCGAGTGCCCGGTCGACGTCGGCAAACGCGGCCTCTCTCGAAATACCGATACTCACGTAGGCATCAATCTCCTGCGTGCTGCCCAGCGGGGTGAAGGCGTACAGGCGCTCGACGCCGTCCACGCCGGGAAGTTGCACCGTGCCTTCACCTTGCGCCAGAATGGTCTCGATCAGGGGTGTCTCCGGGAGTGACTCGCCGACCCATTTCTCCGGCTCAGGATAGCGTGCCAGGATAACGCCGGTGTGGTCGATCACCGTGAGCGCTGCTCCCTGTGGCAGTTGGGCCTGGGCTGCCAGTTGATTGAACCAGGCCAGGTCTAGCCCGGCTGCGACCACAGCCTGTATTTGGCCCGCCGCGTCCAAGACCGGGTAAGCGGCGACGATGGCCGCCTTTCCGCTGATTCGGCCCATCAGATAGCCGCTCGTTACGAAGCCGCGGGTCTGCATGAGGCGCTGATACCATGCACGGTCGAGCAAGTTGATCGGCTGGCTAAGAAAAGGGGCGCTACAGAAGACATCACCATTGGGCTTGACGGCGGTGAATCCGGTATAGAAACGGTACTCTTTCAACAACTCGCCAAAGAGTGCATTGCACGCAGCCGGCTCACCCTGGCGCACCTCGGGTAGCTGCGCCAGGGCGACGAGCAGTTGGCGCGCTCCCTCAATGAGCCGATCGTGGTTGCTCGCAGCCAGCCGCGTCAGGCGCAGAGCCTCCGCCTCCACGTCGGCGGCAGCACGATTTCGCTGTTCCGAGGCCAGGTACAGGATCGACCCCAGCGCCGGGATGATGGCGAGCAGCACCAGCAACAGTAGCCGCACGCGCAGGCTGAACAGAAATCGCATCGCAATTCGCCTCCCTGCCTGGGCCTTCACAGGCCGACAAGCGGGCATGCTGCTTGGAATCGCCTAAAGCCGGCCGGTGTTCAGCCGCTCGTCCTTTCCGCGAGTGGCAGGCATACCCGAAAGGTGCTGCCCTCACCCAACCGGCTCTCCACTTCGATGTGGCCGCCATGTAGATCGACGATTTCTTTGACAATACCCAGGCCCAGCCCGCTGCCGGGAATATCCAACTGCGCGGCGGATGTTCCGCGATAGAAACGCTCAAACAGATGTGGCATGTCGCCCGGGTTGATCCCGATACCGGTGTCCTGAACCTCCAGGCAGACCTGCTTGCCTGTCTGGCAAGTCCTGATCCGCACCTGGCCGGCCGGCGTGTAGTTCACCGCGTTGGTCACCAGGTTGGCGACCACCTGCGACAGTCTGTTGGACTCGGCCCGGACACGCGGCAGGGACGCGCTCGGCTCGAAGATCAATGCCAGGCCGGCCGCCTCCGCACGCGGTCGATGCGCGGTGACGATCGGCTCCACCACCGCGTTCAGATCGACCGGCGCAAAAACCAGCGCGTCTTTGTCCCGTTCCAGGCGCGAGAGATCCAGAATGTTTTCAATGAGGTGCGCCAAGCGCGCCGCCTGGTTTTCGAGGATGGTCATGTATTCGGCATGCTTTTCCGGCTTGCCATGCTCCAGCAATTGCAGGTACAGGCTCAGGTTGGCGACGGGCGTGCGCAACTCGTGGGAGACATCGGAGACAAACTTGGTCTTGAGGCGATCGATTTCGTCCAGGCGCGTGATGTCGCGCAGGACGATCACCTGGCCCACCTGGCGGTCGCCTTCCTGGATGTGCGCCACCGCGGCCTGCCACACACGGCCGCTGACGGTGACCTTCGGCGCGCCGGCGCCGGGCGCCAGGCTGCGCAGCCAATTGTGAAACGCTCCCGGCTGCTCGCTGTCCTCACGCAGCAATGTGTCGGCCACAGGATTGGTCAGCACCGGCGTGCCGTCCAGGCCGGTCACCAGCACCGCGTCCGCCACACTGTTCAGGATGGTCATGGTGCGCTCCTGCTCGCGCCGGATTTCGAGGGTGCGCTCAAGCACTCGCTGTTCGAGCGTTTCCATGACCCCGGCGCGGTGGAGAGCATTGGCGGCAATATCACCGATCGAGGCGAGCAGGCGCAGCTCGCGATCGGCAATGGCGGTTTGACGGCCTATCGCCAACGCACCGATAATGTCTTCTTGCACGAGGAGCGGGACGCAGGCCACAGCATGGAGATCGCCCGTCCGGTCAGGTTGGGCCACATCCGGATGGCTTTGTACGTCGTTGTCCAGACAGGGATGACCATCGGCAATGACATGCCCAATGATGCCTTCACCTGGCGGCAGGTGCTTGCCGGTCCAGTTCTCCCAGGCCCCGCGCGCCAGCGAAACGGCTGCCTCGCCTGTGACCGGGTTGCGCAGCGAGAGCGCCGCGCCGTCTGCTTTCAGGAGAATATGCACTTGACGGAGGATAACCGGCAGCATGTCGCCGCGGGTGGGTGCGGCGCGTAGCGCCGCTGCGACGGTGACGAGGGCTTCCAGTTCCAGCTCGCGCGCTTTGCGCGCTTCCTCGGCCCGCTTGCGCTCCTGCCGCATCGCCGCCTCGCGCAGCTCGCGCTCGACGGCAGGGACGAGCCGCGCCAGACTGTCCTTCATCAAGTAGTCGTGCGCACCGGCTTTCATGGCGGCCACAGCCATGTCCTCGCCGATAGTGCCGGACACAATGATGAAGGGCAGGTCGAATCTACGAGCCTGCAATAGTGCCAACGCGGCCGGCCCGCTAAAGTGTGGCATGGCGTGATCGGAGATGACGACGTCCCACGCCTGCCGATTCAGCGCGGCGCTCATGCCATCCGGTGTGTCAACCCGTTCATACGTCGGCTCATAGCCGCCGCGCCTCAGTTCACGCAACACCAATAGTGTGTCGTCTTCTGAATCTTCGACGATCAGAACGCGAAGTGGTGTGCTCATGTCACCCTCCGGCTCGCGGCGAAGCTGGACTGGGCCGCCGATGGAGTCCGCGAGGGGCGAGTCGGCATGGTCTGACGTGGTGCGACCGGCTTGCGGCGGGTAATTCCAAGCTACCAAATGCCCGCGGAGCCACAGACGCCCATGCAACCCCATCTATGGGTAGAGTAGCATTTCCGGTCGATATTTGTGTTTGGCCGACGTTGAGATTGGGTTTGATTTGTGTTGGATTGATATGATTCGATAGGCTTTTGTCGAGGTCGGTAGTGTTGTTTCCTTTTTGCCATTCTGAACTTGTCCTTCGCGGCAGGCTATGGCAGGTAAAAGTGTTCGCAGGCTCACAGACGCTCTGAACCGTGATCAGCCTTCATGTGGCAATGCTTGTACTTCTTTCCGCTGCCGCACCAACAAGGCTCGTTGCGCCCCAACAACAGATCGTGCCCTGTATTAACGACCCGCTCGATTTGCTGTGCGACTTCGGGCCGGTCGCCATGCTTGAATTCTTGTGGACGTTGAATCGCGCGGACGATCTCGCGCATTGGATAGCCGATGATCGTCCTGCTTTGACCCGACGGGGCAGCGACGATGAATCGATCACCGCTGATTTGATAGGTCATATCCCAGCCAATCGCAAAGGTCTCCGCTGACTCTGTGATGTTCACCGGCCGCGGGTCGCCGTCGCGCGCCAGACAGAGCGCCAGCTGATCGCTCGGATCGAGCAGCCAGGCATCGCCGGTTTCTGTCGAAAAGAAGACGAGCGGGCCGAGCATCACGACGCGCGCATCGCGTTCGGCGGCGCGGCGCACGATGTATTCCACCTCGCGTTTGATGTTGATCTGTTCACGCGATAACTGTTGCTTGCGCGTTGTCACCTTGCTCCTAATCCATAGGGTAGCATTCAAATTCGCCGATCAAACAGTCATGTCGAAAATACACTCGATAGTTGCTGCCACCCTACGAGAGAGCTCTTACCAGATGCGCTTCCCAGGCGCCCAACTCGTTGGCGATGAACTGTTTGAGCGCGCTCACGTCCTTCCGACCTGGCTTGCCGGCTCGCCAAGCAGCTATCACACTCAACGCAAATTCGCCCGGCGCGTCAATCGCCCAGTTCTTGAACTCGGATTGGGATTCACGATCAAACCGGTACAGACCCAGCAACAATCCCCTGCATAACTTGCTCGCCTCGGTGGACATGCCAAGCGTTTGGTGCTTTTTGAGCCGCTCCAGGTACGGCTCAATGACCTCTTCGATCATCTGATCGGCGGCTTCGCCGGTATCAACATAGCCGTGGCGGGTCTTCCCGGACCGATCCCAGACTTCCTCGACTTCCAGAGCGTCCAACTCATCGTACAGGACACCAGCCACCTCTTCCACATCTACCTTGCTCAGGTAGGCCGTCCCCATCTTGGCAATGCGCCTGGCAAGTTGCTGATTACTGGCCGCCAGCGTTTTCAGAATCGCCAGGGCTTCGCCGGGGGAAAGTTGGTCGATGATCGCGTGGGGGTCTGGCATAGCACTCCCTCAGGCTGTGCGCTTGGTCTTGATTTCTTGCCGGTCGATCTCTGCTTCCAGAAATGCCCTTTGCTC
>DATEUJ010000143.1:0-50529 GCA_035283185.1 Anaerolineae bacterium | reverse complement strand
ACCCGGCTGCTGCGGCGCGCGGTCGAGGAGATGAAGGCCGCGCGAGAGGGAAGCGAGCCGCCGCCTGCGCCGATCACGGGCGTCACCCTCGACCTGCCGCTGCAGGCCTACCTCCCGGAAGACTACGTGCCGAACGACACGTTGCGCTTGCAGTTGTACCGGCGCATGGGCAATCTGGCATCTTCTAAGGAAATCGAGGAGCTCGAAAAGGAACTCACGGATCGGTTCGGGGCGCTGCCCAAACCGGTGTTGAACCTGACGTTCCAGTTGCGTCTCAAGGTGCTAGCGGCGCAGGCGCACGTCAAGTCGGTCGTGCGCGACCGCGAGCGGAACATGCTTGTGATTCACTGCGATGCGCTGGAGCATAGGGATCGACACAGCTTGCAGCGGCGCATCGGCAACTTCGCTCAAGTGGCGCGGCGGCAAGTCAACCTGCCGCTGCGGGACGCTCCGCGCATCGTCGGCTGGCGCGAGGCGCTCACGAAGGTACTGGAGGAGATGGTAGAGAGTTGACCGGAGATTGTATGCGGCAAGGTTTTGAGATAGAATCAGGCCACGATGGCCTGAGGGCGCATAATGAGGTGCACACATGTCGATGGTCGAAACGCGTTATGAACACATCGCACTGAACGAAGACAATGTGCCATTTATTGCCGGGACGACGATGAAAGTAATCGAACTGGTCCTGGAGAGAATGGCTTATGGCTGGAGTCCAGAAGAACTGCACTTCCAGCACCCTTACCTGACACTAGGCCAAATCCACTCGGCTCTGGCCTACTACTGGGATCATCGAGACGACCTCGACCGAGAGATCGAGCAGCGGCTTCAGCGGGTTCAGGAAGTTCAGAAGGGCGCTCCCTCTTCACCGCTTGATGCCCGTTTGAAGGCCAAGGGACTCATCTAATGCCGATCGCGCTCTACATGGACCACCATGTTCCGCGCGCCGTTACGATTGGGCTTCGTTTGCGTGGGGTAGACGTCATCACCGCCCTAGAAGACAACGCAGATCGTTTGGACGATCCACAACTACTCGATCGCGCCAGCGTACTCAGGCGTGTGCTCTTCACGCAAGACGACGATCTCCTGATCGAGGCCGCTCGGCGACAGCGCGCAGGCATTTACTTTCACGGCCTGGTTTACGCGCACCAGTTGCGAGTGTCCATTGGGACATGTGTCCGTGATTTGGAAATCGTCGCCAAAGCGGGTGAACCAGAGGATTTGGTCAATCACATTCGCTTCCTGCCGCTGTGAGCGCGATCTGCGCCTCACTCGATCTTCCGCCGCGAAAGAACATCACCGATTGGCGCGAAGCGCTGATGACGGTGCTAGAGAAATTCGACAGCCGTCCGGCGGTGAATCGTCGGGTTAACGGTCAACGGCAAATCGATCTGTCCCGGTCGGGACTTACGCCGAACAGGACACGATATGCTCGCGGCACCACGTCAGCGCGACTTCTATATCGCCGACAGCCTGCCCTTCGAACCTCTCCAATACTGGCTGCAGCATCCCTGCGGCTTCCGGCT
Source organism: Anaerolineae bacterium (assembly GCA_035283185.1). Taxonomy (GTDB): domain Bacteria; phylum Chloroflexota; class Anaerolineae; order Fen-1058; family Fen-1058; genus DASSFZ01. Next base: position 49,006 of record DATEUJ010000143.1, on the reverse strand, counting down.
GGTTGAACTTCGCCAGCCACGCTTCGCGCTGATCAGGCGGCACGCTCAACAATTGCCGGCAGGCGTCCTCGAACAGGCGCACCATCCAGCGATAACCCCACAACAGCACGTGCCCGCCCGGCGCAAGATGGCGGATCGCCCGATCGCGCCATCCGTTTATCCGTGGCAAATTCGTTGCAGTCAGCGTGTCCCACGTGTCCAGAAAAATGGTGTCGTAGCGCGTCGTCGGCTCCGCCGACAAGAAAGCTTCCACATTACCCCGGATGATCTCGAATGGGATTGGCCTGAGACCTGACGGGTCTCGAAGACCCGTCAGGTCTGACCGGCTCAACGCCCGTTCGAGCGTCGGCCCGACGATCTCGACCACCGCCCTACTCTGCTCGACGATCGTGAAGTGGTCGGCGCGCGATACGACGTACTGCGGATACATCGCCAGCCCCAGCCCACCAATGAGAATGCGCCCCTGCGACGCCATCGCGTTGTTGTACATCATCATCCGTTCCTGCGGCGTGTCCGACATCCACAGCTTTCCGGCTGAATCGAGCAAAGCCCGCACCGGAAACGGCTCGCCGGCCTCGTAGAACCGGTCGAAGATCTGTGCCCGCGTGAGCATCCGCTCGATCACGACATACCCGTCCGGGTGGCTGCCGATCGGCACCTGCAGAATGGGAACCTTCGCCCATTCGAGCGTCCAGCGCGCGTCGTCGAAGTCGGGATCGAACGGCAGCATGGCAAAAACGTGAAACGTAAAACGTAAGGGTTGCTGTGGAGTATAATGCGCCTTTGTAGGCCACACAAATTACGTTTCACGCTTTACGTTTTACGCACTAGAGAATACGCCATCGTATGACCCAACCCGACCCTCAACCCTTCATGGGCATCACCACCTTCGCCCGGCAGCTTCACATGCGGGACGCGCGCGGCGCGGACGTCGCCATCGTCGGCGTGCCCTTCGACAGCGGCACGTCGTTTCGCAGCGGCGCGCGCTTCGGCCCGCGCAAAATCCGCGAAATGTCGTTACTGCTGTGGGGCTACAACAACCCGCTCGGCGTCGCGCCTTTCAAGGCGCTTAGGGTGATCGATTACGGAGACGTGGACGTCGTCCCCGTCGACATCGAGGACACCTTCGCCGCCATCGAGCGCGAAGTCGGCGCGATCCTCGACGCCGGCGCGATGGTCGTCACGCTCGGCGGCGACCACTCGATCGCGCTGCCGCTGCTGCGCGCGCACGCCGGGCGACACGGCCCGCTCGGCCTCGTGCACTTCGATTCGCACCCCGACACGTGGAACAGCGAATTCGGCGGCAAGCCTTATTCGCACGGCACGCCGTTTCGACGCGCGATCGAGGAAAACCTGATCGACACGAGCGCGTATATCCAGATCGGCATTCGCGGGCCGACCTCCGGGGCAGGCGATCTTCAAGATGCGCGCGACCTCGGCGCGCGGGTGATCACCATCGACGAAGCCACGTCGATGGGCGCAACGGCCATCGTGAAGGAGGTGCATCGCGCCGCAGCGGGCAAGCCGGTCTACGTGTCGTTCGACATCGACGCCGTCGATCCGGCTTTCGCGCCGGGGACCGGCACGCCGGAGGTCGGCGGGTTCACGTCGTACGACGCCCTGCGGCTCGTGCGCGGCTTGTAGGGGCTGAACCTGGTGGGATTCGATCTCGTCGAAGTCTCGCCGCCCTACGATCACGGCGACATCACGGCGATCCTCGCCTCGAACATCGCCTTCGAGTTCCTGTCGCTCATCGCATTGAAGAAGGGATGAAGGATGAAGGCGGAAGATAGCCTCGATTGAAATACACTAGCGGCGGCGCGTCGCTCAGCACCTCGCCGATCAGCACCTCGCCGACGAATATCGTGTGATCGCCGACGACGTGCTCCGCCACCAGGCGGCAGTCGAACCACGCCAGGCAGTCGTCGAGAACGGGCGCGCCGCTGGCAACCGTGCGATAGCGCAAGCCTGCGAACCGATCCCGAACATCGACTGTGGCAAAGCGATCGGACAGGTCGGCCTGATCCGCGCGCAGGAAGTTGACGGCGTAGCAGCCGCCGTCGCGAATCCAGTTGTGGCTGTTCTGGTTGTGGCCGATCGACACCATGACGAGGGGTGGCTCGAGCGAGATGCCAGCGAATCCGGACACGGTCAGCCCGTAGACGTCCTCCCCGATCCGCGTCGTCACGATCGTGACGCCGCTCGCCCAGCGCCGCATCACTTTCTTGAATAGCTCTGGTCCTGTCGACATGCGCCTGCCTGACTGCGGGATGACGACGATCATAGCAGCCTGCAGGCGACCGTCAACCCTTCATGCGGCCAGCCTGTCCGTTCGGCCGGGTCAGGCGCTCCGCGCGTCTCGTCATGCGCGTCGAAGCGTGTACCACGCCGAGGCGAGGCCGCTGCCTGTGTCCGCGCCGATCTTCACGTCTTCGACCAGGAAACCGTCTGCGAACAGCGAGCCGACGTCGTCCGGCGACGCGCCGATACGGCGCCACCCCCGTTGGCGCGGGCAGAACGCATAGAGCAGGTAGATGCCGCCGCGCGCCATGCGATCGGCAAGCCCCCTGGCGTATCGTCGTCGTGCCCCGGAAGACAATCCGTGGAAGCATCCGATATCGATCGCCAGATCGAATAAACCCGCGTCCGGCAGTCGATCCAGGCGACTCACATCGCCCACACGAAAGTCACAGGACACACCGGCTTCGCCGGCCCGCCGGCGGGCCAGCGCAATCGCTCTGCGGGACACGTCAATGCCGAGCACCTCGAAGCCGTGCCGGGCCAGGAATACGGCGTTCGTGCCCGTCCCGCACCCGACGTCGACGGCGCGCCCGCCGCGCGGGAAGCGCCGCTTCACCAAATCGATCAGCTCGGGAGGTGTGATACCCGTATCCCACGGCGTCCGCTTGAGCCAGTAGAGCATGTCCCACATCATAGGTTGCACACCTCTCTATATGAAAGTGGAATTGTTAGAGCCGCGCCGTTGTGATATAATCTCCGCCTGTAGAACCTTCCGAGAGAGGACCATGAACGAAGTTATTCTCGTTATCGACGACGACATTGAATTCGTGCAATATCTCAAGCTGCGCCTGGAGGGCTTCGGCTATCGGGTGGTCACCGCCCCCGACGGGCCGGCCGGGCTTGAGCTAGCCGCGGACGTCAACCCCGATCTGATTACACTCGATATCATGATGCCCGGCATGGACGGCTGGGAAATCTGCCGGCGGCTGCATGCCGTGTCGAACGCGCCCATCCTGATGATCACCGCCAAGGGCCGCGTCGGCGATGTGGTGCGCGGCCTCGAGCTGGGAGCGGACGACTATCTAGTAAAACCCTTCAACACGAGCGAGTTGCTCGCCCGGGTGAAAGCCATTTTGCGCCGCGCCAAGTCCCCCAGCACGCCCCAACGCACGAGTGTCTACGCGGTACGCGACGTCGAGCTGGACACCGACCGGCGCATCGTCAAAGTCCGTGGCAAACGCATAGACCTCACACCAACCGAATTCAAGCTGCTGACTTGCTTCATGGGGAATGCCGGGCGCGTCCTGCCGCATCGCTACTGCCTGGTCGAGGTGTGGGGGCCGGAGTACAGCGACCAGGTTGACTACCTCAAGCTCTACGTGCGATACCTGCGCCAGAAGATCGAGGAGGATCCATCTAAGCCCGAATACATACTCACGGAATGGGGTGTCGGCTACCGGATGGTTGACGAATAGTGCGCGCCTGACCCATCTCACCCAAAGTGGACCGAGTGGCGAGACAGACATGACCGGCGTGTGCGCTCCTTACGATTTTGCTTGTTTTTCGAGAGGGAGAGTTCCCAGGCTCTCCCATTCCATCAGGGCATACACTTTTCTTACAGATCTCTCCCCTCGATCTAACTATGCCCTATTAATTTCTAATCTGACGGGCATGCTCAAGCCGGTATCGCGCTTCGGAACGGCTGAGCCACTCCGACACTCGCAGATGGCCCGTCAGGAGCGCGCCAAGCATGGAAGCCATCATCCTGGTGGTCGACGACAGCACCGAGTTCACGGAAATGGTCAAGGCTTTCCTGGAGGACCACCAGTACAGAGTGATCGCGGCCTCGACGGGCCTTGAAGCTCTCAGTTATCTCACCGGCAACCATCGCGTGGATGCTATCCTGCTTGACGTGATGATGCCCGGTTTGGACGGCTGGGAAGCCTGCCGGCGCATGCGCGAATTCACCAACGTTCCTATTCTATTGTTGACGGCGCTGGCTCGTGAGACAGACATCGTGCACGGCCTCGACCTGGGCGCGGACGACTATCTTGTAAAGCCCTTTCACTTGAGCGAGCTTAAGGCGCGCCTGGAGGCGCACCTGCGCCGCGCCCGGATGGCCGGCTGGGAAAGCCCTTACCCGGCGTTCTCCGACGGCGAGTTGTACGTCGACTTGCCCAATCGTGAAGTGCGCCTGCACGGCCGGCATATCTCCCTGTCACCCACCGAGTTTCGGCTGCTGGCCTGTCTCGTGCGCAACGCCGGAATCGTCGTCACTCACAAGAGTTTGCTGTCCGAGGTGTGGGGGCCGGATTACGTGCGGGACGTCCGCTCGCTCAAATTGTACGTTCGCTATCTGCGCCAGAAGATCGAGCCGGACCCCGGCCGACCACGCTATATTCTCACCGAATGGGGTATCGGCTATCGCTTTCGTGAAATCACGCCACCGCCGCGCAAGCCCGAGCAGGAAGTGTGGTCGCGTGGTGCGCCGTCACCAGCCAATCCATGAACCCCGTGTAAAACGATGGGCGCATACGCCAGATGGGTGTTGGCGCTGGGCACGCTAGCCGTGTGGGTTTCTGGCTGCCAGCCAACCCTAAGCGTGTCAGATAATGGCGTCGTGCCGACGACCCTGGCTGAGGGGCAGGCGTTCTGGTCGCGCGCCGGCAGCCAGGAATCGATGCCTATGCCGATCTCCCTCGACATCGGCTGGGGCGACGCCATATGGACCCCTCCCGAGCAGGGGGCGGTGCTGCAGCTCGCGGACGGCAGCCACCTGCGTCTGGGTGTAGACAGCCGCATGAGCGTGCGAGCGCCCTACTCGTTTGACACCGGCGCGACGTTCCGTCTCACGCAAGGGCGCGTTGACGTCGACGCCCGGGGCGGCCATTTTCTCGTGGAGTCGTATCGCGAAGTGCCTCACTCGCTGCGTCTCGCGCTGATCAACATGCGACTGTCTCCCATCGGCACGCCGAGCCTTTTCAACCTGGTGTTCGATGGGGACGCTGTGACCACTTCGGTCTTCACGGGTACCGTCGAGGTGCTGTCAGGAGACATGCGCGGCACGCTCGAAGCGGGGTGGCAGGCTGTGCTCGCCGTCGATCAGCCTCTGCGCATTATCTCGCCAGCGACCCCGACGCCCACGCCTTCGAAGACGCCGACGCCAAGCCCGACGGCGACTCGAACCCGCACGCCGACGGCGACACCTACACCCACTGCGACCCCAACGGCGCGGATTATCGCGCCGACGGCTACGCCGCTGCCGACCGAGCGGCCCGAAGACGGCGGCCCGCCTCCGCCCCCTCCGACTCCCGTGCCGCCGCCCACGGAGCCGCCGCCCACCGAGCCGCCGCCCACCGAGCCCAGGCCGACGCCCGCGCCGCAGACGTCGCCGCCTTGAGACCTATGTTCAGCTTTCTCGTCCGGTTAACCATCGCTCTCGCGCTCGTCATAACGCCGGCCACGGCGCCTGTGGCCGGGGTATCTCTCGCGCATGGGGCCACTCGCGAAGGCTACCGGGCTGCGGCGACGACACTTCCGAGTGCGGCGCTGCTGCGCGTGCCCAGTCTCCAGCCATACGAGACGCCAGGCAGCAGCCATCTCATGCTGCCGCGGCCGCACATCGTCGAAGGTCGATCTGCTGACCCGGCCAAGTCGTCCATCAACGGGCCGCTGTTACTGTCGCCTGTGCGTATTGTCGAAAGCCGATCCGATCGCACGGCCGAGCGACCTATGGCCTGGCCGGGTCTACTGCCACCGGCGCGGGTCCTGCAATCGGTGCCCATCACCGAAGTCCGCATCTGCAATACGAGCGATGGTTGCGACGCCTTGGTCACTCCCACTTTTGCGACAGACTCACCGCTCGTTCTGTACGCCGCTGGATATGGAGGGGACCCAAGCCAGTTTGTAGAGAACTTGCCTGTAACCTGGACGGTGCCGGCAAGCCTGACGCCGACCCTATCGGAAGGCGTCAGCACGACGCTGGACGGCAGCGTTCCAGGCAATTTCGTCGTCACCGCCACGGCGATCGCGACGCCGACCCTGTGGGCCACAGAGACGCTGACGGTAACCCTCGGCGCACTCGACAGTATTGTGATACGCGACGAGGCGGACGGCGCTGGAACCGAGGTGGCCGATGCGACGCGCACAGCGGGTACAGCCTGGCCGCTGTACGCCGCCGGCTACGACGTGGACAACGATTTCACGGGCGATCAGGTAGTCACCTGGACGCTGAACGGCGGCATCGGCTCGATCGCGCCGGAGGTTGCCTCGTCAACGGTCTTCACGGCGGGCGCGGTAGGAACCGGGTCGATTACGGCAGCAGCAGGCCCCACGATTACCGATCCAACCGGCACGATTGCGGTCGTGTATGGCGCTCCCGATCATCTCCGGATCGGTCTGCCGGTCAGCGGCACGGCTGGGGTTGGATTCAGCGCAGTCATCACGGCCGAGGACGTCTCCAACAACACGGTCGTGACGTTCACCGACGCGATCACGCTGTCCACCACGGATGGTGGAAGCATATCGCCGCAGATCGTCACGCCGACGGCGGGCGTGTGGGCTGGCTTGATAACGATGACGACTGCTGGGGCTGCGCGCGATGTCATCGCAGCTTCCGGGGCGATTTCCGGGCAGGCGACCATCGACCTGGATCCGGGACTGCCGGCGGTGCTCGGACTGTCACCCGCCACGGCGGTCATCAGCGCTGGCGTGCGCATCACGTATACCGCGCTCATAAGCGACGTCTACGACAATCTCATCGGCGATGTGACGGGCAGCACGGTCTTCACCATCCCCGGTGCATCCGGTGGCGCCTTCCTCGCCAACGCCGTCACGCCGACCGTCACAGGCGACTGGACCGTCACCGGCGACTGGACGGGCGGCAATGGCAGCGTGTCCGACACGGCGTCGTTGTCGGTCTCGCCGGCTTTGCCGCTCACACTGACGCTCTCGCCGGCCACGGCGGTCATCAGCGCCGGCGCGTCGATCACCTACACCGCCGTCGCCACCGACGCTTTCGGCAACGCCATCGGGGACGTCACTTCCAGCACGAGCTTCAGCATTCCCACCGGTTCTGGCGGTGTGTTCGCCGCCAACGCCGTCACGCCCACCGTCGCCGGCACATGGACGGTCACCGGTACGAACGACAGCGCCGTGGACACCGCGTCGCTCTCGGTATCGTCCGCCGCGCCGACCGTGCTCGGACTGTCACCCGCCACGGCAGCCATCAGCGCCGGCGCCGACATCACCTATACCTCACTCATGAGCGATGTCTACGGCAATCTCATAGGCGATGTGACCAGCAGCACGGCCTTTAGCATCGCTCTTTCGTCCGGTGGTATCTTCGCCGCCAATGCCGTTACGCCCACCGTCGCTGGCGCGTGGACGGTCACCGGTACGAACGACAGCGCCGTGGACACCGCGTCGCTCTCGGTCTCGCCCGGCATGCCGTTCACGCTGACGCTGTCGCCGGCCACGGCGGCCATCAGCGCGGGCGCCCACATCACCTACACCGCCGTCGCCACCGACGCCTTCGGCAACTACATCGGCGATGTCACCGCTGACACGACATTCTCCATCCCGGCGGCGTCGGGCGGCGTCTTCGTAGCGAACGCCGTCACGCCCACCGTCGCCGGCATGTGGACGGTCACCGGCGAGAATGGCAGCGCCGTGGACACCGCGTCGCTCTCGGTCACGCCTGCCATGCCGTTCACACTGACGCTCTCGCCGGCCACGGCGTCCATCAGCGCCGGCGCACGCATCACGTACACCGCCGTCGCCACCGACGCCTTCGGCAACGCCATCGGGGACGTCACTTCCAGCACGAGCTTCAGCATTCCCACCGGTTCTGGCGGTGTGTTCGCCGCCAACGCCGTCACGCCCACCGTCGCCGGCATGTGGACGGTCACCGGCGAGAATGGCAGCGCCGTGGACACCGCGTCGCTCTCGGTCTCGCCTGGCATGCCGTTCACGCTGACACTCTCGCCGGCCACGGCGGTCATCAGCGCCGGCGCGCGTATCACGTACACCGCCGTCGCCACCGACGTCTTCGGCAACTTCATCGGCAACGTCACCGGCGCTACAACATTCACAATCAGCCCGCCCGCAGGCGGCAGCTTCGTCGGCAGCGTCATCACGCCGACGATCCGCAACACGTACACCGTCACCGGCGCGCACAACACGACCGGCGTGCGCGATACCGCCGCGCTCACCGTCACGCCCAACGTGCCCTTTACCCTGACGCTGTCACCCGCCACAGCGGTCATCAGCGCCGGCGCCCGCATCACCTACACCGCCGTCGCGACCGATGTCTTCGGCAACTTCATCGGCAACGTCACCGCCGGCACGGCCTTCTCGATCCCAACCGCTTCGGGAGGTGTCTTCGCGGCCAACATCGTCACGCCCACCGTCGCCGGCGCCTGGCCTGTCACGGGCACGAATGGCGTCGCCCGGCATACAGTTCCACTGACTGTGACACCGGCTGACTACCAGCGACTGTCGATTGAGGACGCGCTGCCCGGCATCGGCTCACCGGTCAATGCCGTGACGATGACGCTTTACGACACGCTCACCCTATATGCTATCGCTTACGATGTATACAGCAACGTGATCGGATTGCGCTCCGCAACGTGGGCGGCTTCGGGTATCCTCAGCGGCACCCTCTCGCCGACGAGCGGGGTTTCGACGACGCTGACGCCTGCACCCGTGGTGAGCGGCACCGGCATCGTTACCGCCACCTCGAGCGGGCAGGTACACACGGATACGGCCGGCCCGATCACCATCCTCGCGCCCAGTCTCGTCGTCACGAAGCTGGACAACCAGGACCCCGTCCCCGCCGGCGGCTTCTTGGGCTACACGATCATTTACACCAACGTCGGGAAGGCCGCGGCGCAGGGCATCGTCATCACCGACACGTACGATCCGAACGTCACGTTCGTCGGGGCGGTGCCGGAGCCTAATCCCGGCACCGGCGGCGCCGTGTGGTCCGCTTCACTGCCCTCATCGCTCGCGCCGGGTCAGAGCGGCCAGATTGGAATCTTCACCCAGGTGGGCAGTTCGTTACCTGTCAGCACCGTCCTGACCAATACCGTGCGCATCTCGGGCCTTAAGCTCGCCCAAAGCATGCCGTTCACGCAGACGACCAAGGTAACCGTCACCTCGGATCTGCAACTTGCAAAGGTACAGGTCTCGCCGCTGACCAACACCGTGCGCGTCAGCGATACCATCAACTATCAATTGATGTACACAAATACGGGCACCGCCATTTTGCACAACGTGGTGCTGACAGAGACATATGACAGCGCCGTCGAGTTCGTCAATGCCATACCCAGCCCGGTCCCCGGCACCGGCAACCGCCGGTGGAACATCGATCCACTGAGCGCCGGCCAGTCGGGCTTTGTCGCACTGACGGTGATCGTCAAGGCGCCGCAGCCGGACGGCAAGCCGCTGGTCAACCAGGTCACGATCGACAGCGACGAGACCGATCCGCTGACCACCCAGTCACCGCCGATCGCGGTTCGAGCGCCCATGCTCTCGCTGTCCAAGCACACGACGGCCACCGTCGTCCCGGCCAACTCGATCATGACCTATACGCTGGCGTACACCAACGGTGGAAGCACTCACGCGACCGGCGTCGTCATCACCGACCGGCTGCCGTCCAACGTCACGCTTCAGAGCACAGACCCGCCGTTCTCTCTGCAGTCCGGCAACTTGCTGACGTGGAACTTCACACAGGTCGTCACGAACTCGGCCGGGACGATCGCCATCCGGGTGCGGGTCAACGACAACCAGATCAGCGGCACGCTGTCCACCAACACGGCGCGCATTGCGGCGGCCGAGATCGTTTCGTCGTTCGCCAGCCTGACGAACCAGATTTCCAGCGCGCCGAACGTGACCCTGTCCAAGAGCGATGGCCGGACGTCCGCTGCCGCCGGTCAAGTGTTGACGTATACGCTCACCTACAGTAACGTAGGGAATGGGCCTGCGTCGGGCGTCGTGATCACCGACCGCATTCCGTCCAACGTCACGTTCGTGAGCTGCACACAGCCCTGCCCGTCGGCGGGCGGCGTGTACACCTTCTCGATCGGCACGCTGGACGCCGATGCCCCTGCCCCGGGCCAGGTGGCGCTCACCGTGCGGGTCTCGCCGACGCTGCCCGCCGGCCTGCGCGCCATCACGAATACGGCGCGCATCCGCACGACGACGACGGGCGACAACCCATCCGATGACTTTACGCAGGACGTAGACGCGATCAGCACCGTGCCTGTCCTGGACATCAGCGCCAGCTTCAACGCTGCGGGGCCTTACCCGGGCAAGGTCATCACCCATACGATTCGTTACACCAACGTCGCCGCCATCGACACGACTGGCGTGATCGTCGGCGCGATCAAGTCGCCGTACGTCACCTACATCCCGAGCGGCTCGAGCCCCTGGACTGAGGTGGGCGGCAACACATACGCGTTGTCTGTCGGCAACCTCGGTGCACGCCAATCGGGCGTGTTGACATTCGTCGTCAGTCTTCCGCTCACTTTCACACAAGCTATGTCCGCCTTCGTGAACACCTTCGCTATAGCCGATAACGGGCCTGGCGGGGTCGCACCCGCCACGGACATCTTCACGGCCACGACAGGCGTCCCCGATCTCGTGATCGAGAGCGTCACGTTCTCCCCCGGCCAGGTTGCTGTAGGGACACGGTTCACCGCGACCGTTGTTATACGGAATTTGGGCCAGGGCACTGCGCTCAACCCGTCCACTGATGGAGGAACCGCAGTAGATGTCTTCATCGATCCCTCGGTGCCTCCGACCTCGACTGGTTGGCTCTCCTACGGTGAAAGTTTTGACTATATCGACCTAGTGCCTCCTGGCATGACCACCACCGGGACGATCACAGGTCTGCGCTTCGTCCAGGGCCAGGACTTCGTGCTGTATTTCAAAGTCGATAACTGGGACTGTCATCCACGACCGCCAACACAGCCACCTTGCACTCCCCCCGAAGCAGACCACGGACTGGTGCCGGAAAGCGACGAAACGAACAACGTTCTCGAAGTGCGGAGCATCCTCATCTTCCTCCCACTCGTCTCGAAAGACCGCTAAGAACCTATCTGTCTCTAGTTCATACTTTCTTCTAACCCAACTCATCCTGTTATCTAACTGTCGTGTGTTAGCCTAACCTTCGTCGGGAACGTAGGCTGGCATCCCTATGCCGGCCTTGATCGCCTGAGCATCCGTCGCCAAAGGCAAGTCAGCGCCGATCTGGCCTTGCCACATCCATTGTTTCATCGCCCGCTCGCGGCGCGCATGGAATGTATCGGCGGAGGTAGGGGGACAGATGACAGTCAGCGTCAATTTCGTTCCAGAGGTTAAGCTGAGCGAAGCCGTCGACGCAGCGGACGTCGCCGGTCTCGTGAAGACGTTACGCCGGGCGCAGATCGAACTGGGGGACGAGGTCGTCGTCGTCGGAGACAGCCCCCGCGCGCGGCTGGCAGCCGACCTGGCGGCCAGCGCCGGCGCGTCGTGCGTCAGGCTCGTCGAGCCGTCGGCCTTGGACGAAGCGCCCGAGAGAAGCGCCGACGTCGTGATCTACGCACTCGGCGAGGCGCGCTGGCTCAGCCAGGCGCTGCGCATCACGCGCGATCTGGGTCGCGTCCTGCTGCTCGGCCCCGTCGCCGCCATAGACTTCGATGTCTACCCTGACCTGTACAAGAGGTCGATCCGCCTGATCGACGTCAGGCCGCCTGACGAGACGTCGCCCCACACGACCGAATTCGTCCAACACCTGATCCGGTCCGGCTACCTGCAATGGGGTGCCTGATGCACTCAGAGGATGAGATATGAGGATCGTGTCCGTTGTCGGCGCGCGGCCCGATTTCATCCAGGCCGCGCCTGTCAGCCAGGCGCTGCGGCATCGCCACCAGGAAATCCTGGTACATACGGGGCAGCACTACGACTATCTCATGTCGCAGGTGTTTTTCGAGCACCTGAGCCTGCCCGAGCCGGACGTCAATCTCGAAGTCGGGTCCGGCGATCATGGCCAGCAGACGGGCGAGATGGTGGCGTTGCTTGAGCGCACGTTTCGCGACATGCGGCCCGAACTCGTCATCGTCCGCGGCGACACGAATTCGGCGCTGGCAGGCGCGCTGGCGGCTTCCAAGATGCACATCCCGCTGGCCCACATTGAGTCCGGCGAGCGCTCGTTCAACAAGCGCATGCCGGAGGAGATCAACTGCCTGGTGGCTGACCGCCTGGCCGACGTGTTGTTTTGCATCACGCGCACGGCGGTACGCCAGCTAGCCGACGAAGGCATCACCAACAACGTGCACTACACCGGCGACGTGATGCTCGACGCGCTCTACCAGAATCTGTCCGTTTCCCGGCAGCGATCGGATATCCTGTCCCGGCTCGACCTGTCGACCGACGGGTATCTGCTGGTAACCGTGCACCGCGCGGGCAACACCGACAACCCGCACAACCTGCGCGGCATCATCGCTGCCTTCAACGCTTCGAGCGAGCCGGTGATTTTCCCCGTTCATCCCCGCACCCGAAGCGCGATCGACCGGCTCGGCCTGGCGTTCGGGCCGCACGTGCGGCCGATCGAGCCGGTCGGCTATCTGGATATGTTGGCGCTGGAAAGCAACGCTCGCGTCATCCTCACCGACTCCGGCGGCGTCCAGCGCGAGGCGTATTTCCTGTCGATCCCCTGCATCACGCTGCGCGATGAAACCGCGCTGATGGAGACCGTGCGCGCAGGCTGGAATCGCCTCGCCGGGGCCGATCCGGATCGCATCCTGACCGCGCTGCGCGAGCTCGTCGTGCCAGACGAGCATCCGGCACTCTTCGGGGACGGCCACGCCGCCGAGCGCATCGCCGAGATCTTGACCACGCATTCGATCGCCTTCGGCCAGAATTACGACCGGGTCGTGTTCGATCTCGTCGGGCAGCACGTCGTCGCCTAGCCCCTCGCGGGTCTGCGCTGGAAGCCTGAGAACCTTTTGCCTTACACGGAGCGACTCAATGGCCATTGAACACGAGCCAGCGGCAGCTCTCACCGGCGACCGCAGCGACTGCTCTTGCGAGGAGCGCGTGCAGATCGACATGAGCACCATTCGCAACTACAGCCTGTCGCTAGACCCTTCGGCAGGCTTCCCACTCCCTTCGGTCGGGGACTTCGCAGGGCAGAGCCTGATGTTGCTCGCGCGCACGATACCGGCCGTGCTGAAAAAGACAGGGGTCTACGGATGAAGGCGCTCATCTTGGCGGCCGGGCTGGGCACGCGCCTCGGCTCGCTTACTCGAAACATCCCCAAGCCTATGCTCCCGGTCGGCGGCCGCCCGCTGCTTGAGCACATCGTCGAGCTGCTGCGCTCTCACGGTATCACCGAGATCACGCTCAACCTGCACCATAAGCCGGACGCGATCCTCCATCACTTCGGCTCGGGAGAAGCGTGGGGGGTGCGGCTGCGTTATTCCTACGAAGCCGAGCTGCTAGGCTCGGCTGGCGCGGCGCTGCGGCATCTCGCCTGGTTCTATCCGGATCCCTTCCTCGTGTACTATGGCGACGTGTATTCGGACGCCAACCTGAGCGACCTAGTGCAGCGCCACCTGCTTAGCGGCGCCGCCGCGACCATCGCCGTCCATCAGGCGCCCGATCCGACGCGCTGCTGCATCGTCGAGTTCGATAAGAACGGACGCGTCCTAAGCTTCGTCGAGAAACCGTCTGCCGATCGGGTATTCTCCAACTGGGCCATTTCGGGCATCTACGTGCTCAACCCGGAAGTGCTGCACTTCGTGACCGGCATTCCCTGTGATTTCGAATACGACGTATTCCCGCGCCTCCTGGATGCCGGCCAGATGATCCAGGTCTATCCGCTGACGGGCACACTAATCGACATCGGCACACCCGAAAACTATCAGTCCGTTCAGCAGTTGTTCCCCGCCTAGACCACTTCATGTGAGCCAGCGCACTTCGACATTAGGCCGGCGCCTGCTGGAGGAGGCCACAGGGTGACAAACAAGAAACCCGGTTTCTCTGAGAAACCGGGTTTCTTTATCTTACATCTCGCGGCTCTGCGAGCGCAACTGGCGGATGCGCGCGCGCCGGCGGCCTTTGCGAGCGTCGATGCGCTTCTGCTCGCCTTTGGACACGAAGAAGCGCTTGCGGCGGACGTCGGTCATCACGCCGGTGTTCATCACTTCCCGGTTGAACCGGCGCAAAAGGCCGTCGAACGACTCTTCGTCGCGAAGCATGACCGTCAAGAAACTCACCCCTTTCCTGCACACATGCGCCCCTGCGGGCGCAATGATCATTCCTCAGTGCGCGCGAATGATACCACGGCGGACAGGCGCCGTCAACCTACCCTTCAGGCAGCAGCCCCCTGTGCTTCGCCAGCAAGACCCCCAACTGTAGCGACCCGTCGACGACTTCGCCGCGCTCGATCATTGCCAGCACTTCGTGGACGGACATGAGCACGACTTCCAGTTCTTCGCCTTCGTCGAGATGCGGGCGCGTCGCCGTCAGATCGTCGGCGAAGAATAAATGCGTCGGCACGTCGATCGTGCTGGGGAACTGATAAAACTTCCCCAGTTGAATCATCCGCCCCGGCCGGTAACCGGTCTCCTCTTCCAGCTCACGGCGCGCGCCTTCGATCGGCTCCTCGTCTGGATCCAGGCGGCCGGCAGGCAGATCGTAGATGACGGCGCGTAGCGCGTGCCGGTACTGGCGCGTGAGCACGAGCTGCCGGTCAGGCGTGAGCGCGGCCGTGGCGATCGCCGCGCGCGCCGCGATCCCGCCGCCGAGTATCAGATGCGCGCGCCGCTTGCCGTTGTGCTCCAGCGTGTCCATCGTGATGCGCACGCGTGGATGATCGACGAGCACCTGTGAATCCACGACACGATAATCGTCCGCAGAGATAGTCATAGGGGGACCTCCGACCACCACCCGATCATTGGACACGGACGCGAAGTGCACGGACAAAATCAAAATCCGCATAATCCGTGTTCATCCGTGTCGTGCCTCCGCGTCGGCTCGAATGAGCGTGCCGGCCTGCGCATCCGGGTCGATCAAAACGCGCGCCAGCGTGCCAGCTTCGGTCGCCGAGAAAATGCGCGCCGACGCGCGCGGATGCGCGCGCGCCCATCCGATCATCTGGCGCACCTTCGCGGCCATGCCGCCCGTCACGTCGAAGCCGCGCGATCCGCCCAGCGCCGAAGCAAACTGCTCGAGCGTGCCCGGCGTGATGAGCGGGATCACTTCGCCGGTCATGTCCGCGTTCGTGTACACGCCGGCTGCTTCGCCGGCCAGCAGCACGCGATCAGGCTCGATCTCGCGTGCCAGGAAGCCGAACACGTCCTCGGTCGACAGGATCGTCGCGCCGCGCACGGAGTCGATCGCCACGTCGCCGTACACGAGCGGCACGAGCCTGCTCCCGAGCAGCACGCGGAAGACTTCGACGTCGAGATGCGCCAGCCGGCCGTCCTCGCAGCGCGCGCTGGCCGATGGCGGCAGGCTGACGACGGGCACGCGCTCTGCGACGAAGACGTCGGTGACGATCTGGTTCAGCCGCGCCGCCGACGCGGCGACTTCGGCGTAGCCAAGCCATCCCGCCGCGTCGCGCACGCCGTTCTGCGTGCCATATCTCGTCGCCACGGCGTGACCGAACGATCCGCTGCCGTGTCCCATGACCAGCCGCATGTCGGGGCGGGCCTCGCGCGCCGCGCGCACTTCGCGCGCCAGCCTGTGGATCACGTCCACGCGCGCCTGTTCGGCCTGTGTTTTGTCGGTAATGATCGAGCCGCCGAGTTTCAGGAAAATGGTTTCCATGGCAATATTATCACTAAGACAGGTGTGCTATAATCATATTATGCCTGATCTCCTGCCGAACGTTGAGAACGCCAGGATCGATCCGCGGAAGCTGCGCGATTACGCGCTCAACGCAGAGCATGAGTCGGGCAAATACAAAGCCGCTTTCTTCGCGCAGGTGGGTTATACCGTTGAGAATTGGGAGCAATTGGAACGCGATATTCGCGATCAACATCTATCTCAGCCGGCAGCGCCCGGCCAACCATCGCCACATGGTCGAAAGTACACCATCACCGCGCCGTTGAGAGGGCCGCTGGGTTTAGTTCGACAGGTCACAACCGTATGGATCTTTCGACCGGGCCGGGACTTTGCTGAGCTGGTTACGATTGAACCGGCGCCACACCTAAAGGAAGCCTAGCCATGAGTACCTCACTATCTATGCTTGAAACTGTAATCGTCACAACCAGCTTCCCTGACCAGCAGGTATTGGCCGGCGATCTCGGCACAATTGTTGAAGTATACACTGATCCATATCTGGCCTACGACGTCGAGTTCGTCAATCCCGATGGCTCGACTCGCGCCCTGCTGACACTGACACCCGAGCAGGTGCGCAGGCTTCTGCCAACCGACATACTGACCACTCGTCAGCTTCTGGTAATTGCCTGAGGGCGCGGCCATTCTCCACATCGTGTCTTCATCACTCGCTCTCGAAACGAGGTGATGAGGCCTCGACCTTCGTCGTCATCACACTCTTCGCTCCCGCGTCGAGTAGCGCTTGCCGCACGGCTCCCTGTCTCGCCTCATCGACCAGCGCGATCATATGGCCGCCGCGCCCGCCGCCGACGAGCTTCGCGCCCTTCGCACCCGCGCGCCTGGCTGCTGCGACCAGCCGATCCAGATCGTCGCTCGACACGCCGATGTCGCGCAGCAGTGCGTGGTTTGCGTCCATGAGCGGCCCGAGCGCCTCGACGTCACCCGCTTCGATCGCCGCACGTGCTTCCTCCACGATCGATCCGATCCGGTCGAAGAGCGCTTCGTAGCGCGCCCGGTCCGCTTCCCACGCCTTGCGCACGTCGCCGACGGCGATCTTCGTCGGGCTGCGCACGCCGGTATCGCCGACCGCGACGGTGAACGGGCGCTTCACCGTGAAGGTTCGAACCGGCGCACCGCGAACGAAATACACCGGCTGCTGGTACACCACGACGGTGTTGTCAATCCCACTCGGCGTGCCGTGGTACAGCCTCTCGACCGCGTAGACGAGCGACGATACCGTCGCGTCGTCGACGTCGCGCCCGAGGTAGCGGGCGAGCGCCCGCACGATCGACGCGCTCACCGCCGCGCCGGAGCCCATGCCGCTGGCGATGGGGATCGTCGAATGGACCGTGATAAGCGCGTCAGGCTCGGGCGCGTCCAAGTGCGCGAGCGTCAAGCGCACAATCGAGGCCAGCGGATTGCCCGGGCTGGCTTTGGACAGGCGCACGACGCGCGCCAGGTCTGTTGCCAGGATCGTCGCGCCGCGCCCGGCGCGCGCAGGCTCGATCGTCGCCGTCGCCCTTACCTGCGTCACCGGCACGGCGATCGCCAGGCGCCCGTACACGACGGCGTGCTCGCCGAACAGGATCACCTTGCCAGGCGCCGAGGCAGTTACCATGCTCCCGCCAGTCTCGCCGCCAAATCGAGGAGAGGCTGCTGATAGAACACCAGCAGCACGGCCAAAGCGTACACTACAAGTGTGACCTGCAAGCCCCGGTCGCGCAGCAGCACTTCGTCGGGGGGCTTCGTCTCGCCGCGCAAGTGCACCAGGTAAAGATAGCGGAAGAAGCCGTAAAGAACGAAGGGGATGGTGAGCATCATCGTGTAGTTATCCGGCAGGTTCTCGGCGGAGAAGGTGTAGAACGAGTAGGTCACGCTGGCCGCCGCGACGACGACGCTCATCATGTTGTCGAGGAACGGGAGGCTGTATTCGTCGAGGATGGCGCGGTGATTGCTGGCGTTGCCTTGCAACAAGGCGATCTCGCCGCGCCTCTTCGAGAAGCCTAGGAACAGGGACAGCAGCGTGGTGAACACGTACAGCCACGGCGAGAAGCGCTCGACGTCGACGAGGATCACGCCCGCCACGACGCGCAGTACAAATCCCAGCGCGATGCTGAACACGTCCAGGAGCACGATGTGTTTCAGCCAGAACGTGTAGGCAATGTTGTTGACCCAATACACGATCAGGACGATGCCGAAACCGGGATCGAGCGCGAAGCCGAGCGCCAGGCACACGAGCGGCAGGCCGATCGCGGTGAGCCACGCGACAGGCAAGGGCAGCACGCCGGACGCGATGGGCCGGTTGCGTTTGGTCGGATGCGCCCGATCCTGCTCTGCGTCGACGATGTCGTTCAGCAGGTACACGGCGCCGGACAGCAGGCACAGCAGAATGAACCCCAGCGTCGATCGCCCCAGCGGCGTGGAGAAAAACGGTCCCGGCATGAACAGCTTCTGGTCGAAGAGCACCGCGATGAACACAAACAGGTTCTTCGTCCACTGTTTGGGGCGCATCGCCCGGATGAGATTGCGAATCAGCTTCAAGGTCGTTCCTCGCCGCAGAACTGCGCGCAATATACCACAAGACGCCAATCGCTCCAATTCGATTCAGACATCCATCACAGACATTATGTACCATGCGACACTGGCTGTCCGTGGCGAGCCTGGCTAATCTGGGGACTGGGTAAGGCAGACGAGACCTGAGAGGTTAAGCAATGCTGTTCAGCGGCATACTGGGTTCGACCCTCCTCACCGGCAGCTTGAAGGCCGGCTCCCTGGCGGTGATGTTCGACAACATCGAATCGCTGACCTGCGACCGCGCCGGGCGGCTGTGGAGCCGCTGGACGGGTGGGCATGCTTTCCGGCGCGGCCTGGACGGCCGCGTGCTCGAAAAATGGCAGGAAAACGGCCACCGCAAGCGGCGCTGGCTGTTGGAGGCTCAGGCTGCCCCTCTTCTGGACGAGAGCGCTGCGCGCATGCGCAGCCTCGGCGAGAGCCTCGCCGCCGGGCACGTGAAGTGGATCATCCCGCCGGAAGACGACGAACTCGCCGGCGTGATCGAACGCGCCGCGCAGTTTGACGCGCGAGCCGCCAAGCATGACCGCCAGCGTTTCGATGCCGTCTACGATCGGATCGGCATCCTGCCGCCCGACCAGTACCTGTCGCTGGTGCTGCAGGCGACGACGGGCTGCTCGTTCAACACGTGCACGTTTTGCGATTTCTACGCGGCGCAACGGTTCCGCATCAAGTCCGACCGCGCGTTCCGCACGCACGTGCGCTCAGTGCTCGCCTACATGGGCGAGTCGATTCGCATGCGCCGCTCGATTTTCCTCGGCGAGGCGAACGCTCTTACGATCCCGTTCAACCGGCTCGTCTCCTTGATGACGATTGTGCGCGAAGAGATCGGCGAGTGGCCGGTGTACGCTTTCCTCGACGTCTTCAGCGGCACGCAGAAGTCGGTCGACGAGTACCGGCGCCTGGCGGCGCTGGGGCTGAAGCGCGTGAGTATCGGGCTGGAGAGTGGACACGATCCGCTGCTGGACTTCGTGCGCAAGCCCGGCGCAGCGCGGGACGCGGTCGAGACCATCAGCGCGCTCAAGGCGGCGGGTATCGCCGTGAGCCTGATCGTGTTGATCGGCCTGGGCGGCGATCGTTACGCAGAGCGTCACGTGTCCGACACCGTCGCCGTGCTGAACGCCATGCCGCTCGGTAAGGGCGACATCGTCTACTTCAGCGATCTGGTCGAGCACGAATCCACGCCGTACCCGGCCCTCGCTCGCGTTGCGGACATCCGCCCACTGACGGCAGACGAGACGAACCGGCAGCGGCAGGCCATCCGCTTGAGACTGCGATTCAGGCGGGGCGGCCCCATCGTATCCAAGTACGATATTCGCGAGTTCGTCTATTAGAATCGAGTTTGAAGAAGCGCCACTGCCACCGGGCCACGCCTTCTTCCACGGTGAGAAGGCACCGCCTCCGCTGGAGGCGAATGTGGCCATCACGGTGGGGAACTGAAGATGGGAAACTCACATAACCCAGACGGCTTTGATGTGGAAGTGGTGGCTGACAAGATAATCGAGTCGCTGTCCGTGTCGCCCGGTCAGGTGATCGCGATCTGGGCGAGCACTCATTCGCTCGATCTTGTCGAAGCGCTCGCCATTCGCATCCGAGCGCGTGGCGCATTCTGGACATTGCGCCTCACGATGGAATCACTGCTGCGTCGGATCGGTCAAAGCGTGCCCGAACCCTACCTCGCTTCGGTACCCGAGCACGAACTGCGCTGGCTCGCGGATGTGTCGGCGATCGTTGAAGTCCGCGATCATGGCGGCCACATCCCGGAAGTTCCGCTGGTGCGCCGCCGCGCCCTGGCTGCCGAATGGATCGCGCTGATCGACGAAGCCAAACGACGCGGCTGCCGGCGCATCCAGGTCGTGAACCCCACGCCAGCCCTCGCGTCCACCTACGGCGTACCCGTCGAACACTTGCGGCAGAGCTACTGGCGAGCCGTGAACGTGGACTACGCCGCGCTCGACCGGCAGCAAGACCGAGTCGTCGCTCGGCTGGCACGCGCTCGCCATGTGCACGTGACCTCATGAACCAGACAGCCATTCGAACCGAGAATCTCACGCGCGAATTTGAGGCCGTCCGCGCCGTGGACGGCCTTTCACTCGAAGTACCAGCCGGGATCATCTTCGGCTTCCTCGGCCCGAACGGCTCAGGCAAGACGACGACGATTCGACTGCTGCTTGGCCTGCTGGAGCCGGCGGACGGGCGGGCCGAAGTGCTGAACTGGAATACACGCACACATTTTCGTGAGAATTATCACCGTCCGAAATGACATCCTGCACTGTGACCTACCTTCCGATCGGTCTATCCTGAATGCTGGATACATAAGCCGCGCGACGCCGGAGGAGGCGCTATGGCTAAGGGCCGCATCATCGTCGACGAGGAACGCTGCAAGGGCTGCGAGCTATGCACTACCGTCTGCCCGAAGGACTTGATCCGCATGGCCGATACGTTTAACATGAAGGGCTACCGGCCGGCCGCGCTGGTCGATCCTGAAGGGAGCTGCACCGGCTGCGCCATCTGCGCGGTGATCTGCCCGGACGCCGCGATCACGGTTTATCGCTTCGCCAAAGCGCCCGGACTGGGAGTGCCAGCTTAGTGTCGATCCGACAACCCGTAGCGTAGGGCCTTGTGCCCGCCGCCCACAAGGGGCTGGGCTACGTTTTCACATAGGCTCTTAGTCCTCAGGAGATGTCATGCCGAAGGAACTGCTCAAGGGTAACGAAGCCATCGCCGAAGCCGCCATTCGCGCCGGCTGCGTGGCCTATTTTGGCTACCCGATCACGCCCCAGACCGAGTTGCTAGAACACATGTCCAGGCGCATGCCCGAGTTGGGGCGCGCGTTCGTGCAGGCCGAGAGCGAGGTCGCCGCAATCAACATGTGCTACGGCGCGGCGTGCAGCGGCGTGCGTGTCATGACCTCGTCGTCCAGTCCTGGCGTCAGCCTGATGCAGGAGGGCCTGTCGTACATCGCCGGCTCGGAAGTGCCGGTCATGCTGGTCGACGTGATGCGCGGCGGGCCGGGCCTGGGCAACATCGCGCCGAGCCAGGGCGATTACAACCAGGTCGTGAGGACGGCCGGCCACGGCGACTTCCGATCCATCGTGCTCGCCCCGGCCACCGTCCAGGAAGCGATCGATCTGACGGTCGAAGCCTTCAACCTGGCCGAAAAATACCGGCACATCGCTATCCTCCTCCTCGACGGCAATCTGGGCCAGATGATGGAACCCGCCGAGTTGCCGCCGATGAGGCCGGTCGACGGCAGGCGTCCCGACTGGGCGCTCACGGGCGCCGAGGGGCGGCCGCACAATATCATCTCGTCCATCTATCTCCAGCCGGAAGAACTCGAGCGTGTCAATCAGAGACTGCAGGCCAAGATCGAGCGCATCCGGGCCGAAGAAGTGCGCTACCAGGAGTACATGCTCGAAGGCGCCGACTTGATCGTCGTGGCCTACGGCACCGCCGGGCGTATCGCTCAGAGCGCGATCAAGATGGCGCGGCAGCAGGGCATCTCGGTCGGGCTGCTGCGGCCGATCAGTTTGTTCCCGTTCCCTGAGGATCGCATATCCCAACTGGCCGACGAGGCGCGCGGCTTCCTCGTCGTCGAGATGAGCGCCGGGCAAATGCTCGAAGATGTGCGGCTCGCCGTGGCGGGCCAGGCGCCGGTTCGATTCCTGGGACGCATGGGCGGCATGGTGCCACTGCCTGAAGAGATATTGGCTGCCATCGTCAAGCTCGACCAGGCGACGTCGCCGTCGATCGTGCTGCGCCACGTCGAGCAGGTGCGCGGCGGGAGCGCAGGCGGTTGGGAATAGAGTCGAAGGAGAACGTCATGATCATCGAAGATTCGCGGAGCCTGGCAACGAACATTGGACCGGACGAGGAGCTGATCTACCGGCGGCCGGCCAGCCTGACGACGGCGCACACGCACTACTGCCCCGGCTGCACGCACGGCGTCGCGCACCGCCTGATCGCCGAAGTGATCGACGAGCTGGGCATCCGCGAGAAGACGATCGGCGTCGCGCCGGTCGGCTGCGCGGTGTTCGCCTACAACTATTTCAACTGCGACTTCGCCGAGGCGGCGCACGGCCGCGCCCCGGCGATGGCGACCGGCATCAAGCGCGTGCAGCCGGATAAGGTCGTGTTCACCTACCAGGGCGACGGCGATCTGGCGGCCATCGGCACCGCCGAGATCATCCACGCGGCGGCGCGCGGCGAGAACATCACCGTGATCTTTATCAACAATGCGATCTACGGCATGACCGGCGGCCAGATGGCGCCGACGACGCTGCCCAACATGAAGACGACGTCCACCCCGACCGGGCGCGATGTGGAGCTGGCGGGTTTCCCGATTCGCATGGCCGAGCTGCTGGCCAGGCTGGACGGCGCTGCGTACGTCGTGCGGCGCAGCCTGCACAACCCGGCCGAGATCCGCAAGGCGAAAAAGGCCATCCGCAGCGCATTCGAGAATCAAATGCAAGGCCGCGGCTTCTCCTTGGTCGAGCTGCTCTCGTCCTGCCCGGTCAACTGGAATATGCAGCCGGTCGAAGCGCTCAAGTGGATCGAAACGCACATGATGCCGATCTTCCCGTTGGGCGACTATAAATCCCTTTAGTTCCTCCAGTTCCCTCAGGTCCTTTCGCAAGAAGCACTCAAGGAACTGAAGGAACTCCCGGCACGGAGGCGGTATGCAACACGAGATCATCATCAGCGGTTTCGGCGGCCAGGGCGCGCTGTTCGCCGGTCAGTTGCTGGCCTACGCGGCAATGGAGGAGGGCAGGCATGTCACCTGGCTCCCCTCGTACGGCCCGGAGATGCGCGGCGGCACGGCGCACTGTACGGTGATCGTATCGGACGAGGAAATCGGATCGCCGGTGGTGCACCGGCCCAGCGCGGCCGTCGTCTTGAACAACCCGTCGATGGAGAAGTATCAGAAGCTGGTGAAAGAGCAAGGCTATCTCCTGATCAATCGCTCGTTGATTAACCTCCCGACCACGCGGGCGGACATCCACGCCGTCGACGTCCCGGCGAGCGACGAGGCCGTCGCGCTCGGCAACCCCAAGCTGATGAACGTCGTCATGATCGGCGCGCTGATCGCCTGCACCGAGGTTGTCACGCTCGACGCGCTCGAAGGCGCGCTCGCATCGCACCTGCCGGAGCGGCATCGCCAACTGCTCGACCTCAACAAGACCGCGCTGCGGCGGGGCATTGAGCTTGCCCGGCAGAAGATGGTGGCACAGACGGTTTAGTTCAGAAACCCGGTTTCTTGTAGAAACCGGGTTTCTGAAGGAGTTCACATGACTACACCTTGGATGCAACGCTATGCGCAGCGCACGCAGCGCATGAGCAGTTCTATGATCCGCGAGCTGCTCAAGTTCACCGCCCAGCCGGACATCATTTCGTTCGCGGGCGGTTTGCCCGCGCCCGAGCTGTTTCCGATCGAGGAGACCAAAGCGGCAACCGATGTCGTGCTGTCCGAAATGGGGCAGCAGGCCCTGCAATACAGCCCGACCGAGGGTTATGTTCCACTGCGCGAGATGATCGTCCGCCACATGGCGCGCTACGGCATCGTCGTCGACGTCGACAACGTTCTGATCACGTCCGGCTCGCAGCAGGCGCTCGATCTGATCGGGAAGATCCTGATCAACCCCGGCGACAAGATCCTGACCGACGAGCCGACGTACCTGGGCGCGATCCAGGCGTTCACGATGTACGGCGCCGAGTACGTGACCGTGCCGATCGACGAAGACGGCATGCAGGTGAGCAAGCTCGAGCAGGCGCTGCGCGCCGGCCCGAAGTTCATGTACATCCTGCCCAACTTCCAGAACCCGGCCGGCGTCACGCTGTCGCTGGAGCGCCGGCACGACATCATCGCGTTCGCCGATCGCTACGGCATCCCGATCGTCGAAGACGATCCGTACGGCCAGTTGCGCTACGAGGGCGAGCACATCAAGCCGCTCGTCGTGCTCGACGCCGAGCGCCTGGAGTGCGAGAACGACGGCAAGTACGGCGGCAACGTCATCTACTTGAGCACGTTCAGCAAGACGCTCGCGCCGGGCCTGCGACTGGGCTGGGTCGTCGCGCCGAAGGAGGTCATCCGCCAGATCGTGCTGGCCAAGCAGGGCACCGACCTGCACACCAGCACGTTCGACCAAATGGTGGCGTACGAGGTGGCGCGCGGCGGCTTCATAGACCGGCACGTGCGCCGCATTCGCGAGGTGTATCACCACCGCCGCGACGTGATGCTGGCCGCGCTCGAGCGCGCTTTCCCCTATCCGGACATGGGTGTGCGCTGGACGCGCCCCAAGGGCGGCCTGTTCCTGTGGGTCGTCCTGCCCGAGTGGATGGATACGGCCGAGCTGCTCAAAGAAGCGGTTAAAGACAAAGTCGCGTTTGTCCCGGGCGTCGCGTTCCACCCGAACGGCGGCGGTCACAATACGATGCGACTGAACTTCAGCAACGCCCGAGAAGAGATGATCGAGGAGGGCATCGCGCGGCTGGGCCTCGCCGTGCTGAAGGAGATCCGCGCGCAGGTGTCAGTCGTCAGTAATCAGTAATCAGTAATCAGTGACCAGTAGGATCCACGCACGCTGCGTGGCGGCGTCACCACTTTACGTGCGACGCACCGTCGACCCTCTACAGGGGGCAGGGGTGTGTCGCACGTTAGTAACAGAATCCATCGACGCTTTATGCCCTCCTCAACCACTGATCACTGCCTACTGCTCACTGCTCACTGCCCACTATCTACGTTGCCAGCCGATCGCCAGCTTTAAGACCACTCGCCGCCACGAACTCCGGCGCATTGATCTTGGCTCTACCCTCCGGCTGCACGCGCTTGACGAGGATCGAGCCGTCGCCCGCCGCGACCCAAAAGCCTTCCTCGCCGATCGCCAACACCTCGCCTGAGCCTGCCGGGCCGGCCCCCGATAGGGTCAGTCGGGGGCCGGGCAGCACTTGGCGCTGACAGTCAAAGATCGTGAGCCGTTTGGCGCGAAAAGTCGTCACTGCCCCCGGCTGTGGGTTCGAACCTCGGATCAGGTTGTAGACCTGCACGGCGGGCCACTCCCAATGGATGACCACCTGCTCCTGGGTGCAGAGCGGCTCGTAAGTGGCTTGAGATTCATCTTGGGCGATGCGGGGCGCGCACCCGTTCTTCACCATTTCGATGGCTTCGACAATGGCCTCCACGCCGAGGGGGAACAGCTTGTTGAAATAGAGCGAGCCTGTTGTATCGTCTGGAGCGATGGCTACTTCTTTCTGCAATAGGATCGGGCCGGTGTCGATGCCGCGATCGGGCCAGAAGATGGTCAGGCCGGTCTTGGTTTCTCCGTTGATCACGGCCCAGTTGATCGCGCTGCCGCCGCGATGTTTTGGGAGCAGTGAGGGATGATATTGGATCGTGCCATACCGTGGAGTATTGAGGATGCTTTCGGGGACGATGTCTGTGACGAAGGCCATCACGGTGAGATCGGGCCTCAACTTCACGTAGAGGTCATGTACGGCCGGGTCGCGCATCCGCCTGGATGGATACACCGGTATGCCCTGACGCTCGGCGAGTTGTCGCAACGGGTCAGGCTTGTCCGCGCGATCGGGCGGGCAGAAGACCCCCACGACCTCTTCCCCTTTATTGAGAATCGCTTCCAACACCTTCTCACCGAAAGCCACCTGACCGATAAGGACGATCCGCATACCCGCCTCCTCATTGCTTCTTTGTTCCGGCCAAGTCCTCCAAGTCAATTAGCATGAGATTACGTTCGCGATGGAGACTGCTGAACGTACCTGGCGCAAGAGGGAACCGGCCTGATAGGAACTGCGCACGAGGGGGTCAGCCGCAACGGCCCGGAAGCCCAGGCTCAACCCGACCTCCCGGTACCAGCCAAACTCTGCCGGATGAATGTACTCGACCACTGGCCGCTGCTGCGCCGTCGGTTGCAGGTATTGTCCCAGGGTCAGGATGTCACACCCCACCCGCCGCAGGTCCTTCATCACTTGGATGACCTCGCCTCGCGTCTCTCCCATGCCTAGAATAATTCCCGACTTGACCATCAGGCCGGCACGCTTGGCCCATGCCAATACACCTTGCGTCCGCTGATAGTCCTTCCGAGGCTGAATCACTGGATAGAGTCGAGGGACGGTCTCCACGTTGTGAGCCAAAACGTCGGGCCGAGCGGAAATCACCTGTTCCAAAGCCGTCACCGAGCCTCCAAAGTCTGAGATCAGTGCCTCGACCGTGGCGCCGTTACAGCGGCGGCGCACCTCGGCGATGGCGGTGGCAACCTGTGCGGCGCCCCCGTCGGGCAAATCGTCCCTGGCGACCATGGTGATGACCACGTGATGCAATCCCAGCCGGGCTGCCGCCTCTGCCACACGCACGGGCTCCATGGGATCTGGCGGCGATGGTCGCCCGGGCATCACCGCACAAAAACGACAATGCCGCGTGCAAATGTCGCCCAAGAGCATAAATGTCGCCGTCCCCTCCCCCCAGCACTCACCGATGTTAGGGCACAGGGCCTCCTCACACACGGTATGCAGCCGAAGGCCCTGAAATAGACCATACAATTGCTCCACTCTCTCGCCCAGAGGAGCCGGGGCGATCAACCAGGGGGCCTTTTGAAAGCCGAACTCGAGGTCCACTTCGAAGACATGAGCGAACGCTTCGAGAATGGCTGCCTCCGCCGCTGCCAGGCTCACCGGCCGATCGAGGACCTGGGCCATGGACGTAACCCCTTTGTCGGCCAGACCGCAGGGGGTGATGTACCGGAAATGCTCCAGAGGGGGATCCACATTCAGCGCCAAGCCGTGATAGGTCACGCCTCTCTGCAGCGCGATGCCCACGGCAGCGATTTTGCGCTGCGCGTCCCCAACCCATACGCCAGGATGAGGTTCCTGTCGCCCCGCCGCGATGCCGAACCGGGCCAGGCAGGCGATGGCTGTCTCCTCCAGCCGCCACAAGTAGGTGTGGGGATCGTATGGATGGGCCGGCGTATGGAGTTTGAGGATGGGATAAACCACCAGTTGGCCCGGGCCGTGGTAGGTAGCCCGGCCGCCCCGGTCTGTCTGGATGAGGCTGATCCCCTGGCGGTGCAGGGTTGCCTCCGGAACCCGTAAATCCTCAGCGCCGCCGCCCCGACCGAAGGTGATGACGGGGCGATGCTCAACCAACAGCAGCAGGTCGCCAACGGCCTCCCGCTGCCGGGCCGCTACCAACCGTTCCTGGAGCTGCAAGGCCCAGCGATATTCAAGGGTGCCACATTTCAGGACCGAAACGGTGTGGCCTGCCCCCGATAGGGGCTTTCGGGGGCCTATCATCCGAGTTGTCTCACGGCATCCTGGGCGGCTTCTACAAGCGATTCGCCCAGCGTGGGATGGCCGAGAGTCATCCCGGCCAGGTCCTCGGCCAGGGCTTCCAAGCGCAAGGCCATTGCCGCCTGGGCGATCAGTTCCGTCGCGTGGGGGCCAAGAATATGCACGCCGATCAGTTTCCCGTGAGGTTTCTGGGCCAAGACCTTCACCAGCCCGAGCGGTTGCCCTAGCGTCAGTGCGCGGGCATTGAAACCGAAGTCCGATCGCCCGACGACGATTTCTCCCTGGGCCTGCGCCTCCGGTTCAGTTAGCCCCACCGCTCCCACCTCCGGCGTGGTGTGATAAACGCGGGGGATCAGCCTGGGCTCGAGCGTCGTCTTCTCACCCAGGGCATTTTCGGCGGCCACCAGCCCTTGAGCGCGGGCGAACTGGGAGAGCATCCAGCCGCCGGTCACGTCCCCGGCCGCATAAACCATCGGCTGCGCCGTCTGCTGATGGTCGTTCGCCATCACCGCTCCCCCTTCCACTTGAATCCCCAGGCCTGCCCTGAGCGGAGTCGAAGGGCCGGCCCCGGTCGGCACGAGCGGCCGACGACAATTGGAGATCAAGACCCGTTCGGCCACCAGTTCCGCCGCGCCCTCGGGGCCCTGAACCAGCTTCTGCCCCTGGGCCGTCGTGGCGATGGCCCGGGCCGGAAAGCGCAGCTCAACCCCAATCCCCATTTCCTCCAGCACAAACTGAAGGGCCTCGGCAATCTCCGGGTCCTCGCGGGGCAGCAGTTGGGGATCTTCTTCCACGAGAGTCACCCGGGCGCCAAAGGTGTGAAAAAAGACGGCCCATTCCACCCCGATGAAATTCCCGCCGATCACGATCAGGCTTTGCGGAGGCCGATCCAGGCTTAGGGCATGATCGGTGGTAAGAACTCCTGGCTCGGCCACGCCAGGAATGGCCGGCAGGACGAAAGCCGAACCGGTGGCCAGGATCAAACGGGAGGCACGCAGAACACGCTTCGGGCCGGCCACCTCCTCGACCTCCACTTCGCCGTTCCCCACCAGGCGGGCATCCCCCCGGATTACCTGGATTTCGCTTTGTTCCAGTTGATAGTGAAAGGTGCTGTGCAGGCGCTGGATGATCTTATCCCGCTGGGCCAGCAGCGAGACGAAGTCAGGGTCTTCCAGGGCTAATCCCAATCCCCAACCCCGTGCTTCCCGGCTCTGACGGCGGATATGGGCCATTTCGAGGCTGGCGACAGTGGGTATGCACCCCCGGTGCAGACAAGTTCCCCCCAGGTGCTCGCGTTCCACCAGCAGGACTCGCGCCCCCCGCTCTCGCGCCCGAAAGGCCGCCGCCAGACCCGCCGGGCCTCCACCCAGGATAATCAGATCGGCATCCATGACAAACTCCTCGGTCGCCTATCGCCTATCGCCTGGTTTCTGTCGGAAAATGTGCCGTAGCATCGCCGCTCGTCGGCGTCTACTCGCGGAATCCAAACGCCCGCAAGGGGCTACACTACATCTTCCGACACGAACTAGCCTATCGCGGAACGATGCGCGATAAGCGATACGCAATTTGCGATACGCGATAGGCGATAGGCGATAAGCCATTAGCGAGCCACTTCACGACGCAAAGATCAGGGAAGGCATTTCCAGCGAGTCTTTCACGCGGCGCAGGAAGGCGGCCGCCGGGGATCCATCCACCAGCCGATGATCAAAGGTCAGGCTCAGCGCCATCATTGCCCGTTTAGTGATCTCGCCCCGGTAGACGGCCGGTTTCTCCACGATGCGGCCCACGCCTAAGATAGCCGCCTCCGGCGGGTTGATGATGGGCGTAAACCCATCCACCTCGTAGGTCCCCAAATTGGTGATGGTGAAGGTACTCCCCGTCACTTCGTCCACCGTCAGCCCTCCGGCGGCTCGTGCCCCCTCCGCCAGGCGCTTGGTCTCCTGGGCGATGTCCTGGAGGCTCTTCTTGTCGGCGTCTCGAACGACAGGCACGATGAGTCCATCCTCGAGCGCCACTGCCACGCCGATGTGAATCTCCGGCAGGAGTTGGATCTCCTCGCCGACCAGGGCGGCGTTGAGGAGGGGGTGCTCCTTCAGCGCCGTGGCCACGGCTTTGACGATGATGTCCGTGTAGGTCAGGTCGAACTGCTGTTTGAGACGCTCCCTCATCCTCACCATCTCGGTGACGTCGGCCTCCGTCAGCAGCGTCACTTGGGCCATGGTCTGCAGGCTCTCGGTCATGCGTTGGGCGACGGCCTGACGCATGCCAATGAAGGGGATCGCCTGTGGGGGCGCTCCAGGTGGTCGCATTGGTGACACCTGTGCACCTGACACCGGAACACCGACAAGTTCGACGAAGGCCAGAACATCCTTCTCGGTGATGCGCCCCCCAACGCCCGTGCCCTTGACTTCCATCAATTCGATGCCCTTCTCCAGGGCCAGCCGGCGGGCGGCCGGCGAGGCCAGGACGAAAGGCTTCCGCTCCTGCGCCTTCGCTGCCACAGTCCCCGGCGCCGGAACCGCTGCTTGAGGCGCTGCCGCGACAGGGGGTGACGGCGCTGCGGCCTCTGCCGGGAGTTCCTCCCCCGATGCCAGGATGTAGGCAATCGCTGCCCCGACCGGCCGGGTTTCCTTGATCTGTGCGGCGTGCCGCAAGATGCCATCTGCCGACGCCACGACCTGATAGGTAATCTTCTTACTCATCACCGTCGCGATAGGCTCTTCTTTGCGCACACTGGCGCCATCTTCCTTCAGCCATTTGACTACGACTCCCTCGGTCATAGCCATGCCTAACTTGGGCATCACGATCTTGACGGCCATAGATTCACCTCCTGAAAAGTAACTGTTCAGCCGTTGCGCACGCACCGTGTGGTGTCATTCCCGCACGCCTTAGGCGGGAATCCACCCCCGATCTAGTCGGGGGCGGCCTGGATGCCCGACAAAAGCATTCGGGCATGACGGCTGAGAGCAGTTACCTTGAAAACACGCCGGCGTGCGCTGCTTCGGCCATGCACCGGTGGATGTCCACCACCCGCGGCCCCTGTTTCGTCAGGCGGACTGTCAGCCCTTGATCGCGGCCCACCTCGATGGTCCGCTCCCCGTCCAAGGCGACCGTGCACGGATCGGAGTTTAGGACCACTTCCTCATCAAGCGAGAGGAGTCGATAGCGGCGAACCTCGACCGGGACGATCAGGCCGGGAGCGATCGGCGCCAGCACCCGCCTGCCCTCCGCGAAGGCGGGGGGGCGGCCCTCCCCTCCGATCTCCAGATACATCCCCACAGCATCCCGAAAGTCGAAGGGATGGAGGAAACTGCCCACCGCCGACATACCGATGCTGCCGGGCTGCGCACTGGTCAGGACAATCTCCCGAACCCGGGCCGGATCCCACAAGGCCCGGCTGCCGATGAACAAGTCCATGCACACCACCACGTCGATCAGTGCAATGTCCACTAGCCGGTCATCCGAGCGCACCTCCAATCGCTTGCTGGTAAATGTCACCTTGTCTACCTCTACGGCGCCTGTCGCAACCAAACCGGCGGCCAGGCCGGCCACCGTGCCCTCGATCATGGAGGGGAAGACGTTGTTAGTGCCCGTCGAGACCGGAACGAGCGGCACTTGTCCGCAGCCTTTGGCCACTGCCCGATTCGTCCCATCGCCTCCCAGGGTAATGATGCAGCCGACGTCCAGGTCGCGAAATCGCTGAGCGGCCTCGGTGGAATCCTGGTCGTTGGTCCGCACTGGCATGTCGAGAAACGATCCCGCCAGGGACAGTTTCAGACCGTCCAGAGCGCGCATCCCCAGGCCATAGTAGTCCGGCATGAAGATCGCCTGGCTGACCCCAACCGCGTCCAGCGCCAGCAGAATCCGGCGCAGAATGTTCACTTTCTCTTGGTTGTCAAACACCGAGCCATGGGCCACCAGGCGACGGATGTCCTTGCCCGAGGCCGGGTTGGCGATGATCCCAACCGTTGGCATCGCTCACCTCTATAGGCACAGACTTCCGAAGCCTTGGAGACTCAGTCTACTGAGACTTCGGAAGTCTGTAAATCTTTAGCCGATGGTAGGCTCTTGCCTGCCATCGGCTATTCTCTGATACGCTCTCGCGGCGCTATGCTACGATGGACTTCACCGTGGAGACGATCTTGTCCACACTGGGGACGTAGTAGTCCTCCAGCGGCGGGCTGAAGGGCACCGGGGTGTGGGGCGCCGTCACCATGCGCGGCGAGGAATCCAGGTAGTCGAAGGCCCGCTCGCTGACCAGCGCCACGATGTCGGTCGCCATGCTGCAGCGCGGGTTGTCCTCGTCCACCACCACCAGCCGATGTGTCTTCTTGACCGAGTCTAAGACCGCTTTGTCGTCCAGCGGCGACAAAGTGCGCAGGTCAATCACCTCCGCGTCTATTCCGTCCTGAGCGAGTTTCTCCGCCGCCTCCAGGGCGAAGTGGACCATGCGGCCGATCGTCACGATCGTGACATTCTTGCCCTGGCGCTTGACGTCGGCTACACCCAGGGGAATGGCGTAATCCTCCTCGGGCACCTCGCCGGTCGTGTCGTAGAGCAATTTGTGTTCAAAGAAGATCACGGGGTCCGGATCCCGGATCGCGGAGATGAGCAGCCCTTTGGCGTCGTAAGGGGTGGACGCGACCACCGTCTTCATACCCGGCATGTGGGTGAAGACGGAGTAGTGGCAGCCGGAGTGCTGGCCGGCCGCCCGGAAGCCGGCGCCGATCATGGTGCGCACCACCAGAGGCACCTGGGCCTTGCCGCCGAACATGTAGCGCAGCTTGGCCCCCTGGTTGAAGATCTGGTCCATGCACACCCCGAAGAAATCCACGAACATCAGTTCGGCGATCGGCCGCAGGCCGGTGGCGGCCGCCGCCACCGCCGCGCCGACGTAGGCCGACTCGCTGATGGGCGTGTCCAGGACGCGCTGGCGGCCGAACTCTTTGGCCAGCCCTTTAGTGACCCCCAAGACGCCCCCCCAAGCCTCTTCCCCTTTGCCCTCGATGTGGGGGATGGTGGCGCCGCCGGCCACGTCTTCACCCATCAGGATCACCGTCGGGTCCCGGCGCATCTCCAGCCGGATCGCCTCGTTGATGGCTTCGCGAAAGGTCAAAGTGCGAGTGGTCATGGCTCCACCTCCCTCATGGATAACTCACATAGACGTCGGTCAGGCACTCTTCGAGCGCCGGATAGGGGCTCTCGTCGCTGAAGCGTATGGCTTCCTCGATGACCCGGGCGGCCTGGGTATCGATCTCAGCCAGTTCGGCCTGGGACACCAGACCGCGCGCGAGCACCTGCCTCTTGAAACTCTCGATCGGGTCGCGTGCCCGATAGCCGGCGACCTCGTCCTCGGTGCGATAGGCCATGCCGTCACCCTGGAAATGGCCGTAGTAGCGGAAGGCTCGATTCTCGATAAGGCTCGGCCCTTCGCCGCGCCGCGCCCGGGCGACGGCCTCTCCGGCAACTTCGTAGACGGCAAACACGTCGGTGCCGTCCACCAACACGCCAGGCATGTCATAGGCCGTGGCTCGTTCCGCGAAACTCTTGGAAGCGCCGTGATAGGTGTACGGCGTGGACTCGGCGTACAGATTGTTCTCGCAGACGAAGAGCACGGGCAACTTCCAGATGGACGCCAGGTTCATGGCCTCGTGCATCGTCCCCTGCTCGGCCGCGCCGTCACCGTAAAAGCAGGCGGTGACCTGGTCGGTGCCCAGGACTTTCGCGGTGAGGCCGGAACCACAGGCCAGGGGACCGCCACCGCCCACGATGCCGTTAGCCCCCATCATGCCCTTGTTCACATCGGCGATGTGCATCGAGCCACCTTTGCCCTTGCACGAGCCGGTGGCCTTGCCATGCAACTCGGCCATCATCTCCTTGACGTCGACGCCCTTGGCGATGCAGTGGCCATGGCCACGGTGTGTGGAGGTGATGAAGTCACGATCGGTGAGATGGGCGCACACCCCCACGGCGATAGCCTCCTCGCCGGCGTACAGGTGGACGAAACCCGGCAACTTGCCTTCGGTGAACAGGTCCGCCACCCGGTCCTCGAACGTGCGGATCAGCCGCATGCGCTCGTATATCCAAAGTAATTTCTCCTTGCTGATCTCGGCCATGGTGACCTCCTTCTATCGTAACTGCTTAGCCGTTGCGCTCGCGCCGTGCGGTGTCATTCCCGCACGCTTTAGGCGGGAATCCAGTGACCTGCCAGCCTGGATGCCCGACAAAAGCATTCGGGCATGACGGCTGAGCCGTTACCTTCTATCCAACCAGTTCGCGTGCCGCGTTGGCAATCTTGGCGGCGTCGGGGCGGACGAAGTCTTCCAATGGGTCGCTATAGGGGATGGGCACATCGGGCACAGCCAGACGCCGGGGCGGCGCGTCCAGGTAGTCCAGCGCCCGCTCGGCCACCACCGCGAGGACCTCGCCGCTCATGCCGTAACTCAGGTAGTCCTCGTCCACGACGAGCAGCCGGTGAGTCTTCTTGAGCGAATTGACGATGGCCTCCTTGTCCAGAGGCACCAGCGTGCGCAGGTCGAGCACCTCGGCGCTAATGCCGTCCTTGGCCAGTTCCTCGGCGGCGTCCAGGGCGCGGTGAACCATCAGCGACACGGTGACGATGGTCACATTCTTGCCCTCGTGCTTGACGTCGGCCACGCCGAAGGGGATAGTGTAGGGCTCTTCGGGCACCGGGCCGTGGGCGCGGGGGTTGGGCGCCATCCATACCAGCCCGGCTACGCCCTTGTGCAGGAAGACCATCACCGGGCTGTCGTCGCGGATAGCCTGGGTCATCAGACCCTTGGCGTCGTAGGGGCTGGAAGGGATGACGATCTTCAAGCCCGGGATGTGGGCAAAAAGGCTGTACAGGCACTGGGAGTGCTGGGCGGCGTCGTTGTAGCCGCCACCGATCGCTGTCGTGATCACCAGCGGCACCTTGACCCGGCCGCCGGACATGTAGTTGATCTTGGACACATGATTGAGGATCTGGTCAAAGCAAGCGCCGGCGAAGTCCACGAACATGATCTCGGCAATGGGCCGCATGCCCTCGACGGCGGCTCCGACGGCCGCGCCTACGAAGCCCGTCTCGGAGATCGGCGTGTCCATGACCCGCTCCGGGCCGAACTTTTGGCGCAGCCCGCTGGTCATGCCGAATATCCCACCCCATATGCCGACGTCCTCGCCCATCACGAAAACGCCCGGGTCTCGCTCCATCTCCTGGCCGATCGCCTCGGCGATGGCCTGATGGGTGGCAAGTGTTCGCTCTGCCATGGGTTATTCCTCCCTTCATGCAAAGACGTGTTCTAGGGCCTCTTCCGGCGCCGGGAAGGGGCTGGTGCGGGCGAAGTCCTCGGCGGCCTTGACTTCGGCGGCGATTTCGGCGTCAATCTCATTCGCCTGCGCTTCGGCCAAGACCCCCTGAGCCAGGAGTTGCTGGTGGAATTTGGGGATCGGGTCTTTTTTCCTCCATTCGGCCACCTCTTCGGGGGTTCGGTAAGGCTCGGCGTCCCCTTCAAAGTGGCCGCGGTAGCGGTAACACAGGGCCTCGATGATAGATGGCCCTTCGCCCCGGCGGGCGCGCGCGACCGCCTCGCCGCTGGCCTCGTAGACCGCCATGACATCCATGCCGTCCACCAGCACGCCCGGGATGCCGTAGGCGGCCCCCCGTTCAGCGTTGCTCTTGACCGAGGTGGATATCGTCTTGGGCACGGAGACGGCGTATAGGTTGTCCTCGACGACGAAGACGGCCGGCAATTTCCACAGTGCGGCCAGATTGAGAGACTCGTGGAAGGCGCCGATGTTGGCCGCGCCTTCGCCCAGGAAGGCAACGGCCACGTTATCACGGCCTTGCTTCTTGAAGGCCAGGGCCGCGCCGGTGGCGTGGGGCAGGCCACCTCCGATGATGCCGCCGCAGCCGTAGTGCAGGTCAGCGCTGAACAGGTGCATGTGGCCGCCCTTCCCCTGGCCCAGGCCGGTCTTCCGGCCCATGATCTCGGCCAGCATGGGCTTCAGGTCTACCCCCTTGGCAATGAGGTGTCCGTGGCCGCGATGGGTGCTGGCCACGAAATCGTTCTGGCGCAGATGGGCGCACACCCCGACAGCCACCGCTTCCTGGCCCTGGAAGAGGTGCATCTCGCCGGGGATGGTGCCTGCGCCGATGTCAAAGGCCGGGGTCTTTCCCTCCCAGTAGATCTCGGCCACCCGGTCCTCAAAGGTGCGGATGCGCACCATAGACCGATACAAGGCGATTAGCGTTTCCTTGCTGACTTCCATGACAGTATCCTCCTTTCGTTGTAACCGGCCGGTTTTCGAGCGCGAGGCAGCCAAACAGACTAGGCCATAGACGAACAACGCAGAGATGCTCGGATAGCGGGTCGTGGGTGGCCTGAAAGCCCTGTACCACGTCCGTGGCCGAGCCGTCAGATGTGTTCAGGCTGCACTTTCCAAAGTTCAGCCAAACGGGTTGAGACTGAAGTGGGCGTCCTGCGACGGTAACCAGCGCCAAGATGTCCCCCGCCTTGGCGGCTACGCCGGGCTTCCGCGAGACCTGAAAACGTCTATTTATTCTCGATCACCGAAGGGGTGTTCGGCAAGTGTCATTTGTCATGACATGATCATGATTCTGCTTCCCATCCATCCGCTCCGAGCGCGTTGAGTTCGTCCTCAAGCGGAACTGGGTGTATCATCAAGTCGATCTCTCCACGAAGGGTGAAAACTGCTCAGGTCGGCGTGCTCGCCGAGCGCCCTCGGCGGGGACGCCGAGGGGAGCATTCTTAAGCCAGCGCACTGAGGTCGCAGGGAATTTGGAGTTTGGAGTTTGGGCTTTTGAGGTTGCTCCGCGTTCCCCGCGTCCTCGGCGGTGAAAGACAGGATAAGGGCTGTGCTCAAGATAACAACCTACAACGGCGTTACCCGCTTCGATCTCGCCCGCACGCTCGCCGGTCGTGGTCGGTATTGGACGACGGCCTACCTGGTCGACACCGGCTGCGCGCACAGCGCAGCGGAACTGGTGCAGGCGCTTGCAGGCGAGCGCCTGGTCGGCATTGTGAACACGCACTCGCACGAGGACCACATCGGCGCCAACGGCCTCCTGCAGCGTCAACGCCAGGGGATGGAGATTCGCGCACACCCACTGGCGCTGCCCGTGCTGGCCGATCCGCGTGGAAGACAGCCCTCGCATCTTTACCGACGCATCTTATGGGGCTGGCCCGAACCTTCCCAAGGCCGACCCGTCTCCGACGGCGACGTGATCGAGACTGACCATTATCGATTTCAAGTGGTCTGCACGCCTGGTCACAGCCTCGACCATATCTGTCTGTACGAACCTGTTCAGGGCTGGCTCTTCAGCGGCGATCTGTTCGTGGGCGGGCAGGACCGTGCGCTGCGCGCCGACTACGACGTGTGGGGCATCATCTCCTCGCTCAAACGGATCGCCGCGCTGCCGACGACGATGCTCTTTCCCGGTAGCGCGCGCGTACGCAGGAATCCAGCGGGTGAGCTTGCAGCCAAGATCGCCTATCTCGAAGAGATGGGCGCGCAGGTGCTGGCGCTCCACCAGCAGGGGCGAAGCGTGGACGAGGTCTCGCGCGCGCTGTGCGGCGGCCCGATGCTCATCGAGGCGTTCACGCTGGGGCACTTCTCGCGGCGCCGGTTGGTGCTCTCCTACCTTGGAATGAACGCCTCGGCCTCACCCCCCGGCCCCTTCTCCTGAAGTGGAACAGCGCACTTCAGGAGAAGCTGAGTTCCTTGAGTTCCTTCCGTTCCTTCTGTCCGGCAAGGAATTCGCGGATTGTCAAGTCAGTTCCGCATCACCAGCGGCAGGAATACCTCTCGTATCGCGCCATAGAACGCGCCTTTGTTGTTGGTCACGGTGACGTTCCCTGCCCAGTCCATCGCCTGCACCAGGTATTGCAGGCTAGCCGCATCCAGCCCGGGCACGAAGCGCCGCCACATGCCGGTAATGTCGTCGAGCTGCAGCTCGAGGCTATACCAGACGCCGCCGCCCTTACCGTTTGGCGCGTGGATCGTGACCAGGACGCGCTGCACGCCGCTGTCGAAGTCCTCGGCGTCGACGGTGAACTCGACGCCGCCGGGCGCAGGATTTGCGCTCGTGTCCCAGATTGTCGGCGGCAGGTAATCGGTCGTGTTCGTCGAGTAGTATGACTCGAGCACGAGATCCCGATACAGCCGCTCGACGCTGCCGTCCCGGTTGTACTGGCCGCCGATGATCACCAGCCGCTCCTGGTCGCCGAAGCGGTTCGCCGCCCAGAACTTGGCCGGGAACCAGCCGTCGGCCACGAAGGGCGGCTCGGGCAGCGCGGTGTCGGTCACGACCATCGTGACGAGCGGGTTGATGCCGGCGGCGTCCGAGTAGACCGCGCCGACGAGCAGCAGTCCGCGCAATTCGAAGCGGGGCACGTCGGCGGCGGGGGTCGAGGCTCGCGGCTGGACGGGCCGGCCGGGGAAGCCCTGCACCTCGCCGTCGAGCGACCAGAACACGTTCGCTCCGGCCATCTCTTGCGTCGGCGTCAATTGCACGCTGACGGTCACGCCTTGCAGGCTCGTGCTGACGAAGAACGGCTGGCCCTGGCTCCAACCGGCGCCGGCCTGAATGGCATCGATCGCCTGCGCGCCGGCCGGCTGAGGCTGCGGCACGCTGACTCTGCGCATCGGCAGCCCGTACAGCGTCGCTTCGATCATCGACTTCTCGTCGTACACGCCGAAGCCGCCGGCGGGCACGCTGCCGACGTAGCGGCGCTTGGCATTCATGAGCGCGCGTCCGATCGGGACACTGGACTCCGCGCCCAACTCCTTCGTGAAGAACAGCATCAACTGCTCGGACAGCGCGATGGCGTCGTCCATACCGTAACCGAAGCCGGTGTTGGCCACCCACGCCGCCGCGCCCTGCTGCGCGAATGCCTGCGGGAAGTCCGGGGTAGTCTGGGGAAAGCCCGGATGCACGCGGCGGTCGGGCACGTTCAGCCCGGCGTGGCAGCCCATCGAGTAGCCGATTTGGTGCGTGTAGTTGTTCGTGCTCGTAATGTACGT
Organism: Anaerolineae bacterium; assembly: GCA_035283185.1. Lineage (GTDB taxonomy): Bacteria > Chloroflexota > Anaerolineae > Fen-1058 > Fen-1058 > DASSFZ01. The sequence goes on along the minus strand of DATEUJ010000143.1, from coordinate 10,024 downwards.
GTTGTCGAACAGGCCGGGTCCCGCCGCCGGCAGCGCGCGCCAGTGCTCGAAGTGCGCGTTGACCGAGACCAGGTCGGGCCTGGGATCGGCGGTCGTCCACTCCGCCTTGAGATCGTCGACCGTCCACGCGTCGTCGATCAGCGTCCTCGGCGTCAGGCCGAACGAGCCGTGCGTGTTGCTGATGGCCTCGGCGCTGTCGATCAGGAAATCGTAGCCGGTGACCAGGCTTCTGGATAGGGATATGGTTTCGAGCGCGATGTAGTTGTCGACGGCGGCGCCGATGTCGGCGGGCGTTTCGACCAGGCGGCCGATGGCGCGATCCGGCACGAAGAGACGGCGGCCGCGCCACAGCAGCGGGTTGTCGTCGGCGTAGAAGTCGTCGGTCAGGATGAAGTTGTCGGCGAGTGAGAAGAACGTCGGATTGTCGAAGGCGGTGCGCGAATCGATGGCGAAGTCGCTCTCGGGCGAGATGCGCGTAGGGTCGGGAACGCGGTAGAAGGGGATGATCTCGTCGCTGCCGGCGATCACGATGTACTGGATGCTCGAGAACTGCTGAACGTAGGACGCGACGACCGAGCGAATGGCGGCGGCGACTTGGTCGATGCGGCGCTCGTCGCAGTAGGCGGCGTTCCACAGCGCGTAGGTGTCGCTCACGACGGCGCTCGACTCGACGGGGATGATGATACCGCGCACCGAGGGCTGTTCGGCTAGCCGCCGTAACTGGGTCATCGCGGCGCTCGTGGCCGGAATGCCGTAGTTCGCATCGAGGCGCTGCTTGTGCGTCAGGATAAGCGTCATCGGATTCGGCAGCGCGCTGCTGGCAGTGTAGACTACGCCGGGCGGGCCAATTGCCGGGATGGGCGGCGTCCAACTGCCGCAGTCGAAGCGGCTGAGCGGTGTGACATCGACTCTCAGCGTGTACGGCTGTGTGCTGAAGTGGCCGGCGTCGCTGAAGACGAGGATGTAATACCAGCCCGGCGTGTCGGTCGCCAGCGTGACGGCCTGCTCGTCGGCAGTGCCCGAGTTGGCGGAGACCGACGTGATCTTGCCGACCGAGGTGATCTTACCGACCGACGTAATCTTGCCGACCGACGTAATCTTACCGACCGAGGTGATCTTACCGGCTGAATCGACTTCCTCGCTGTCTTGGAATTCGTTGAACACGCGCGAGTCGGTGTCGGCTGCCTCTGACGCCTGCAGGTCAGCGAAGACGACTAGGTCGTAGTCTGCCGGCAGGTTTGTCAGCGTCGCCGTAAAGACGGACGTTTCGGTGACAAACACGGCGTACCAATCGAAGTCGCGATCGGTGCTGATGAACGAGTTTAGCGCCTGCCCCGGCTGGATGATATGGGCGTCTTCAGGCCGGTCGTTAGGCTCATAGTTGTCGCCCGTGAACGCTCGGCCGTGCAGAATCACTCCGATGGCCAGCGGGGTCCCTGTGTTCGGATTGAGGACACGCACGCTGCCTCGAAAATGATGCAGGCCCGCGCTCGTCGGCAGCTTGGTCGTATCAATGGCAATCGTCTGGTTGGTGTTCATGGACGGAATCGTGTGCGTGTACACGGCGCGGCCGTCGGGGCGAAGGAACGCAACCTGAATCGGCTGCCCTGCCGGCGCGCCGACCGCGCTGAGGGTCAGTTCCGTCCACACGTCGGTATCGTTGATCACCAGTGGCGCATGCGTCTCGCTGGAAAGAAGGAGCGCGTTTCGATCGAACCAGTTCATGCCCACGCGCACATTGCCTCGCTCGCCGACGGTGTGACCGAAAAACAGCGGACCCGCGCCGAGCGGAGTGAGCCCCATGAAGGGATCGATCGTCGTCGGTGTATCGTCTCCGGCCAGGCGGCGCAGCGTGCCCCGCGCCGCGACGGTCGCCGAGAACTGTCCGAACGGTGCTCCGATCGGCGCGTAGTAGGTCAGCATAATCGGCCGAAGGCTCAGATCGGTATTGTGAATCCACAGGTCGGAGAACCAACCCGGCGCCTGATCGAACAGCGGCGACAGCACGTGATCCTGCGGCAGAGCTGTATCCGGCCATCCCTCCACGGCGTATGCGTCGCCGAAGTCGTTGACGGTGATCGCCAGTCCCACGATCTGCCCGTCGCCGGTTTGCACATGGGCCATGCCTGAGAAGTTCACGAGCTTCGAGTTGAGCCGCGTATCGACGATGAGACGGCCGCGCGGCGCAAGAAAATAGTTGATCGTGTCCGCCAGGCCGCCATTCCCTGCGTAGAAGTTGATGGTAGCCGGAACGGATATGTCTGCCGTGTTCTGGATGATGAGGATCGTATGGCGCCCGTCGGCGGAATTGCTGCCATCGTCGTCTACAGGCAGCCACATATTCACGCCCCGCGCAAGCGGTGTTAAGGCCTCGTAAGCGAAGAACGCATCGCCGGCCATCAGCGGCGAACGCGCCAGCGCGCTGCCGACGAGCCCTTGGACGAAGAGGGGCCCTTCGACGACAGCCGATCCGCTGAAGCCTATCGGCAGCTCGTTCTCGAATGCCAGGTCGAAGTGGTGCGAGCCATCGGGAGTCAGCACGACCGTCCTCGTGACCTGAAGGCCGCTGACCGGATTGAAGACCGACAGGGTGATCGGCAGTGCCGAGGGTAGAGTATTGCGCACAGCCAGGATCGTACTGAAACCTCCATCGCCGTAACGAGCCGCGTACGGGAAATACAGCCTGTCCTGCGCCTGCACGGCTGTGCTTGCCAGATAACCCGCGGCGCGCGCCGACGGCTGGGTGACTTGCGGAAGCGTGAGAGCCGTTGACTGCCATCTGGCTTCGTCCACCGGCACGATAGCGGCGCTCGTGGCTACCGCAGGCGAACCGGCGACAAGCCCGACAATCATCACGCCGACAGCCAGTGCGCCCGCCAGCGGTAACGCCATGCGAAGTATGCGGTTCATGTGTCCTCCCGTAGGACGGCCCGGGCTTGGGCAATGAGCGGTTCGGCCCCGACCGATTGGTACGTCTCGATGGCGGCGGCGATCAGCTGGCGTGCTTCTTCCGTGCGATTCTGGCGCTCACGTAGTCTCGCCAACGCGAGGCGCGTATTGGCGGCCTCAACCACGCTGCCAATGCCCTGCAGCTCCTCAAGACTCAACTGCAGTTCGCGCTCGGCTTCTGTCAGATCGTCTTGCGCAAGCAATATCTGTCCTAGCACGCGCCGTGACAGGGCGATTTCCAGCTTCTCTTCTCCGGCGTCCGCTTCAGCGAGCGCTTGCCGAACCTGGCTTATGGCCTCCGCCGTTCGTCCACGCCAGAGACTGAGTTCGGCGCGGTGTCGAAGGATTTCCGCTTTGAAATCCTCTGAGCCAATGTCCTTGAACAGCCTCTCGCTCTCGGCCAAATGATGGTCGGCATCCCGCCATTTGCCTTCGGCGATGGCGATAGCGGCGAGGTTGTTGTGTAACAGCGCTACCGCATACTCATAATGTAGATCGCGGCAGATATACAGGCTTCGCTCGAACATCTGCCGGGCTTGGTCGAGCTCGCCCAGTGCGCGATAGACTTCACCCAAATTGATGGTGATGGTCGCCTGATCGGCGATGTCGCCGATGCGCTCCTTAAGTTGCAAACTGTCGGTGTAACACTGCCGGGCCAGTGCAAAGTCGCCTCTGTCCGTGTAAGCCGTCGCCAAGGTATTCAGCGCCTGCGATTGGCCGAGCAAGTCTCCCAAGACGAGATACACGGCTACGGCTTCTCGAGCGGCCTCGACTGCCCCCTCCAGATTGCCGCGCTTGTACGCGATGCCGGCCAGCAGATACAGTGCATGCGCTTCCGTCCGGCGGGCAGCGTCGTCGGCAAGCGACCGCGAGATTTGCAGGCTCTTTTCACACCATGCCACCGCTTCGTCGTGCTTGCCCTGGCGGTGCGAGATTGCAGCACCTACCAAGTGAATTTGCGCGGCTACGAGCGACTCAAGTGGAGCGAGATCTGATCCGCGACTCAGCCAGGTGTAGGCATATTCGAACTCGCTCCGGCGTCGATGGACGTCAGCCGTCTTTCGGCATAAATCAGCGACGTGGCTCGCATCCTCCGCGGCGAGCATGCGCGCCCGCTCGTAGCTGCGCAGCGCCTCCTCGTACTCGCCGGTGATCGAGAGCACGTCGCCCAGCGCCTCGTGCGCGGCGAGCTGCTCGAGCGTGCGCGGCGGCGACAATTTCTCGGCGGCTGTCAGCGCGCGGCGATACGCGGCGGCGGCGGCGGCGTTGGCGTACTGGTGCTGCGCGCGCCAGCCGGCCTCGAGCGCGTAGCCGAGCGCCTTATCCCACATTTGACCCTCAAAGAAGTGATGCGTCAATAGGCCGGATCGGTCATCGCCGAGCGTGGGCGTCTTTTCCAGGACTTCGCCGATGCGGCGATGCAGCTCACGGCGGCGCTCGTAGCGCAGGCTGTCGTACGCGACTTCTTGAGTCGTCACGCTGCGAAACGCGTAGCGCGCCCGGCCTGCGCCGGATTCGACCGGAAGCAGGCCCAGATGGGCCAGGTCGTTCAAATGGCGTCGAAGCGATTCGAGACTCTCGCCGGGCACGTCGTACACGGCGTGCAGCAGATCGAGATCGACTGCCCGGCCGACGACTGCGGCAACCTGCAGCGCGCGCCGCGCCGGCTCGGGAAGGCGATCGATGCGGCTCATGATCACGCCGTGGATCGTATCCGGCATCTCGATCGATTCGATCGGCCGGGCCACCTGCCATTGTCCGGATGCGTCACGCGCCAGCACGCCCGACTCGATCAGCGCGCGCACGCGCTCCTGTGCGAAGAACGGATTGCCCCAGTAGCGCTCGAAGGCGGAGGCCGGCGCGGCGTCCGGCGTGGCGCTCAACCCGCCGGCGGCCATACGCTCCAGGAGCGTCCTGACGGCTAGCGGCAGGCGTCGATCGTCGATGCCGAGCAGGTCGGCGATCATCGTCTCGATCGCGGGACGATCGAGCGGTTGCAGCACGATCTCGGCGGCGTTAGGCAGGTCGGCCCAGCCCGACCATTTGCGCTCGCTGCGTGAGGCGACCAGCAACACGACGCGCGCATCGCCGATGCGGGCGACAAGATGGTTCAGCAGATCGAGCGAGGCAGAGTCGATCCATTGTGCGTCGTCAATCACCAGCAGTAACGGCGCGTGGTGGGCGCGGTGGCGAACCAGGCTCACCGCAGCGTCGAACAGGCGGCGCTGCCGCGTCTGCGCGTCGAGCGACGCCGTCCAGCCGGAGTCGAACACGGGCGCGCCGACGAGTTCGGCGACGATCGGCAGATCGTCGAGCCGGTCGATGGCTTGCAATTTCGCGGCGAGCCTGGCGCGCCGATCGGCCTCCGCGTCGGATGGCTGTATGCCGCCTTCGGCCAGCGCGCGCAGAGGCTCGACCCACACGGAGTACGGCGTGTCACGGCCATAGGAGAGGCACGCGCCGGCGACGACGTCAAATCCCTCGACGGCCACCTGTTCGGCGAGCGTCTCGACCAGGCGCGACTTGCCGATGCCGACTTCACCGGTGAGCGCGACGACCTGGCCGCGGCCTTGCGCGGCGGCGGCGATGCGCTCGCGGGCGGCGCTGACCACATCCGACCGTCCCAGCAATTCGCCCGGGGCTGCCGCCGGCGCTCTCACCGCGTGGCGGCGTGCGCCCCCGCTCCGCGCCAGGAAGCTGCGCTGCGGCTGCGACTTGCCTTTCAGCGTCACCGGCTCCCGCTCTTCCAGATCAAACAGGTGCTCGACGTGCGTCGCGGTCGATGCCGAAACGACGATCTGCCCGGGCTGAGCGGCGGCCATCAGGCGCGCCGCCAGGTTGACCTGGTCGCCCATCACCGTGTACTCGCGGCGCACGTGCGATCCGACGTTGGCAGCATACACGAAGCCGGTGTTGATCCCGATGCGAACGGGATACACGCCGGGCAGGTCTGCGCCGGACAGCGCCGCGCCGATTTCCAGCGCGGCGTGCACGGCGCGCTCGGGATCATCCTCGTGGCTGACGGGCGCGCCGAAGAGCGCGATGACGTGCGGCCCGGCCGGCCCACCGCCGATCTTGTTGACGACGCCCTCGTAACGCGCGACGATCGAGCGCATGGTATTGAACGCCGCGTTCAGGCGCGGGGTGAGCGCGACGGGATCGTCCGCACCGAGAATGTCGATCAGCGCATCGGCGTCGCGGAAGTCGATGAACAAGACGGTGACCGGGCGGTGCTCACCTTCGAGCAGGGCCGCCGGATCGGGCAAGAGCCTCGGGAGCAGGCCGGGGGGCACGAAGGGCGCGATGGCAGCCAGCCGCTGCGCCAGCCAGCCGAGCCGCAAGTCTTCGGCGGCGGGCGGCAGATCGAGCACGGGCGGATCGGGCCGGGTGTAGGGCGCGGTTGGCTCCGCCGCCAGGCCGAAGAATCCCGAGTCGCCTTCCGCGCCGACGGCCAGATCGCCGGCCAGCAGACGCGTAGAACCGTCCATGATAATGCGTCCCGCGCCGGCGAGCGACTCGGCGTGCCCCATGGCGATGAGGGCCGGCCCCATGACGGCGTAATGCATGCTATCGGCCGATCCGAGTGCGGTGGCGAAGACGGAGCCGCTGCCCAGGCCGACGGCCATGCGCAGCGGGAACGCGCCGAGCACCGTCTCGACTTCGGCGAACCGCTCGCGCATGGCGCGTTGCATGCGCCAGGCGGCGTGACAGGCGCGCAGCGCGTGGTCGACGCCGTCGAAGAGCAAGAGCATGGCGTCGCCGCCGAAGAGCATCAGATCGCCGCCGAGCTGCGCGGCGATATCGCTCATCGTGGTGAAGTAGTCGTTGATGACGCCGGTGAGCGTCTCGGCGCCCTCGCGGCCGAGCGCGGTCAATCGCTCGGACATGGCGGTGAAGCCGGAGACGTCGGCGAACAGGACAGTGCTCGACAGGAAGGCCCCGTGAGCGCGGCCAGGCTCAGGGCGCAGCATCAGCTCGTGAAGCAGATGCCGCGGAAGGTAGGTCGTCAGCGCGCCGAGCAGGCGCTCGAGCGATTCACGAACGGCGCGGCGTGCGCCGGCGTCCGCGTCGCGTCCCCAGCGCTCGACGAGCGGCGCGGGCAGGAACGCGCGGACGTCGACGCGCGGGAGGCGTGCGGTTTGGAGAGGATCGTCAGTCATAGCGGCACGGTTACGCTGTGGCCGGCAGCGCCAGAACCAGAATACACTTAGGTTGCAAAACGGTCAACCCGGCGACGGACGCTGTAACCAGACCGATACTATTGAAATACGTCCGATAGTCCGGTGCTCCACAATTTCTCCACATGTTTGTGGTATTCTTGAGCTGGAGTTTTTAGCAACAGCCATGACGTTTGGCAAGTATCCCGCTACCGGCCTGGGCGATTGCGAGTTCATTTTGCACCTTGACCGTGCCGGAATACCTGCCAATCCGTGTAATCCGCCTGCCCTCGCCTGCTGTGTGCGGGGGTGGGAAATCCGTGTGACAAGAGGCGACGGTGAGCGAGCGTATCTTGGTCGTAGACGACGACAGGGAGATCGTGCGGCTGGTGCGGGCGTATCTCGAACAGGCCGGCTATTACACTCTCACAGCTTACAACGGTGAGACGGCGCTGCATATCATTCGCCACGACCGGCCTGACTTGATTGTGCTCGACCTGATGCTGCCCGACCGCGATGGCTGGAGCATCACGCGCATCGTGCGTGGGGACGAGTCGCTGGCTCGCACGCCGATCATCATGCTCACCGCCCGTGTTGAAGACGGCGACAAGATCGCCGGCCTGGAATCCGGCGCCGACGACTATATTCCCAAACCCTTTAATCCGAATGAGCTGGTCGCGCGCGTGCGCGCCGTTCTGCGGCGGGCAGGCAACAGCTTTGGGCAACCCCACGTCATTCAGTTTGGCTCAATTCTGCTCGACGTCGACCGGCACGAAGTCCAGATCGACGGCCGGCCGGTCGAGTTGACGGTGACCGAGTTCAACATCCTTCGGGCGCTGATGGAGAATCCCGGTCACGCCTTTACGCGCCTGGAGCTGATCGAGAAGGGCCTGGGTTACACTTATGAAGGCATGGAGCGCACGCTCGACAGTCACATCAAGAACCTGCGTAAGAAGATCGAGCCTGATCCGTCCAACCCGACGTATATCCACACAGTCTTCGGCGTCGGCTACCGGATGAGCCTGCGTGAGTAGGGCAATGGGATGAATCGACTCTGGGTACGTCTGACACTTGCTTTTGCGCTCGCCGTGCTCATCGGCATCGGCACGGTGGCGGTTCTGGCGGATTTCGCCATTGGACGTGAGTTCCGCACTTTCATCGCGCGCAACGAGGCCGATCTTCAAAGCGGCGGGCTGGTAACCGAACTCGTCTCGCACTTCGAGGCGAACCAGGATTGGGAGGGTATCAATCAGGTGATATCCCAGTTCACGCCGCGGCGGGGTCACGACTTTGGCTCCCCTCCCCCTGGCAGCGCGCCAGGCGGAGGTCGCGCGGGACCGCAGCTCGTGGTGGCCGATGCCGCCGGTCGCATCGTGTACGACAGCTACCGCCGGCGCCTGAACGAATTTCTCTCACCTACAGAGCGCGAACTCGCCGCGCCGCTGCAGTCGGACGAAAACACGATCGGCTACCTGGCGATTCTGCCCGGCCCAATCGACTCGCTGCGACCGGTGGAGCTAAACTTCATCGCAGGCTCCCGGCAAAATCTCTTCATCGCGGCGCTGCTTGCAGGCGGCGTCGCGATCGTGCTGGGCGTGGCCTTCAGCCGCAGCCTGGCGCAGCCGTTGAATCGACTCGCGGCGGCCGCGCGCGCCATCGCGGCGAACGACCTGACGCAGCGGGTGCAGCCGGGCGGCACGGCCGAGGTGATCGAGGTCGGCCAAGCCTTTAACGAGATGGCGGCCTCGCTGGAAAAGGCCGAGGAACTCCGGCGCAACCTGGTAGCCGACGTGGCCCACGAGCTGCGCACGCCGTTGAGCGTCCTCCAGGGCAACCTGAGTGGGTTGCTCGACGGTGTATTCCCGCTAGAGATGACTGAGGTCGCGCGGCTGTACGACGAAACACGCCTCCTCAGCCGCCTGGTCGACGATCTGCGCGAGCTGGCGCAGGCCGAGGCCGGGCAACTGCACCTTGATCTCCACTCGATTAACGTCGCCGACGTAGTCCGATCCACCGTCGAGGCTTTCTCGGCAGTCGCCGCCGAGCAACAGGTCATGCTGACTGGCGACACGCCTTCAGATCTGTCACCCGCTCGCGCTGACCCGGAACGACTCGCCCAAGTATTGCGCAACCTGTTGGCCAACGCGCTGCGCCATACGCCACCGGGTGGTGCGATCAACGCCAGCGCTTCAAGCAGGCCGGGCTGGATCGAGGTCAGCGTGTCGGACACAGGCGAAGGCATCGCCGAGGAGGACCTGCCACACGTCTTCGATCGGTTCTGGCGCGGCGACAAATCTCGCGCGCGCGAAACCGGCGGCTCCGGCTTAGGGCTGGCAATTGCCCGCCGCCTGATAGAGGCGCAGGGTGGCCAGATCGGCGCCGAGAGCGAACTCGGCAAAGGCAGCCGGTTCTGGCTCAGACTCCCCGTCGTTTAATCATCTCCTTAACTCCGCTCCGCAAAATCTCCACCTCCAACAGCTATCCTGTAGACAGATAGCTGAACAAGCTAGACTCTAACAGTGAGAATGGAGGTGCAGGATGTCTAAGTTTCTGAAGCTTGCAGGTGTGGCGTTGGCCGCTGCCGTGGTGGTTGCGCTGGGGTCGAATACACTGGCCTTTGCGCAGGCAGCGACGACCTCCGTCCCTGCGGCCAGGCTGGCGCATGGGGGCGGCTTCGGGTTCGGCCCGCACAGTCAGGCAGCGCTAGAGGCCGCCGCCGAGGCGCTCGGCATGACCGCCGACGAGCTTTCCACCCACCTGTGGGGCGGCAAGACGCCGGCCGAGCTGGCCGACGAGGCCGGGGTCGATCTGCAGGATGTGCGGGATGCCGTCGAGGCGGCGCGGTTGGAAGCCGTCCGAGCCGCCATCGCGCAGGCCGTCGAGGATGGCAGCATCACGCAGGCACAGGCGGACTGGCT
>DATEUJ010000142.1:0-83350 GCA_035283185.1 Anaerolineae bacterium | reverse complement strand
GGGGGCGGTCACCGCTTTCGGCTAGCAGTTTATCCCCTTTTCACCCTTGCACTCCCACGCTTGAGAACCAGTCGCACGCAGTAGGGTGAGGCTTTCACTCCTCCACCTGGAGGATAGGAGTAGGTCATTCCGTGGGTCAGGCTGAATGGCCGCACCTATTTGGACACACAGTTGTCAAAGTTCTTGTCAACCTGTCGGTTGACGCCTCCTTTGCCGCTCATCCTCCCATCATCTACCTGATGGTTTCGAGCGAACGGGTCGCACGTTAAGGATTGATGCGGCGTGGATCAGCCTGATCGCGCGGATCAAACGGGTGAAAGCCGCCGCATAATCCTGAGTTGAACTAAGCCGGGCGCGATCGCTCGCCTATTTGGAATTTGAGGCTGTCCGCGGCATGAGACGGCACATGTCGCAGCGGGCGCACGGAGGTAATTGTAGTCCCGTGCGGGGCGCCAGGTCAAATCGTGAATGACCTTGTGGCAGCCGGATGAGGATACTGCTCGGTGAGATCAGGGTCGCGCGAGGAGAGTATCCGGTCGCCAGGCAAGCAGCGGCGCGGATGCAGGACTCCAGCCTTGCATCCTGAGCCGAGAGAATCATGGAAGTGGACACGCTACCCTTCATGGCGGCGAGCGTCCGTGTGGCGGGAGAGTGGCTTGGCGCTGCATCAGTTGTCCGCAGGCCGGACAGCGCACGCCGTGAGGGGTGATCGTCACGGAAGGTGATGAGAGGCTTGAGGGCGTGTCCGGGTCAGCGGCAGACGCGGGGAGCAGTAGTCCAGTCGGGAGACCTTCTAACGGGTTGGCGTCAGCGGCCGGGGTAAGTCGCCGCACCTGTGTCGCAGGAACTTCTAACGTGCGGGTTTCAGCGACCGTGGCGAGCAGGGGCGGCTCAGTCAAAGGCGCTTCTGAAGTGTTAGGGTGCGCGACGAGTGGTAGCCTAAAGACTTCGGAAGTCTCAAGGCGTGACCCAGCAGGCGAGGGCGTCTGCCTAACAGGCTCGTCTCGCCGGCGAGGCTGCTCCTGAAGACTTCCGAAGTCTCGCCGTGCGCAGCCCGCTCGATTAGCGTAAAGACTTCGGAAGTCTGAGGGCCTGATCTTGCGGGCGAACTCGTAGACTTCCGAAGTCTCTCCACCGACGACGATGCGTCTGCCCCTCTACTGAGGCGGAACAGTGTGCTTCGGGAGAGGGGACCGGGATGAGGGCGCCGTCGAAGGGACGCGCCGAGAGCGAGCGGTTGACACGTTGCCCTGTGGTATAATCGCGCCGTGATCACCTGAGGAGATCGGATCGGTGGACGACGCGACACACAAGAGCACGATGTCGGATGCACTCGCGCTTCGGCGCAAGATCATCGGCGTGCTGCTGCAGGGCGCCCGCCTGCGCGCCGGCCGCACGAAGAAAGAATGCGCCGAAGCGATCGGCGTCAGCGTCTCGACGCTCTCACGCTTTGAGGATGGCCGCAAGGACATCACGCTGCCGCAGCTCGAGCTGCTGGCGTACATGCTAAACGTTCCGGTCTCCGGCTTTTTCAAGGACAAGGAGCAAGACAAACTGGTGCAGGAGGAGCCGGAACTGCCGACCGATCAAATCATCGCCTTGCGCAACCGGATCATCGGCGTGCTGCTGCGCCAGGCCCGCACACAAGCCGACATGTCTCAGAAGGAGCTGGCGAAGACATTGAACGTGCCGCCCCGCCGGATCACGCAATACGAATACGGCCAGCGCCCGATTCCGGTCGCCGAGCTGCTCGAGTTTGCCGAGGCGCTTCGGGTGCCGATGTCCTATTTCGTGGACGAAGGCGTCGGCCGGGTCGGGGAGCGCGAGCAGGCGCAAAGCCAGTTCGAGCGCTTCGCGGAATTACCGGACGACGTGCGCGCGTTCGTCAGCCGTTACACGAACCTGCCTTACCTGCGGGTCGCCATTCGCATTTCGGACATGGACGCGGATCGCATCCGCAAGATCGCAGAAGGCCTGCTGGATATCACTTACTAATTCCCAATTACTCATTATGGCGAGCGGCGAGGCGCTGCGCGACGAAGGCATGCGGTTGTATCGCGAGGAGCGGTTTGAGGAAGCGGCGGCGAAGTTCGCCGACGCTCAGGCAGTCTTCGCCGCCGGCGACCGCCTGAAAGACGCCGCCGAGCAGGCCAACAATCGCGGCCAATCCTGGCGGCAGGCCGCACGATGGGAGGAGGCGCTCGCCGCTTTCCAGGAAGCGCGCGCCGTGTTCCAGTCGCTCGGCGACGTGGCGAGCGAGGGCCAGGTCGTCGGCAACCTGGGCGCGCTGGCCGACGCTCAGGGCAAACCGGATCAGGCGTCCGAATTTTACATGGAGGCTATCCAGTTGCTCGAATCGGTCGGGGAACACGATCTGGCGCAGTCCACCTACACCGCGCTGAGCCGCCTCAAGCTCAAGCAGGGAAACTGGCTCGGCGCGATCGGCGCCTTCGAAAGCGGCCTGGCGCAACTGGAAAAGCCGAGCCTTACCCACCGCGTCGTGCGCCGCTTGCTCGACATGCCGCGCAGGCTGATCGGTGGATAGACTTCGGAAGTCTCAAATCGAATCCCTGCCTGCGGAGGCCCGCTTCGAGACTTCCGAAGTCTTACTGGGATTTTGGAGTTTGGATTTAGAAGTTTGGACTTGAGCAAGCCCCCGCGCCTCTACTCTTCTGCTTTCTCCCCCGCGCGCTCCTTCCTGGCTCTCTCGATGAGGCCCTGCGCGATGTGCGCCGGCACCTGCTCGTAGCGGTCGAACTTCATGCTGAACACGCCGCGCCCCTGTGTGAGCGAGCGCAAATCGGTGGCGTAGCGCTGCACCTCGGCGAGCGGGACCGACGCCGTGACGATCGCCTTGCCGCCCTCCTGATCCATGCCCTGCACGCGGGCGCGCTTGGTGTTCAAGTCGCCGATGACGTCGCCCGTGTAGCTATCCGGCACGACGACCCGCAAGGTGACGATCGGCTCGAGCAGCACCGGGTTGGCGCCGAGCACGGCTTGCTTGAACGCTTCGCGGCCGGCCGTCTCGAAAGCGATGGGCTTGGAGTCCACGGGATGCTCCTTGCCGTCGACGACGGCGCACTTGACGTCCACGATAGGATAGCCTGCGAGCGCGCCGCTTTCCATGACCGCCTTGATGCCCTTCTCGATCGACGACTGGAAGGACGTCGAGATCGCGCCGCCGAAGACCTTCCAGGAGAATTCGTAGCCTTTGCCCGGCTCCTGTGGCTCGACCCGCATAGCGACCTCGGCGAACTGGCCTGCGCCACCGGTCTGCTTCTTGTGTCGGTAGGTCGTCTCGGCCGTCTTTGTGATCGTTTCGCGGTAGGGCACCTTGGGAGGATGCGTCACCAGCTCGACGCCGAACTTGGTGTGGGCGCGGCGGATCGCCACGTCAAGGTGGTTGTCGCCCATGCCCTCGAGCAGCGTCTGCTTGATGCTCGGCTCCTGCCGCCAGCGCAGCGTCGGGTCTTCCTCGGACAGCTTGGTCAGCGTCGGACCCATCTTGGCCGAATCGGCCTGCGTCTTCGGCTCGACGGCGATGGTGATCAGCGGGTCGGGATAGGCAGGAGGCGCGATGCGGATCGCGTTTTCCTTCACGCACAGCGTGTCGCCGGTCATCGTCACGCCGAGCTTGGCCACCAAGCCGATGTCGCCCGCACCGACGCGCGGCACGGGACTTTGCTCCTTGCCGCGCATGACGTAGATCTGGCCGATGCGTTCCTCGGCGCTGTGCGTGCTGTTGTACACGCGCGAATCCGACGTGACAGCGCCCCGGTAGACGCGGAAGTAGGTCAATTTGCCGACGAAGGGATCGGCCGTGGACTTGAAGACCAGGGCTGCCAGCGCGCCGGCGTCTGTGGCTTCGAGCGTCTCCTCGGCGTCGCTCGCGACGCGCGTCGCGGCCTGCGGCGGCACGTCGAGCGGCGATGGGGCGAACTCGACCAGCGCGTCGAGCACGCCCGACACCCCGACGCCGGTCGTCGAAGCGGCGCACAGCACCGGCACGAGCGTGCGGTTTCGAAGCGCAGCGCGCAACCCGCGCGTGACCTCCTCGTCGGTCAGCTCCTGCCCGTCCAGGAACTTCATGATCAGCTCGTCGTCGCCTTCGGCGGCGGCCTCGACGACCTTGCCGCGCGCGTCTTCCGCCGCGCCGGCCATGTCCGCCGGGATGTCCGCCAGCTCGCCCTTCGCGCCCATGCGCGCTTTCATCCGCGTCACGTCGAGGATGCCCTTCAAGTTGGCTTGCGCGCCGATCGGTAAGAACAGGGGAACGAAATTGGCCTTGAAGCTGCCGGTCAGCGACTCCAGCGCCTTCTCGAAGTCCGCGTTGTCTCGATCCATCTTGCCGACGACAACCATGCGCGGCAGATCCCGCTCGTCACAGTAGGACCACGCCAGCTCGGTGCCGACCTCGACGCCGGCGACGCTGTCGACCAGAATCAGCGCGCACTCGGCGACCCGCACCGCGCCTTTCACCTCGCCGACGAAGTCCGGGAAGCCCGGCGTGTCGAGCACGTTGAGCTTGTGCTCCTTCCACTCCACGGGCAGCAGCGCCGTGCTCAACGAGATGCGCCGCCGGATTTCCTCCTCGTCGAAATCGGCGACAGTCGTGCCGTCTTCAACGCGGCCCAGGCGCGAAATCGCGCCCGCGCTGAAGAGCATGGCTTCGCCCAGCATCGTCTTGCCGGCCGACCCATGGCCGAGCAGGACGACGTTCCGCAGGGCGTCGGTCGAATAGTCTTTCATCGTTCCCCCTGTCTGGGATAAGTGAATGGTGTCGCCATTTTAAGTGCGAGTGGCAAGCTTGTCAACGCGCCTAACGCCTAAGACACAAAAACCACCCCTCGCGTAATAGAGGGGTGGACATTTCACCAGAAGATTATTGCCACGGATTACACGGATGACGGCCCCTCAATCCATCCGTGTAATCCGTGCCATCCGTGGTTGGTCTTTCGGTTGCGGCGGGGCCGCGCTATGCTAACAGGTGGACGAATTCCTGCATCTTGCGCTGCGAGATCTTGGTGAACTTGTCCGGAATGATCTGCTCCAGTTCTTCCGGCGACAGGCGGTAGCTCAAGATCTCCAGTGCGTCTTCGGGTGATTGCCCGTAGGCCAGTTTCTTCTTCCCGTTCTTCATGTCGAACAGGTACATGTAGTGTGGATTGCTGAAGCTGCTCATGTCCTCAAGCCTTGACGAGCGCGTCGCTGTACACGGCGCGTCTTCGTGCGACCAATTCTGGCAGTCCTCTGTTGACTTCGCCATCGTACTTGCCGGCCAGCAGCTCGCGATAGAACGGGTAGTCGACGCCCTTCACTTTCTCGTCGTCGGGGAAGCGATGGTAGTTATCCTTCGTCATCAGGCTCTTGCCCTCCGCGATCAACTGGTGGCCGAGCGCCGAGCCGGGGTAGGGGGCGTAGAACGCGATGGAGGGCATGATGCGCTTGGTATATTTGACCATGCGCATCGTCTTGAAAGCGTCCTCGCGCGTTTCGCCCGGAATGCCCAGCATGATGTTCGACCAGAAAACCGGAGGCTTCTTGCCCTCATGTTCCATGTCGTCGCCGATGCGAGTGAGCAGATCGATGGTGAAGTAGTTATCTTCTTCGGTGCATTCCTTGTTGAGGATGCGCAAGACGCGATCGCTCCCCGACTCGAAGCCAATCGAGACGGTGTTCCAGTTCGTTTCGCGCACGAGCGCCTCGAACAGCTCGGGCCACTGGCGAACCGTGTCGGCGCGCGCGGCCGCCCAGTATGGCCACAGCTTGTTCGCCCGGCGCGGATACTTGTCCAGCCATTCCTCCAGCCACCCAGGATTCTGGAAGAACATCGAATCGTGTATCACGACGGAGCCGATCGGACCGTACGTCCGGTCGAGAGTGTTCAACTCGTCGATGAGCATGTCGACGGGCCGGCGTCCCATGTTGGGAATGTACGAGTTCTCGTTACAGAAGACGCACTGCCAGGGACACACGCGGCTCGTCAAAATCGTCGCGACGGCGGGCGGGCCCCAGCCGCATTCCGGCTCCAGCGGCCAGTTGAACGCGCGCTGCAGCTTCCGGCTCGCCGGTTTCGGCCAGAGCCGCCGGTCGATTATCGGCCACTCTTCCATCGACTTCGCGCCGACGCCGAGGACGACGCGCGGGTGCTTCTCCGGATGGCTCACCAGATCGACGATGACGTTTTCGCCGGGACCCTGGCATATCTTGTCGAACTCCGCCACCGCCGTCATTTCGTCGAGCGCGACCGTGGCATGCATCCCGCCGGTGAGCACCAGTCCGTTCGGATTCACCTCTTTGAACAGCTTCGCCGCCCGGTAGGCTGCGGGAAACGTGTAGCTCCTCACATTCATGATGAGCATCTCGTATCCCTTGAGCTTGCCGCGCACCTCGTTCCACGACGTGCAGGCGCGCGTCGATGCCAGATCGGTCATCACGCCGTTCTGGTGCAAGATCGTCCTGAGGAGTCCAAGTCCGTGATCCTGCCATTGCTCGTGCGGTCCGGCGGGGTTGACCAGATCGCCCAGATCGCCCAGGTCCAGCCACAATCTCGGCGGCCTGGGCGTCTCGTCTGTTCCCTTTCGGAAGAGCTTGAGCACGGTCCGATTCTCCTCGACGATCACCGCCAGTCGACAGCCTGGCGCCCGGCAAAGCCGGTGTGCAGCTCGTGCCAGTAGGCGACCGCCGGCTCGTCGTAGCGCCAGCAGAGAAAGACTTCCCGTTCTCCTCGCAGAGACGGGAAGTCTATCAAACCGGCGTTGACATCTTTTACGACGGCGCCCAGCTTCTGAATCGCCTTGACGCCGTTTTCGACTTTCTTGAAATCCTCGATCAGCGCGCCCGCTCTCCGGCTGCCGCCGTTGCCGATCGCCTTCTCGAGCGCCGGCCAGACTTCGGGCTGCGCGTCCAGGATGCGTTGCCGGGCGGCGAGTACCGACTCGACGATGGATCGGATGCGCGGGAGAAGCGCGTTTGCCTCTTCGACGCTGAAATGGCGGGACATGCCAGCCTAACTGCAGCCGGAGCCACCGCCCGCGCCGTACGCCGAATTGCTGCTGTCCTGTGTGCGGAAGGAGTGCCCACAGCCGCACGTCGAAACCGCGTTCGGGTTTTCGATGCGAAAACCGCCGCCCATCAGGTTGTCGACGTAGTCGATCGTGGCGTCCCCCAGGTATTGCGCGCTGGTCGGATCAACGAACAACCTCACGCCGTGCAGTTCGACGACGGCGTCGAACTCACGCGCCGTTTGCTCGAAGGCCATTCCGTATTGCATGCCCGAGCATCCGCCGCCGGCTACGAACACGCGAAGCCCGTAGTCCGGGATGTTCTTTTCGGTCAGAAGCTTGACCAGCTTCTGCGCGGCCGTCGGCGTGATAGTCAGGAGCGGCGTCTCGGTAAGTGTCTGCTCGGCGTCGTGAATCAGCATCGGGGCGGTTGTCATGGTCATCTCCACAATATGGAACGAATCACCTGCTAAGCCTATTTTCCGCAGTTCCCGTCGCAGTTGCACTGCGACGGCCTGGGACGGCAGTGCAACTGCCATCCCAACCTTCGGGGTTCTCGGCTAGGCTCGAAGGCTATGGGAATTCTAACACCCCCTGGCGCATTTGTCAATAAAGTAAATGTCCATTTACTTAAACGGAATTCTTCACCAGGTACGTGCAGGTGTCGTCGCCGGCGCTCATCCAAGAAATGCGAAGCGGCTGCGATCCGAGCAGCTCCGTCAGCAGAGCCGTGTCCATGATACAGGGCGCGGCGTGGTGATCCGTCAGTCCCTGGTATGGACAGTTTGCCGTGTGCAGCAAGAAGCCCTGATCGTTGGTTTCCCAGCGCGCGACGTAACCCTGCCGATTGAGAAAGTCCACAACGCGTGTCAGCCGCTCTGGCATAGGCTCACCCGGCAGTGGCTCCGGCGCGTTGGCCGCCATGCGCCGCGCCACCCCGCGCACGATCGAGTCCATTTCGTCGGTGCTGACGCGCTCGCGCAGCTCCTGGAGCGTAAGGTCTGCAAACGCGACGTAGTTCTTGGGAAAGTAGTTGGTTGCCTGCTCGGTCAGGCTGTAGACGTGTTGCGGGCGGCCCGGCGACTGCCGCCGCTGCACCTTGGGCGCCTGCACGAGGCCCTCGCCGCGTAGAATGTCAAGATGGTGGCGGATCGTGACCGGCGTCAGGCTAAGCTCGTCGCTCATCTGCTCGACGGTCGCCTGACCGCGCTCCTTCAGGATCTTGAGTATTGACTGTCGTGTGGCCTGCATGGCTGATCCTACCTTTCGTGTACGCCACCCCCCAAACGGCTGCCTATTTATTCTAGCACGGTGGCCCCGGATGTCAATTGGCAAAATGCGCGTAATTAAAAAGAAAGTGCGTTGCCGTTTTTTGAGAAACCTAGTACAATTGGCTTAAACCCACTCCGGCGTCATCGTCTGGCTCGTGGCGTGAGTGCGACTTCGCTGCGTTGGCTGGACATTCCATCGGCGGTGTCAAATTGCAGCGCGATCAGGCGGCGCAGGTGGACGAGTTCTACTGGGACGATCCCTATCCGATTGCGCTGGAACTGCTTCGCCGGCATCCCGGCGTCGATCCGCTATCGGTGTCCTGGGAGACGCTTCATCGGTGGGTCGTAGAACTGCCGCAGTTTGCGGACGACACAAGCGTGACCAGTCTGAACCTGTTGGAAGACATTCAAAAGGAATGGTATGAGGAGGTCACCTCACGATGACCGACGCGAATGAACAAAGGACGCCCGTCAACGATCCGATAGTGCCCCCCGAGCTGCAGAACAACGTCTTCATCACGACATTGGATAAGCTGTACAACTGGGGACGGAAGCGCAGCGTCTGGCCGCTGATGTTCGGCCTGGCGTGCTGCGCCATCGAGATGATCTGCACGGCGGCGGGCCGCTTCGATCTAGACCGCTTCGGCATGGGCCTCATGCGCGCCAGCCCACGCCAGGCGGACCTGATGATCGTTTCCGGCACGGTGACGAAGAAGATGGTGCCTCAGATCGTGCGTCTGTACAACCAAATGGCCGAGCCGAAGTACGTCCTGTCGATGGGCGCGTGCGCCACGGGCGGCGGCCCGTTCAAAGAGGGTTACAACGTCGTCTCCGGCATCGACAAATTACTGCCAGTCGACGTGTACGTGCCTGGCTGCCCGCCGACACCGCAGGCCCTGCTCAACGGCTTGCTCAAGCTGCACGAGAAGATGGAGAAGCAGAGCATTCGCACGGTGTCGTGGTACAAGAAAGATGCCGGCGAAGCGATTCCAGTTCCCGTCCTAGGACCTGATCTCATCGACGTGCGGCGCGTTCCTGAAATCCGTTCCAACCTTGCGAAGGTTCCGGAACCTTCGCAAGGTTAGCCGAGGTCCTCATGGCAAACCCAACCACCGCTCCTGCCGCCGAGTTGACCGGCCCGCTCGCCGCGCTGAAAGAGAAGTTCGGCGACGCCGTCGAGCCTGCCGACTTCGAAGGCGTCACGATCGACCCGGCGCATCTCGTCGAGGCGGCGAAAACCATTCGCGACGATTTAGGCTACGGCTATCTGTCCAGCATCACGGCCGTCGACTACGTCAAGGACGGCCAGATGGAAGTGGTGTATCACGCCTTCTCGATCGACAAAGGCGGCGGCCCGCTGGTCTTCAAGGCCAGGACGCCGCGCGACAACGCCGTGCTGCCTTCGCTGACCTCGGTGTGGCCGGGCGCCGACTTTCAGGAACGCGAAGCCTGGGACCTGTTTGGCGTCAAGTTCGAGGGCCATCCGAACCTCAAGCGCATCCTGATGTGGGAAGGCTTCCACGGCCACCCGATGCGCAAGGATTGGCGCGAAGCCTATTACGAACAAGACAACAAGCCGTTTGACAGCCGCTGGCCCGGTGGGTATCACAACCGGGCGGAAGACCGCGTGCCGTGGGCCGACAACGTGAGCTATCCGGCCGATTTCGATCCGACCTCCTTTGTCGAAGAAGCTGACGCCGCCGTCTACGAGCGAATGCGCCAGGTTGAAGTCGTGCAAGGGCAGCCGCTGACGGTGCCGGTCTCCGGCGCAAATGGCGACGCCGCGGCCGGGCTGAAGACGGATCAGCTCGTCGTCAATCTCGGCCCGCAGCACCCTTCGACGCACGGCGTATTCCGCATGGTCGTCAGGCTGGACGGCGAGACGATCCGAGAGCTGGAGCCGGTCGTCGGCTACCTGCACCGCAACCACGAGCAGATCGGCGAGCGCAACACCTACATTCAGAACATGCCCTACACCGATCGGCTCGATTACATCTCTTCGATGAGCAACAACCTCGGCTATGCCCTGACCGTCGAGAAGCTGATCGGCGTCAAGCCGCCCGAGCGCGCCGAGTATCTGCGCGTGATCATGGTCGAGCTGACGCGCATCGCCAATCACAACTGGGCCATCGGCTTCTTGCTGAACGACCTGGGCGCGTTCTTCACGCCCGCCTTGTACGCCATCGAAGAGCGCGAATTGATTCTCGACCTGTTCGAAGCGGCGGCGGGCAGCCGCATGATGTGCAACTACATGCGCTTCGGCGGCGTGGCGCTCGACGTGCCGCCCGGCTGGCTCGAGAAGTGCCGCGAGATCGTCTTCGAGCGGCTGCCCAGGAAGATCGATCATCTCGACACGTTCCTGTCTGGCAATGAGATCATCCGGTCGCGCTGCATGGGCGTCGGCTACCTGTCGCCCGAAGACGCCATCGCCTACAGCACAGCCGGGCCAGTGCTGCGCGCATCGGGCGTGCCGTACGACGTGCGACGCGCGGAGCCGTATTCGATCTACGATCGCTTCCAGTTCGACGTGGCCGTGCGCTACAACGGCGACGTGTACGATCGTTATCTCATCCGCATCGACGAAATGCGCCAGTCGGTGCGCATCCTGCAGCAGGCGCTCGACCAGATTCCCGAAGGCGAGATCCAGGCCGGCAAGAAGCAGTATTCGCAGCGCGTGCCCGCCGGTCAGGCCTACGGGCGCGTCGAGAACCCGAAGGGTGAGCTCGGCTTCTACGTCGTGTCGGACGGGTCGGCGAACCCGTATCGCTATCACATCCGGGCGCCTTCGTTTATCAACCTGACAGCCCTGGAGCGGATGTGTGTCGGGTACAAGGTCGCCGACACGGTCATCATCCTCGGCAGTATCGACATCGTGCTGGGCGAAACCGATCGATAGCCGTAATAACTATCCGAAAACCCCGTAGCCGCCCACGAGGGGCTAGGCTACGTTTTCGGATAGGCTCCAAGGCGCTGGAGGAAACCACTATGTTCGGAACCGGAGTGCTCAGGGGTTTGGGTGTGACGTTCAAGCATTTCGTCGCAACGTACGTGGACGACATCGCCTATCTGTTTCGCGGCGGGCGTTACTACAACGAAAAAGCGCTGATGCAGCGGCAGGGGCCAAAGGCGAAGGGTGTATTCACCGTGCAGTACCCCGAAGAGAAGCTGCCCGTGCCGGAGAACTTCCGCTACCTGCCGTTCCTGATCTACGACACGACGGCGAACGACGACAAATGCACATCGTGCGGCATCTGCGCC
The DNA here is from genome assembly GCA_035283185.1 of Anaerolineae bacterium. GTDB lineage: Bacteria > Chloroflexota > Anaerolineae > Fen-1058 > Fen-1058 > DASSFZ01. The sequence continues at coordinate 71,817 of DATEUJ010000142.1, read as the reverse complement.
AAGGTTTGCCCGCCGCAGTGCATCTGGATCGTGCGCACCAACGACCCGGTCACCAAGCGACCCGTTCCGCAGCCCGCCGAGTTCTACATCGACACGACGATTTGCATGCAGTGCGGGTTCTGCGCCGAGTTCTGCCCGTTCGACGCAATCAAGATGGATCACGACTACGAGATCGCGACGTTCGAGCGCTTTCAGACGCTCGTCTTCGACAAGCAGAAGCTGACCAAGCCCGATACGTATCACGCGGCGATCCACCCGACCGACTGGGCGCGCGAGCGGGTGGAGCTGGCCGAGAAGGCGGCGAAGGAAGCCGAGAAGAAGAGACAGGCCGAGGAGAAGGCCAAGGCCGCCGCCGCGGCGAAAGCGGCCGCGGCTGCCCCGCAGCCGCCGACTCAAGGTGCATCTTCCTGAGTGTACTCTGGCGAAAGCTATATCTGGAAGTCGGGTAACTACTCAGCCGTCGTCATTGCGAGCGCTTTTTGCGAAGCAATCTCCGCGCCAATCAGCAAGCATAGCCATCTATGAAGGAGATTGCTTCGTCGCAAACGACGCTCACCTGCCCCGCGCTTCTCAGCGGGGTCGCAATGACGGCTGAGTGGTTACGAAGTCGGCCCTTTTTCCGCCCTCGCCGGATGCGATTGCGAGTTCCGGTCGAGGGCGGTATTGTCGCGAAGCGATGGCGCATCGGGTAACCGCTCAGATGGTCGAGCGCACGGTGTCAACGAATGGGCAACGAATCAACGGATATGGGCGCTCCTGCGTCTGCGCGCACCCTGTGGAGCAAAAGACAACGAATGCAGCGCAGCCGAGATTCGTTGATTCGTTGCGCCGAAGGCATTCGTTGACACCTTCTGAACGCTTACGCGCATCGGGAGTAAAGCATGGCGAATGTGACTGAAGCACAAGTGATCGAGGCGCTGAGCCGGGTGAAAGAACCCGAGCTGGGGCGAAACATCGTGTCGCTGGGCATGATTCAGGATCTCAAGATCGACGGCGGCAAGGTCGGCTTCACGATCGTGCTGACGACGCCGGCCTGCCCGCTGACCGACGTGTTAGACAGGGACGCCAAGGCGGAGCTGGGCAAGCTGCCAGGCGTGAAAGAGATCGACATCAAATGGGACTCGAAAGTACCCGAAGACCAGCGCATCGCCGGCCAGCTTGGCGGGCAGTTCAAGAACACGATTGCCGTATCGAGCGGCAAGGGCGGCGTCGGCAAGACGACGGTTGCGGTCAATCTCGCCGTCGCGCTGGCGCAGACCGGCGCGACTGTGGGCCTGCTCGACGCCGACATCTACGGGCCGAACGTCCCGATCATGCTCGGCATCGACAGCATGCCCAAGCCGCGCGACGGCCGGCTCATCCCGGCTTATGCACATGGGCTGCGCGTCATGAGCATGGGCTTCCTCGTCCCGCCTGACCAGCCGGTGATCTGGCGCGGGCCGATGATTCACTCGGCGATCCGCCAGTTCCTCGGCGACGTCGACTGGGGCAACCCCGATTACCTGATCATCGATCTCCCGCCGGGCACCGGCGACGCGCAGCTTACCCTCGCGCAGTCGGTCCCGCTCACTGGCGCGATCATCGTCACCACGCCACAGGAAGTCGCGCTCGCCGACGCGGTGAAGGGTTTTGCCACGTTCGAGAAGCTGGAGGTCGACGTCCTCGGCATTGTCGAGAACATGGGGCCGTATACCGATCCGAAGACCGGGCAGACGATCTCGTTCTTCGGCGAGGGCGGCGGCAAGCGCATGGCCGAGCGGCTGGGCGTGCCTTTCCTGGGGACCGTCCCGCTCGATCCGAACGTGCGCATCGGCGGCGACGGTGGCACACCGGTCGTCGTGCAGCACCCCGATTCGCCGGCGGCGCAGATGTTCATGAAGATCGCGAAAGAAGTCGCCGCGAGAATCAGCGTGTTGAATCTATCGTGATGCCTAGCGGGCATCCCTATACCCCCTGTTGAGGCATAGGGATGCGTCAACCACGGATTTTAGGACAGTCGCTTAGGGATTCGAGAACCGTGGTCTATGGCAAGTCGATGAGGAGGAGCACGAAACCGAGGATGGATGTTGCGAGGAGAGTTACGACAATGGCTGTCGCCAGTCGCTCGAAACGTTCCTCGAAGGCTTGGAAGTGCGTATTGTCGATCATCGTGACAGTCTCCTTAGACTATAAACCTCAACCATCTTGATCCGTTGAAGGCATTTGTCCAACTGTGGAGCATCTTCGATGCTGGACACGCCTCTCATGGTTTCAGTGTATCACCCCTCTCCCGTGATGGAAATGAGACAAGAGTTTATCCCGATGGACGGGAATCAAGGAATACAAAGCCTGGTACAAAAAGGCCATCTGGTGTCCGATTGTTGTGTTCCAGTACCTATGGGTGATTTCACTTCGTCGATCAAAGTCACGCGCTAGTGGCTTTTTATTTTTGATCGGGGTAGAATAGTGTCATGCGCTCGCCTTTTCCCGGAATGGATCCCTATCTGGAACATCCGTCGCTGTGGCCGGATGTGCATAACAGGCTGATCGCCGCGATTGCGGATGATCTGACGCCACGAGTTGCACCGCGTTACTACATCGCTCTAGGGCGGCGAGCGTATCTGCTCAAGCCGGATGATGTTGTATTCATCGGTCGTCCTGACATTGCCGTTGTTTCTCAGCGACCGCAACCCGCTCCCGCCCAAATGCCCCTGGCCGAGGCTGGCATCCTCGAAGTGGACGTGCCGATGAATGACAAGCCGACCGAGAACTTCCTGGAAGTCTACGAAGTCGGCACGGGCAAGCTGGTCACCATCCTGGAGCTTCTCTCGCCTGCCAACAAGCTCCACGACGAAGGCCGCCGCCAGTACGAGCAAAAGCGCGACAGCGTCTTCCGCACCGGCACCACCCTGGTCGAGGTGGACCTGTTGCGGGCCGGCGAACCGATGCCGGTGACGGGGAAGAAAGTGCGCAGCGATTATCGCATCCTGGTCAGCCGGGGTCACCAGCGGCCGCATGCGCAATTGTATGTCTTCAACCTGCGTCAGCCTATTCCCCTATTTCCGCTCCCACTTCTGCCTGGCGACGACGAGCCGCCCGTCGATCTGAATGCCATTCTGCACGCGCTGTACGAGCGGACGCGCTTCGACTTGCGGCTCGACTATTCTCAGCCCCCCGTCCCGCCTTTGGGCGAGCAAGATAGCGCTTGGGCGCAGAGGTTTTTGACATCCTGAACAACCCTGTCGACATTCTTGGCATCGTCGAGAACATGGGGCTGTACACCGACCCCGCGAGCGGCCAGACGATCGTGTTCTTCGGCGAGGGCGGTGGCCGGCGCATAGCCGAGCGGCTGGGCGTGCCGTTCCTGGGGGCGGTTCCGCTCGACCCGAACATCCGCGAGGGCAGCGATGCGGGTAAGCCGATTGTCGCGCAGTATCCCGATTCGCCCGCGGCGCAAATGTTCAAAAAGATCGCGAAGGATGTGGCGGCGAGGATCAGCGCTTTGAATTTGTCAGATAGGGAAAGCGAATCCGGTTCTCTTGGAGAAAAGCTTTGACATACTTCTCGGCACATTGCTGGCTGTGAAAGCAGATGGCATCAGTAATCGGAGACTCCTCTCGTGCCCTAGCCAGATGTGCGACGTCGAAGTCGTTTTCGGCCCTGCGTACCCACTCCGCTATTATCTCTTTCATAGAGTACTTTGCCTTTGCTCATCACTTCCTCTAAAAACCAATCGTCGATGGCGATTCGCCGGTCTATCTCGGCCTGCGAGCGGACAAGGATATCCAGACCGAAAGAACGAGGGGGCAGAGACTCTCTTATCGCTTCGGTAAGCGGCCATTCGCCAAGCGGTGCGTCCATGACGATCAGTAAGTCCACGTCACTCCACGGCTTGGGATGACCGTAGGCGTGCGAGCCGAAGAGGACGATCTTCTCCGGGTCAAACTTCTCGGCAATGATATTCGCGATCGCACGGATAGCGCGCATTGGAACACGCCTGCGCTGGTCGATGCCCGGCAGGCGGAGCTGGCTCCGGTTGGTCATCGGGCCGTGTTCCATGCTGTCGATTATACCTCTCACATGAGCATATTCAAACCAAACGTGAGCGCCGCTATTTTGCTCCGCTTCGCCGGTCATCCGGGCGGCGCATTTGGTGCCGCTTTCTCGCCGGATGGCAAATTCCTGCTTGCCAGTGTATTTTACGATAAAGGTACAAAATGCCATTCTACACGCGCTGTACGAGCGGGCGCTTCGATACATGAGGCTTATGCAACGGCGGAACTCCCCAACACCTCCTGCAGCAGCTTCTCCATGCGCCGCACGTGCGGTCCCTCCCAATACACTTTCGCGCACCGCTCGCACTGCCAGAACTCGTGGTAATAGAGAGCCGTGCGAGGGGGCAGGCGCTCCTTGACCTCTTCGAGCGTGGCGGATCGCAGCAGACCATTGCACGCCATGCAGCGGGTGAAGGGTGTCGCGGCGCGATACAAATCGAAGCGCTCCAACACCTCTCTCAATTGCTCCCGCGGCGCGGTCGATCGCACCCAGTAGCCGCGCGTCACGTCCTTCCGCTTGAGAAGCCCCTGGTCGCGCGTGAGCAAGGTGCGCGTTTGCTGCTGCGAGATGTGCGCCAGCTTCTCGTCGTCGGCGTCGTTGCTCCACAGTGTATCGAAGCCCAGCATGCGCAGATACCTGGCGAGACGGCCCAGGTGGCCGTCGAGCACGAAGCGCGGCTCACGCAGCGGGCGCGGGCGCAGCCGCTGGGCCGGCGAGATGTCGAATGATTCGAACATCGGGTAGACGCTGATCCGGTCGCCGTCTTTCGGTCGATAGGCAAAGTCGACCGACTCGCCGTTGGCGAGGATGAGATCCACCTCGGTGTGAGGCACACCCAGCGATTCGACGATGTCTTTCACCGAGGCGGTGCCCTTCCACGCGTGGACGAAGGTCACCTTGCGCCTGCCCGGCGGGAGAAAGTCGTTAAGCTCTTCGTAGAAGCGGAAGTGGGCGTGAGGCATGGGCAGCGACTGAAGTCGCCACTACGAGTCAATCGTCTTCCGATACTGGTCTAGCCGATGACCGAATAAGTCCCAGCTTCACATCTCTGCTCGCCGGCAGATCGATCGCCGCGAGCAGCAGTTTCTTCAGCGCGCGGACTCGGATATCCTTGTCGCGCCTGATACGCACGTATCTGACCTGCTTGCCGTCGCCCTCCAGCAGGCCGCCGGGATCGGGCAGCAGCACGCCGAACTCGAACGCAAGATTTACGCCATCGTTCTGCGGGAAGATGCCGCAGAAGTAGCCGCTTTCCGGGTGGCGGTAGCCGATGCTGTGCCAGACCGGGTGAGCCGATTCTGTCGCATCGGGGACGGTCTCGCGGATGATCTTGCGCAGGTGCTCCACGAGCGCGCGAACTTCCGGGTCATGGCTTTCGAGGATGTTTTCGATTAGTGTGTCGGCGTCGGGCTTGCGTTTAGGCATGACCGGGACCCTTGTGCTGATGTCAATACGAGGTATGATTGGGCATGTATCAGAGTCTATGACAACTCATCTCCCAAGTCAAGGGTAAGCATTCAGATGGGTGGCTGTTCTAGACCACAAAGACACCAAGGCACGAAGTTGGAAAGTGAGTTACGATCGTCGGCTTTGGAGTTTGAACTTTGGAGTTTGGAGTTATCGATATGTTCTTGGTGTCTTCGTGCCTTCGTGGTGAAGACCGAGTCATGATCTGAAATGAGCACCCAGGCGCTGTTCGAGCCGATATCGGGTCAGAAAACTTTCGGCCTGGACCTGCCCGATTACGACGCACTTACCGACTGCATCCGCTGCGGCCGCTGCCTGCCCGTGTGTCCGACGTACCAGGAGACGACGCTCGAGACGCAATCCCCGCGTGGGCGGCTCAACCTGCTGCGCGCCGTCGAGGACGGCAAGATTGGCCTGGCACATCCGCGCGTCGAGGAGCACCTGTATCACTGCCTCGACTGCCGCGCCTGCAACACCGTGTGCCCGGCGGGCATCCCCATCGGCGAGTCGATCGTCCAGGGGCGCGCCGCCGTCGAGCACATGCATCGCCGCAACTGGCTCATCCGCTTCGCGCTGAATGTCGTCCTCACGTCGCCCCGCCGCGCCGAAGTCTTCACCGCGCCGCTGCGGCTCATCCAGAAGCTCAAACTCGATCAGCTTGGCACGATCCTCCTTGGCTGGATCCCAAAGATTGGCCCTGTCTTTCGTGACCTCGTTCAAATGGCTCCGACTCTATGCAATCCGATTCGACCTGAGCTTGCCAGCCATCCAAGCAACAAACGCCCCGACCACCCGACCCCTCGACTACTCGACTACTCGACCACTCGACCACCCGACCACGCGACCACGCGACTACTCGACCACTCGACCACCCGACCACTCGACTATCTGACTACCCAGCGTGTCGGCTTCTTCCTAGGCTGTGTCATGAACGTGGCATTTGCCGATGCCAGCCGCGCCTCGATCGCGCTGATGCAGCGCTTCGGTTGTGAAGTCGTGACGCCGGCAGATCAAGCCTGCTGCGGCGCGCCGCACGACGATCAAGGCATGAAAGACAAGGCGAGAGCCTTCGCACGGCGCAATATCGAGGCGTTCGAGCGGCTGGGCGATCTGGACGCGATCGTCGCCGACTGCGCCGCGTGCAGCGGTTTCCTGAAGGAGTACGCGCATCTGCTGAGCGACGATTCCGATTGGGCCTTACGCGCGCGTCGATTCGTGTCGAAGGTGCGCGACATCACAGAGTGGCTAACTGAAATCATACCAGACGATCGGAGTGCAGGCTTCAGCCTACCCGATGAGCCGACCGAAGTCGGCACTCCGCATCGGGTTGTGACGTACCACGAACCCTGCCACCTTGCCCACGTGCAGGGCGTGCACCGCCAGCCGCGCGCGCTGCTTGCGCGCCTGAAGAACGTCCAAGTGCGCGATCTGCCGGATGCGACGCGCTGCTGCGGAAGCGCCGGCATCTACAACCTGACGCACCCGACTATGTCGAAGGCGCTCCTCGAGCGCAAGATGGCCGACGTCGCGTCGACCGGGGCCGGCGTCGTCGTTAGCGCCAATCCGGGATGTTTGATACAATTGGAATGGGGCAGGCGGTGGCATAAGCTGCCGGTTGCCGTGAAGCATATTACCGAGGTGATTCTCGAAAGCCTGGAGCAAAGGGATACGTGACACGTGACACGTGATCACGTGATCACGTGATTACGTAATCACGCAATTAACCATCCGCACGGAACTAAACTATGGAAGCACCTGTCACAGAAATTCCTCACCGTGAGCAGACCCTCGTCGGCGTGCGCTTCATGCCGGTCGGCAAGATTTACCACTTTGACGCCACAAGGTTTCCCGATCTGCGCAAGAGCGACTGGGTGATCGTCACCACGTCGCGCGGGCGGCAGATGGGCGAGGTCGCCACGTTCGACCCGCCCAAGCACGGCGACGCGGACGGCCCCTTCAAGGCGATCGACCGGATCGCCACCAACCGCGATCTCGCGGTCCGGCACTACTGGACACAAAAAGAGACCGAAGCGATGGTCATTGGCCGCGAGAAAGTGAAGGAGCTGGGGCTGCCGGTCAAAATCGTGAAAGCCGAATACGCGTTCGACGGATCGCGGCTGGCGTTCCTGTACACGGCCGAGGAAGAGAGACCCGAGCTGGGCACGCTGCAGCAAGACCTCCAGCGCTCGTTCAAGGCCAAGGTCGAGCTGCGTCTCGTCGGTCCGCGCGACGCGGCCAAGATCATCGGCGGCAGCGGCGCGTGCGGGCTGGAGGTGCGCTGCTGCTCGGCGTTCCTCACCGAGTTCAGCCCGATCTCGATCAAGATGGCGAAGGAGCAGGGCATCTCGCTCAACCCGCAGGAAATCACCGGCATGTGCGGCCGGCTGCGCTGCTGCCTGATTTACGAGTACGAGCAATACGTGGATGCGCGCAGAACGCTGCCCAGGCGCGGCAAAGAGGTCGGCACGCCGCACGGCGCCGGCAAAGTCGTCGATCTCTTGCCGTTGAAAGAGTCGGCGCTCGTGCAGATCGGCGAGGCGACCTTCGTGGTGCACCGCGAAGACATCCAGCCGCTGGCCGAGCTGGAGGCGTTTCAGAAGAAGGCGGCCTCGCCGTGCGGCGAAGGCAAGGGCTGCACGTGCGGCCACGCGAAGAAGAAGCGCAAGAGTCAATCGTCAGGCTCGGGCGATGGCGGCGACGGCGGCGCTGAATGAGTTGCGGGCGGCGATCGGCGCCGCTGAATGAGTTGCGGGCGGCGATCGGCGCCGAGCGCGTCTCGACCGATCCGGCCGAACTGATCGTGTATGCGTACGACGGCGCGTGGGCGGAGGGCCGCCCCGCCGTCGTTTTGCATCCCGAAACGACCCGGCACGTCGCCGAGAGCTTGCGCATTGCCGACCGCGAGCGCATCCCCGTCGTGCCGCGCGGCGCGGCGACTGGATTGGCGGGTGGCGCGGTGGCGGTCGAAGGCGGCTGGTGCCTGAACCTGGCGCGGATGAACAAGATACTCGACATCTCCGCCGCCGATTCGGTCGCCGTCGTGCAGCCGGGCGTCGTGACGGCCGCGCTGCAGAAGGAAGTCGAAAAGCGCGGCCTGTTCTATCCCCCCGATCCGGCGTCGCTGCACATGTGCACGATCGGCGGGAACGTCAGCACGAACGCGGGAGGGCCGCGCTGCCTGAAGTACGGCGTCACCGCCGATTACGTCCTGGCGCTCGAAGTCGTGCTGCCCGGCGGGCGCGTCATGCGCACCGGCCGCCGCACGATCAAGGACGTCGCCGGCTACAACCTGACGCAGTTGCTCGTCGGCTCGGAGGGCACGCTCGGCGCCATCACCGAAATCACGCTGCAACTGATCCCGAAGCCCGCGGCCGAGGCTACTGCGCTGGCGGCTTTTCCGCGCATCGCCGATGCGTGTGAGGCAGTCGGGAGGATGTTAGCGTCGGGCATCGTGCCGCTGGTGACCGAGCTGATGGACCGCATCGTCGTGCGCGCCGTCGACGCCTACTATCAGAGCCGTTCTGCGAGCGCCGGGCTGCCCCTTGACGGCGACGCCGTGCTGCTGGTCGCCGTGGACGGCGATGGCGAGCAGGTCGAGCGCGACATCGATACGATCACCGCGCTGCTGCATGGATCCGGCGCGAGCGAGGTGCGCCGAGCGCGGGATGCGGTCGAGGCCGAGGCGCTGTGGGAAGCGCGGCGCGCGGTCAGCCCGGCGCTGATCCGGCTGGCGCACGACCGGCTCGGCGAAGACATCGTCGTGCCGCGCGGGCATATCCCGCGCATGGTCGAGCGCCTTCGGCGCATTGCCGCCGAGCACGATCTGACGGTCGCGCTGTTCGGTCACATCGGCGACGGCAACCTGCACCCGACGATTCTGTGCGATCGCCGCGACGGCGAGATGATGAAGCGCGTCCAGGCCGCCTCCGGAGCGATCTTCGACGTGACGATCGACCTGGGTGGCTCGATCACGGGCGAGCATGGCGTCGGAATCGTCAAGCTCGACTATCTGCGGCGCGCCATCGATCCGATCGCGCTTGAGGCGATGCAGGCGATCAAGCGAATCTTCGATCCCAACGGCGTCATGAACCCGGGCAAGAAGCTGCCGAGTGGAGTAGGGGAGTGGTGACAAAAGCCCCACTGAGATGGTGTTTCGTTGTAATCGCAAGCTGTGCGAAGGGTGGTTGGCAATGCGCGAACTAACCGAGAAGGCACGAGCGCCAAGAAACAGAACAATTACCCTTTCGACCGATGAGGTCACTTTCTACCAGAAGAAACTGCTCAAACTCTCTGGACCGACCAGTGCACCAGATTTGGAAAACAAGACGATCAACCAGGACCTGTTTGAGGTTCTCGATTGGTTGCCTGCTTCCTTTGTCGATCTACTGTTTATCGATCCTCCCTATAATCTGACGAAGTCCTTTAATACCACTGCGTTCAACGAGCGCTCGACTGCGGAGTATCGAGATTGGTTTGAATCATGGTTCCCTAAACTGTTAAGGACGCTCAAGCCGACTGCTTCGGTATATATTTGCGGCGACTGGCGATCTTCCGCGGCGATTCATCATGTTGCAGAGGAACACCTGATCGTCAGAAACCGAATCACATGGGAGCGCGAAAAAGGAAGGGGAGCAAAGGCGAACTGGAAAAACTGCTCCGAAGATATTTGGTTCTGCACCGTGTCAGAGACGTACACATTTAACGTGGATGCTGTGAAGCTGAGGCGCCGTGTGATGGCGCCATACACGGATTCGGAGGGCAACCCAAAAGATTGGGACAAGACCGAAAGTGGAAATTATCGTCTCACACATCCATCAAACGTGTGGACGGACTTGACGGTGCCCTTTTGGTCGATGCCAGAGAATACAGATCATCCAACACAAAAACCGGAGAAACTTGTGGCGAAAATCATCTTAGGCAGCTCCAAACCGGGTGACTTAGTGTGCGACCCGTTTCTAGGTTCGGGAACAACCTCTGTTGTGGCGGAGAAACTTAGTCGAAGGTATGTAGGCATCGAGATTGACCCGGCATACTGCTGTCTGGCAGAGAAACGGCTTGCGATGGCCAAATACGACAAGAGCATACAGGGTTACGCCGAAGGAGTGTTCTGGGAGCGAAACTCGCTTCAGGATCGCAGGTGGGCTTTAAGAAAGAGGAGCGGGCAAAGTGTCTTGCCGCTCTTTGGTCAAGGTTTCGACAAGGAACGCGAATGAGCAAAAGTCGGATTTTCCACACCGGCAGATATAAGGCGATCCAAAAAGCGATTGTCAAGCTTCTGAATTCACAGCCAGATTTTGTCTCCACGCGGACGGCGGCAAGCACTCGGGCAGTAGGCGATGCGATTCAAACAATCCTCTCTGACCAATTCCAGTCACTTCTTGGTAAGTTGTGCGCCGAGTATTCGGCTGCTTTTGCTCGCCGAGCCATGGCTGATTTGGCGTTTACCGACAGGGATGGCCTTTATTACGTCGTTGATGTAAAGACGCACAGGCTTGGAACGCATTTCAATATGCCAAACTTGACCTCGGTCGAGAGGCTTGCTCGATTTTACGAGGATGACGAAAACTACTTCGTTGTGTTGTTCGTGAAATACGCTATCGAAGGGACGAAGGTCAAGGCCGAACGGGCGCATTTTGTTCCGATCGAGTTTCTCTCCTGGGATTGCCTGACGATTGGAGCGCTGGGATGGGGACAGATACAGATAGCCAACGCGAATGTTATCAATATCAACGAAGGCTATTCTCGCAAGAAATGGATGATTGAGTTGTGCAACGTCATGCTCGAGTTTTATCCGAAGGAGATTGGGAAGATCCATGAGCGGATAGAGTATTTCAGACGAGCCAAGCGGCGCTGGGAAAAGAAGCAAGAAAGTTAGCCGAACTGGCGATGATAAAGGGAGGGCATTTTGTCCGACGAGCGACCTCGTACCCTCGATAGAATTCTCGTCATTCTGGCGCACCCGGACGATCCCGAATTCTTCTGTGGCGCGACGATCGCAAAGTGGGCGCGGGAGGGCAGGCACATCCGCTACTGCATGCTCACCTGCGGCGACAAGGGCAGCGACGACCCGGACATGACGCACGATCGATTGTGCGCCATTCGTCACGAGGAACAGACGAACGCGGCGCGCGTCCTCGGCGTGGCCGACCTGGTGTGGCTGAATTATCCCGACGGCGAGCTGGTAGCGACGCTCGAAACGCGGCTGCGCGTCGCGCGCGAGATCCGTAAGTTCAAGCCCGACGTCGTCGTAACGTGCGACCCGACGCGCGTCATCACCCCGTTCGGCACGATCAACCATCCCGACCATCGCGCCGCCGGCCAGATCGCGCTGGACGCCATCATGCCCGGCGCGGGCAACCGCATGTACTTCACCGAGCTGCTCTCCGAGGGTCTGGAGCCGCATCAGGTGAAAGAAGTCTACATCGCCGGTGCAGCCGAGCCGGACACCGTCATCGACGTGACCGACACCTTCGATGTCAAGCTGCGCGCGCTTCGCGAGCACAAGAGCCAGATCAAGGACCCGGATGGCCTCGAGCAGCGCATGCGCGCAAGATTCAGTCGAGATGGAATCTTTGTCGAGATGTTCAAGCGGCTGGTGTTGGCCTGACGACTGATCAGTAATCAGTTGGCAGTAATCAGTAATCACTGATCACTGGCCACTGATCACTGGCCACTGGTCACTGATTACTGATCCCTATGAGGAGCGCATGGCCGAGCTTCTACTGCTGGGGACGGGCGCTGCGCTGAACGACGGCAGCCGCGAGCCGACGATGCTGGCGCTGCGGGGGGCCAGCTCGACGGTTCTGATCGACTGCGGCTCGAATCCGGTGCGCCAGTTGCAGCGCCTGGGCGTGCCGCCGGCGTCGATCGAGCGCCTGATCTTGACGCATTCACATCCCGATCACACTTCCGGCTTCCCACTCCTGGTCGAGATGCTGTGGCTGGCCGGGCGGCGCGAGCCGCTGCCCGTGCACGGCCCGGCCGAGGCGATCGACGTCGTCCGCCGCGCCTTCGCGCAGTGGGACACGAGCGCGTGGAACGGTCTGCCCGATCTTCAGTGGCACGCAGTGCCACTCGTGATCGGCGCGCCGATCGCGACGGGCGCCGATTTCGAGCTGACGGCCGCGCCTGGAAAGCACAGCGTGCCGGTAATCGGCGTGCGTGCGCGCGACGTGCACGGCGGCGGCACACTGGTCTACGGGGCGGACGGCGAGCCGTCGCCCGGCATTCGCGCGCTGGCGCAGGGCGCCGATCTGCTCGTGCACGAAGCGACTGGCGCGTATCCGACTCACAGCACCGCCGAAGGCGCAGCCGAGGTGGCGAGCGCGGCGGGTGTGAAGCGCCTGGTGCTCGTGCATCTGTCGCCGGCCGTGAACGACCTGGAGGCCCAGCGGCTCGCCGCAAACAAGATATTCGGCGGCGATGTCTTCGTCGGCCGCGATCTGGATCGCTACACATTTTAGCCAGGCAGTGACAAGACTTCGGAAGTCTCAAATTGCCATCTCGCCTGCGCAATGACTCGGATGCCGGGTATCACTGCCGGCGAGAATGGGCCAGAAGACTTCCGAAGTCTGAAAGGGGAGCCATGTCATCTATCGACTTCAAATCCGAAGCGCTCGCGATGAAAGAGCAGCTCGTCGCGTGGCGGCGCGACTTCCACCGGCATCCTGAGCTGGCCTACCAGGAGGTGCGCACGTCGGGTATCGTCGCGAAGCATCTCGGCGATCTCGGCCTGGAGGTGCAGACCGGCGTCGGCAAGACCGGCGTGATCGGCGTGCTCGACGGCGCGCAGCCCGGCCCGGCCGTCATGCTGCGCTTCGACATGGACGCGCTGCCGATCCACGAAGCGAACCGCACCGACTACGTGTCGCAGAACCCGGGTGTGATGCACGCCTGCGGCCACGATGCGCACACCGCCATCGGCATGGGCATCGCCCAATTGCTGACGAAGCATCGCGATCGGCTGCGTGGCGCGGTCAAGTTCGTGTTCCAACCCGCCGAGGAAGGCGGCAACGGCGCGCTGGCGATGATCAACGACGGCGCGCTGGAAGGCCCGCGCGCGGTGGTGTCGATGGGCTTGCACGTGTGGAACGAAATGCCGGTCGGCCAGGCGGGCGTCGGCGCGGGGCCGATCATGGCCGCGGCCGGCATCCTCAAGATCAAGGTGCAGGGCAAGGGCGGGCACGGCGCGCAGCCGGAGAAGGCGATCGACGCGATCCTGGCCGGCTCGGCCATCGTGAATGCGCTGCAGACGATCGTCGCGCGCAACGTCGAGCCGCGCCAGACGGCCGTCGTCAGTGTGTGCAGTTTCCACGCCGGCGACGCCTTTAACGTCATCGCCGACAGCGCCGAGCTGATCGGCACGTACCGCTCGTTCGACGACGGCGTACAGGAATTGATCATGCGCCGCATACGCGAGGTGGCGGAGGACACCGCGCGGTCGATGGGCGCGACGGCGACTGTGGAGCTGACGCCGATCACGTCGACGACGGTCAACGATGCACGCGTCGCCGAATTCGTGCGCGCCGACGCGAGCGACGTGCTCGGCGCGGATCGCGTCGCGCCCGAGCAGTTCACCATGGGCGCGGAAGACATGAGCGAGTTCCTCAAGCGCGTGCCGGGCTGCTTCTTCTTCCTCGGCTCGCGCAACGACGAGAGGGGCTTCAATGCGCCGCACCACAACCCGCGCTTCGACATCGACGAGGACGTGATGCCGCTCGGCGTCGCGATTCTCGCGCAGTCGGCGGCCAGGTATCTATCTGGTCAGGAGAGGGATGGAACTCCTTCAGTTCCTTGAGTTCCCGTTGTCTAACAAGGAACTGAAGGAACTGAACCCGCGTGAGCAGGGTGATGACTCAGGCCGGTCCTCTGCGCTGGCGAACAGGAAATGGGTGGCTGGTGCTCGTCGGCGGTGGACGATGGAACACGACCGATGCCATCGATCGCCGCGCAATTGAGGCGATGACGGACGAGGCGCCGATCGCGTTCGTTCCGGCGGCGGGCTGCCCGCCGGACTACGGCGAGTCGTTCCTGGCGCACTACGCGCGCCTGGGCGCGCCCGCCGGCTACGTCGTGCCCATACACGATCAGGCATCCGCAAACGATCCGGCCAACGTGCGCCGGTTGACGCACGCCGGGCTGGTGTACTTCGGCGGCGGCGACACGCGGCAGTTGCTCGACGTGATGGTCGGCACGCAGGCGCTCGACGCCGTCACGGCGGCGTACGCGGCCGGCGCGGTCATCGTCGGCATGAGCGCCGGAGCAGCCGCGCTGGCCGCCTGGGGTGTATCGTCCGATCCGGGCGTTGGCCTGCTCAGGGGCTGGGGCTGGTTGCCGAACGCGATCGTCGCGCCGCACTATGCTCCCGCCCAGGCCGATGCGCTGCACGCCGCGCTGCGCGAGCATCCTCAGCTACTTGGGCTGGGCATCCCGGAGGACGTGGCGCTCGCGCTAGGCCCCAACGCCGAAGTCTTCACCTGGGGACAGGGACAGATTACCGTCACGCTCGGTTCGAAGTTTGGCCCAGAAGGGTGAAGGATGAGGGATGAAGGATGAAGCTGGCGACCAGGTCCGGGACGTTCGTGGTCGTGTATTCAGTCTGCCTTCTCCTCCCCGGCGGATCGTCTCGCTTGTGCCGTCGATCACCGAGACGTTGTTCGACTTCGGATGCGCCGAGCGTCTCGTCGCGCGAACTGACTACTGCGTTCGTCCCGCTGAAGCTTCGCGCATTCCATCCGTCGGCGGCACGAAAAACCCCAACCTCGACCTCGCTCGCGCGCTGCAACCCGATCTGGTCTTTGCCAATCAGGAAGAGAATCGCGGGTCAGATGTCGCCGCACTCGAGGCGAGCGGCGTTCCGGTGTTCCTCACCTTTCCGCGCGCCATTGCGCAGGCCGTGACCGACCTGGAAAACATCGCCGCACTGCTGGGCGTGGGTGAAGCCGCGCGCGAGATGATCGCGTCGATCAAGAGAGCGGCGCGTAATCGGCGTTCTCACGTGCGGCCGTTTGTGCTGGTATTCGTCCCCATCTGGCGCGACCCGTGGATGACGCTCAATGCGGATACGTACGCGCACGACGTGCTGGCGGCGCACGGGCTGTACAACGTGTTCGCCGATCGGGATCGGCGCTATCCGCTGGCGGCCGATCTCGGCCACGGCGAAGCGAAGTCCGCCGAAGGTCGCGACATCCGCTATCCGCGTGTGACTCTGGAGGAAGTGGATGCGCGCAGGCCCAGTCTCGTGCTGCTGCCCGACGAGCCGTATCGGTTCACACAGACCGACGCCGGCGACGTCGCCCGCGCGCTCGGCCTGCCGCCCGATTGCGTGCGGCTGATCGATGGGAGCCTGCTTTTCTGGCACGGCACGCGCATGTTGCGCGCCTTGACCGAATGGCCGGAGATGCCGGCTATGTGATGATTTGTGCCGGCCGCCGTTTCGGAGTACAGTTCGACATCCGCCGCACGAACCACGCTCCCGCCGGCCGGCCACCGCCGGGGGCACATAAGCCAACCGGGAGGGGAACCATGCAGGCGTCTACGCCGAAGCCGAAGAAGCCGAGGCCGCTGATCAGCCCACTGGGGTGGGCGGGCATCATCCTGTGGCTCGTCGCCGCGTTCGTGTTGTTCCAATTGCTCAGCAACTCCCAACTGAAGGCAACCGTCGTCGTCTCCGGCCTGCCCAAGCCCGTACCGCTGGGCGCGCTGTTGAATGCCGCCGCACAGGTCGTGATGATCGTCGCGCTGCTGTTCGGCTGGCGCTTCGCGCGGGTCAAGGACTTCCGCCGCCACCGCCGTGTCCAGACGACGGTCGTCATGGTCAACTGGCTCATGATTCTCTTCGTCATGGCGGTGGCTTTCTTCGGGCCGGAAGTGACGGCAAATCCGCAGGCGGGGACAAATCCGCTGATCCTGCTAGAGATCGGCCATGGCATCGTCGGCATGCTTGCCGCGCTGTCCGGCGCGTATCTGGTCTTTCGCATGGTGTTCGAGCGCGCGCTGCCGTCCTGGATCAAGGTCAAGAATTTCAAGCGGCTCATGCAAATCACGATCGTCGTGTGGCTGCTCCTCGCCGTGGGTGGGCTTGGGATTTTCACCCTGAAGTACCTCGCGCCGTCGGGCGCGCCTGCGCCGGTGGCCGTGGCCGACACACCCACGCCGCTGCCGCCGAGCGCCACGCCTGAGCCGACCCGGCCACCGCCGACGCCCGTTCCAACCCCGAGTGAGGTCTTCGGCATTGCGGCGATCTCCGACGACAAAGCTTTCAGCGACCGGATCGACATCGACTTGATCAACGTGCCGCCTGCGCCGCCCGGCCTGGTGTACGCCGGCTGGCTGATCGGGAACCAGGGCGAGTTCCGGCTGAGCGTGGGCTTGCTGGACGTCGGCCTGGATAGCCGCGCCAGCAATTCGTTCACATCGCCGATCGGCGAGAACCTGTTCGCCCTCTATGACGAATTCATTATGACGCTGGAGCCCCTCGGCGACGCCGACAGCCAGCCGTCGGCGGATATCAGGTTCTCGGCGGCGATCCCCGAAGGGCCGCAGCCCGCGCTGCGCGCGCTATTGGTGAGCGCGAGCGACGCGCCGGGCAGGGTCGGCTACCTGCCGGGCCTGCGCATGCAGGCCGAAGTGGTGCGCAGCCACGTGCAGTTGACCGACCTGGCGCTCGGCCCGCAGGACCTGGTCGGCGTGCGCCGCCACGCAGAGCACCTGATCAACGCGATTCAGGGACTGCACGGCGCGAACTTCGGCGACGTCGACGGCGATGGCCGCGCGCTCAACCCCGGCGATACTTACGGCCTTTTGTCTACCAGCCTGGGCTTTGGCTACATCGAAGCCGTCGCCGTCCACGCGCAGACGGCGGTCGAGGCGCCTGACGCGACCGAGGAAGTTAAGGTGCACGCCGAGCATACGCGGATCGCCGCGATGAATGCGCTCACGTGGGCCGAGCAGTTGAACGCGAAGGCGCTTGAACTCGTCCAGGTGCAAGACATCGACGCGGCGCGCGCGCTGTTCGAGGAGATGCAGCCGCTGGCCGACGCGCTGCTCGAGGGCGTCGACGCCGACGGCGACGGCCAGGTCGAGCCGATCCCCGGCGAGGGGACGATTTTCACATCGTACCAGCACGCGCAGTTCGCGGCCAGCCCGGCCTACAATGCACCGTTGCTCGAAGGCGGCGCGCCGATCGTCGTCGCGCAGGCGACGCCGACGCCCACGCCGCTGCCGCCGACGGCCACGCCGACGCCGGAGCCGCAGGTCGTGCAGGTGCTCATGAAGGATTTTGTGTTCGACCCGTCGCCGATCACGATCAAGGCGGGCACGACCGTCGAGTTCATCAATCTCGACAACGCGCCGCACACGGCCACGCTCGACGACAACAGCCAGGACACCGGCACGCTCAACCTCAACGACAAAGCTGCCCTCACTTTCGACACGCCTGGAGAATATCTGTACTTCTGCCTGTTCCACGGCGGGCCGGGCGGCGCCGGCATGGCGGCGAGGATCGTCGTCGAGCCGTAGTGGAATTCGCACCATCCCCATGTTTCTAACCGGATTCTTATTTACATTTGTTAATATTTTGTCGTATAATCGATTTTGCTTTTTGGAGCTTTGGAGCACTTTGACATCCCAAGTCTAGCTACGTGGTAGAATGGACTAAGCGCTCACGGCAACATTCGCATCCGATGCCGACGCTGTCAGGCGGCTACGTCTCATTTGACCGGTGCGGGCTAGCGATCACTCGTAGAAGAGGAGGACACCCGATGAAGAAGCTAATGATTTTAGTTGGCGTGCTGGTTCTTGTCACAGCCTTGACCACCTCAATTGCCTCTGCCGCCGTCGCCGTCGGGCCTGCTCAACAGGACAGCGCCTGTGCACGGTTTAATTTTCTGCGGGGGCGAGATCGGGACACAGGCTCGCGCAGCGCAGGCGTATACGAGATGAGAGACAGCCTCGGCAACCTCGTAACGTCCTGGGAGGCTCAAACGGGAGACAAGGATTCGGGCGAGATACCGGGACTTGCCATTACGCGCCCATCTGTGCACGTGACCGTGACGTTCTTTCCAGCCGACGGTAGTGCGCCGATAAAGATGGAAATTGTAAATCCGGCTGGCGGCACCAGCTTCGGCTGGTTAGCGCGTGAGATGTGCCATTCGGTTGAGATTCAGTACCCGATGACACCTATAACAACCAGCCCTCCAACCACTCTGCCGGTTACTGGGTTTGCGACACCCACCGTCATAGGCCAGGCAGTCGGCTTTGTCCTGCTCGCCTTGGCGTTTATGTTGATCGCTGCCGGTCTGTGGCCAGTGCAAGATAACAAGCGTTGATGCCAACGTTGACAACAAGCCCCGGCGGCGGAGTGCCCGGCCGGGCGGCGCCGGCATGGCGGCGAAGATCGTCGTCGAGCCGTAGCCATCAAGACCTGGCAGGTCTCCGAGACCTGCCAGGTCTTTTCAAACCCGTTTCCAATCTTCCCGCCCTCCACTGCCTCAGTCAATCCCCGTGACATCACAGGGTGGAATTCGCACAATCCCCATATTCTAACCAGATTCCTATGTACATTTGCTGATAATTCATATATAATGAAGACAACTATAGTTGTAATTGCTCCCTTTCCGTCTCTCCGTTTCAACACATAGCGACGAACTTTTCATTCTTGTTCATCCGGAGTCGCTTGCATTTCAAAACGGGGGCGACATTCCGCTGATTGTTGTCACTCGGCTTCGCCACGGAGTGTTTCGCAAGGACCGTGACTGAAGTGCGTTCCAACGGAATGGAGGTGATGAGCGCGTAGACGACAGACCGACGCAGAAGCCTGATTCACAATCGAGAGTCATGTGAGTGGGGACTGGCCCAAGTGCACGGCCAGTCGTAGTCGAGAGATCGCCATAGCCTCGCATTCAAGCCAAGGGGGATACACACATGCTCAAGAAAACATTCGCACTGGCCGGGCTCGCCGTCAGCGTGTTGCTGCTGCTGATGGTCGTGAGTCCAGTCCTGGGTCAGAACCCAAGTCCTGACGATGAGGAATTTCAGCGTGACCTGAACGCCGGCGCCGGAGCGGAAGCCCTCGCCAATAATGGTGGCGCCGGCGCGACGGCGCATCGGGACGACCCACGCACCCCGAACCTCCACCCGTTGGGCGACTCGTTCGAGGCCGGCTCTCTAAGCCCGTTCATCGCCAACTCCGACCTCGCCTTCTGGGGCAACCTCGCCTTCGCGGGACGCTACGACGGCTTCCGCGTCATCGACATCTCGGCGCCTGGGAACCCACAAGAGGTCGCCCAGGTGAATTGCAACGGCAATCAGGGCGACGTCGCCGTCTGGGGAAACATCCTCGTCCGCGCCGTCGACCGGCCCCAGGCGCTGCCAAACAACGACTTGAGCCGCGCGTGCGAGGGGACGGACACGCCGATCGGCGTGACCGGCTTCGAAGGGCTTCAGATTTTCGTCGCCAACGACTGGCGGACGGTGACGGCTGCCAACCTCGTCAAAGCCGTCCCGACCGACTGCGGAGCGCATACACACACGCTCGTCCCCGACCTCGCGAATAACCGGCTGATCGTGTACGTGTCGGTCGCCTTCAGCGGGGCATTCGCCGGCCCGACGCCATATGGGACGACGTGCGTCAGCCCGCACAACCGGATCGTCGCCGTCCAGATTCCACTCAATAACCCATCCGCGGCGTCCGTGATCAACAACAGCATCCCGGCGTCGCAAAACGGCTGCCACGACGTGGCGGCGCACGTCGGCGTGAACCGGCTCGTCGGCGCGTGCCGGCCGAACGTCGTCGTGTGGGACATTACCAACCCGGCCAGCCCGGTCGTACTCTACCAGACGACGGCCCCAGGCCCTACGAGCTGGCACTCGGCGAGCCTCACGTGGGATGGCGAGGTGCTCGTCATGGGATGGGAGCCGGGCGGTGGGGGCGGGCCGGCCTGCCAGGCGACAGGCACGCCGCTCGTCCCGCCCATCGCTGGGAACGCCATGCAGACGGACGAGATGAAGAGCATCTTCTTCTTCGACGCAGACGACGGGGCGCTCATAGGCAGATGGACACTCCCACGGCCGCAGACGGCGACGGAGAACTGCACCATCCATAACTATAACGTCGTGCCGCTGCGCGGCCGGTATGTCCTCGTCCACGGCAGCTATCAGTCCGGCACGAGCGTCGTCGACTTCACCAATCCGGCGAACGCGGTCGAGGTCGCCTGGGTCGACCCGGCGCCGATCGACCCGAACGTCCTGGTGCTCGGGGGCGTCTGGTCGAGCTACTGGTACAACGGGTTCATTTACGAGCATGACATCCTCGAAGGCGTGCGCGTCTACGAGTTGAGCGATAGGGCAACCGCGGGCGCCCGGCGGCTCGATCACTTGAACCCGCAGACGCAGGAGTAGATCATCGACTAAGAAGCACCGACTGTAGCCAGTCCAATAGGGTGAGGAGGGCTCCCGTCAGAGGGGGGCCCTCTGTCAGCCACTCAAGTCAGAGAGGACGTAAGTCGAGCCACACATTCAAGCCAGAGGAGGATTCTCACATGCCTAGGAAGCTTCACGTGCCATTCAGCATTCTCGTGACGGTGCTTCTGGCGCTGATGGCAGTTAGCCCCGCCCTGGGGCACGACCCCGACCCCGTCGAGCCTCTGCTGGGTCTGGATTCCGACGCAGGGACGCAAGAGGCCGCAGGCGCCTCCGGGGCCCACTCGCATAACAGCTCGAATCTCCACAGCCAGAACATGCACCACCTGGTCAACATCCCGAGCCTCGGCCCTACGAACTCAGACCTGGCGTTCTGGGGTAATCTCGCCTTCGCCGGCAACTACGGTGGCTTCCGCGTGATCGACATTTCCGACCCCGAAGCGCCGGTCGTCGTCGCGAACGTGATCTGCCCAGGCCCGCAGAACGACATCTCCGTCTGGGGCCATATCCTGATTCTCTCAATCGACCAGGTGCGCACGTCGCCGGCGTGCGACAGCGCCGTCGCGAATCCCCAGACTCTCGAGACCGGCTGGGAGGGCATCCGCATCTTCGACGTGAGCGATCCGGCAAGCCCGCGGTACGTCACGTCGGTCTACACCGACTGCGGCTCACACACGCACACGACGATCCCCGACCTCGCCAAGAACCGGCTCCTGGTCTACGTGGCCTCGTACCCGCTGCGGTCGGGACCGGATTGCGGCCCGCACGACGACCCGACCGACACGCACGATCCGCTCCACAAGAAAATCTCGATCGTCGAGATCCCGCTGAACAACCCGGCGGCCGCGCACGTGCTCGCGACGCCGGCGATCGACGTGAAGACGTTCGACCTGCTCGTGCCCTTCGGCTTCAACCCGATGCAGGGCTGCCACGATATCCAGGTCAACCTGGCCCTGGGGCTTGTCGCTGCGGCGTGTGGCAGCGTGGGTGAGCTTTGGGACATCTCCGCCGGCCCGGCCAATCCACAGACACTCTCGCCACTGTGGGAGGTTGACGAGCCTGAGGTGCAGTTCTACCACTCGGCACTGTTTAGCGAGGGCGGCGACACCGTGATCTTCGGAGACGAGATCATCTTCGGGAGCTGCGACGACGGCACCGGCAGCGGCCAGCTTTGGTTCTACAACCGGATGACCGGCGCCAGGCAAAGCTCATTCCAGATCCCGCGCCCTCAGCCGGGCCAGTATTGCTCGTCTCACCTCTTCAACAACATCCCGGGCGTCCGGGGCGACGTCCTGGTCGCCTCCTGGTACAACGGTGGGACGACGATCGTCGACTACACCAACCGCTCGGCGCCGAGGGAGATCGGCTACTTCGATCCGGCGGATGGCCTGGTCTGGTCGTCGTATTGGTACAACAACTTCATCTACGCCAACGACATCGTGCGGGGCGTGGACGTCTTCCTGCTGAGCGACCGGGCGAGGGCAGGGGCGTTGCGGCTGGACTACCTGAACCCGCAGACTCAGTAGTCACCATGAACGGCGTTCACCACCACTGAACCCGCAGACACAGTTCGTGCGGGTCTGTGACCCGGCGGCCCCAGCCGCCGAGGACGCGGGTCACAGACCTGCTTCGAGCAGAACAGGATCGCCAAGCTTTACCCTAAGAATTCAAGAAATCGTCCTCTAGCCAAGGGAGGGAAACCATGCGATATAGGATAATCGATCGAACGAGGAAGCGCACGCTCGTCGGTGTGCTGATGACGATCACGTTGACGCTTGCTGCCGTCGGCGGCGCGGCTGCACAGCATGGAGGCACCGATCATCTGACCGGCACCGGCGAGTTCGGGACGATCGACTTCGTCTCCAAGCTGACGGTCAACCCCGTCGAGCCAGGAGCCATTTCTGACGTGGCCGCGCTCGGGAACTTCGCCTACCTTGGGCGGTGGAACACGGCCGCCTGCGCAGGGCCCGAGGGCGGGACCCTCGACGGCGGCGTGTATGTCGTCGACATCTCGAACCCCGCACGGCCCAGGCAGGTCGGATTCATCCCGGCCCATCAGGACACGATCGTGAGCGAGGGAGTGCAGGCGCTTCACATCGACACCCCGAAGTTCAACGGAGACATCCTGGTTCTGAACAACGAGGGATGCGGCAAGAACTACAAGGCGGGCATCTCCATCTGGAACATCACGAACCCACTCAAGCCCTTTAAGCTCTCTGAGAACCTTGGGGACTTCACCAGGGGCGTTCAAGACGTGATGAACACACCTCACGACGCCAACCAGGTGCACAGTGCTTTCGCCTGGGACGCAGGGAACAAGGCGTACGTCGTGATTGTCGACGACGAGGAGGCCAAGGACGTCGACATCCTGGACATCACGAATCCCCGCAAACCCGTGCTGATCAGCGAGCTCGACCTAAACCAGTTCAACATCGCCCAGCCGGAGATCGGGCTTGGGACGCTCACGTCGTTCCTGCACGACATGGTAGTCAAGCAGATCGACGGCCACTTCCTCATGCTGCTGTCGTACTGGGATGGCGGGTACGTCATCCTCAACGTCGACGACCCCGCCCACCCAATCTTTGTCGGCGACACGGATTTCACCAACCCTGACCCCGAGCTGCTTTTCCAGACCGGCAGGTCGCTGACGCCGGAGGGCAACGGCCATTATGCAGAGTGGACGGCGGACAATGCTCGCTTCGTCACCACCGACGAGGACTTTGACGCGTTCCGAACTACTCCGCTAACCAGAGCGACCGGGCCCGGCGCGCCGAAGACGTACACGACGGTCCCGGTCGGTGGGGCGCCGGTCACCCTCCTTGCGGACAAGCGGCTCAACGGCCCGGTGGCCTACGGCGGGTATGGCTGCCCTGGGACCTCGACGCCGATCCCGCTGGCAGACAGCATCTTCCCGCCTGGGTCGCTTGAGCCGGGCGAGGAGCAGATCATCGTCCTCCAGCGTGGTCCAGTGGGCGACCCGGACAACACCGAGCCGGCGTGCTTCCCAGGCGAGAAGGCCGACAACGCCACCGACCAGGGCTGGGACGCCGTCCTGTTCGTGGCCCGGCACCTCGGCAGCGCTGCCCTGGACGACCCGCCTTTCTGCGGGTTCGGGGCCTTCCCCGACGACGAGCAGATCGTAGCCACATGCACCACGCACGCGGCGCTCCACGAGCTGTTCAACCGTGCGCTGAACTTCGACCTGCCGTACCCGGATGACGACCCGAACGACGTCGAGCCGGACATCGGCGAGGTCGGGTTCGAGATCGACATCACGTCGATCTTCGACGGGTGGGGCTACATCCACCTGTACGACGCGAGCACCTTCGCGGAGCTCGACACATTTGCCATCCCACAGGCGATGGATCCGGCCTTCGCCATCGGGTTCGGCGTCCTGTCCGTCCACGAGATCGCCGCGCACCCGACGGACTCGAGCAGGTTCTACTCCTCCTACTACGCGGGCGGCTTCCGCGCCTTCAAGATCAAGGAGCACGGGTGCGGCAGCGACGGCGCCCCGTGCATCGTCCAGGTGGGTGGCTACCTCGACCCGCTGGGCAACGACTTCTGGGGCGTCGAGATGTGGCGCCATCCGGCCACCGGCCAGTTGTACATCCTCGCCAGCGACCGGGATAGCGGTCTCTGGATCTTCCAGGACACGAATCCTTGAGCCGGATTGATGCGGTAACGGCCGGGCCGGCAAACGCCGGCCCGGCCACCTACGGCCCGTTCATTGCGGTCAAATCTTGGATATGTTGGACCCTGCAAACCCGAATGCTGATCGGACTCGCGATGGTGCTGGGCCTCTCCCTCTTTTGTGTAGCACGCGACAACACGTGTCTACTCCCCGCAATCGCGTGATCCTTCGACTGCGCTTGTGAGACGCGTGTGAAGCGCATGAAACCAAGAAAGGAGGTGTACCATGAGAATTCCGATGTTTACCAGGTCCAGGCGCATGCTCGCGGCTATTGCCGTCGTGAGTGTGTTGCTTCTCGTTTCCGCTTTTCTCGTCGGGACTCAGGCGGCTTCGGCCGATCCGCCGCCAAAGTTCAAGCGGGATGCCGGCCTGCAAAACGCGCTCAACGCGCTCAACGATCGCGCCCGTGCGTATGGCCTGCTCAATCAGGCTCCGCCGTCCGATCCGGCGCCGCTCCTCGCCGATAACTTCGAGGTGCTCGGTCACAACGCGCTTGGCGCACAAGACACCAGCGCGGACGTCTGGGTGCACGGGAACTTCGCCTACGTCGGCACTTGGGGATCCCCCTGCACCGGGCGCGGCGTCAAGATCGTCGATGTCTCCAACCTGAGTGCACCGCGGGTCATCGGTGCGCTTGCCTCGCGCCCGGGGACGAGCGCCGAAGACGTGGTCGTGCGTCAGGTCTCGACAGCCTTCTTCACGGGTGACCTATTAGCTGTTGGCCTCCAACGTTGTGGTGGCCAGCCGGCGCTCGACCGCGCGCAATTCGGTCCGGAGTTCTGGGACGTGACGAACCCGTACCGGCCCAGGAAGCTGAGCTTTCTCGGCGTGTCGCACGGCGGTGGCGGCGTCCACGAGCTTGACCTCTTCCAGCGTGGGAGCAACGTCTATGCACTGCTCGCAAACCCGTTCGACGAGTTCTTCGATCCTGTGCCCGGCGGCGACTTCCGCATCGTCGACGTCACGGACCCACGCAACCCTGTCCAGGTCGGTGAATGGGGTGCCGCCGCGAACGGGCTTGCGCCCGGACCATTCTACGGGCTGGGCAGCTTCGGCGCCAGCTTCGATCACAGTGCGCGGGTCAGCGCCGACGGCATGAAGGCCTACGTCTCGTACTGGGATCTCGGTGTCTTGACGCTCGACATCAGCGACGTGACGGACCCAGTCTTAGTCTCCCGGACCCGGTATCCGGCGGATGCCGATGGCGATGCCCACTCGGTGTCCGAGTGGCAGGGAGCGAGCCGGCGCTTTCTTCTCCAGAACGACGAGGACTTCGACCCGCGCTCGCCGGCGCACATTCTCTATGGGGCTGGACAAATGGGCGTGGCCAGCGAGTCGCCGGGTGGAACTCCGCTCTGGGAAGCGCCGGGCCATAGCCTGACGGCCGGCGTCGTGCAGGCCGCGAACCAGGGCTGCGTGAGCGGCGACTACCCGCCCGGCACATCGGGAAAGATCGCCGTCGTGCGCTCGCCGTTCCCCTTCTTCGATCCGGGCGGCGGCGAGTTCCCGCTCTGCCTGCACCAGGAACAGGACGCAGCAGCGGCTGCGGCCGGCGCGGTCGCAGTCGTGCATGACTTCATCGCGACGGCCACCAGCCCGCAGTGGTTCGACTTCGGGAGCGTGAACATTCCAGTGCTCTTCACCGATCACGCGACGGCACAAGGCATGGTCGCTGCCGGCTCGGCGACGCTCCAGGCGCAACAGCCATCCTGGGGTTTCCTGCGCGTCTTCGATGCGGCGACTGGCATTCAGGTCGCGAGCTTCGATGATCTGCCCGGTGTGCATGAGTTCCCGCCGCCAGTCGGCTTCTGGTCGATCCACAACAACGAGGTCGTCGGCAACCGCTCGTATGTCTCCTGGTACACGAACGGCGTCGTCGCGCTCGACCTGACACCGCTTAACGCGTCCACACCCGGCGATCCGGTCATGGTCGGGCAGTTCCTGCCCGCAGGCGCACACTCCCCCGCGGGCTTGCCGAGCAACATTCCGATCGTCTGGGGTGTGGCGATCCGCCCTTCAGACAATGTGATCTTCGTCAGCGACATGAACAGCGGGCTGTGGATCGTGAGGCCGATCGGTTCCGCTGCGCCGTAGACGGGCAGGGAATAAGCTGCTTCGTGTTCGTCTGGAACAGATCATGCAGCGAAGGGAGGTGGTGAAGGGCGCCAGGAATGACTCGTGACCGATGTGTGTCGCCGAGTGGCGTAGTTGCCCATGCGCCATCGCGACTGTGCCAACTCATTAATGCCAAAGGGAGAATAAACATGACCAGAAAGCTGTCCTCTCGTATCCGGGTGGCAGGTTTCCTGCTGGCTGTGGCTGCGCTCGTGGCGGTGCCGCTGGCGCTCGCCGACCACGCGCTGCTGGGCCCAGGAGGAGTTACGACAGATGATCCGGCTGGAGACGACACGCTACTCGGACTGGATGGCGCCGGCATCTCATCCGTCGAGGCGTTCCTCGGCAATCAACCACCGGCCACGCGCGCCCAGCGCCAGGCTCGCAACATCTCGCTCGTTGGCGCACTCGCGGGTGACCCGGCCGAATCCAATCAGGGCGTGTTCGCCGACGTGGCGGGCTACAAGAACCTGGCCTTCGTCGGCAAGTGGCGCGGCGCTTGCCCCGGCACGGGCGTGGACATCATCGACATCTCGCGGCCCAAGGCGCCGGTGAAGTTGGCCGACACGGCCGACCATGCCGACACCTCGATGGAGGACATGGAGGCGATGGAGATCGGCGATCAGGTCGTGCTCGGCATCGGCCTCCAGGACTGCGGCAACGTTGCCGGCGTCGGCACGAACGGACTCGAGCTCGTTGACATCACCGACCCGAGGAATCCGCAAACCCTCAGTTTCTTCGACACCGACGCGGGGGGGGTCCACGAAATGGATCTCACCGAGACCCCGGACGGGCGGGCGCTGGCCTTGCTGGCCGTGCCCAACCTCGAGGCAATCACCTTTGATCCGCCGAATAGCACGGGCGACCTGCTCATCGTCGACATCTCCGACCCGGCGGCCCCGGTCCTGGTAGGCGAGTGGGGCGTGTTGGACGAGCCGTCGCTCGGCCTCGCCTACTATTTTGACGTCCAGCAGGGCGCCGACGCCCGGACGCTGCTGCACAGCGCACGGGCCAACGTAGACGGGACACGCGCGTACCTGTCGTACTGGGACGGCGGCTTCATCACGCTCGACATCTCCGACCCGGCGGCCCCGGTCTTCCTCGGTCACACCGACTATGACTCTGACGAGGAAGGGAACGCCCACTCGGTGGATGAGGCGCGCGGCGGCAACCTCCTGGTCACCGCCGACGAGGACGGCGCCCCCTTCGAGTTCGTCTTCACCAGCAATGCATTTGCGGGGATCCGTATCGCCATCGAAGCCGCCTTTACCTCCGAGCGGATCGTTGACCTGCCTGGACGCGAGATGGCTGGTGAGGTCGTGCACGTGGGCCGCGGTTGCCCGGCGGGTACGAACCCTGGCGACCCGGCAGATCCATATCTTGCGGATCCGGCGGGCAAGATCGCGCTCATCGAGCGCGGCCTCTGCCGCTTCGACAACAAGATCGGTCGGGCGCAGTTGGCCGGCGCCGTCGGCGTGATCGTCTACAACAACGCCGCCGGCGGTGAGGCCCTCGTCCTCATGGGCGGCCTCGACCCGGTGACACTTACGGACGGGACCACCGTTGACATCACCATCCCGGCAGTCTTCGTCCAACGCAGCACCGGGCTGGCCCTAGCCGGTGGCGCCCCGCCCGTGACCGCGCGGGCGGCGGCCGAGTTCAACGGCTGGGGCTACCTGCGCTTCTTCGACATCGGCGACCCGGCCAACCCGGTTCAACTGAGCGAGTGGCACTCGCCCAAGACCGACGACGAGGCAGCCGCGACAACGGGCACCTTCACCGTCCACAACCCCGAGGTGCGCGGGAACACCGTCTACGTATCCTGGTACAACGAGGGTGTGTTCGTCCTCGACATCTCGCAGCCGTCGGCGCCGCGCGAGATCGGCCACTGGCAAGGTGCAGGCCAACCGGCCGGC
The DNA here is from genome assembly GCA_035283185.1 of Anaerolineae bacterium. GTDB lineage: Bacteria > Chloroflexota > Anaerolineae > Fen-1058 > Fen-1058 > DASSFZ01. Next base: position 43,170 of record DATEUJ010000142.1, on the reverse strand, counting down.
GCGCCAGCGGTCAACATCTGGAGCGTCGTGCCGCACGGCGACCTGCTGTTGGCGAGCGACCGGAACTTCGGTTTGTACATTCTGAAGTTGAAGCCGTAGTCCGACCGACCCGCCAGCGATCGAGCTAGCGGGTTGTAGACCTTCAGATACACCGGCCCATAGCCGTAGTCCAGGACGAGCCAAGTTGTCTATTGAGTGGCCCTGGCACATTCCAGGGCCACTCTCTTTAACCGCTCCCGCCGGGTGTGTCACCCGGCGGCCCGGAGGTCGAGGGTCACAAACCCCCGACGAGCGGTAGAAGCCATGTTGATTCTCGGCCTTGGAACTTCGTATGCTGAGACTCTAACAAATTCTGACACACATATGCGCGTTTTGTAGATATAATTCGTGATATACCCTTCACTCTTTTGAGAAGTGGCATTTTGGGGGTGGTTCTTCGCGAGCGTACTCGAGTCGACGAAGCGCAATTCCATGCAACCGGGGTACACACATGCGTCAGAAAATAACGGTGTTCCTGACACCCCGCTTGAGATGGACATGCTACACAAGCAGCAGGATGGCATCACGGAGTAAGGTGGAAGGGGGTGATACAGAACAAAACATCAGGCTGAAATGCACGCTTGATTCACTATCAGAAGCCAAAGGGGCATCACAAGCCAAGGGAGGAACAAACCATGCAACACATGATAACCGATCGAAAGGCGAAACGTGCGTTCGTCAGCATACTGCTGCTAATGGCGCTCATCCTGACCGCTGTTGGCGTCGTGCTAGCCGACCAGATCGGGGAGCGTCACGTAGTTGGCGACGGCGTGATCGACACGCCGCTCGAGGCTGATGAACTCCACCACGGCGGAGGCATCACCGACGGCGACGACGCTGGGGAGCAGCACGGCGCCCCGGGAGGACACCTTCCCGCTTCGAGCCTGAACGTCCAGCTGGTCGGGCAGTTGACGGTTAGCGACGCCGCGCCGGGCCTGATCTCCGATGTGGCGGTCCTCGGGAACACGGCCTACCTGGGGCAGTTCTCGCCCGGATGTCTGCCCGATGGGGGCGGTGGTGTCTACATCATCGACATCTCGAATCCGGCAAGCCCAACCCAGGTTGGGTTCGTCCCCACCCCCGGCACGTACGTGGGTGAGGGCGTGCAGGCCATCAAGCTCAACACGCCGGCGTTCAAGGGTGATCTTCTGGTGGTGAACGGCGAATCCTGCGGGACGATCCCCAACCGCGTCGGCGGGTTCTCCTTGTACGACGTGACCAACCCCGCAAGCCCGGTGACGCTCGTCGAGAACTATGGCGACTTCCGCACCGTGGGCGGGGTGACCCGGGCCAACCAGATCCACAGCGCCTTCGCCTGGCAGCAAGTGAGGAAGGCCTACGTCGTGATCGTCGACGACGAAGAACTCGCCGACGTGGACATCTTCGACATCACCGACCCGCGCGCCCCTGCAAGGATCGCCGAGGTCGGCCTGGCGGACTGGCCCGACGCTCAAGACGGTCAGTCAGCCGGGCTTGGCTCGTTCGCGGCCAGCTTTCTCCACGACATGGTGGTCAAGAAAGTGAGCGGGCACTGGCTGATGCTCATGTCCTACTGGGATGCAGGATACATCGTCCTGAACGTGGACAACCCGGCAAACCCGGTGTTCGTCAACGACTCGACCTTCACTGATCCCGATCCGGAGACGGGACTCGCCCCGCCGGAGGGGAACGGCCACTACGCCGAGTGGAGCCACAACAACAAGTTCATCATCGGCACGGATGAGGACTTCAGCCCCAGTCGAATCACGTCCTTCACGAGCAGCGCGTTTGCGGGATCCCGCCCGGCCAGCGAGGGCGCCTTCACCATCGCGATCGCCTCCCTGCCGGGGGCTACGATGAGCGGTGAGGTCGTGCATGTGGGGCGAGGCTGCCCGCCCGACGCGGCATTAGGCATCCCGGCGGGCGATCCGTACTTAGCCAATCCGGCGGGCAAGATCGCGCTCATCGGACGTGGACTGTGCCGCTTCGACAACAAGATCGCCTGGGCACAACTCAACGGCGCGGCGGGTGCGATCGTCTACAACCTTCCTGGTGGTGGGCTATTCACGATGGGCGGCTCTAACCCTGTCAACGCAGGCTCGCCAACCGTGATCGGCACGCTGATCACCCTCCCGGCCGTCTCGGTCGCGCGGAGCACCGGAGATCTGCTTATCGGCGGCAGTCCTCCCATTACCGCCTCGGCAACAGCTGAGTTCAACGGCTGGGGCTACGTGCACCTCTTAAACGCGCAAACGCTGGAAGAGATCGACACCTACGCTATCCCGGAGGGTCTCAACCCCGCCTTCGTCCGAACCGTCGCCAACCCGTTCGGCTCCGGCAACCTGACCGTCCACGAGGTCGCTACGGACATCGAGAGCAACCTGGCCTACTTCTCCTACTACGCCGGAGGCTTCCGGGTGGCCACGTTCGGGCCGGGCGGCATACAGGAAGTCGGCCACTTCATCGGTTCGGGCGGCAACGACTTCTGGGGCGTCCAGGTCTTCCGGCTCCCCGCTGATCCCACCGAGACGACGTATGTGGCAGCCAGCGACAGGGATAGCGGGCTGTGGATCTTTAGATACACCGGCCCCACGCCGTAACCTGAATCGCGTGTAGCCGTTTGTCAGGTGGCTCCGGCATGTGCCGGGGCCACTCTGCTTTCTCACAGTGGCACAGACCTGGCAGGTCTTGTCCGCCAAGGGCGGCGGCGCTCATGAGTGTGAAGACATGCCAGGTCTGCCTACCCCTGTTCTTCCACGCCAAACTTGCCGACCGCGCCGAACGCGGTAAAATCTGCGCCTGCCGATCCCAGAAACCTGGTTTCTCCGAGAAACCAGGTTTCTATGCGTTCTCTGTGGTGAGATGACATGACGACGCTATGATGGTGACTTCGCGCTTCACGGGCCTGTGGCGTCACGCAGACTTCATGAAGCTATGGGCCGGGCAGACGATCTCCGAGTTCGGCTCGGTCGTCAGCCGCGATGCGCTGCCGCTCGTCGGCGTGCTGACGCTGTCGGCCACGCCCGCGCAGATGGGCCTGCTGGCCGCGCTCGGATCGCTGCCGGCCTTGCTGATCGGGCTGCCGGCGGGCGCCTGGATCGACCGGACACGACGCAAGCCGATCATGATCGCCGCCGACCTGGCCAGCGCGGCGCTGCTGGCCTCGATCCCGGTCGCTTATCTGCTGGGCGCGCTGCGCATCGAGCAATTGTACGTCGTCGCGGCGCTGGCCGGCGGGCTGGCGCTGCTGTTCGATGTGGCGTACACCTCCTACCTGCCGTCGCTCGTCGAGCGCGAGCACGTCGTGGAAGGCAACAGCAAGCTGAGCGCGAGCGAGTCGGTCGCCGAGATCGGTGGGTCGGCGCTGGCGGGCGCGCTGGTGCAGGCGCTCAGCGCGCCGCTGGCGGTCGCCGTCGACGCGCTGTCCTTTCTGGCATCGGCGGTTTCGCTGGCGCTGATTCGAAAACCGGAGCCACGCCCCGCGCCTCCGGCGCATCCGAACCTGCGACGCGAGATCGCCGACGGGCTGCGCGCGCTGGCGACGCATCCGATCCTGCGCGCGCTGACCGCGGCCGCGATCACCAGTGTTTTTTTCGGCAACTTCTACGCCGCGTTGTACGGGCTGTACGCGATTCGCGAGCTGGGCATCGGCCCGGCGGTCTTGGGTTTGCTGATCGCGAGCGGGGGGATCGGATCGCTCCTTGGCGCGATGCTCGCTGCGCCGGCCGCCCGGCGCTTCGGCGTCGGGCGACTGCTGATCGGCTCGGCCGTGTTGAGCGGCGTGCTCGGCCTGCTGATTCCGCTGGCCGCGTATGTGGGCGAGGCCGCCGTCGCGTTCCTGTTCGTCGGGCAAATCGCGGGCGACTTGGTGGGCACGATCTACACGATTCACGCGCTGAGCCTGCGGCAGATCGTCACGCCGGATGGGCTGCTGGGCCGGATGAACGCCAGCGTCGAGTTTGTGCAGGGCAGTGCGGCGACGATCGGCGTGCTGACGGGCGGCCTGCTGGGCCAGGCGCTCGGTGTACAAGCGGCCGTGTGGGTCGCAGCGCTGGGATCCATGCTGCCGGTCGTGTGGCTGATCGCTTCGCCGGTTCGCATGTTGCGCGGGTGAATCTGCATCCAGGAGAGTTTTATCCACCTGCCGCCCCACTCAGGCGCAAAGGTGTATTTTCTCTTCCACGCATCGCTTCAGAGGCGATCTCGTCGATCAGGTCAGGCTCGTCGGCGAACAGTCCCAACAGAGGATCGGGCTGAGACTTTTCCAGAAACGCCTGAACCGCCTCGATGACGACCTCCGCCTCGGTCTTATGCCTCTGCTCGGCGACTTGCTGGACGGCGCGATAAGTGCCTTTCGGTATTGAGACTTTAAGGGTAACAGTGTCGCTCACGGGAACCTCCCGGCACGGGATGTTGGCCTTGCCGTGTGTTTCTAACCCACTCTAAAGTATAGCACAGCCTCGGCTAAACTTCTGGCACCGGCAGATACGGCACCTCAATCGCGGGCTGAGTGTGCACGCAAAGTTTGTCAGGAAAGCAGGCCGGGCTCCCACGCCCGGCTTATCCGGCGGCATGGGAGCCGCCTCCGCTGACATGTTTTGCGTGCACACCGGGCTGACCGTCGCTTTGCAAGACTCGCACTTCGTGCGAAAATAAGTGTCTATTCGAAAACTCCTGGAGTGCGGACTTCAGTCCGCTGTAGACAAGGCAGGCTGAAGCCTGCGATCCGGTTTTGGGATGGGTTCTGAGCGCTGGTCAAAAGATTCAGTCACAGGAGAGCCAATGGCATCACGTGTTAAGGATTTAGGCGCCCTGCCACACTGGGACTTGTCTAACGTCTATCCCGGCCTCGAATCGGATGAATTCTCGGCAGCCGTCGTCGAGACGAAATCCATGCTGGACGATCTCGAAGCCTACCTGGCCGAGCGGCAGATCGCAAGGCTGCCGCCGGATTCGCGGGCGGCCAAGGATGCCGCCGCCGTGAAGGCGGCGATCGACGGCTACCTGGATCGCATGAACGCCATCCAGCGGCAGTATGCGACACTGCGCGCTTACATCTGGTCGTTCGTGACGACGGACTCATACAACACGACGGCGAAGCGCCTGTTGTCCGAGCTTGAGATGCAGGGCGTGCGCTTGCAGCAAGCTGGCGTGCGCTTTCAGGCGTGGATCGGCAGCGTCGAAGGCGCGCTTCCCGTCGTGCTCGAACAGGACGGCCCGGCGAAGGTCCACGCCTTCTACCTGCGCGAGCTGGCCGAGCAGAGTCGCTACCTCATGGGCGATGCCGAGGAGTCGCTGGCCGCCGAGCTGGCGCTGAGCGGGCCGAGCGCCTGGAGCAGACTGCAAGGCACCGTCTGCTCGCAGCTTACCGTCGATTTCGAGCGCGATGGCAAAGTCGAAAAGATGCCGATCGCGGCGCTGCAAAACCTGAGCCACGATCCCGATCCTGGCGTGCGCCGCCGCGCCTACGAGGCCGAGCTGGCCGCCTGGGAAACTGTCCGCGAGCCGCTGGCCGCCGCGCTCAACGGCGTGAAGGGCGCGACGAGCACGCTCAACAAGCGGCGCGGGCGCGTCGACGCGCTGCATGCGTCGATCGACCAGGCGCGCATCGACCGCGAGACGCTGGAGACGATGATCGGCGCGATGCAGGACTCGTTCCCCATGTTCCGGCGATACTTGCGGGCAAAGGCTCAGCGGCTCGGCCACGACGGCGGGCTGCCGTGGTGGGACTTGTTCGCGCCGGCGGGCAAAAGTGAGCGACGTTACACCTGGCCGGAGACGCGAGATTTCATCCTGGCGCACTTCGCCACCTTCAGTGATCGGCTGGCCGGCCTGGCGCGGCGGGCTTTCGACAACCACTGGATCGACGCCGAGCCGCGCGACGGCAAGCGGGGCGGCGCGTTCTGTATGTCCATCGACGCCGTCGACGAGTCGCGCATCCTGTGCAACTTCGACGGCTCGCTCGAACAGGTCGGGACCGTGGCGCACGAGCTGGGTCACGCCTTCCACAACGACTGCCACGTCGGCAAGACCATTCTGCAGACGGTGACGCCGATGACGCTCGCCGAGACCGCCTCAATCTTTTGCCAGACGATCATCACCGATGCGACGCTGGCCGGTGCGGCGAGCGCCGACGAAGAACTCTCGATCCTGGAGTCTTTCCTCATCGACGCGGCGCAGGTCATCGTCGACATCTCTTCGCGCTACCTGTTCGAGCAGGAAGTCTTCGAGCGCCGCGCGAAGTCGGAGCTGTCGGCGGACGACTTCTGCGTGATCATGCTGCGCTGCCAGAAGGCGACGTATGGTGATGGCCTGGACGAGCGTACCCTGCACAAGTATATGTGGGCGTGGAAGCCCCACTATTATTCCGCCGGCCTGTCCTTCTACAATTATCCTTATGCTTTCGGCCTGCTCTTCGGCCTGGGACTGTACGCGATCTATAAGGAGCGCGGCAAATCGTTCGTGCTGGAGTACGAGCAACTGCTCGCCAGCACCGGCGAGGGCACGCCCGCCGATCTCGCCGCCCGCTTCGGCATCGACATCCGCAAGCCGGACTTCTGGCGAGGCAGCCTAAACCTGATCGGCCAGCGGATCGATCGATATGTCGGCTTGTAGAAAGGATGAGGGATGAAGGATGAAGGATGAGATGTTCAAAGACTACCACGACCACATCGACGCGCGCGCCGACAAGCACTTCAAAACGACGCTGTTTCAGGGCGACTATGTGATGGTCGGCCTCAATTGCCTGGAACCCGGGCAGGCGCAGGAGGCGCACGCACACGCCGCCGCCGACAAGTTCTACTACGTCATCGAAGGCCGGGGCGTGTTCACAGTCAGAGATGAAGTGCGCGGAGCCGGGCCGGGGATGCTGGTCTGGGCGCCGGCCGGCGTCTCGCATGGCGTCGAGAATCGAAGCGATACACGCCTGACGATCTTGGTCGGCATTGCCCCACCACCAAAATCATGACGTATTCCGTATTGCCTGTTCCGTCATCCGGATACGCAATACGAAACACGAAACACGCAACACGTCCCCATGCCCCAGGAACGCGTCTTCACTGAGGCCGAGCTGCGCCAGTACGACGGTACTAAAGGCAGGCCCGTATACATTGCCTGCAACGGCATCGTCTACGACGTGAGCGACGCGCCGCTGTGGCGGACCGGCATGCATCAGGAACTGCATTACGCCGGGTTAGACTTGACGCGTAGCCTGCGCAAAGCGCCGCATGACAGCAGTGTATTCGAGCGGAGATATGTCCGGGTTGTCGGCAGGTTAGTAGGTGCCCGCTGAGCGGTGATCTGTTGCCTCGTTTCATACCACTTCTTTACCAAAAAGAGTCGTTTTTGGTTTATAATATCGAGGCATCTCAATCCGAGCGGGCGAGACCCTTCCCCTTCGCTACACTCAGGGTCAGGGTGACAGCCGTGGGCCGGGTGGGCTAAGAATTGGCGTCAACTCTCGATTGGTATTTCTTGTTACGGCTCTCAGGATTTCGTCCTCGCGCAGGTAATTTCTTGCGCGAGGACGTTGCTGTAATTGGAGTTGTTTGAAGTTGGTGTGAACGGTTTGGCGGGGAATCCGAGCTGGCTCCGCCGACGCGCGCCGTGCCCCAGCTCACACACAAGCCACCGAGGAGGCAAATCTGATGCGTAACAAGCTCTACACATGTGCGTTGGTTATGTCGCTGCTGTTGGCGCTGCTGGCGCCGGGTGTCGGCCTGGCCGGCCCGGCCGCGCAGGGACAGCCGGCGCCCATTCGATTAAAGGCGGCGACGTTCATGCCGGCTCGCGGTGAGAGACCGGACATTCCGCCCGGCCTCACCATTGCCGGCTACGCCCCTGGCCAGCGCGGCTATTACATCGTTCAGTTTCGCGGGCCGGTGGAACAGGCCTGGAAGGATGAGGTCGCCGCAGCAGGGGCAGAGCTGTTGGACTACATTCCGGACTTCGCCTTCAAGGCGCGCATGAACCCGGGGCAGGCGCGCAAAGTGGAGGGCCTGAGCGGCGTCGCGTGGGTGGGTCTCTTCCATCCGGCTTACAAGCTCAGCCCCAATCTGGCGCGCGACGGAACGCACCTTTACACCGTGAGAGTCGAGCGCGGCGCGGATGCCGGTGTGTCAGCCGCGGCGATCGCATCGACCGGCGCCCAAGTCCTGGCGCGCGCGGAGAACATTCTGTTGGTAGCAGCCGACGCTGCTCAACTTGACGCAGTCGCCCACGTGCTCGACGTCGCCTGGGTGCAGAACTTTACGTTCCGGGAGAAGCACAACGAGTACGGGGCGGGCGTCATCATGGGCGCGAACACGGCCAATGCACTCGGATACGACGGCTCGACCCAGATCGCCGCCGTCGCGGATACCGGTCTTGGCGATGGCACGACGGCAGGCGCACACCCCGACATTCCTCCCAGTCGCATCGTCGCCATTTACAACTGGAGCGCCCCCGACGCTTTCCGGTGCTACGACGTGATCCCGGATGGCCCGGTGGATGTGGACAGCGGGCATGGGACGCATGTGTCAGTCTCGGTGCTGGGCGATGGAGGCGCAAACGGGGAGGGCAAGGGCACGGCCCCGGCGGCCCGGCTCGTCTTCCAGGCTGTAGAGGAATATCTGGACACCTACGCGGCTTGTTCCGGCAGTCCCGACGGCTACTATCTCATCGGCATCCCGAACGACATCAAGCAGCTCTTCCAGCAGGCATACAATGCTGGGGCGCGTATCCATTCCAATTCCTGGGGCAGCGCGGTGGCGGGCGATTACACGCTGGACAGCGCCAACGCCGACAGCTTCATCTGGACGAACAAGGACATGGTCATCACGTTCTCGGCGGGTAACGAGGGCACCGACGCCAACTCGGATGGGGTGGTGGACAACGACTCTACCGGCTCCCCGGCCACCGCCAAGAACGTGCTCACCGTCGGCGCGAGCGAGAACGACCGGCAGGGGAACTACCAGTGCGATACCAGCCTGACCTACACCTCGCACGACCTATACCAGACCGGCCAGACCTGCTCGAGCATGGGCGGCAACCAGGTCAACTTCCTGGGCACGTGGGGTCAGCGTTACCCCGCCGACTTCCCGGCCGAGCCGCTGGCGAGCGATGTCACGGCGGGCAACCAGGAGCAGATGGCTTCGTGGTCCAGCCGTGGCCCGACGGACGACAACCGCATCAAGCCCGACGTCGTGGCCCCCGGCACCTGGATCCTCTCCGGCTACTCCGGCCTGTATCAGGAAGGCTATGGCGATCCGGTAAATCCGCAGAACGGTCTGTATCAGTGGGACGGCTGGGGCATGCCGCGCAACGTGGCTTACAAGGGCATGGGCGGCACTTCGATGTCCAACCCGCTGACCGCTGGCGCGGCGACCGTGGTGCGCGACTTCTACCAGAAGGCGCACAGTCTGAGCGCCAGCGCCGCACTGGTCAAGGCGACGCTCATCAACTCTGCCGTGGATATGCTCGACGAGAACAACGACGGCGCCAACGACAACGACTTCCCTATCCCCAACAACCACGAGGGCTGGGGCCGTGTGAACGTGGCGAATGCTACCGATGGCTCCCATCAGTTTGCGGACGTGACCAGCGGTGGCGCGAGCACCGGCAGCACGACCACCTACCAATCGGTGGTCAGCGCGGGCGGCAGTCCACTGAAGATTACGCTCGTGTGGAGCGATTTTCCCTCCACCGAGTCCGCCAGCGTGAATCTGGTCAACGACCTGGATCTGGAAGTGGTCGCCCCTAACGGCACCACCACCTACCTGGGCAACGTGTTCAGCGGCGGGTGGAGCGCCACCGGCGGCGCAGCGGATCGCCGGAACAACGTCGAGAACGTCTACGTTCAGTCGGCGACGGCGGGCACGTACACCATCCGGGTCAAGGGTTTCAACGTCCCCAATGGCCCACAGCCGTACGCGCTCGTGGTCGATGGCGGCACGCTCTCGGCTCCGCCGCCGCCCACGAACACCGGCCTACGAAGCCCAACGGCGAACGCCGCAGCCTCTGGTGGCGATGGCAACGGCTTTGAGGTCAATCCCGCGGATGCCCACACCGACGGCGGTGCGTTCGCGGTGGACAACAACAGCGGCACGGGCAACCAGACGTCGTGCACGCATGCCAAGAAGGATAAGCACATCTTCCACGATTACAATTTCACCTTCTCGGCCTCAGCGATCAACGGCATCGAAGTCCAGCTCGACGCAAAGGTGGACAGCACGTCGAACGCGCCCAAGATGTGCGTGCAGTTGTCGTGGGACGGCGGCACGACCTGGACGACCGCGAAACAGACGCCGAACCTGACTAAGTCCGAAGTCACCTACACGCTGGGTGGTCCGGCGGACACCTGGGGTCGCGCCTGGAGCGCTTCGGACTTCGGCAACACGAGTTTCCGCGTGCGCATCATCAACACCGCCAGCTCGACGGCGCGCGACTTCTCGCTCGACTGGGTCGCCGTGAACGTCTACTACCAGCCGTGATCACGCGGTGGGGGCTGTAGCTGAGCCTTGAGTTGGCCTGAAAACCATCGCAAGGCTGTGGATACGGGGATGCAGCGAGGTGCTGCATCCCCTCTCTATTCGCTGCTATCGAGGCGGCGATTTACTTTTCAGATTGTGCATGGTATAATCGCGCCAAGATTCACTTATAGCTCTTGCGACGGTGGGCAGCTTCGATCTGGCAAGAGCCTCCCTTTGTGACGCACCATTTGACGGCTTCACATCACGGGCACGGAGGACCGATGCGCGCGTTCAATAAGACGCGGACCCGGAGTGTAATTCTTGTCTCGTTGCTGGTTGCACTGCTCCTGGCGCTCTTTCTCCCCGCTATGGCATTGGCCGAACCCGACGGCCCGCCGTCTGCCCTCGAACCGGCTTCTCCTGTATCCGCCGCTATCGCCGATCTCCACACCATCGTGCTCATCATCGCCGCCAGCGTGTTCCTCGTCGTGGAAGGTTTGATCTTGATCGCCGCCTTTCGCTTCCGCCGTCGGGCGAAGGACGCCGGCGAGCCACCCCAGATTCACGGCAATACGCGCCTTGAGATCGCCTGGACGGTCGCGCCGGCGGTCATCGTCGTGGCGCTGTTCGTGCTGGCGGTAAGGGCGCAGCAAAATATCGACGCGGCTGCATACTCGGCCGAACCCGGCGTGCCGATCTCCGTCGAGGTGATCGGTCATCAGTGGTGGTGGGAGTTTCGCTATCCCGATTTTGGCATTGCGACGGCGGGGCAGATGGTCATCCCCGTTGGACGGGTCATCAATCTCCAGATCACTTCAGCCGACGTGATCCACAGTTTCTGGGCGCCTGAACTAAGCGGCAAGACCGACGCGATGCAGGGCGTGATCAATCAATCGCTGCTGAGAGCCAGCCGGCCGGGCGACTATTACGGACAGTGCGCCGAGCTATGCGGCGTCTCCCACGCCTACATGCGCCTGGTCGTCACGGCGGTGTCCGAAGACGAGTTTGCGGCGTGGGTAAAGAGTCAGGCCGGAGACGCCGCCGCGCCCGCCGAGACGGCGGCGCAGACCGGCCAGCAGATCTTTCAGAGCGCGGGCTGCGCTGGGTGTCATGTGATTCGAGGCGTGCCCGGTGCTGTGGGCAAGACGGGGCCGGACCTCACCCATGTCTATGGCCGTCCGTGCTTCGCCGGGTGCACGCTGGCGACCACACCCTACAACCTGGCGAAGTGGCTGGCCGATCCCCCTGCCGTCAAGGCCGGCTCGCTGATGCCCAACCTCAACCTGTCGCCGGCGGACATCGCGTCGCTCGTCGCGTATCTTCAGACTCTGAAATAAGGATGATTCATGGCCACGATAACCGGTACGATTAGCGCCGTTGCGCCGCGGCGGCGCGGCGCCCTGATGGAATGGTTGACGACGGTCGATCACAAGAAGATCGGCCTGCTGTACGTCTGGTCGGCCTTCCTGTTCTTCCTCGCCGGGGGCGTCCTCGCGCTGTTCATCCGCCTGGAGCTGTCGCAGCCCGGCATGCAGGTTGTGGATCCCGACGTGTACAACCAGTTCTTCACGATGCACGGGACGACGATGATCTTTCTGTTCATCATCCCGATGTTCGCCGGCTTCGGCAATTACATGGTCCCGATCATGATCGGCGCGCGCGACATGGCCTTCCCCAGGCTCAATGCCTTCTCGTACTGGCTGTTCCTGGCTGCGGGCGTCATGCTGTACAGCAGCTTCCTGTTCGAGTCCGGCGCCTCCAGCGCCGGGTGGACGGGCTACACGCCGCTGAGCACGACCGTGTTCACGCCGGGCGCCGGTGTGACTACGTGGATCTTGGGGTTGCTGTTCGTCGGCACGTCGTCGCTGCTGGGCGCGATCAACTTCATGGTCACGATCGTGAACATGCGCTGCCCCGGCATGACCATGACGCGCATTCCGCTGCTCGCCTGGGCCATCCTGGCAACCTCTATGATGATCTTATTTTCCACGCCGGTGCTGACCGGCGCGCTGATCATCCTGCTCGCCGACCGGCTGGCTATCACTTCGATCTTCTCTACCGCCTCTGGCGTCGATCCCCGACTGTGGCAGCACATGTTCTGGTTCTATTCCCATCCGGCCGTGTACATCATGATCCTGCCGGCGATGGGCATCGTCTCTGAGGTGCTCCCGGTCTTCAGCCGGAAGCCGATCTTCGGCTACAAGGCCATCGCCTACTCGTCGCTGGCGATCGCCGTGATGGGCTTCCTGGTCTGGGCGCATCACATGTACACAACCGGCGTTGCGCCGCAATTACGGGCGTTTTTCATGATCGCGACGATGGCCATCGCCGTGCCGACCGGCGTGAAGATCTTCAACTGGATCGCGACGCTGTGGGCCGGTCATTTGTCCCTCAAGACGCCGCTGCTGTTCGTGTTCGGCTTCCTGACGATGTTCGTGATCGGCGGCATCAGCGGCGTGTTCCAGGCGATCGTGCCCGTCGATTTGCAGGTGCATGACACGTACTACGTCGTCGCGCATTTACATTACGTTCTGTTCGGCGGGGCGGTGTTCGGCATCTTCGCAGGATTTTACTATTGGCTGCCGAAGATGACCGGCTGGATGTTGGACGAGCGCTGGGGCAAGCTCCAGTTCTGGCTGATGCTGATCGGGTTCAACCTGACTTTCTTCCCGATGCACCTCCTGGGGCTGATGGGCATGCCGCGCCGCATCGCCGACTACGGCGCGGACTTCGGCTGGACGCGCTACAACAGCCTGGCTACCACCGGCGCGTTCCTGATCGCCGCGTCGGTGCTCGTGTTTATGATCAATCTCTACCTGAGCCACGAGCGCAGAGTCCCCGCCGGAGATGATCCCTGGGAAGGCAACACATTGGAGTGGGCGACGCCCTCGCCGCCGCCGGAGTACAACTTCGAAACCATCCCTACCGTCCACAGCGAGCGCCCCGTGCGCGACATGAGGATGGCGCATGGCCGCCAGTCCTGAGAGTCGAAGGATTAGCCCGGCAACGGGTAAGGTAGACCGCGGGCTCCGCGCGCTGACGCTGGCCGCGGTCGCGGCGACATTTGTCCTGATCGTCGTCGGCGGCATTGTGCGCGTCACGGGGTCAGGGCTGGGTTGCCCGGACTGGCCGACATGCCACGGCTACCTTATTCCCCCGCCCGGGCGCGAGCCGTGGATCGAGTTCTCGCATAGGCTGGTGGCGGGCGTGGTGAGCGTGCTCGTCGCGGCCATCGTCGTGGCTGCGTGGCGTTCGTATCGCTCCCATCCGGCCATCCTGCGACCGGCGCTGGCTGCCGCGGGTGCGCTGATCGTGCAGATTCTTCTGGGCGCCGTCACCGTCGTCCTGGAGCTCCCCCCGTTAGCGGTGTGGATTCACCTCGGCACGGCGCTTCTCGTGTTCGCCTGCCTGATCGTCGTCGCCACGAACGCGCGATTGGTCGAGTGGTCGGATGGTCAGGTGGTCGAGCGGTCGGATGGTCGGATGGCCGAGGGGGCGGGCGGTCGGATTGAGGCCCGGCTCCGTTCTCGGATTCTCGCGCTCGCGCTGGCCTCCGCGATTTCGATCCTGGTCTTGACGCTGCTTGGCGCGACTGTGGTGAATACCGGGGCGTCGCTGGCCTGCCCCGACTGGCCGCTGTGCCTGAGCGAGATCGTACCGCCGTTGAGCGACCCACTGGTCGTGGTGCACTTCACGCATCGCTTCGCAGCGCTTGCGACAGGCATTCCGGTGTTGCTCTTCGCCGTCGAAGCGCGGCGGGTTCGCGCGCAGGCGCCTCGGGTGTCACTCGGCGCGCTGATTCTGCTCGGCCTGTTCGTCGCGCAGATCGTCGTGGGCGGTTTGACGGCGCTGTGGTCGCTGCCGCTCATCCTGCGCGCCCTGCACTTGGCCGTGGCGGCGGCGGCGTGGGGCGTAGCTGTGGCGCTGGCCGTCGTCCTGGCGCGCAGCGGGCCGGTCACGTCCGAGGTGCCCGCGCAGGAGCGCCCGGGGCGAGCGGAGCCGGCGTCGAATGTGGGGGCTGCGCACCCGTCGACGGGCGGATCGGCGTTCAAGAAATACCTCTATCTGACCAAGCCGTGGATCATCGCCTTGCTGCTGACGACGACGTTGGCCTCGATGTTGATCGCCGGACGAGGCAGCGTGTCGCTGCCGTTGGCCGCCTTCACGCTGATCGGCGGCGCGCTGGCCTCGGCGGGCGCGAACGCGATCAACTGCTACGTCGATCGTGACATCGACGGCCTGATGAGCCGCACGAAGAATCGCCCGATCCCACGCCATCAACTCGATCCGCGCCGGGCGCTCGCGTTTGGATTGGTCGCCAGCGGCGCGTCGTTCGCCATCTTGCTGGTGTTCGTCAATCTGCTGGCGGCGACGCTGGCGGTGTTCGGGATCATCTACTACGTATTCGTGTACACGCTGTGGCTGAAGCGCTCGACGCCGCACAACATCGTCATCGGCGGCATCGCCGGCGCCGTGCCACCGCTGGTGGGCTGGGCGGCGGTGACGGGCCGCGTCGATCTGCTGGCGCTCTATTTGTTCCTGATCGTCTTCTACTGGACGCCGCCGCACACCTGGGCGCTGGCGATTCTCGTGCGCGGCGACTACGAGAAAGCCAACGTGCCCATGCTGCCCGTCGTGCGCGGCGAGGCTGAGACGCGCCGCCACATCTGGCTGTATTCACTGCAGATGGTGGCGGTGACGCTGCTGCTGTTCGCCTTCCACATGCTGGGCTGGGTCTATCTGGCGCTGGCGCTCGTGCTGAACGGGTTGTTCCTGTGGTACGCCTACCGCCTGACGCGCGAGATGGACAAGCCGGCCGCGCGCCGCCTGTATAAGTTCTCGCAGTTGTATTTGGCGCTGTTGTTTGTGGCGATGGTCGTCGACGCCAGCGCTCTGGCGTAATTCGTAGCGCGGCCCCCGCCGCAGCCAAAGGTTTTCGGACGCAGATAAACGCAGATTTCGCTGATTTTGATCGGCTCTACCGGATCGGACGGGAAATGCTCGCCCCACTGACCGAAAAGAACACGGACAAATTCCTCTGACGCTGAAGAGTCCGTGTTCGCTTCAGTCCGTGACCTAAAATCCCCATAAAGTTGGAAGAGCCTTTTGATCTTATCTGCGTTCATCTGCGCGCTTCGCGTCTGCGTCCAAAAATCTTCGCGATCGACGTAGATGTTGTAGTGGAATACCATATCTCGTGTTGGAGTGATCGCACGTATGTTGACGGAACTCTTCTCGCAGCTTCAGATGCTGAACGTGCTCATGGTTAGCGCGCCGCTATCCGGTGTGCAGCAACAGACGACCGACGATGTCGTCAAGGCAGTCACGTCTGTTTTGCTGATCAGCGCGTGCCTGCTGCCGATCTTGATGGCGGTCTTTGGGGCCATCGCCATGAGGTTTCTAGGTTGGTTTACCAGCCCGCGCGAGGCCCAGGCGGACGAAGTGGTCTACGCCGAGCCGACGCTCCCGCCGGGCGTCCATCTGCCTGCCTCGACGATCTGGCCGGCTGCCCTGGCGTTCGGGCTGATGGGCCTGCTGTTCGCGATTCCGCTGGAGGCCTGGCTGGAAGTGATAGCTGCGCTGGTGGGGATCGCTCTTACGGCAGTCGGCCTGATTGGCTGGATCGTGCTCGCCGTCAGAGAAGCGCGCGCGCACGGCAGTTGATGCGGAGGATCGGCATGTCTAAGAACGTGCTTGTGGGAATTGCCATTCTGCTGGCATCCGGATTCGCGACCTGGCTGTTCTTGCCAATGGTCAGTGAGCCGCTGGCTGAGACGCCCCCGCCACCCGAACCGGTCATCGTCCAGATCGGGCCGATTCAGGTCAACATGATGTTATTCGTCCTGTTTTTCGCGGCCGGCGTGCCGTTCATGGGGCTTGTGATGGCGGTCGTCTTGCGCTGGCTAGGCAAATTCGTGCCCGCCGGGGCATCGACGCCGGCCCCCTCGCGCGCCGCGCGCGCATCTTCGCCGGCGCCTGCCGGCGAGGTTACTGCGACGCAAGACCTCTCGCTTGCGCAGCAGGCGGCGCTGTGGCTGGTGATCGTCCTGGCGTTTGGCGTGATCTTGTTCTTCCTGTGGCAGGTGCTGCCGCCGGGCTTCACGCTTTTCTAGCAGGCTGTTGGAGAGGTAGCCTAGCCCCTCGTGGGCGTTGGGCAGGAACGCGCACAAGGCGCTATGCTACGGGGTTCTCCAGGAATGACGACGGGGTCGAGACCACTCTCGACCCCGTCTTTTGTTACGCGCGGATCATCAGGCCGGGAAGACGGTCCAGAATATCAGCAGGCCGGCCAGCAGGAAGGGATACATGAAGAGGAGGGCGAACCATTTGGTGTCGTCGCGCAGGTGCATGAAGAACATGGCGATGAGCGCGATCTTCGCGACGGCTGCTATCACGAGGACCGGGATCACCAGCGCGGAGGTGGGGCCTATGACGAAGGCGATGCCTACTTCGATCGCGGTGACGATCGCCAGCGCGACGAACACGCCGACGTACTTGAGCACGCTGGAAGAGTGCGCTGCCTGCATGGTCTCCCCTCTCCGCTAGATGAGATAGATGATCGTGAACAGCACGATCCACACCGCGTCGACGAAGTGCCAGTACAGGCCAACCGATTCGACGCCGATACTGTTGCTCGGGCCTAAATGGCCCAGCAGTCCGCGAATGAGCATGACCCCAATCCACAGCACGCCCACCAGCACGTGCATGCCGTGGAAGCCGGTCAGCAGGTAGAATATCGACCCGAAGATGTACGGCACACCGTTGAACGTCAGCCCTTCGCTCATCAGGCGAGGATACTCGACCAAGAACTGAATGCTGACGAAGATCGTGCCCAGCACGGCGGTGATGAGCAGCGTCGGGAGATAGGCGCGCCGCCGCCCGCGTCTGACGAACGCGAGCGAGAGCGCCATGAACAGGCTGCTCGTGACGAGGACGAACGTATTGACGGTGACGAGCAATAGCGAGCTGACGAACAGCTCGCGCGGCTTGCCGGCGCTAGCGCGAATAAGCATCAGCGCCGCGATCAGCGAGGAGAAGAACATCACTTCCGACGCGATGAACAGCCAGACGCCGATTTTGTTGTTGTGAATGCCGGTGGTCGTGTCGGGAAGGGAAGGCTGAGCGTGGGCGGGGGCCTGTTCCATTCTCTCCTGGCTCCGTTGGGCTGGCGCCGATCATAGACGGTCTGACACGTATTGTCAAGCACGCAACATCTCGGCGTGCACGCAAAACATTCAGGCGGACGTAGGGCGGCTTTCCATAGCCGCCGATTTGCGGCGCGTATGGAAACGCGCCCTACGACTGATGGCAAGCGCTTGACATGCTGCGACGCGAACGGTACACTTCACCCGGCATGAATCGACGACTGTTGGGCGCTGTGAGCGCGCTCACGGCGGCTTCGATCTGGGGCGGCATGTACGTCGTGACGGACGTCGTGCTCGAGGTCATTCCGCCCGCGACGCTGCTGGTCGTGCGCTACGTCCTGGCGCTGCTGCTCCTGATACCGGCGTTCGCGATCAAGCGCGATCGCGGAATCCCGCGCCGCGATTGGCCCGAGATGGCCCTCGTCGGATTCGTGGGGTTCGGCGTTTCGCTGCTGGCGCAGTTCGGCGGCACGTCGCTCTCGACCGCCGCAGCCGGCGCGGTCATCACGAGCGCGACGCCCGCGTTCATCATCCTGTTTGCGTGGCCGCTGCTGCGCGAAGTTCCGTCGCCGGCGAAGCTGGCCGCGCTGGCGCTGGCGACGATCGGGGTGATGACCGTCTCTCTTGTGGGCGGGCAGCCGGCGACGCAGCAGTCCCGCGATCCGGTGCTGGGCAATCTCCTGCTGGCTGTCGCAGCAGTGTCGTGGGCGCTGTACACGGTGCTCGCCCGGCGCGCGACACAGCGCTTCTCGGTGCTGGCCGTGACGATGGGCGTCACCCTGGCAGGTGTGCTCATCGTCCTGCCCGTCGCCGCCGTCGAGCTTCAGTCGCAGACGATCGGCGCGATCACGCCCGTCGTCGCGGCCGGCGTCCTGTACGTCGGCTTCGGCTCGACCGCCGTCGCGTTCTACCTGTGGAACAAGAGTTTCGAGCTGCTGGATGCGGCGACGGCGTCGCTGTTCTTCTTCGCGCAGCCCGTCGTCGGCGTCTTGCTGAGCGCCATCTTCCTGCGCGAGCGGTTGGGGCTGTCGTTTTTCGCCGGCGCGGCATTGATCGCGCTGGGTGTGTTGCTGGCAGTGCAAGAGAGGCAGCCGGTCGCGCGGCGAGAGGCAAATCCTCGATCGTCCGCGGAGCAGACATGACCAAAGACGAGCTGCTTGGCGAAATCGAGCGCGAGTGGGAAGCACTGCAGGCGGCCATCGGCGGCTTGACCGAAGCGCAGATGACCCGGATGCCGGTCGCCGGCGAGTGGACGGTCAAAGACCTGCTGGCGCACATCGCCGTGTGGCAGTCGCGGCTGGTCACCAACCTGTACAAGGTCGAGCGCGGCATCCCGCCCGCCGACGTCGACCTGACGCCGGCGCAGGTGGACAGGCTCAACGCACAGTTCTACCAGGAACAGAAAGGGCGACCGCTGGAACGCGTTCTCGAGGATTTGTACGATGTTCACCTGGCGCTGTTGAACCGGCTGGATGGTTTTTCTGATGCGATGCTTTCGGATGCGCAGAAGTTCAAATGGATGAAAGGCAAGCCGCTGAGCGCGTTCGTCGCCGAGGATTCTATCGAGCATTATCGCGAGCACACGGCGGACATTCTGGCCTGGCGCGCGACGCGGAGCGTGCCGAACCGGCAAGACGCGAGGGAATCATAGGATGATGAGAAGCACATTGTTTGACGCGCACGTTCGGGCCGGCGCGCGCATGGTGGAGATCGATGGCTGGGAAGCGCCGGACGTCTTCACGTCGATCGAGGCTGAATACGCCGCGGCCTGGGACGCCGCCGTCGTGTACGATTCGTCGCCGCTGGGGCGGTTGCAGTTGACGGGCAAGACGCGCATCGACTTTCTGGATCGCATGTCGACGAACGACCTTAACGCGCTGCGCCCGGGCCAGGGCGCGGCGACGATCCTGACGACGCCCATCGCCCGCATCGTCGATCGCGTCGTCGTGTACGTGCGCGAGGACGACGCGATCACGCTCACCTCGCGCGGCGCGCAGAATGCCGTCGCCAACTGGCTGCGCCGGTACATCTTCTTCAACGACGACGTGCAGGTGCGCGATGCGCCGGCGGAGCTGGGGATGCTGTCCCTGTACGGCGCGAAAGCCGGCGAAGTGGCGGCGAGAATCGCCGGGCAAGATGTGTCCGATCTGGCGCTGCACTTCTGGCGTTCGGCGCGCGACGGTCTCATCGTCGCCCGCGCGGACCCGATCGCGAGCGATGGCTTCCACGTGCTCGCGCCCGATGCGGCGGCTTTGACCTCGGCGTGGCAGGCGGCGATCGACGCCGGCGCCGCGCCAATGGGCGAGCGCGCGTTCGAAGTGCTGCGCATCGAGTCCGGCCGGCCGGGTTTCGGCCGCGAGATCGGCGAAGAATACATACCGCTGGAAGTTGGCCTGTGGCCGGACGTCAGCTTCACCAAGGGTTGCTACATCGGGCAGGAGATCATCGCGCGCATGGAGTCGCGACATCGGCTCGCCAGACAGCTCGTGGGGCTGCGTGCGAAAGCGCCGATTGAGCCGGGTACAGAGCTAACTGTGGACGGCGCGGCGGTGGGTCGCGTATCGAGCGCTGCGGTGCGGCCGGGCGGCGATTCGATTGGTTTGGGATTCGTCAAGCCGGCGCTCGCCAGCCCCGGCACACGGTTGTCCATCGGCGTAAATGGTTTGACGGAGGTTGAAGTCAGCCGGCTGCCGCTTCTGCGTGCACAGTTCTAACCGGGCTAATATCGCGCGACTGGGATTTTAGTACTAGCGATGCATAGACCGGACGCGCTTACTCTCGTAGAATAGCGATAGGATGAACGGGACTCTGATCACAATCTGGGGGAGGAGGAGGTGAGTACCGTCATGTTGTGGCTTGAGCGTCAGGAGGGGCAGGGCTTGGTCGAGTACGCGTTGATACTCGTTTTAGTCGCGCTAGTCGTCATCGTCGTTCTGGCGCTACTCGGTCCGGCTATCGGCAATACCTTCAGCCAGATTGTAACCGAGATCTGATGTCCTCTGCCAGGACAGCCCTCGCAAGCGCGGGGGCTGTTTTCGTTTGGCAGATCGGGCAGGTCACCATTTCCGGGTACGAGCGGTATAATACGCATGCCCATCGCCGCATCGAGAGGTGACCCGCATGAACAATCAAGATGTCGCTCGAACCTTCGAAACCCTCGCCGATATGCTCGACATCGAGGGCGAGGAAAACAAGTTCAAGATCATCGCCTACCGGCGCGTGGCCGAGCAGATCGCGAATCTCGACCGAGACGTCAACGTGCTGTGGCGCGCCGGTGAGCTGCGCTCCATCCCTGGCGTCGGCCAGGCGATCGAGGAGAAAATCGATGCACTGCTCCGCACGGGGACGTTCAGCCTGTACGAGCGGTTGCAGAAAGTAATCCCGGCTGGCGTCGTCGCCATGCTCGCCATCCCAGATATGGGCCCGAAGCGTGCCAAGCTGCTGTGGAAAGAAGCAGGCATCACGAGCGTCGAAGAGCTGGAGAAGAAGGCGCGCGCGGGCGAGCTTGCCGGGCTGCCCGGTCTGGGCCGCAAGTTTGAGGAGAAGATCATCGCCAACATCGAGGCGATGCGGCGGCGCGGCGCGTCGGGCCGCTCGCCGCTGGGCGTCGCTCATCCGCTGGCGCGCGACATGTTGCGGCGCTTGATGGTCGTCGCAGGCGTGCAGCGCGCGTCGGTCGCCGGATCGCTGCGGCGCATGCGCGAGACGATCGGCGACATCGACCTGCTGGTGTCGGCCGAGCCTGCGGACGCGGAGCACATTATGGACGCCTTCAACGCGCTGCCCAACGTCGCCGAGGCCATTGCGCGCGGGCCGACGAAGTCCAGTGTGCGGCTGCACACCGGACAACAGGTCGATCTGCGCGTCATCCAGCCCAGGCATTGGGGCGCGGCGCTGCAATATTTCACCGGCTCGAAGGATCACAACGTGCGCCTGCGCGAGATCGCGCTGAAGATGGGCTACTCGCTCAACGAGTACTCGCTGACGCGCGTGAAGGACGGCAAAGACTTCTTCTGCAGAGAAGAAGCCGAAGTGTACGCGAAGCTCGGCGTGCCGTTCGTCCCGCCGGAGCTGCGTGAGGATCAGGGGGAGTTCACCAGTGAATTGCCCCGGTTATTAGAGATTGGAGATTTGCGCGGCGACCTGCAGATGCACACCCACTGGTCCGACGGCGAGCGCAGCGTGGAGGAGATGGCGCGCGCGGCGAAAGCGCGCGGCTACGAGTATATCCTGATCACCGACCATTCGCAGTCGCTCGGCGTGACGAATGGCCTGTCGCCTGAGCGGCTCAGGCAGCAGCGTGCCGAGATCGACCGGGTCAATGCGCTGAATCTCGGGATTCGCGTGCTGCACGGCTCCGAGGTCGAGATCAAGGCCGACGGCACGCTGGACTATCCCGACGAGATCCTCGCCTGGCTCGACGTCGTGCTGGCCTCGCTGCACACATCGTTGCGGCAGGATCGTGACAAAGTGACGCGCCGCGCGCTGGCCGCGATCCGCAACCCGCACGTCGACATCTTCGCGCACCCGACCGGCCGCATGCTGTACGAAGGGGGCGCGCTGGAGAAAGGCCGCGAAGGCGCGGACCTGGACATGGAAGCCGTGTTGCAAGCGGCCGCCGAGACCGGCACCATTGTAGAGATCAACGCCGACCCGCAGCGGCTCGACCTGCGCGATACGCATGCCAGGCGCGCGAACGAATTGGGCTGCCTGTTCAGCATTGACACAGACGCGCACCATCCCGAATCGCTGGCGCAGATTCATTATGGCGTGGCGGTCGCGCGGCGGGCGTGGATCACGGCGGAACGGGTGGTGAATACGTGGCCGCTAAAGAAGTTGATGGGGTATATGAGGGAGTGAGCGAGTCAGCGAGCCAGCGAGTGCGAGTGGTTTGGCATCCGGGGGAGATTGGCTGTAGAATGTTTTCAAGTTTGGAGGTGAAATGACGATCAATATATAGTATGATATGCGATGACCGTCTTTTGTAAGTTCCTTGGAGGACACCGTGCCGCGGATTCGACCTCTTCAGATTGTAATCGTCCTCTCGCTACTCCTCAACACAGCCTCGACGGCTGCAGAGAGCAGAAGTTCATTACCTCTGCCCCCCCACCATGCAAATGGAACGAACGTGAATGCTTCACAAGCGACTGGCACTGTCAACGTCACGGGCGGCGTCAGTGCTGCCGCTGCGCCTGCTGCGCAAGCCGACATAAAGACGGGTGAGGCTGGCTCGTACCATGTGTCGGTTGCAGTGCCAGCGATTCAGAGCGGTACCACGATCACCGTGCCTCTCATTCTGGGCACCGATGACGCTGGCATCGATCCGGGCCCACTGGGATTTCCAGAGTGCTTCTACGCGACATCCTCGAATGAAATTTACTTTGGGCGCTGCCGCAATGGCAGCCCCATCACGTCCGGCTTCCGGTTCCAGCACGTTCAGATCCCTTTAGGAGCCGTCATCAATGAAGCGCACTTGGCGTTCACCGTTGATGGCCCTTACGCCAACGAGATCGCGGTGCAGTTCTTCGGCCAACGATCGGCTAATGCATCGACATTTACCAGCACGGACCGTCCGAGCAACCGCCCCTTGACGAACGCTTCTGTGTCTTGGGCCATTTCGGCCTCCGATGTCTGGAACCTCCTGGAAAGCCGGCGCAGCCCGAACGTGGCGGCCATCGTCCAGGAGATTGTGGACCTACCCGGTTGGGCGAGCGGAAACTCGATGGCGATCATCGTACGCGCTGACCCGGCCATCGCCGGCAACACTCACCGGCGAGTAATCGCCTGGGAAAGGGAGGATAACAGTGTTCATACGGCCCGCTTGGTGGTCACCTACGGGGGTGGGCCGACACCCACGCCCAACCTCGTGGCCGCTCCAACCTCCGTCCCAGCTGACGGGGTATCTACGTCGACTGTCACCCTCTCCAATGCGCCCGTAGGGCATCAGGTGCGCCTCATTTCCAGCCGCGGCAGTGTGGACGCCTTCTCTCCGATCAGCGGCATCACCGACGCTAGCGGGCGCTTCGTCGCCACTGTTCGCTCATCTACGCCGGGCACGGCTATCATCACCGCGCGAGACCTGACGACAGGGCAGGCCTTCGCCACTTCGGCACAAGTGACGTTCACTGGCATGGGCGGACCGCCACCGCCCAACATCGGCGCAGTGGAAATCACGGACGTCCGGTCAGAGCATCGGCTTGATGCGCGCTATCTACAAGGCATCCCAGTCTCTAACCGCATTGACGTGACAGTGGACTGGAAAGGCTCGTCGCCCGGTCGGGTTGACTTCATGTTGAACGGCGTGGCCTATTCGGAACCGGCCAGTGCTTCTGGGGCGAGCCATACATTCAACATGGGCAAGGATCTACGAGCGGGTCGTAACACGCTGCGCGTAGTGGCTTACAATGGGGCCGGACAGGCGTCCGACCCACAGAACTTCGCTCCCTGGTCTACACTGATGTCAGTCTGGATGGTTGGACTGTCACAAGCTGGACTTGCAAGCCTTCCTGTACTCGCATCTGGAGACTTGAGTGGTCGAGCGAATTACGAAATGGGTTTTCACTTGCCCCCTTACAAATTCGACATTGCTGCTCCCGGGTTTGGCGTACCCGATGGTGAAACCGAACTTGGATTTGATTTTACCGGGAAGCTATCGATCCCATTGTTCTGTTTGGGTCCATATGAAGCCTCGCTGTCGGCCGGTTTTGAAAAAGGCTTCAAGTTTCTGGGAACCAAATTGGAGGCGACGATCACCGGTAGCCTGCGGAGTGACCCCATTGGCTTGTGTGTTTGGGAGTTACCGCGCGGCAGTGTGGAGTTTGAGGTAGAGGCGACCCGGAACATCTATCGTAAACCCGTGCTAGTCATGGTAGCCTATTTCAATGCCGCTGTGGGCCTATTTGTGGAGCAGACTATCGTGATCTTGCATATCGAGGAACTGGTGTCCAAAGTGCTGGGAGAGTTCTATATCGACGGAAAGGCTCATATTGGACTAGACGCTGACGTAGCCTTTGCTGACAGCCCACCCTATTTTCAGTTTAGTAATCTGGGTGTCGCAGGCGGAATAGGTATAGAGGGCGGCTACCGTTATGAGCTGCCTGTGGTCGAAATCAAAGTGTGGGCTGGCGCAGACGGATCGGTGAAGTTTATCCGAATGGGGCCGATTAACTGGCCGATAACCGAAAACTGGACATTCGACAGCATCACCCTGAAAGGTGAGGTTGGCGCTAGGTTCCGAGCTGGATGGTTCGAGCGCGAGGCCAAAGGTGAGATTGAGTGGAAATACCCGCCTACTGCGCTGGCAATAGATGCAGTGCTCCACGATGTGGCCACTAGTGATTGGCATCTCATCCGCCATATCGCAGACAAAGAGTACGCAATCTTCCGCGCCCGGCCCGGCATGCATCAGGCCTTCGCCCCCACCACGGCTGGCTTGCAGCCGCCCGACATCGCCGCGCAGACCACGGTCACCAGCCTCCTCGTCAGCAACGTCTACACCTACCCGGAGCCGTCACTGGCCGTCAATCCATCCAACGACAACGCGTTGTTGCTGTGGGTCCACGACGTCGTCACGAAACCGGTCGGCCAGTCGCATGAAATCGCGTTCAGCCGCTGGAATGGCTCGTCGTGGAGCGTGCCGGCCAGTGTGACGAACGACAACCTGCTCGACGGCGCACCGCGGGTGGCTTGGGCCGGTAATGGCAATGGCGTAGCCGTCTGGCAGCGGCTGAACGATACGCTGCCCATCACTGCCACCTGGGACGTGACTACCGCCAAGAAGATCGAGATCGCCACATCGGTCTATAGTCCGACGACCGGCGCGTGGTCACCCGTCTCGCTGCTCACCAGCAACACTGCACTGGATATGAAGCCACAACTGGCCCGTAACAATGCAGGAATTCTGCTAGCTGTCTGGCGACAGAACGACGCCGGACTGTTGGGCGGCACGGTCACGCAGGCCGATCGCATCATCTACACCTTCTACAATGGCAACTGGAGCGCGCCTGCCATCGCAGTCGATGCTATCCCCGGCCTGGTAGACCTGGCGCCGGGCTACGGTAATAGCGCGGCGACGATCGCTTATACCCGATACGTCACTCCGACCGGCTATCCCACGCCGACGCTCCAACTCTTCACCAGCATCTGGAACAGCAGCGCCTGGACGCCGCCAGTCCAGCGCACTGACGATAGTCTCGGCCATCGCAACCCGCAAGTCATATATAACGGCGCCAATCAGCCGCTCCTCGTCTGGCTAGCGGGAAATGAACTGCGCCTGCAAAACCTTGCCACCAGTGCGACTGTCACTCTTACATTGGACAGCGGCACGGCCATCGATGAGTTCCGTATTGTCCAAGACAGCAGCGGGAATATCGCCGCCGTCTTCACGGCCCAAGGCAGCCAGCGCGATGTGTATCTGGCGTTCTATGATCAGTCGCGCAACACGTGGAGCAAGCCTAAGCAGTTGACCAATGACCGTGCCAGTGAGGCCTACCCGACAGCCGCGCTGGATTCGACTGGTCGACTGCTGATGAGCTACGCTGCCACAGCTATTGCATCGGTCACCAACACGACAACCATCTCCGGCACCGGCGAAGTCGTCACCTTTACCATCCCGACCGAAGGCCAGACCGATCTGCTAACCCTCTCGCACGTATTCACGCGCAATTTGACGCTGGATAGCTTGGCGATCTCAACTGACCATCCCACGCCTGGCAGCAATGTGATCATCACCGCCACGCTGCTCAACAGCGGCGACCTGGCCGTGAGTAACGCAGGCGTTGCCTTTTACGACGGGGATCCATCTGCAGGCGGCGTATTGATCCGCAACGTCACTTTGCCTACAACTTTGGCAGGTGGCTTCACGGCTACGCTGGCGACGACTTATACCGTGCCACTCACCGGTGGGGCGCGGATACTCTATGCTGTGGCCGATCCGGCGAACGCCATTCCCGAGTCCAGTGAGGCTGATAATACGGCGACGCTGGCGGCCTTCGGGCCGGACTTGGAAATGGCCAATGCTGGCGTCGACTACTGGGGCGGCACTGACGTGGGGCTCATCACGCTCATTCGCAACATCGGCACGACCGATGCGCCCACCGCGACGCTGGCTTTCTACCGCGATGCCATCACGGGCACACTCGTGGCCACCGACACAGTGCCGTCGCTGGCGGCCGGGCAGTCTATCACACTGACGACACCGTGGAACTTTGGCACACTTGGCATGGGAACATATCCACTCGTCGCCATCGCAAATCGCACCGGCTTCACCGAAACCTTTACGGCGAACAACGCCTTCCGTTTGACGCTGGATGTGCTGCCCGATCTCGCCGTTAGCCCGTACTATCTCTGGACAACGTCGCCGACAGCCACGACTGTGCTCATCACGGCCACGCTCTACAACTTTGGGCCGATCACTGCCACCAATGTTGAAGTCGGCTTCTATGGCGACGATCGTCTTAGCGAGAACAGCCCGCTCTTCACGCGCACGGTGACGCTGTTGCCGCCGGCTGGTTCCGCAACGCTGACTGGTCAGATCGCGGGACCGGTTGAATGTACGCTGTATGCGTATATTGACCCGAACCATCTCATCACCGAATTGACAAGGAGCAACAACCTGGCCGGCATTAGCTACCGGGGGCTATGTCAGCGAGTCTATTTACCCCTCATCCTACGCATCTACTGAGTGCATCAGCGGAACTCGGCCTACTGATTAATCCACATCATCAGATTGTCCATACCCGCGCCGGCCGCACAGTGACCGGCGCGGTCTGTTATAATGTGGCCCGATGAATCGCTACAGTCTGCCTCGGATTCTCCTCGCCGCCTGCGCCGGTCTGTTGTCGCTGATCGCTGTGCTGACCCTGATTCATGCGCCAACCATCGTCATTGCAAGCGGCGACCCACCCTCAGAAGCTCCAACTTCCAACTTCCAACCTCCAATCTCCAGGACAGGCACGCTCTGCTTCGTCAGCGAAGGCGTGGTCTCGTGTGTGAATCGAATTGCCATCCAAACGACCGGCACGTTGACGGATCAGGTTCGCTCCCTGATGCAGACGATGGTCGACGGTCCGACGGCGGCCGAAGGAGCGCGCGGCATCCGATCTGCGTTACCGGCCGGGGTCGCACTGGCCGACGTCATGGCGTCGCCCGAACGCGTAGTTGTCCGATTCGATCTGCCTGCCTCTTACCTCGCTTCCTTCGACGCCGGCGACGCCGAGGACGTGAACGAGCAGGTGGCGACGACGCTGACGCCGTTCAACTTCGCGCGCATCGACGTCGAAGCCCGCGATCCGGATCGGCCTGACACCTTCCGCCTGCTCTCGACCTTCCTGCCGCCCATCACCATCCCTAAGAAACCGGGTGAGCCTACAGGCGATCAGCATCGGCCTTCATCCTTGACCGGTGGGCAGCCTCCTGAATACGGAAACCCACAAGCCTCCGGTGGCCTGCGTGGCAGGACCGTCTTCGTTAGCGCGGGACACGGCTGGTACTGGCTTGCGACACAGGGGAGGTATCGCACGCAGCGGCCGCACTACCCGAGCGCGCCGTACCCGTCAGGCGAAGGCATTATCGAGGACTTCAATAACGCGGAGATCGTCAACCAGGTTCTGCTTCAATACCTGTGGAATGCGGGTGCGGACGCGTGGACGGTACGCGAGCGCGACACGATCACGTCGATGCACATCGTGGACAACATTAGCCCGACGTTCACGGTGGAAGGCGACTGGCTCACCGGCTCGACGGGCGGGTGGGGCAGCATGGGTGTTCTCAGCGGGACGTATCGCTACACGACCACGCTCACCTCCGGCGCGACGGCCACTGCGACGTGGACGTTCACACCCGCGCTCGACGCCGAGTACGCCGTGTACGTGTGGTTCCCCAATGCGGCGAATCGCACGGCGGCTGCGCGCTACGGTGTGGATCACGCGGGTGGCACGACCGTGCTGACGATCACGCAGGCGCGGGATGGGATCGACTGGCGCTACATCGGCACGTATCCGTTCCGAGGCGGCGCGGCGTATCGCGTGCGGCTGACGAACCAATCGACCGCGCCCGGTCTCAACGTGCTGGCCGATGCGATTCGCATCGGCGGCGGCGTGGGCGACTTCGCGCCGACGGGCATTCCCCCAAGCTTCAAGCCACGCTGGGAAGAGCAGGCGCTGCGCTACGCCCAATGGGTCGGCCTGCCGGATGCTGAAAACCTGAACGACGTGATCGTTCGTCCGATCTTCTCCGAGTGGGAGTACGAGTCGGGCGAGGACGGGATTTACATCTCGTATCACACCAACGGCTTCACCGGCTATAACACGACGGCGCGCGGCACGGAAACGTACATCCACTCGTCCGAGCCGACGCCGAATAGCGACGTTCTCCAGGATTTCGTGCACGCCGAGCTGCTCAACGACATTCATACCGGCTGGGAGGCGGCCTGGCCAGATCGCGGCCAGAAGTCGAGGGACCTGGGCGAGTTGCGGCTGCTCGAGGCGATGCCCGGCGTGCTGATCGAAAACGGCTATCACGACAACCCGCAGGATGTCGAAGCCGAGAAAGACCCGCGTTTCAACTTGCTGTCGGCGCGGGCTATCTACCAGGGCATCGTGCGTTACTGGAACTCGCGAGACCCCAACGTGCCGCTGGTGTTCCTGCCGGAGCCTCCGGCACACCTGCGCGTTCGCAACAGTGGGCCGAACCAGGTCACGCTCGAGTGGCGGCCCGGCCCGACGGACACGTCCGGCCTGCTCGGCCACATGGCGACGGCGTACCGGGTATACACCAGCACGGATGGATTCGGGTGGGGCAATGCGATCGACACGTCGAATACGTCGCTGGCGCTGAGCGGCCTAGCGTCGGGGCAGTTGATATTCGTTCGTGTCACGGGCGTCAACGCCGGCGGCGAGTCGTTCCCGACGCCGGTCCTGGCCGCGCGCGTCGCAGGCGGCGGTGTTGCGCCCGTCCTGATCGTGCACGGGTTCGATCGTATCGATCGGTCGGGCCTGATCAGGCAGCTCGACGGCGCGGAAGGCTACACCCGCCGCATGTTCCTCGATCGGATCAACCGCTACGACACTATCGTGCAGCACGCGACAGGCATCACGCTGGCCTTCGATTCGGCGGTGCACGCTGCCGTCACCGATGGCTACGTTGGCCTGGGCAACTACACGATTGTCGATTGGATCGGCGGCGAGGAGGAGTCGCCCGACGTCGTCTTGAACGCGACGGATCAGTCGCTCTTGCAGGCGCACCTTGACGGCGGCGGCGCGCTCCTGATCAGCGGCGCCGAGATTGGCAACGACCTGGTAGCGAACGGCGCCGGCCCGTCGTTCTACACTGGCACGCTGCATGCTGCGTTCGTCGACGACGACGCGGGCACGTATAATGTCGTGGCCGTGTCTGGCGGGGTTTTCGAGGGCTTCAGTCCATTCTCCTTTGACGATGGCACGCATGGGACTTACGACGTCGACCGGCCCGACGTCTTTACGCCGCTCGGCGGCGCGTCGTCCGCGCTGATGTATAATGGTGGCCTGGGCGGCACGGCCGCGCTGACTTACTCGAGCGGCCCGTGCACCCGCCTCGTCTACGTGGGTTTCCCAATCGAGACAGTCTATCCGCAGGCGACACGCGACGCGCTGGTGTCGCGCGCGATGGCCTTTCTGGACGATTGTATTGGGCCACCGCCCGACACGGCGATCGCTTCGCCCGCCGACGGCGCGGCCTACAACGTGCTGCCGCCGTTCAACGGCACGGCCGAAGGCCCGGGTTTGAGCGCCGTCCAGGTAGCCATCCTGTCGGGCAGCCTGTATTACGACGGCAGCGCCTTTGCGACGGCTCAGACGTGGCTGACGGCGACGGGCGCGGCGGTGTGGAGTTACGCTCTGCCGCCGCTGACGGACGGTGCATACGCGCTCAAGGCGCGGGCGTTCGTGTCAAGCCTGGTGTCGGACACAACGCCTGCGGTCGTCACGTTCACGTACGATACCGCCGCGCCGGTTGTTCCATCGCTTATCACGCCGACCGGTGGCCTCTCGCTGCTCACGTTTGCGCCGACGTTCGTGTTCACCAGCGCGGGCGATCCGGCCGGGTTCGAGTTCGCGCTGGACGGCGTCACGGAGACGCTCGCGAGTCCCGCGACGGGCTTCACGCGCACGGTGACCGATGGCCCGCATACCTGGCGCGCGCGAGCGTTCGATCGCGCCGGCAACGTGTCGGCCTGGTCGGGCCTGGCGACCTTCACGTCGTACTCGCTCAAGAGCTATTTGCCTCTGATTGCGAAGGACTTTACGGCGGGCACGGGGCCGATACCGCCGACGTGCTATGAAGCGATCGTCAACGGCGGGTTCGAGCTGGGGTTTACCGGTTGGATCACGCCGTCGTTCAGGCCGCCGCCGGCAATCGTCTCTTCGCCTGTCTTCACAGGTGGGCAGGCGGTTCGGGTGGGCAGCGCGGTCACGTCGAGCGGTGTGATCACGCAGTTGTCATTCTCGTCCGTTCAGCAGGCGGCGACGATTCCGGCGAGCGCGATCAGCGCGACGCTGTCGTTCCAGCGTTATCGAATCTCGGGAGACACCGTCAACGACCTTCAATACGTCGCATTGCTGAGCGGCAATGCGGTTCTCGACTATCTGGTGTATGAGCGTCTCGACGATCCGGCCTGGACAGCGGCGCAATACGATCTGCTGGCTTATGCCGGCCAGACCCTCAACCTTCGTTTCAGCGTGAAGAACGACGGGACAGGCGGAGCGACCGGCATGTATATTGACGACGTGTCGCTCCAGGTGTGCACACCCTGAGCCGGACTTCCGGTCACGAATGAAGAGCGATGCCGAGTCCCGCCCGCCTGCCAGACGGATCACCCATATCCGGCGCGACTGGTCACTAGAGCGCTCGCTGCTGTGGGCGGTCCTCGCCGGCGGCGCAATCGGCCTGATCGGCGTGATCGGGTTTGTCGTCCTGGCCGCGACTGGCGCGCCGCCGGCGCCGCCCGGCGCGTGGCCGGCGGCGATCGTCGCGACCGTCACGCCGTCGCCGATCGTGCCTACGCCTACGCCGTCGCCCGCTCCGACCGGCATGCCCACGCCGGAAGGTCTGTATGTCGGCGGTTACGCGCAGGTTTACGGCACGGAAGGCGAATCGCTGCGGCTGCGCTCCGATCCGGGCTTGCAGACGACGACGCTCAAGACGATACCCGAAGGCGCGCGGCTGCTGATCCTGGACGGGCCGCGCGACGTGGATGGGTTGACCTGGTGGCGCCTGCGCGATCTGATCGACGGCGCGGAAGGCTGGGCGGCGCAGCTCTACCTGGCGCCGGCGGGTGGGCCGTAGTTATGGAGTTCCTTCAATTCCTTCGGTTCCCTGGTTACTGGAGTTTAGAGCTCGCTCCCGCTGGATTGGCAAATCCAGCGGAAAAGGCGTGGATTTGGCAATCCACGCCGAGCAATTGTGTATGGACTCTAAACTCCAGTGTTTGGCATTCGAGGAACTGAAGGAACTTGTCCGATTGGGGAGAGCATGAACCGAGATCGAACGATTGAACCGACGCCGCGTCCGGGCCAGACCGACCTGGCCTGGTACGAATGGCTGGTCATCGGCGTCGTGAGCGTGGCAGGGTTGCTGCTGTGCACGTTTGGCGCGCGCTCGATCCTGGCGAGCTATGCTTCGCCGACCGCCACGCCGACTATCTTGGTGCGGCCGACGTTCACGCTGGTGCCGACGCCCACGCCGACGCCCACGCCGACCCCGACGCCGGTGCCCCCGCCGACCGAGATCGCCGTGGGCGGGTACGTGGTCGTCGTCGGCGGCGTGAATTTCCGTAACGAGCCGACGACCTCGGGGCAGCTCGTTCGATCGCTCGCCGACGGTGTGGTGCTCGAAGTCGTCGGCGGCCCGCAGGATGCCGACGGATTCACCTGGTGGCAGTTGAAGGATGTGGACGGCAGCATCGGCTGGGCGGCTGAGCAGTATCTCGCGCCGACCGCGCCGCCGGGGCCCTAGATCGCGCCGCGACATCCGCAATGGATTACGCTCTGCAACGCGAAAACACGGAGGCAGCTTATGACGAAGCAGGGGCGAGTTGCAGGAATTCTAGGCAATGGCTGATCCTCAGAAACGACTGCGCGAGCTGCGCGAGCAAGTCAACTTCCATAACTATCGCTACCACATCCTCGACGATCCGGTGATCTCGGATGCCGAGTACGACCGGTTGGTAGCCGAGCTGAAGGCGATCGAAGCCAAGCGTCCCGAGTGGATCACACCTGACTCGCCGACGCAGCGTGTCGGCGGTGTGGCGTCCGAGAAGTTCGTCAAGGTCGCGCACCCGGCGCCGATCCTCAGCCTGGGCAATGCCTTCGACAGCGGCGAGGTGCGCGCGTGGTGGGCGCGCATCTCTAAGCTCGCGCCGCAGGGCCGGCGCGTCGCGTTCACCGTCGAGCCGAAGATCGACGGGTTGACGGTCGTGCTGCATTATCGCGGCGGCGTCTTCGTGCAGGGCGCGACGCGCGGCGACGGCGAGATCGGCGAGGACATCACGCCTAACCTGCGCACGGTCAAGGCCGTGCCGCTGCGCATTCCTGTCTCCGGCGCTTCGGGCAAGAAGCGCGCGCCGGAGGCGCCGCCCCGCCTGGTGGTGCGCGGCGAAGCGTTCATCGAGACCGCCGACTTCGAGGAATTGAACAGGCGGCAGGAAGCCGCCGGCGAGCGGACATTCGCCAACGCGCGCAATGCGGCGGCGGGCATGCTGCGCCAGCTCGATTCGCGCGTGACGGCGACACGCCCCATTACGCTGCTCACGTACGCCGTCGTCGCCGATGGCGGCGCTCCTCGCTCGCAGTGGGAGGTGCTCGACTACCTGCGCTCGTTGGGATTCCCCGTCACCGACGTCGCGCGGCGCTTCGATTCGCTCGACGCGGCGATCGCCTATGCCGAATCGTGGAGCGGACGGCGCGACGACCTGGCGTACGAAGCCGATGGCATGGTGATCAAGATCGACGACCTCGATCTGCAGGACGAGTTGGGCGTCGTCGGCAAAGACCCGCGCGGCGCGATCGCATTGAAATTCCCTGCCCGCGAGGCGACGACGCAACTGCTCGACGTCGGCATCAACGTCGGCCGCACCGGCGTGCTGACGCCGTATGCCATCCTAGCGCCCGTCGTCGTCGGCGGCGTGACGATCGAGCGTGCGACGCTGCACAACTTCGACGACATCGCGCGCAAAGACATCCGCGTCGGAGACCGCGTCGTCGTCAAGCGCTCGGGCGACGTCATCCCCTACGTCGCCGGGCCGGTCGCCGGCGCCCGCACCGGAAAGGAGAAGAAGATCGCCCCGCCGAAGAAATGCCCGTACTCTGGCGACCGGGTCGTGCAGCGCGAAGGCGAGGTCGCCATCTACTGCCCGAACCGCGACTGCCCGGGGCGGCTCGACCGGCAGGTGGAGCACTTCGTGAGCAGGGGCGCGATGGAGATCGACGGGCTGGGGGAGAAGATCGTCCAGCAGTTGATCGACGCCGGGCTGGTGCGGGACGTCGCCGACCTGTATACACTGAAGCGCGAAGACTTGCTCGAGTTGGAGGGGTTTGCCGAGAAGAAAGCCGACAACCTGCTGGCGGCGATTGCCGCGTCGAAGTCGCGCTCGCTCGATCGCTTGATCGTCGCACTCGGCATCCGGCACGTCGGCAGTGTGGCGGCGGAGGCGCTCGCTGCGCATTTCGGGTCGCTGGATCGCCTGCTCAAGGCGAGCGAGGTGAAATTGACCGCGATCGAAGGCATCGGGCCGACGATTGCCGCGAGTATCGTCGAATGGGCGTCCGGTTCGCATAGCCATATGGTTATCGAGAAGCTCAAGCGCGCCGGGATCAACCCGAAGATGAAGGTCGACACGGCAGGTCGAACGATGGTTGGGGCCTTGGGCGGCAAGACCTTCGTCATCACCGGGACACTCTCGAAGCCGCGCGACGAGATCGCCGCAAAGATCAAAGCAGCCGGCGGCAAGGTGACAGACAGCGTGAGCAAGACGACCGACTATCTGGTCGCCGGCGAGTCGCCGGGCAGCAAGCTGGCCAAGGCACAGAGCCTGGGCGTGACGATTCTCGACGAAGCCGGGTTGGGGCGCCTGTTGTCCGGCCGGTAGACCTCACAGGTCTTCAAGACCTGTGAGGTCTGATCGGAAACTTCAAGATGGGTGGTCAGGTCGTATTGAGACACGGCCGCGAGAAGCCGGTGCGCCTGCGGCATCCGTGGATCTTCTCCGGCGCGATACAGCGAATGGACGGCGATGTTCCAGATGGGGGCATCGCCGATGTTGTATCCGCGCAGGGCGAGTTCCTGGCGCGCGGCTACGTCAACCGGCGCTCGCAGATCGCCGTCCGTCTCCTGACGTGGGATGAGAACGAACCGATCGATACGGCGTTCTGGCGCTTTCGCCTGGAGCGCGCAATCCGCGCCCGCCCCGAGGCGGGTAGCGCCTGCCGCCTGGTCAACGCAGAGTCGGATGGACTGCCGGGGCTGGTCGTGGATCGCTACGGCGCGTGGATTGTCGTTCAGGCGTTGACACTCGGCATCGAGCACATCAAGCAGGAGCTGGTCGATCTGCTTGAAGACCTCACGAAGGCACAGGGTATATACGAGCGCAGCGACGTGGACGTGCGCGAAAAGGAAGGTCTGCCTCAAGCAAAAGGATGCCTTCACGGCGAAGAGCCGCCGGACGAAATCGAGATTGCGGAGCGCGGCGCGGCAGGGCAGGGGCTGCGCTTCCTGGTCGACGTGAAGCGCGGCCACAAGACCGGGTTCTATCTCGACCAGAGCGAGAACCGGCGGAAGGTCGCCGCATACTGCAAGGACGCCGAGGTGCTGAACCTGTTCTCGTACACCGGCGCTTTCGCGTGCCATGCGCTTGTGGCCGGAGCGCGGCGTGCGGTCAACGTCGAATCGTCGGCGGAGGCACTGGCGCTCGCGAGACGCAACGTCGAGCTGAACGGCTTCCCGGCGCGCGACGAAGACTTCGTCGAAGGCGACGCCTTCGGCGTGCTGCGCCAGTTTCGGGCAGAGGGGAGAACTTTCGACGTTATCATCGCCGATCCGCCGAAGTTCGTCCACACCGCCGGCCAGATCGAAAGGGCATCGCGCGCCTACAAGGACCTCAATCTGGTGTCGATGCAGATTCTGCGGCCGGGCGGCACCCTGGCGACGTTCTCCTGCTCCGGTCTGGTGTCGCCCGATCTCTTTCAGAAGATCGTCTTCGGCGCGTCGCTCGACGCCGGACGTAACGCGCAAATCGTGGAGAAGCTCTCGCAGTCGAGCGATCATCCGATACTGCTGAGTTTCCCGGAGGCGGAATACCTGAAGGGGTTAGTATGTCGGGTGTGGTAGCGAGTCAGCGAATTAGCGAATCAGCAGTGTAAGGAGTCTCAGATGGGTATGACGATTCACTACCATGGTCGGCTGGACGACCCCGATCGGCTCGACGACGCGCTGGCGATGATCCGCGCCTGGTGCGAAGATTACGAGTGGCCATGCCGCTGGCTCGACTTCGAGCTGAAGGGGCCACACATCACTTTCGAGGATGGCGAAGAGCACATCGTCGAACTGGACACGCGTTGGCGCGGGTGGACGATCCAACCGCACCCGAAGTGCGAATCGCTCTTACTTGCCTTCGACGACGACGCGCGACTGATGATGTGCTTTGACGCCGCGGACGGCGAGCGGATGGTGATGTACTCTCTGTTCGTGAAGACACAGTTCGCGCCGCCGCTGACGCACATCGAGATCTGCGAACTGCTGCATCGCCTTCAAGACGAGTTCGCGCGGCAGGGTCTCGTCGTGAACGACGAGGGCGGATATTTCGAGACCGGCGACGAGAAGCGGCTGCTCGAGTTGCGTGAGACAATCGAACAGGCGATGGACGTGCTGGAGGATGCGCTCGATTCGGGCCAGGACTGGTGGGTAGACGCATCGGACGTGCCGCCAGATCCAGGTGATTTGGATTCGAGGCGGAACTAAAAACCTCGCCTAACGGAACACGCAATACGTTTTACGCTCAAAACGGCAGTTGCACCGGTATCAGCAGGCTCAGAATCAGCCCCAGCACGAACAAGATGCCGGCGCGCTTGTTGTGATAGAATGCGACACCCACGTACCACAGCGGCCCCATCGGCTCGCCGCTGGGGTATTTGTCCGGCCTGGGTTGCGAATATTGCCGCAGGGATTGGATCAGTCGCGGCAGCGCCAGCGCGACCAGCGCCGCCCACACGCCGACCGTTTCAGTCAAGATCAGAATCGCGACGATGACGTAGAACGAGACCATCAGCGTCTGGTTGAGCCGCCTGGAGGCCGTCTCGCCGAGGATGACCGGCAGTGTGCGGATGCCGCGCGCCGTGTCTGCATCGTGCTTGTCGATGTGCTTTCCGATCAGCACGGTCGTCACCAGGAGCGCGTACGGGACGCTGGCCAGGAAGATTTCGGGGCGGATGCCGCCGGCCACGGCGAAGTACGTGCCGCCGATCATCAGCGGCCCCCACACGACGAACACGCCCGGCTCGCCCAGCCCGTGATGCTTCAGGCGGATCGGCGGCGCGACGTAGAACACGCTGATGAACAGCCCGCCCAGCGCAAACAGGAGCAGCGGCCAGCCGCGCTCCCATCCCCAGTACGAGAGAATGGCGATTCCGATCAACACGTCGATCGCGTTCGCGATCAGGATGGCATTGCGCAGCCCGGTCTTGCTGATGATCCCGGCCAGGATCGGATGCGGCGCGTACTGCGCGCGGACGTAGTCCTCGGTATCCACACCGCCGCTCGTGTCGAAGTAGTCGTTGACCATGTTGTTGACGGCGTGGGCGATCACCAGTCCGATCACACACAGGACGAACGGCAGCCAGTTGAATGGCAGGCCAACTGCGCGCAGATCGGCGGCGGCGAGCATGCCGCCGATGAACGTCGAGGTCAGCGTCATCTGGAACACGCAGGCGCGGACGATCAACAGCCAGCGCGATACGAAGTCCAGTTCTTCTTTTGGCGCGTTGCAGGTATCGAGAACCTTCTTCCAGCTTCTTGGGTTGAGTCGAGCCGCTGGCCGCTCAATTGTGGTCGTCGTCTGCATAGCTTCTCCTCATGTAACTACTCAGCCGTCACTGCGAGGAGCGATCCTGAGCGGAGCGTAGCGCAGTCGAAGGATTGCGACGAAGCAGTCTCCGACACGGCTAGGAATCGTCGCTCATCAGAACGGAGATTGCTTCGCAAACGACGCTCGCAATGACGCAGGCTGGGTAGTTACCTCCTCACTTGATCTCCAGCAGCTCTACCTCGAAGATAAGCGTGGCGTTCGGCGCGATGACACCGCCCGCGCCGCGCGATCCGTAGGCCAGTTCGGGCGGAATGGTCAGCTTGCGCGCGCCGCCGACCTTCATGCCCTGCAGGCCGATGTCCCAGCCTGGGATGACCTGCCCCGCGCCCAGCGCAAACTCGAACGGCTCGTTCCGATCCAGCGACGAATCGAACTTCGTCCCGTCTTCGAGCGTGCCGGTGTAATGCACGACGATGGTATCACCCTCTTCGGCGACTGCCCCGCCGCCATCCTCGATGTCCTCGACCTTCACTCTCGGTATGTCCAGTAGCTCGACGTCGAATATCAACGCCGCGTTCGGCGGGATGACATCGCCCGCACCGCGCGCGCCGTAGCCCAGCTCCGGCGGGATAGTTAGCCTGCGCTTGCCGCCGACTTTCATCGAGCCAACGCCCTCGTCCCAGCCGGAAATCACCTGCCCGACGCCGATCTGGAACACGAACGGCTCGCCTCGATCGAGAGACGAGTCGAACTTCGTCCCGTCCTGAAGCGCGCCGGTGTAGTGCACGACGACGTAATCGCCCGGCTGCGGCGTGTCGCCCGCGCCGACCACTTCGTCCGTGTATTGCAGGCCGGAGGCGGTCTTGGTCGCCGATGTGGCGCTCCCGCCACATGCGGAAACCGCCAGTGCGATCGCGGCGCACAACACAATCCATTTTGCTTGGTTCATAACGGGCCTTTCTGCAAGGGTGGCACGGAGTATAACACACTCCCGCTTCCGTCGTGCGGCCGGCCGCCGTGATGCGGATCGCCGCGCGCTCACAGCGCGGCGGAGAACAGCGTCTTCAGAGCGTTCACGCCGCGCGCGTACGGGGCGACGGCGACCATGTGCGCGTACCATTCCGGCGAATCCGGGCAGAGCGGGGGCAGCTGAAAAGTGGCATACTGAACTATCTGGTAAGCTGCTCTCACGCGAAGCCTGCAACTCTAGCCAGTGTAAACACCTGTTCTTTGTCGAAGAGGCAATGTTAGGTTGCACACTACTGACTTGTTGACCTCTACCCTATTCACATATAAAATTGCGCTTGGCGCGAGATAAGAATACGCCGCGATGTTGGGGGACATCCCGGGGGAGTAATCGGCGCGAAGTCGGCTGATGGCCGTCTGACATCGTACTCATTTGAGCCGTTCGCGCGCTTGCGGCGTCGCGGGCGGCTCGTTTCGTTCATCGAGAATAGGTGGACATGGCACGCTTAGAGGAGATCACTCCGCACATCGGTCAAAGGCACCCTGCCCGACAGCCTTGCCACTGTCGTGAGTGCGACGAGTATTCCGACGACTGGGACTCCGTTCTCGATCGGCGCATAACTCCTGGGAACGTACACAGTACCTCATCAGGTTCCTCAACACCGGCGGCAAGGAAGCAGCAGCGTAGCTCGTCAAACTGGCTGGGCGGCGGTCGCAGCGAGGACGCGAGTGCTCGCTTACCTACAGTTCCCTTTGATCAGGCGACACTCAGTCGTGACCATCGCAGCTGGACCAATGAAAGACATTTGTCATGCGACCGTAATCCGTTAGAATCTTGATACATGCTACACTCTTTACGGCATGCTTCGGGACAACGCGTCTTGGACTGGCACTGCTCGCCAGATACTAGATGATTGGCGTAGACACGCTCAATTCACTTGGATCGAACCAATGCCGACGCGAACGGCCCGTTTGTTTGTCGATCTGCGCTACGGCGGATAAACCATGATAGCTGATCGAACCGATATCCATTCTTTGCTCCGTCTTCGCATTTTGGTGCTGGCCTTGGGTGAAGTGCCCGAGCTTGGCTGGTGGAAGTCGAAATTCATGTCACCGGTGGGCATGAATTTCCTGAGCCGCCTCTATCCGCGCAGTGATTTCGCAGTGGCTGTTCGCTCGACGCTGCGTGCCGCGAAGCCGGTTCACGACACAAGCATTGGCATCGGCCGGGTCGCCCACCTGTTTCGCTTGCCGAGTGACGTGGAGCGAAAACTCGATCGCTTGCTACAAGTCCAGCAGGATGAGTTCTTCTCGATGGTTAGCGGTGCTCTGGGCAAACGTGATAAACTGCTTGAGCAGGCGAGTTCGCTCGGCGATTTTGCGCGACCAGAATCCATTGCCGGCCCGCTACGATTAGGCAGCCTGGCGGATGTTCGCCGCAGCGATTCGGTGGTGCGATTAGCCGGCGCATACTACGCGGCGTTTCAAGATGGCGTGAAGGTTTATCCATACTTCGAAGGCGAAAGCAGGCGCGGATGACCTCAGCACCGATCGAAACCCGTGCGCGGCACTATACGGTGAGCATTACCAAAGGTGCCGCACTTATCAACGAAATGAAGACGCTGCTACGGCAGTGGTCGCCAAGCGAAGATTACCGGGTCTTCCTGGAACGGATTCAACAGACAGGCGTGCTCAGCAAGGAGACCGCATATCGGACGCACGACCTCGTCAACCGCGTTTTCCGTCCGCGCTTGCTGACGCCAGACGATCGCGCGGCGCGCGCCCTTAAGCTTCTGTTTGAGGCGGGGGTCGATAACTCAGCCCTCAATGAATTGTTGCTTCTGTATTCGGCGCGCGCCGACGATGTGTTGTACGACTTTGTGGTCAGACGCTTCTGGCCGCTGGCGCGCTCAGGTGCAGTGCTGATGCAGGTTGATGACGCCCTGTCCTTTCTTGACGAGATCAATCGAACTGGACAAGTCTCGCAAGTTTGGACGCAGGCTACGCAGCTCCGCATCGCGCGCGGGCTGCTCGCCGCGCTGCGTGACTTTGGCTTGCTGCGCCAGGCGAAACGCGGCCGCCGCGAGATTGTGCTGTATCGCCTGACCGCTGTCAGCGTCGCCTATCTGGCCCACGAACTGCACTTTGCCGGTCTGCCCGATGCTGCCGTGGCTGAGCACGCCGACTGGGGTTTATACGGTTTGGATCGCGCACACGTTCTGGACAGGTTGGATCTGCTCGGTCCGAGACTCGGGCTGCTCGTTCAGCGAGCCGGCTCGGTCGTGCGGATTACGTGGTCGCAACCTTCGATGGAGTCGCTGATACATGTCCTCACTCGATGACTCACCGCTCGAACGTGACTTTCAAGAGCTGCGCGCCGTGCTCGGCAAACCCGATCGACTGAACCCCGCGCACAGCGATCCGATCTATTACTTCGTGTACAAGCCGGAGTACATGCTGACGGTCAAACATCGTCTGCCTGGCTGGATGGGCCTGCTGCGCCATGATGGCTTTGAGCCGGTTCGAGTTTCGTTAGGCGACATCGTGCGTGAGCTGATCGACGAATCTAGCCGGTGGCCAGAGTGGCTCGAACTGGAAGCAGACGCGGAGCAAAGCGAGATCAATCAGGCGGTGCGCGACGTGTTGACCAAGAACAACGCGCTCGTGAATCGAGTAGCCGCACGGATTGCTGCAGGCAACGACAAAGCAGTGATTCTGCTGACGGAATCCGAACTGCTCCATCCCTACTTCCGCACGCGCGCAATTGAGAGTGCGTTGACCGGACGTGTACCCCATCCGACCGTCATTTTTTATCCTGGCCGGCGCGTGGGTCAATACGGGCTGCACTTCCTTGGCTACTATCCTGAAGACCCCAATTATCGCTCCACGCTGATTGGAGGGCTGTGATGGACTCGATTCGTACCCTTTTCTCAACGCGCCGCGCGATCGATCGCCGCATCGAGAAGGTCATCGATTACGCGGCGATCGAAGAGCAACGACTGCTGGCGGAGATCAACGAGTACGAGGCCACCGACAATGTCGAGGCTTGTTTCCGCAAGTTCCTCGAGAACTATCGCCTCGGAGTGGAAGGCAATCAGGTGGCCGAGATAGGCGTGTGGGTGGCGGGTTTCTAGGGATCGGGTAAGAGTTCCTTCACCAAGTACCTCGGCCTGGCACTCGATCCCAATACGAAGGCGGGCGATCAATCGTTCCTCGATCTGCTGAGCGAGCGGCTGCGTTCGACCGACGTCAAGGCGACACTGCGTACGATTGCCCGGAAAGCACCCACGGCGGTGGTCTTCCTCGATCTGGGTTCGGAACAACTGGCGGAGAGTTCGGCGGAGTCGGTGTCAACCGTGCTGTACTGGAAAGTGTTGCAATACGCGGGCTATTCCAAAGACAAGAAATTGGCCCAACTGGAATTGACCCTACACAAGCGCGGCAAGCTGGATGAGTTTCTGCGCCGCTATCGCGAACGTTTCAATGAGGACTGGTACGACATCCACAACGATCCATTGGTGGGCAATGCCCGCGCCGCACACATCGTGCCGGCCGTGATGCCGCAAGATTTTCCCACGCCGGAAAGTTACAGCAAACTGCGGTTTGAATTGGCCGACAACCTGCGTGATCGCGCGCAGGAGATGATCGATCTGGTGCGCAACAAGACGGGCAAGCAAAATGTCCTGTTCCTGATCGACGAGGTGGGTCAGTACGTCGCGCCACGCGGCGAGTTGATCCTCAACCTCGACGGGCTGGTGCGCGTCTTCAAGGAACTGAGCCGTGGCAAAGTATGGGTCATTGCTACGGGCCAACAAACGCTCTCGGAGATTGTGACGAAGGCGCAGTACAACTCCGGCGAACTCAACAAACTGCGCGATCGCTTCCCCATCTCGATCGAGCTGGACGCACGCGACATCAAAGAGATTACCTACCGCCGCCTGCTGACCAAACGGCCCGAAGGTGAGGTCCAACTCAAATCACTGTTCAAGACCAGCGGCCAGGCGATGATCGCGCATACGCGGTTGGCCGGTACGTCACTGTATCGCTCTGACCCTGACGCCGATACCTTTACGCAGTTCTATCCCTTCTTGCCGCAGCACTTCGATCTACTACTGGAATTGATCCGCTCGCTGGCACGGACAACCGGCGGCCTGGGGTTGCGATCGGTCATCAAGGTGATTCAGGACGCGTTGGTTGATGTGAATCGTCTGCTGCCGCCCGATACCGTGAAACTGGCCGATCGGCCGATCGGGGCGCTGGCCTGCGCCGACGATTTCTACGACACGCTGCGCGCCGATATCCTCAAGACGCTGCCGCACGTCGTCGCCGCCGTCGATTTGACCACGCGCCTCTTTGGCCCGAAGTCGATGCCGGTGCGGGTGGGCAAGGCCGTGGCCGCGCTGCAAAACATCGAGGGTTTTCCAGCGTCGGCCGAGAACATTGCCGCGCTGCTGTATCCCGCCATCGACGCGCCCAGCCTGCTGCCCGAGGTGAGTGAGGCGCTGAAGCACATGCTGGCCGAGAAAGAGATCGGGCTGATCGA
>DATEUJ010000141.1:0-38743 GCA_035283185.1 Anaerolineae bacterium | reverse complement strand
GCTTCATGCGCTACGGACGACTTCAAGTACAGATGGTGTTTGCAGGCTACACCCGAACGTGAGGCCTGTCTACTGGCATTGTTCCTGTGTTTTCAGGCCGTATGACAGTTGTCAAGGTTGACCCAACTGAACGGTTACCTTCCCGGTTCGGGAGCGGTCTCCTGACCGCTCCCGTAGCGGCTCGGTCGAGAGACCTTCGCCGAACGTCGGGATTCATATTTATAACACAGAAGTAGGGCAAACGCCCCATAGGAATGGGGCGACTGACCCACGGACATAGTATTATGTGCATTCCCGCGTGCAGTTAGTGGAATCTGTCACAAGCCTTGATGACAAATATCACTCGCTTGCGACGTGTCATTCCGAACGCAGTGAGGAATCTCTCCTCCGACCGGCGGGAGTGGCGCGTCGTGGCAGAGATGCCTCGTCACGCTGACTCACGCACTGGGAAACGGGTGGTTTGTTCACCCTTATCTAACGCAAAACGGGAGCCATTGGGGCTCCCGTTCTGTTTGCGCGTGATCGCGCTTCGTGGTCCTGTATTGAACTCAGGCTATCAGGTGAGCGACTACTTGCCTGTGTGGATGACGATGCTGCCGCCTCCGATGGCCTGGTCGAAGCCGTTGTCGTAAACGTCATGCTCCGTGCTATCGGTATCTTCCCACCAGATGCGGATGCGGAAGGTGTCCGGGGAGCCATCGCCAGCCCACAGCATGAACTTGTAGGCGTTCCCGTTGGGATCCAGACCGCCATTGATGGTGCCCACGCCTTTGAACATAGCATAGTTACTGCCGGTCACAACCAGCCACTCGTAGGTGTCCGAGTGGAAGTTCATCCCGGCCGCGTGGAACTGGAACTCGGTGTTGCCGGTGGGCACGTTGGCACCCTTCTTGTACTTCGAGACGAAGCCGAAGGTGGCTTTGCCTTCCAACTCGGGAACTGGTTTATAAGCACCGGGGTTAGAGTAGATCCAGCCGCCGCCGGTCACGAACCCGGCGCTCGGGTCGTAGACCACGACGAATTCGAACTGTGAAGTTGCAGTACCCGTATCGTCATCAGTCACCGTAACCATAACAGTGTAGACGCCGGCTGCAGCGTATGTGTGTGAGGTTGTGCAGGAGCCATTGCCCATCCCAGACGCCGACACAGTCGTATTCAGTGTGCCGTCATCCCACGAGAAGGTGCAGGTATGCGTATCCTGGCTGCCAACATCTGTAAAGGTCGCCGTCACGCTCGCCGAGCTGCCCAGCGGCAGAGGACCAGACGGCCCAGTCACACTGGTGATGGCGGGCGCCACGTTGTTC
The DNA here is from genome assembly GCA_035283185.1 of Anaerolineae bacterium. Lineage (GTDB taxonomy): Bacteria > Chloroflexota > Anaerolineae > Fen-1058 > Fen-1058 > DASSFZ01. The sequence continues at coordinate 37,439 of DATEUJ010000141.1, read as the reverse complement.
ACGGTGGCACTGGCATTGTCGCTGTCTGAGTAGAAGTCCTTGTCGATTACGGTAACGGAAATGGTGTTGACATCGAATGCCGTGTTGGTCGGGTTGTCGTCCAGGTACTGGTGCGAAGCCGAGAAGCTGGAGACTGCCGGGGCGAGCGGTCCGATAGTGGTGGACAAGCTATCGCCCCAATTGATGACGACCGTGTGGTTGTCGAGAGCACCTGCATCCGTGAAGGAACCGTTCAGAATGACCGAGTCGTTCTCGGAGATCGAAGTAGCACTGAGGGTCAGGCTGGTGATAACCGGCGCCACGTTGTTGACTATCACGACAGTCGTGTACTCGGTGTAGCCGTCGTCCTTGTCGATGATCCGCGCGCGGACGGTGTAGCTGCCGTTGTCGATGAAGGTGCAGGTTGTTGAGGCGCTCGTTCCGCTGCTCGCGTAAGTCGCTCCAGCCAGCGAGTCGTTATCGCAGTCATAGGCGTAGTGGAAGCCCGCTACCGTGTCCGCGCTCGATGGGTCGAACTGATTGCTGAAGCTGATTGTCGCTGCGCTGCCTTCATTCACTGGCCCGTCGTTGCTCAGCGTCGCCGTCGGGGCTACGTTGTTGACCACAACCGTGGCTTGGTAGGTGGTGTAGCCATTGTCCTTGTCGAAGATGCGTCCCTTGACGGTGTAGTTGCCGTCGTCATCGAAGGCACAACTGGCCGTACTGGACGTGCTCGCTGCCGCGTAGGTCGTCGCTAAGGAACTGTCCTGACCATCGCAGGCGAACGAGTAGCGGAAGCCCGCTGCCGTGTCGGCACTGCTCAGGTCAGACGGATTGCTTAGCGACAGGCTGCTGCTGCCGCCCTCATTGATCGGGCTGCTGGCTGCAAACGTCGCCGTCGGGGCTACGTTGTTGACCACAACCGTGGCTTGGTAGGTGGTGTAGCCATTGTCCTTGTCGAAGATGCGTCCCTTGACGGTGTACGACCCGTTGTCGTCGAAGGCACAACTGGCCGTGCTGGACGTGCTCGCTGCCGCGTAGGTCGTCGTTAAGGAACTGTCCTGACCATCGCAGGCGAACGAGTAGCGGAAGCCCGTCGCCGTGTCGGCATTGCTCGGGTCAGATGGATTGCTTAGCGACAGGCTGCTGCTGCCGCCCTCATTGATCGGGCTGCTGGCTGCAAACGTCGCCGTCGGGGCTACGTTGTTGACCACAACCGTGGCTTGGTAGGTGGTGTAGCCGCTGTCCTTGTCGAAGATGCGCCCCTTGACGGTGTACGACCTGTTGTCGTCGAAGGCACAACTGGTTGTGCTGGATGTGCCCGCCGCCGCGTATGTCGCGGCCAGCGAGGTATCCTGACCATCGCAGGCGAACGAGTAGCGGAAGCCCGTCGCCGTGTCGGCACTGCTCGGGTCAGACGGACTGCTCAGCGACAGGCTGCTGCTGCTGCCTTCGTCGATCGGGCTGCTGGCCGCAAACGTCGCCGTCGGTGCCACGTTGTTCACGGTCACGACCGTCGTGTACTCTGTGTAGCCGTCATCCTTGTCGATGATGCGGCCTTTGACCGTGTGCGTGCTCGGCCCATCATCAAACGTGCAGCTCGTCGAGGCACTCGTGCCACTGCCCGTGTAGGTCGCAGCCGACAGATCGCCATTGGTACAGGAGAAGGCGTAGTGGAAGCCCGCCGTCGCATCGGCACTCGACGGGTCGAACTGACCACTGAAGCTGACCGTCGCCGGACTGCCTTCATTCACCGGCCCGTCGTTGCCCAGCGTCGCCGTCGGCGTCACGTTGTTGACCTGATGGGTGGTGAAGTTGGAGCCAGTGTCGTTGTCCTTGTCGGTGACCTTGACCATGACCGTGTAGCTGCCGTTGTCGGCGTAGGTGTGGATAGGGCCAGTGCAGGTATTGCCACTGACCGTGCCCGGCAGGTCGCCCGAGCCGTCGCCGTAGTTGACTGTGCAGGTGAACGGTGCGTCATTCGAGCCAGGGTCATTGAAGGTGGCGCTGGCTGTGACCGAGCTCCCCTCATTGGATGGCTCAGGAACAACCGTGGGCGTGTCCACCATTGGGGCCACGTTGTTAACCACCACTGTGGCCTGGTAGGTGTTGTAGCCGCCGTCCTTGTCGAAGATGCGACCCTTGACGGTGTAGCTGCCGTTGTCGGCAAAGGAGCAGGTGGCCGAGTTGGTCGTACCCGCCAATGCGTAGCTGGCGGCCAGCGAGCCGTCCAGGCCATCGCAGGCGAACGAGTAGCGGAAGCCCGCCGCCGTGTCGGCTGCGCTGGGATCAGATGCGCCCGTCAGCGACAGGCTGCTGCTACCACCTTCATTGATGGGGCTGGACGCCGCGAATGTCGCCGTCGGCGCGACGTTGTTGACCGCGACGGTGGTCGAGTCGGTGTCGTCGCCGCCATCACCGTCGCTCACCCGTACGTTCACCTGGAAACTGCCATTGTCGCCGAAGAAGCAGATGGCGGTGTTGCTGGCCTGCCGGCCGACTTCGTAAATGCCGTCGTTGTTGCAGTCGAACTCGTAACTCAGCGGGTCGTTGACCCCTGCCGGGTCGCTGGCCGTCACGCTGATACTGGCGCTGGAACCCTCGTCGATGGGGCCGTTGTTGTTCACCGCCGTGATCGTCGGCGCCACGTTGTTGACCACGACCGTCGCCTGATAGGTGGTGAAGCCGTTGTCCTTGTCGAAGATGCGCCCCTTGACCGTGTAACTGCCGTTGTCGTCAAACACACAACTGGCCGTGCTGGATGTGCTCGCCGTGGCATAGGTCGAGGCCAGCGAACTGTCCAGTCCGTCGCAGGCGAACGAGTAGCGGAAGCCCGCCGTCACGTCCGCCGCGCTCCGGTCAGACGCCCCTGTCAGCGACAGGCTGCTGCTGCCACCTTCATCGATGGGGCTGCTGGCCGTAAACGTCGCCGCCGGCGCGACGTTGTTGATGTTGACTGTGGTGCTGGAGGTTGCACATGCGCCCTTGTTGTCGCAAACCTGGAGAACCACAGTCTGGCTGCTCGGGCCATCGCGACCGGCTGCCAAGAAAGTCACATTCTGACCCGGTGTCTCGAAGGTTCCATTGTTGTCAAGGTCCCAGGCGAAGGTTAAGGGGTCGCCATTGGGATCGCTTCCCGAGCCAATCAAGGTGACTGAAGTACCCTCAGAGACGCTATACGGCCCATCAGCATTTGCCGTAGGTGGCTGGTTAGCCGACATTACCGTGATGCATCTGGAGAATTCAGAAGTATTGTTGTTCGGGTCAGTCGCCGTCGCAGTAATGAATCGACCCAGAGGAACCGCGGTCGGGAATGTGACTACAAAGTTCACGTTGCCGGTGCCATCGGTAGTCGCCGTCGTTGAGCCTAGGAACGTCTCACCCTCGCCAAAACCGGATGGATCGCAGGCGGAATTGTGGAAGAATTCGAGCCTGAATGTGGTATTGGACGTACTGTTGAGAGTTCCGCCGATGGTCGTGCTGGTGACATCACTGGTAGCTGAGGTCAAGACAGGGAAATTTTGCAGATTGTTTGCACCCGTGTCGCCGTCGCCGGTATCATTCGGCGTCACACCATCAGAGGCGAAAGAGTTGCTAAGGTCAATTCCTAGACCACCGTTCACGGAAATCGAGTTCCGAGAAATCTTATTTGGAGTGTTGTTGCCATCACGTATAACTACTCCCCTCCCTCCGTTAAAAGAGACTGTGTTACCAACGACGGTAGCACCCCCTCCGAACGCTCCAAAGACGACAACACCTTCCGCACCGTTGTAACTGATAATGTTGCTCTCAGCAGCATCATTAATACCATCTCCATTGCTACCAATACGAACGTTGCCAGATGCCGAGACGCCGACAGACCTGTTGCCCAAAGGTCCCATACCCGTAGCATCCGTGCCAATGTAGTTGCCCACAACGACGTTCCCAGTCCCCCCGGCAACACCTACTCCGCCATCATTGTTGCCGCTGATCACATTGCGCTCGGCAGCATCGGCGACCCCATTGCCGTCTGTCCCAATCCTTGTGTTGGAGGCTCCATCCCCAACCGAGATCCCACCATTGTTTCCTAAAGCAGCCGTTCCAGCCGCATCGGTACCAATGTAGTTGCCAGCGATGATGGTCCCCACAGTGCTGCTGTTCTGCACGAACACTCCAGTGAACGTGTTGCCGCTGATCACATTGCGTTCCGCCTCATCGGCAATGCCATTACCGTCGGTGCCAATCCGGTGATTCGTACCGCTCCCGGCGAACACCCCAAAGCGCGCGTTAGGGATGGCAGCTGTTCCCGCAGCATTGGTCCCTATGTAGTTCCCCGCAACAACATTGTCACTGGCACCGTTAAACTTCACTCCATCGAAGTTATTCCCGCTGATCACGTTGCGTTCAGCCGCATCGGCAATACCGTTCCCATTCGTGCCAACGCGATTGTTGCCCGAGTGAAGGATCACACCTGCGCTAAACACGTCGTTAAAGGTAGCATTGCCCACAGCTGTTGTCCCAGTGACGTCCGTGCCAATATAGTTGCCCGCCACCACATTACCACTACTGCTAATTGACACGCCAGCGCCTCTGTTACCGCTGATGATGTTGCGTTCGGCGAGATCGCCCACCCCATTGCCATCGGTGCCGATGCGGTTATTCGGCGCGAGAAGAATGATGCCATGCCTGAGATTGGGGACTGCGGCGGTACCGGTGGCATTGGTACCGATGTAGTTGCCTGACACGACGTTGCCAGTCGCAGAACTGCCAAGAATCCTGACACCATCACCTGAGTTGCCGCTGATGACGTTACGCTCGGCAGTGTCGTTGATGCCATTGCCGTCTGTGCCAATGCGATTGTTCGGGGCGTTATCAAGGACCACACCATTGAGGGCATCCACAGCCACTGTGCCATCGGTGCCAAGGTAGTTGCCAACGATAACGTTCCCGGAGGCGGAGGGGCCGCTAATCTCGATGGCCCAACTGAAGGAGCCGATCTGCAGCGCTCGCACCTCATTTCCAGCCGAAGTAATCAGTAATCCTCGCACAAAGCTGCCAGTACCCGGACCGCGGAGTGCCACCACTGGCGCTCCAGCATAACCAGGTGCAGTGGCCCCATCAATCCTCGTGCCGCCGGTAGGATCGCTGAGCGTCATCGAAGGACCGATGACGTTAATCGTCCCAGCCACTGCAAAGGTGATGGTGTCCGGGCCCGCGTTCGAGTTGGCACAGGTGATAGCTGCTCGCAGCGATCCCGGCCCGCTGTCGTTCAAGTTGGTGACGATCGTGCATGGGACCCCCGGTGGACCAAAGAGTTCAGCAGTCGAGAGAACCACCACGCCGTCACTTCCTCCCACTATAAGCACCCTACCGTCCAAAAGGCGTACAGCGAGATGACCGTACCGAGGCCCAGCCATCGTGCCTGCAGTAGGTGACCAGGTCTGCGCTACGGGGTCATAGATGAGCGCGGTGTTTAGAACAGTTCCTGGTCCGACATCTCTTCCTCCCGCCACTAAGACTGTTCCATCGAGAAGCAACGTGGCACTATGGTCGGTTTGAGTAGTGGGCATGGGAGTCGTAGGGGTCCAACTTCCCGTTGTTGGGTCATAGAGCTCTGCCTTGTTGGTCGCAGGACCCGTCCAATTTGTGGTTCCACCGGCAACTAAGACCTTACCGCTGGGAAGGAGTGTCAGGGTAAATCCATGCCGCCTGCCGATAGCCATGGAACCGGTACAAGACCATGTTCCGGAAGCCCGATCATAAATCTGCGCGCTAGCGAAGTTGCTGAATGTCACTCCTCGGGGCATTCCCCCCGCGATGAGCACCCTGCCGTCAGAAAGTAGCACACCAACGTGATTGTATCTAGCACCCTGCTCGCCTCCACAGTTGACCAAGGAGCCTGTGGTGGACCACGTCCCTAAGGCAGGGTTATACAGTTCCGCCGAGGCTGTTCCGAATGTGTCCCCCGATCCCGGGACAGCCCCCGCTGCAACCAGGACCTCACCGGTGTTGAGCCGGACGGCAGTCGGAACGGCCCGGCCCGTTGACAACGAACCAGTGGGTGACCACGTTCCTGAAGTCGGGTCATACAATTCCGCAGAGGCAATGCCGCCATTTCCACCTGCGACCAGCACCCTGCAATCTGCAAGCAGCGTGGCGCTGTGACCATATCGGGCGACGGTCATAAAACCTGTCGGTGTCCAGGTGCCCGAAGCCGGGTGATATATCTCCGCAGAGGAAAGAATGCTGACACCATCATGTCCGCCTGCTGCCAGCACTCTGCCATCGCACAGTCTGGTGAGCGTGAAAAAATCGCTGTAGCCTCGGCTTGTACCCATACTGCCTGTAGGGCTGAAGGTGCCCTTGAGCAGATCCTCGATGACGGAGACGGAGTGGCCGCCATCATTAGCCACATATATCCGGCTGGTACTGGGGACCACGGCCAGGTGAGTCGACTGTAAACCCACGGGTACCGTCGCCACCACCGTGTTTGTGGCGCCATCGACGACCGAGACGTTGTTGCTACCATTGTTGGCCACATAGATGCGGTTGGTGGCTGGATTCACGCCAACGCCAAACGGCCCTGACCCTACGGGGATAGTCATCACGACAGCATTGCTGGCTCCATCAATCACCGAGACGGAGTTCGCACTGTCCGACACATAGATGCGGTTGGTGGCTGGATTCACGCCAATTCCGTGGGGGGTGTTGACCGACACTTGGGCGACTATGAAATTAGTCGCACCATCAATGACTATGACCTTGTTGCCGATTGCGTTGGCAACGTAAATACGGTTCGTGGATGGGTTGACAGCGATTTCCCTTAAGAAACAGCATGTGGGCGGTAGGCCCAGAGAGATGGCGCCCAAGAAGTTGGGGGGGGTGGGGAATACGGGGCTGGCATCGAACACCGCCACGTCGTTATTATTGTGGCGGATAACGTAGAGCCGGTTAGTGGCAGGGTTGACCGCCAGGTCGCAGACGGTGTGAATGAGGCTAGGCACCGGTAAATCTATGAAGTTGTTGGTCGCACCGTCGATGATTCGCACATTACCGGCGAATGCCTGTGACACGTAGACAAGGTTCGTAACGGGATTGACGTCGATGTCGCAGTGGAAGCCAGACGTCGGTACAGTTGTCAATATAGTGTTCGTACTGCCGTCGATCACCGCGATGGTGTTAAGGTCCGACTGGACGGCATAGACGCGATTGGTGACAGGGTTGGCGGCAATTACGCCAGCTCTACTCGCGCCAAAAGATATAGTAGCGATGACGGTGGGCTGGGCGAAGGCATTCTGCACCAGGAAGGGCAGCAGTAAGGCCAGGACGCCCAGAATAGCTATAAGTTTGGCGAGTGCTCGGCTGAGACTTCTTTCAGTAGCCCCGCCAACCGCCCTCCCTTCGGAGACTTCATATCGCTTAAACAAACGAGTAGCCATTTTTCATCTCCTTATCTCTGCGTAACGGCAGACAATTCTTAATTTGGCACACAAGATGTGCGACATCGATTCAACTGTTCGTACGATTTACGCATGGTCCATTGCGGCATTGACTCACCTCCTCTCGGAAGTGCCTTGGCTGTCTCCGGGGAGACCGGAGTCATCCAGCCGCAGACTGCGGATGCGGCCTGACGCTCTCGATCTCAGCGGCAGACGCGGGTGAAGGCCAGAGCAGTCGCCAACCCGAACCTATGCGAGCCAGGCCGGCCAGTTGGCTCAGTGGATTTCGTTTCACCTTGCTCCTGACTCACCTCACCCGGGATAATCTGGCAGTCTGCGGGGACGCCGACTGGAGCGGAATGTGACTTGTCAAGTTAATGTGGAACGAGAAACGAGACACGCTGAACGGAAAGAGCGGATCCTCCACGTTCGGCGCATGCGGCGTTGTCGGTATTCAGTTTGCCGTTGGCAGTGTGGTGTTAGGAAGGGGCGACGCGAGTTCCACACCCTAGCTCGCGCCGTCTGGGTTTGCCTCGGAGCTGTTACGCGAGGAACAGTCGCTGCAAACTTCAAATACATTATACGGTAAGAATCTGGGAAGTAAAGTCAGAAATCAGTTAGAATGAGGTTAGAGGCTGGCTCGTTCCCGATCGCTGGGTGCCCGAAGGTTCATGCGTAAGCGTTCAGAGGGTGTCAACGAATGCCTTCGGCGCAACGAATCATCGAATGCCAACGGCACGCGCTCGGTGCCGGTTCAGCGACGGGCCGCGATTCGTTGACTGCTTGCGCCCCGCTTCGCGGGGTTCGTTGCCCATTCGTTGACACCATTCACTTGACGATCTGAACGGTTACGTTCATGCTATACTTTCCGCGCCGACTATGGCTCCTGACACTGTTCCGCCTGTTTATCGCATCAGCCCTGCCGCGCTGTTCATTCTACTTCTCGCCTTCGCGCTGCGCGTCTATCATCTCGACGCGCAGTCGCTGTGGTACGACGAGGGCCTCAGCGTCTACCTGGCTGCGCTGCTGTTGACCGATCTGGCCGGCATTGCGCTGGATGTTGTGCGGACGCGCCGGTCTCGGCAAGACGTAAGCGACACGCCCTCTGCGATATGCGATACGCCATACGCAACAGAACAACGCCCCGGCTTCGGCCGGGGCGTGTCGTAGCGGTGTTGGATCGATCAGGTCGTGTCACTGGCCCATTCCCAGGTTCTCCTTGTGCTCCTGGTGGAAAAGAATCGTGCCAAAGTGTTGGATGTCGACGCCGGGGGGCCGACCGAATATAGCCCCATCGTCGATGGACTTCAACCCATGGTCGTGCAGCACGTCGAATTCAAAGACCCGGGCATCCTTCATTGCCTCCGAGAGTTCGACCTCCACATGAAGGACGCCGGTCTTTACCATCGTGGCAGTCGTCGTTGCGGTGACATCCGCAAAGTTGAGGCTGGCGGGGTTCAGGGCTGAGGCGTGCACCGCCAGAATACTGACATCGACCGGCTCACCGGCCTCACTCGCCGACAAGAGGAATCGCCGCATGAACGGCCCGACGATCGGCGCGAAGTCCCCGACGTCGCCGACGGCAGTGGGTGAGCAGGGCAGGTCTATGCCCGCGTTCAATGCGTCGTTGTTGAGCAGGAGGGTCACCGCGTTCCGGGCCTGGGAGATGCGCCCATCCCCTCTGGCCCCCAGAACGTCGAGCAGCGTGGCGCCGTCTCTCAGGCCCGCTCCCGTGTCTGCGCCGGCTCCGAAGACGGCGTCGAAGAGGGTGCTGGGATCGTAGTTGGGCGCCAGATCGGCAGGGCCGGCGATGGCGCTGTCCCACTGCTCGGCGCGATTCTTCCAGAATCCTTGCGAGCAGCCCAATGTCTGCACCTCGATAACCTGCAGGTGCACCCTCATGACCTCGAGGAAGTCATGAACGATCGCCTGAGAATTCGACCCGAAGCAGTAGTCACTGGCAGCCTGAACTTGCTCAAGGGCAGTCACGGCCGTGTTGAGGCCCTCCACGATGATATTGGCGATTATTCTGGCGGGATGCGTGCTTACGGTCTGAACCGTTCCTTCTCCGAGCACGATCACTCCGAACACAAAATCACCTGGTGTGAACTCCCTCGCGATTTCTGCCGCTCTGAGAGTCGCTCTCAGTACAATCAATTCCTCCAGGACCGAACCCTCGCAGTCCGGCGAAACTCCCGGCACGATGGGTCTCATCGACGCAGTCTGGGATGCAGCCGCTGCCGCGAGCGGCTGAGCCTGCGGTCCGAAAGAGGCGAGGGTGTTCTGGGGGGCATTCCACCAGTCCGGATCCTGGGGCAGCACCTGGCGCAGCACCGCCAGTGTGTCGGAGGTCATCTCCGGTATCTTTTGCTGAGTCTCTGAAAGCCGTTCCACAACACTCGGTGAGGCGCCAACGGCCTGAGTCAGCTCCAGAAGATCGCCGATGTAGTCGGCGAGCTGGCGGCGGAACTCCTCGAGGTCTTCATCGGAGCTTTGCGCGGGCGGAGCCTCAGTCCGACTGAGGGGCATTCCGGCCAAGGCAACCGATGACGCCGCGGTCAGAAGCAGCCCTAACACCGCCAGAGTGATCAATACCTTCCTGTTCATTCTAATCTCCTCTCTTGGCTGGTTTCTTACCAGACATGGAAATCTCCGTCGCGGCTCTCCCCTGTCTGGTGCGGAAAGAGCCGAACGAGCAGTGTGCAGCGATCCACCTCCTTTCTAGAGAACAGCTTCCGAAGTCCAGGCGTCCCGTAAGGTGGGCGGTAGTAGTTCAGCGTGAACGAAACACTCTTAACAGGTTCGTGAGTCTTCTGCGTTTGGCGCGCTCGATGCTGACCGGTATGCGGTTTGAGGCTGAGAGATAGATAATTCAGAGGCGGCGCGCGAGTCCCCTCCCCCCCGCTCGCGCCGTCTGTTGAGAAGCTGCATACAGGAATGCTGCAAGCGCATTATAGGACAAAGCGTACGCTTGCAGGCGTTAGAATTCGTTAGAATTGGTTTGAAAACGACCGCCAGCACTCTTCATCGGGCGCGAGTAGAAGTCGTGCTACACTTCCACCTGACTCGGACAGCCGGAACCGTCATGCCCTCTCGACATACCTGTTTTGCTGCGCTGCTCATTTGCCTTCTTGCCTTTACGTTGCGCGCCTACCGCCTTGACGCGCAGTCTCTGTGGTACGACGAGGGCCTCAGCGTCCATCTCGCTGCGCTGCCCCCCGGCGAGACGATTGCTCAAAGCGCGATCACCGATCATCCACCCCTGCACGCCCTACTGCTCAACGTGTGGATGCGCGTCGCCGGATCGAGCGAGTTCTCGATTCGATTCGTGTCGGTCCTTTTCGGGACGCTTGCCGTCGCGCTGACTCACGCACTGGGCAAAACGGTGGGCGGCCAGCGGGTAGCTCTCGTCGCAGCCGGGCTGATGGCGATCGCGCCGATGGCCGTGTGGTACGGACAGGAGGCGCGCGGTTACTCATTACTCATTACTCTTATTCTGATCGCCGTGCTGGCTTTTTTAAGATTGGTTGTTGGGGATTGGCGTCGCCGTGTGTGGCTGGCTTACATCCTCTCGTGCACGGCGGCGCTGTACACACACTACTTCGCCGCATTCCCGATAGTGGCGATCAACTTGGCGTTCTTGGTGCACCTCGCCAGAAGCAAATTGCCAGATATGTGTTCCGTGTTGCGTATTCCGTGCCCCCGTGACCGTTCGGCACACAACACACAACACGCAACACGCAACACGCAACACGCAATATACACCTGGCTTCTTGCCCAGCTTGCCATTGTCGTTCTCTTCCTCCCCTGGCTGCCCAATGCCCTGGCCCAGGCCGCCTCGAACGCCACCTATTTTCCCGGTCGCGTGACGTGGGATACGGTTGTCTTCGACACGTGGCGCGCGTTCGCCGCTGGCGAGTTACCTTCCCCGGCACTCCCAGACCTGTCTCCTCTGGTCAGCGTGCTGTGGCTGGCGATCATCCTGGCCGGCCTCGCCAGCCCATTCATCCGCCGCTCCACCATTCCCCACTCTCACTCTCACTCTAACTCTCTACTGGTCTTCCTACTGGTCGTGCCCTTGCTGCTGATGTCCATCCTCGCATGGGAGCGGCCCAAGTTCGCCCCGCGCTACTTGCTGCCGTCGCTGCCGGCTTTCGTCACGCTCGCCGCGCTCGGCATCGATACGCTGCTGCATTCTCGAAACCGCCTGCTTGTCGCCCTCGCGGTGATACCATTGCTGTCGGTCCTCGCACTCGATCTGCTTGTGACCGTCCAAATCTATCTCGACCCATCCGTGGCCCGGCCCGATGTGCGCAGCGTCGCCGCCTACGTCGAGGACCACGAGCTATCAGGCGATGCGATCCTGCTCGTCGGCGGGCATCAGGCGCCCGTGTTTGAGTATTACTATGGAGGTGATGCCGACGTTATTCCGCTCCCGCCTGATCTGTTACCGGCCGCACAATCGCCGCTCGATGTGCGTGCTGTCGCCCGGCTCTCGGACATTGCCGTGAAACATCCGCGTGTCTGGTTGGTCTTGTGGCAGCAAAACATCGCGGATCCGACGGGAGTCATCCTGAGCGAGCTTCAGGAACGGGCTAACCGCCTCGAAGTCGGGCGGAATTTCCATGGAATGTCGCTCTTGCTCTTCGACTTGCGCGGCGCCGAGTTTCAGGCCGGGCCGCAGCAGTCTGTTGCCGTGGAGTTTGCAGAGCCTATCCGCCTGGTCGGATTCGACCTGAATTCAAACCAATCTCCTCCTGGCGGGGCGCTCAGTTTTGCGCTATACTTTGAGTCGAGCGGGCCGATTGCGCGCAATTACCAGGTGTTCACGCACCTGGTCGGCCCAGACGGATCGATTGCGGCGCAGGCGGACGGCATTGCCGGGTCGGATTCGTACCCGACTTCGCTGTGGCCGGCCGGCGTGAGAATGCGCAATCGGTTCAGCATGCGGCTGCCGCCCGACCTGCCGCCTGGAGATTACCGGCTTCGAGTGGGGTTGTACGATGACGCGGGCCGGCTGCCGCTTTCCAGCGGTGGAGATGCAATCGACCTGGCGACGATAGCGATTCGACCCTAAATAGACTTTGCCGGAAATAGGCCATTGATCCACGAAGGCACACGAAGAGACACGAAAACAGTTCCGATCTTAGTGTTCCTTCGTGTGACTTAGTGGAGAAGAATCTATTTCCGATAATGTCCAATGACCATGAGCAGCTTGAGCTGTCTATTCCTCCTGATTCCGCTTGAAAACGCGGGCCGCGCCAAGTGGGCCACCGCCGACGAGTAATGCCGCGCGCTCTCCTCTCGCGGCCCTTTGCAGTTCTCCCCAATTGATATACCGCATCGGTTGAACGTTCCGGGAAAACGCAAACGCGGCCCGCTTCGCGTCGCTTCTGTCGTAACCGCCGATTTCAAACAAGGAGGACAATATGGCTACCGTGATGCATACCTCGCCGGAGGTGACTGCGCTGGCCGCCCCGAAGGCTCAGGAATGGATCGCGCGCGACCGGGCGGTGATGTCGCCGTCGCTCACGCGCGCCTACCCGTTCGTCATGGCGCGCGGCCGCGGTTCGGAAGTCTGGGATGTGGACGGCCGGCGCTACATCGACATGAACGCGACGATCGCCGTCGCGGCCACCGGCCACTCGCACCCGGCCGTCGTCGAAGCTATCCAACGCCAGGCCGATCAGTTCCTTCAGTACGCGATGGCCGACTTCTACACGCCGCAGACGGTCGAGCTGGCGGAGAAGCTCAACCACCTGCGCCCGATGGATGAAGAGGTCCAGGTGTTTTTCACCAACTCCGGCACCGAGACCGTCGAAGCGGCGATCAAACTGGCGCGCTATCACACCGCCCGCCCGAACTTCATCGGCTTCCTCGGCGCGTTCCACGGCCGCTCGATGGGATCGCTGGCGTTCACCGCGAGCAAGAGCACTCAGAAAAAGGGCTTCTCGCCGGCGATGCCTGGCGTGACGCATGTGCCGTATTGCTATCCGTATCGGCCGATCCTCGCTTCGCCGCAAGGGGTAGACTACGGCGACACCGTCGTCGATTACATCGAGAACGTCATCTTCCGCAGTCTCGTCGCGCCGACCGACGTGGCGGCGATCCTGCTCGAGCCGATCCAGGGCGAGGGCGGGTACGTCGTGCCGACGCCGGAATTCCTGCCGCGCCTGCGCGCGCTGTGCGACAAGTACGGCATCTTGCTCATCGCCGACGAAGTGCAGTCGGGGGTGGGCCGCACCGGCAAGTGGTGGGCGATCGAGCACTGGAACGTCGAGCCGGACATCCTGCTCTCGGCGAAAGGCATCGCCTCGGGCCTGCCGCTCGGCGCGATGATGGCGCGCAGGAGCGTGATGACGTGGCAGCCCGGATCGCACGGCAACACTTTCGGCGGCAACCCGGTCTCGTGCGCGGCGGCGCTGGCGACGATCGGCGTGATCGAGAGCGAAGGTCTCTTGCAGCACGCGGCACAGATGGGCGAATACGTCATGGACGCGCTGGCCGAGATACAGATGCGGCATCCCACTATCGGCGACGTGCGCGGCAAGGGTCTGATGATCGGCGTCGAGTTCGTGCTCGACAGGCAGACGAAGGAGCCGGCGCACGATCTCTGCGAAGGCATCACGCAGCGCGCCTTTCGCAAGGGCCTGTTGCTGCTGCCGGCGGGCGTCAGCACGATTCGCCTGTCGCCCGCGCTCAACATCCCCAGGCACCTGGTCGACGAAGCGCTGAGCATTTTTGAAGAGGCAATCACGGAGGCAGAAGCGGCGCTGTAGATGATCTCCTGACCGCACGATCCGCGCCAGACGTGTCATGCCGAGGAGGAAGGACGAGGCATCTCCACCCCGGCGCGCCGCGCTCGCCCGTCGGAGGAGAGATTCCTCACTGCGTTCGGAATGACGCGCCACAAGTGGCTGAGCCGTTACCGCATGTCGTGCTATAATCGCGATCAGCAAGCCACAGGGAGGCCGATCGAAATGGACCTGTTTACCTTCACAGGCATTATCGTCAAAGAGGGCGATCAGTACAGTTCGTTGTGCCCTGAGTTGGATGTGGCCTCATTCGGTGCGACGCCCGAAGAAGCCAAGGAAAATCTGTTAGAGGCGGCCACTTTGCACATCGAGGGGGCCATTGAAGACGGCCTGCCCTATTTGCGTCCGATTCCGGCCGATGCTGATCCGCGCAGCATGGCCCTCGGTGCTGTTCAAGAGGAGTTTCGGTTCAAGGTCGACGTGGCAGTGCGGGCTTATGCCTAAGCTCCCCGCGCTGAAATCGTCAGAGGTTGTTCACGCGCTCGAACGCGCAGGGTTCGTTCGAGTGCGCCAACGTGGTAGCCATCTTCGCCTGAGACGCGGCAATCTCGGCGTCACTGTGCCAATGCATCCGGGCGATGTTCCAACGAGTGTTTTACGATCGATTCTTCGGCAGGCGCAGTTGACCGACGAGGAGTTTCTTGCCTTACTGTAAGCTGCCGCACTGGACCCCTCCTTGGGCCTTTCTCGCGCGAGAAAGGCCCTTTTTTCTTACGTTTTTCATACTCTTCCGGTGGCATCCGACTTAGCCTTATGCACTCGGCTGGGGTATAATTGACATGTTTCCTCGCGTTCTTGGAGGGGTTTGAACGTCTATGCTGGGCAACATCCGCACCATCGACATCGAACAGGAAATGCGCGGGGCGTACCTGGATTACGCGATGAGCGTGATCGTCGCGCGCGCGCTGCCCGACGCGCGCGATGGCCTGAAACCCGTGCACCGGCGCATTTTGTACGCGATGCACGACATGGGCCTGCGCCCCGCATCGCCTTTCAAGAAGTCGGCGCGCATCGTCGGCGAAGTGCTGGGCAAGTATCACCCGCACGGCGACGTGCCGGTGTACGACGCGATGGCCCGCATGGCGCAGGATTTCTCGATGCGCTACATGCTGGTCGACGGGCAGGGCAATTTCGGCTCGGTCGACGGCGATCCCCCGGCGGCCATGCGTTACACCGAAGCCCGGCTCTCGCGCCCGGCCGAGGAGCTGCTGGCGGACATCGACAAAGACACGGTCGACTGGTCGGACAACTTCGACAGTACACTCAAAGAGCCGTCGGTGCTGCCGAGCCTGCTGCCCAATCTCCTGCTCAACGGCGCGTCCGGCATCGCCGTCGGCATGGCGACCAACATCCCGCCGCACAACCTGCGCGAAGTGGCCGACGTGATTGCTTTCCTCATCGATCGCTGGGAATCGATCGTCGCAGACGGGCGCGCGTCGGCGACGGCGGCCGGTCAGCCGTTCGGTCCTGACCAAGAGAAGGCGCTGCTGCGCGACCTGTTTTACGCCGCCGACGACGGTGTGACGATCGAAGACTTGATGCAGTTCGTCAAAGGCCCGGACTTCCCGACTGGCGCGCTGGTGCTGGGGCGCGAGGGCATCGTGAATGCCTACGCCGCCGGCAAGGGGCGCGTCGTCATGCGCGGCGTGGCCAACATCGAGGAGATGAAGGGCGGCCGCTACCGCATCGTCATCACCGAGATCCCGTATCAGGTCAACAAGAGCGCGCTGATCGAGCGCATGGCCGAGCTGGTGCGCGACGAGCGCATTCCTGACATCTCCGACCTCCGCGACGAGTCCGACCGCAACGGTCTATCGGTCGTCATCGAGTTGAAGCGCGGCTCGCAGCCGAAAACGGTGCTCAACAAGCTGTACAAGTACACGGCTCTGCAGTCGACGTTCGGCGTGCAGATGCTGGCGCTGGTCGACGGGCAGCCACGCCTGCTCAGCCTCAAGCGCGCGCTGCAGTTGTTCATCGAGCACCGGCAGAGTGTGATCACCCGGCGCTCGGAGTTCGATCTGGCGAAGGCGCGGCACCGCGCGCACGTTCTAGAAGGCTTGCGCATCGCGCTCGCCAACCTCGACGCGGTGATCAAGACCATTCGTGAGTCGCCGGACGCCGACGCGGCGCGCGCGCGCCTGATGGAGCGCTTCAAGCTGACCGAGATCCAGGCGCAGGCCATCCTCGACATGCAGTTGCGCCGGCTGGCCGCGCTGGAGCGCCAGAAGATCGAAGAAGAATACCAGCAGGTGATGCAGACGATCGCGACCCTGGAGGACCTGCTGGCGAACCCGCGCAAGATCCTGACGCTGGTCAAAGACGAGACGATCGCGCTGAGGGACAAGTACGGCGATGCACGCCGCACGCGTATCGCCGCCGAGGCGACCGAGGAGATGTCGATCGAGGACCTGGTCGCCGACGAGGAAGTGCTGATCCAGTTGACCGAGCGGGGCTACGTCAAGCGCCTGCCGGTGAAAGCGTTTCGCGCGCAAGCCCGAGGCGGGCGCGGCGTCACCGGCATCCAGACGCGCGAGGAAGACGTCGTGGAGGTCATCTTCGCCACACGCACGCTGCACCACGTCCTCTTCTTCTCGAACAAGGGCAAGGTTTACCAGTTACGCGCCTACGAAATACCTGACGCCGATCGCACGGCCAAGGGCGTGCCGCTCGTCAATCTCATCAACCTGGGCGAGGGCGAGCGCGTGACCGCCGCCGTGTCGGTGCCCGATTTCGATCCGGCGACTTATTTCACGATGTGCACTCGCCACGGGCGCATCAAGCGCGTGTCGGCCGAGGAATTCGAATCGGTGCGTCCCAGCGGCATTATCGCCATCTCGCTCGACGAGGGCGACGTGCTCGGCTGGGTCAAGGTCACGCGCGTGGAGCAGGATATTATCATCGTCACCGAGCAGGGACAGGCGCTGCGTTACAACAGCTCGCTCGTCCGGCCGATGGGCCGCGCGGCCGCCGGCGTCAATGCCATCCGTCTCGGCGACGGCGACTACGTCACCTCCATGGAGGCGATCGTCGGAGATGGCGAGCTGCTCGTCGTGACGGTCAACGGGTTCGGCAAGCGCACGCGGCTCGAGCAATACCCGGCGAAAGGCCGCGCCACGGGCGGCGTGCGCACGCTGGCCGATCGGATCGACGAGACCGGCATCATCGCCTCGGCGCGCGTCGTGTGGCCTGAAGACGAGGTGACGATCATCACGGCAGGCGGCATCGCACTGCGCACGGCCGTGGCGAATATCGCCCGCTCCGGCCGCTCGACGCGGGGCGTGCGCGTGATTGCGCTGCAGGACGGCGACGCGGTCGCGTCGGTGGCGCGCATTGAAGGCGGCGAGCGCATGGCGGCCGACGTGAATGGGCAGCCTGCCGTGTCGCTGGCTGCAGACAACGGTCAGGAACCGGTTACTGAAGCGGCGAAGTAGGGTGGACTTGCATAGAGATTGAAAGTCCTGTGGATAGGGCGGAGGTAACGACATGAAAGTTCAACGGCTGTTCCTTAGGAATGTTCGCAGCATTAAGAGTCTCGACCTGGACTTCCGTGATCCGGTCATTGGCAAGCCTATGTCACGTATTGTGCTCGCTGGGGCGAATGGGAGTGGGAAGACAACGATATTGGAGTGCATCTTTGGGCTGGTTCGCTCTCTCATGTCGTCCAAACCTCAAATTCCATATCTGGAGCAAGGTGAGGGTAGTGCTCGTCTGGTTCTTCAGCCGCCAGCGGATGTAGCCAAACATTCGTGGACAATCCTCTTCAACATGGCTCCGACGCCTGAAGAATACGAAGGAGGCTACGGCGCATATCTTAATTGGGAGTATCACGGGGACGATGAGGGATTTGTGCCAGAAGTTGGTCAGGCCATTTATGAACCGCTTGAAGGCAACCCAGACCTTATGGACTTTTTCATCCAAAAAGCGTCGCTTTTATATTTGACAGATCACCGCCGGCTCTTGCCAACAAGTGGTGGGCCGATTGCACCTGAAGAAGAAAATCCGTGGGCTTATCGCTATACACCCACTGATCAATGGAAAGGATCGGTTGAAAGTTATCTTGTATGGCAGAACTATCTTGATCTGGAAGACAGGGACAAGGGCCTCAACGCCGAACGTTTCCAGCGGGTTACAGGCGTGGTCAACCAGATTCTTGACCAAAAGCGCATATCCGGGGTTGAACGTGGGCGGGTCGTGGTAGAAATCGCTGGTCAGAAGAAACACGGACTGGATGACCTGAGTTCGGGTGAGCGGCAGATTCTGCTGCTGCTGGTAGAAATCGTGCGGCGTATTAAGCCCGGCGGCCTTATCCTGATAGACGAGCCGGAGATCAGCCTGCATCCCACGTGGCAACGCGCGCTCGTCGCCGCCTTGGGCAAAATCATCGAGCAGTACGATGCGCAAGTTATCCTGGCCACCCATTCGCTAGAGATCGCCACTTCGGTCATGCCACATGAGGTGATCAGTCTGAGCGATCTGGATGACTTGCCGCGAGGAGAATGGAAACCTGAAGATGAGTTAGTGGCATGACCAAGCCGCGCCCACTGCAAACTCTGGATGAAGTTGTTCGGGCAGTGAGAAATGGCGCGGGATGCGCAGTTCTGGTAGAAGGTGAGGAGCAAGCAAGCGACGCCTGGATATTGAAGTATATTCTGCTCAACGTTGTGGGTGAAGAGGTCACATTTCACGGCCGTGATGGACGCGAGAGGCTTTTGTCGGAGTTGCCGGATATCTTGCGTCAACTGCCGAACGATCAGGTCTTCGCTATTCTCGACCGCGACTTTCTCGAAGATGAATTGGTTGGGCCGAGATATGCTCCGAACTTCTCCGGTCACCTGTTTATCTGGCGACGGTTTACCGTCGAAAACTATCTGTTGGAACCCGAGTGGGTTACCGAGGCGGTCGCAGAGTTCTACATGCATGAGCCAGAGCGCATTCCTGAAGCGTTGAGAACGGCTGAGGCCACTGAGGAGTTTCTCCTCGACCAGTGTCGTCGCTTAGCGCCTCAAGTTGCCGGCAACTGGGTGATTTCGGACTTGATCCGTGAAGCCAAGCGGCGAAGCCTCTCATCGGTGGAAGCCCGGCGCTATTTTGATGACTTGACCGACCGCGACTCTGCGTGGGTGTTGGCTGAGTTGACTCGGAAGTACGGCGGTTGGAGCGGGGCATATCCTGAACTGTTCGATGTCGAAGCATTGCAAGCCCATTTCGGGGATAGACTTGAAGCGGTCTTGGCGAGAATCCAAGTTCGCTCCAGTGCGCACCAAGTTGTGTCCGGTAAACTTCTCATGAAGGCTCTGTACGCTGAACTGCCGCGTGGCGCGAAACCGAACCGGGAATACGTCCGCAATCGGCTAGTGCGTATGGCTTCGAAACAGGTGCCTGACGATATTCATACCCTTATTGAAGAACGGATTCTTCCTCGTTGGCGGCGTGCAAGAGGCTCGGCCGCGATTTGACGTGTGCGCTGACCTCGATCATTTCCTGCGGGAGCATGGGCTGGGGACATCTTCAGAGTTGGGAATTATGATTGAGTCACCAACAGTTGCATTGACGGAAACGCAACAACGTGTACTAGAGAATCTGCCGCCGCGTGTGGCCGAGGCATTGTCGCATTTTCGTGATGCTTTGCTGGCGCGCTTTGGCGATCAAGTCCGGCGGATCATTCTCTATGGCTCATTTGCGCGCGGCGAGGCACACGAAGAATCGGACGTGGACGTCATGGTCGTCGTAGGCTGGGATATGCCGAGGTTGCCAGACGGAACTTATCTTCACCTGGCCGGCGATCCGCGTCGGAAAGAGATCGTCGGCATCGCTTACGATGTGACACTAGAGTGCGGCCCATACCTCTCTCCCTTCGTAGCGGATGAGGCGCTGTTTCAAAAGGGGAGAGACGCTATTCGCGAGGCGCGTCGAGAAGGGATTGAATTGTATCATCACCCATCGACTCCCGCGTTCGTGCGCGAAGAAATCACAGCTACTCATGTTTTAAAAGACGCGCCTGCAGGGGAGCCTTATGCTATGGACCCTGGCGATCTGGAAGACATCGACCTATGGCTATCGATGGCGGATGATGATTTGCAAGTCGCGCGCGATCTTTACCGCGACGCACACTATCGGCGTGTGGTGTCCAGCGTGTATTACGCGATGTTCTACGCCGCAAAGGCAGCCCTGCTCGCAGCAGGGGTGAGTGTGAAAAGTCACGAGGGCGCGATTTCGGAGTTCGGCAGGGTGTTTACTGCAACCGGACGGGTCGAAGGGCGATACGGCAAGATGTTGGCGGAGCGATATAAAGACCGGCTCGATAGTGACTATAAGCTTCGGTTCCTCGCTACCCAAGAGTCGACGGCAGAGGCCCTCCGCGACGCCGAAGCCTTCATCGCCAAAGCACGCGAACTGGTCGAAGAAGAGCTGAATAAACGAGGCAGCACGCTGACGTGATCACGTCCACTGTTTTGCGATCCGGCCCGAGTCAACTGGTCGAATACCTGCCGGAAGCCGACGTCGATGCGCTGTCCGAGACGCTCGTGGCCTTTGCCAACAGCGACGGCGGCACGGCGCTGCTCGGCGTGGACGAAAACGGCCGGCCCAACGGGCGTGTCTTCCCGGACGAAGCCGAGGTCGCTCTGCGCGCGGCGGAGGCGCGCTGCCGCCCGTCCGTGCAGGTGAGATGGGAACAAGTCGAGATGACCGGCGCGGCGGTGGTCGCCGTACACGTGGCGCGCAGCACCGAGCTGCACTCTTTGGGAGACGGCCGCGTGCTGGTGCGCATGGGCGCTGAGAACAGACCCTTGGGCGGCGAGGCGATCCGCCAACTGGCAGCGACGAAGAGCAGCGGCGATTTTGAGGGCGAGGCGGTCCCCGGCGCGACCCGCGCCGATCTGGACGAAGCGATCATCGCCGAGTTTATCGAGAAGCGGGAAGAGCGGCAGCGCAAGCGGCTGACGGCCGGCGTCGACGAGATGCTGGTCGAGATCGGCGCGCTCGACGCGGCCGGCCATCCTACCACGGCGGGCCTCCTGTTGTTCGGCCGCACCCCCCAGCAGTTCATTCCGCAGAGCGGCCTGGTGTTCGTGAAGTTCATTGGCACCGAGCCGCGCGGCGAGGGCGGTCTGCCGGGCTACGGTCGCCGGGAGGAAATCGGCGGCCCGCTCGCGCGTATTATCGAGACCGCCTGGGAGGCGGTGTGGGAAGAGATGCACGTCGGCGCGGTGGTGAAGGGTCTCCAGCGCGAAGAGCGAACGGAATACCCTCCGTTCGCCGTGCGCGAGGCGCTGGTGAACGCCGTGTGCCATCGCGATTACCGCTTGAAGGGACGACGTATTGAGATTCGCATGTTCGCCGATCGCCTGGAAGTTATCAGCCCGGGCGGGCTGCCCGGTTTCATCACCGTCGACAACATCGTCGAGGAGCACTTCTCGCGCAACCCGCGCATCGTCTCGGGCCTCTTCCAGTGGGCGTACATTGAGGAGTTGGGGTTGGGCATCGACCGGATGATCGAGGAGATGACGCAAGCCGGACACCCTCCACCGCATTTCAAGGCTACGCCTTACTCGTTCACGGTGGCGCTGAGCAACGCTCAGGTGCGCCGCGCTACGCCTGCCTGGGAAAAGGTGATGAACGAGCGCCAGGCGCGCGCGTTGGAGTATATTCGGGAACACGGCCAGATTACGAATCGCGAATATCAACAGTTGTGCCCGGATGTGACGCCCGAAACACTTCGCCTCGACCTGTCGGATCTGGTAAACCGTGGAATCCTTCTGAGAGTGGGCGCGAAGAAGGGAACGTACTACATCATGAAGTGAAAATATCCCAGGTTTTTCCCAAAGTGGACTTTGGTAATCTTATGTAAAGAGGGCTCATGCCGCCTCTTCAATCGTGGGTCGTAGCCGGATTGGCTTCTGCAGCAGCCTACAGTGTTCTCGCGCTCGTCCTGGTCCGTAGGACTGGCTTCCGAGATTCGATCAGCCGCGTGGCTGTGCTCTATCTCGGCGCTTCGGCGCTGTGGAGCTTAGGCTATGCCGTTTCCGTTTGGCATGGCTTGAATCCGAGCGCCACTCGACTGGGCGTCGAGGCTGCGTTCGACCTGATCTGGATCTTTCCACCCTTGATCCTCATCCTCACGCTCCAGTTTCTGGAACGACCCGGCGTGAAGGGCGTAGCGATCATCGGCGCCGTGTGGATTGGCTTTGGACTGCTGGCCGGTCTCAACGCGCTCGGGTTGCGCGAAACCCTGGTGCGATTTCGGATTGGCGATACGTTCACGGGGGCGATCAACACCGTTCGCATCATCGGCTGGCTGAGTTTTTCGATCAGCGCGCTGGCGCTGACGGTTGCCGATTATCTTCGTACGCAGCGCCCTCTCCACCGAAACCGAATCATGTTCTGGTTAATCGCGCTGCTCCTCACCCAGGTGGGCGAGGGCCTGACGCTGATGCCGTCGCGCGCGTTGGATCCCCAGCAGATCGGCCTCGTCGTCCGCCTGTTCGGCGCAATCACGGCGAGCTATGCCATCTCGAGTTACCATCTGCCGAATCTGCGCTCGTTCATGCGAGGCGCTTCGGCTGCGGTACTGCTGACCCTCGTGGCAGGCGCGCTGTATCTCGTCAGCTTCGTGCTGTTCCAGTTTGTTGTCGCCAGTCAGCTCGACCCTGCTTGGGCCCTGGCGTTCGCGGCGGGCATCGCCTTGGCGCTGGCCGTGATTCAGCAGCCTATGCTGCGCATCATACGAAGCTTGCTGGATCGCTTCCTGTACCGACAGCAATACGACCCGGCGCAGGCATTGCGCGAATACAGCGCCGCCATCAGCCACATTCTCGACCTCGACCAGTTAGTCTCGGTCGCAGTCGGCATCGTCAGCGAGGCATTGGAAGTGCGGCGCGGCGCGCTGATCCTGATCACCGACCTGGCGGATGGCAATACGGATGTCAGGCTGGTTAAGGGCATGGGCGGTCTCGAGATCGACCGCTTCGAGCTTGACGCCGGCAGCCCGATCCTGGACGGGTGGCGTACAGGCCGCCAGCCGCTCACCCAATATGAGATTGACATCCTCCCCCGCTATCGCGGCGCTGCGGCGGCGGAGCGCACTTATCTCCAGGCGCTCGACATGGAGGTCTACGTCCCGATTCGCTCGCAGAGCGTGCTGGTGGGCATGTTCGCCTTGGGGCGCAAAGATTCCGGCGATCCTTATACGCCCACCGATTTCGACGTGCTGATGACGCTGGGCGATCAGACCGCTGTCGCGCTGCAGAACGCGCGTCTGGTGACCGATCTGAAGCGAGCGAACGCGGAGATCACTCAGCTCAACGACGAGCTGACCAGCACCAACCGCCGGCTGGAGAAGCTGGATAAGGCCAAGACCGATTTTATCTCGATCGCTTCGCATGAGCTGCGCACGCCGTTGACTCAGGTGAAGGGCTACGCCGACATTCTTGCCGACTCGGTGCGCGAAGGGAGCCCCAGCCCGCCGCAAATGGCGCAGATCAGCCAGGGCATCGGACGCGCCGCGCTGCGCTTGGAAGAGATCGTCACGGCCATGCTCGACATATCTCAGATCGACGCCCAGGCGCTGGCCATCACGCGCACACCTCTCTCGATAATGTCGGTGCTGCGCTTCGCCGTGGACAACTACAAGGAGGCCGTCAAAGCGCGCTCGCAGATCGTGACCCTAGAGGGCGTCGACGACTTGCCGCCCGTTCAGGGTGACTTCCAACGCTTGTGCCAGGCGTTCCTCAACGTCATCGGCAACTGCATCAAGTACACGCCCGACGGAGGGACGATTTCGATCACGGGACGGACGCTGGCGGGGGAGCCGGGCTATGGCTCAGCCGCTTCCGTGGAGATTGTGATTGCCGACTCCGGTATTGGCATCGACAAGGCCGATCAAGAACTGATCTTCGAGAAGTTTTACCGCGTCGGTCCCGTCGAGCTGCACTCGACCGGGCAGACGAAGTTCAAAGGCGGCGGCCCGGGGCTGGGGCTGCCGATCGCGAAGGGCGTCATTCAGGCCCACGGCGGCAAGATCTGGGTCGAGTCGGAGGGCCAGGACGAAACGCGCTTCCCCGGCAGCACATTCCACGTTCTCTTGCCGGCCGCGCCGGCATCCGTTATTGCGGAGTTCAGGGCACAGCTGCAGGCGGAGGTCGCCAGCTTCACTTCTGCGCCGTAGCGTCTTGACGCTCGGAGTCCGGGCGTACATCGCTAAGGCGATCTGCTTCCTTCTGGGTCGGCGGGTCAAGCGCCAGCGCCAGTGCGCCGAGCAGTCCCACGTTTTCTTTCAATTCGGCGAGGACGATCGGAACGACGAAGCGCCGATCCATAACGCGCCGGCTCACCACGTCGCGTATGGGCGCGAAGAGCCGGTCGCCCAGGTTGGTGACGCCGCCGCCGATCACGACGATTGACGGATTGAAGATGTGCAGAAACGACACGACGCCGAACCCAATCGCCTCGGCGGCGTCGTGGATCACCGAGGTCGCCAGCCGGTCACCTCGCTCCGCCGCTTCGTGAAGCATCTCCACAGTGATCTCTGAAAGGTTGCCGCGCACCTGGTCGCGCAGCGGGCTGTATTCGCCGGCCGCGATGCGCTCGATGGCGCGCTGCCGCATCGCCGGCCCGCTGGCGAGCGCTTCCAGGCAGCCGATATTGCCGCATTTGTCGGGCCGGCCTCTATAATCGATCGAGACGTGACCCAGCTCTGCGCCCAACCCTTTCGAGCCGAGCAGGAGCCTGTTGTCGACGATCACTCCGCCGCCGATGCCGGTGCTGATGGTCAGATACACCACGTCGGCGTGGCCGCGCGCCGCGCCGTAACGCCATTCCGCCAGCGCGGCGACGTTCGCGTCGTTGCCCACGTACGCAGGCGCGCCGAAAATATCGCGCATGCGATCGCGCAGGGGTAATCCGGCAAGTGACGGGATGTTCACTACGCTGTAGAGGACGCCCGTGTACGGATCGAGCGGGCCGGGCGCGCCAATGCCGATGGCTGCCGGGGGCGAGTCGGGCCACACGCTGCGGGCGGTCCGGACGATGCGGCCGAACACCACGTCGGGCGGGTCTTCGGCGTGCGTCAATTGCTCGGCGCGCGCTTCGATCGTCCCATCGGCGCGGCAGCGCGCGGCCCGAATGCGGGTGCCGCCCAGATCGATGGCGATGTAGGTGTCGTTCATGTCGGCTCCAACGCAGAGACTGAGGGCTAGTATAACGCATTGCCAACTCGGTTAAAAGCCGATAGAATCACCGAATGAATCGCACGTATCGTTATCCCCCTGTGCTGCGCGCGCCGGCGCTGTTCATCTCCCTGCTGGCGGGCGGCATTCTGCTCGGCTCGATGATCGCGGAGATCGAGGCGGCAGACGTGCCGGATGCGATCCTGCACGCGCTAGGCATCATCGTCGGCCTGGCTATTCTCTGGTTAGGGCTGGAGTTCGGCGCGCGGCGCATCACATTGACGCTGGACGGAATGACGACCCGGTTGTTGCGCGAGCGGAAGATTGCGTGGGGCGATCTGCGCGATGCGCGCGACGGCCCGTTTGGCACGCGGATCATTCGGCTGAAGCGGGGCCTACCCATCGTGATCTGGCCATACCTGGAGGACTTTCACGCACTGAACGACGCCGTCAACGCGCGGCCCAGGCTATGGGTGGGCGCAGCGGAACGCAAAGGCCCGACGCAGCCATAACGCGCCGGACCTGCTTGCGCTGACGGGTGGCCGGTTATGTGGAAGCGAAGACGTCGGCTACCGGGCAGGAGAAGCCCGGTAGTACATCGGAGAGGACCAGGCTATCAGCTTCGGTCAGAACGGTCACCTCGCGCAGCGACCGATAGACCGCTATCTGGCGCGAACGAGGATATACAACCAGCACCACTCGCACACCGGCTTCCAGCCAGTCCCTCACCTTACTCTGAATTTCGTCGGGATCATCATTGGACGAGACCACCTCGACGACGAGGTCGGGCGCGAAGTCGGCGTAACCGGTCGGGGGTATCGTGGGTCGGCGAGCTTTGGACACGAACGCAATGTCGGGCGCGCGCACGGTGTCCGGATCGCGCGACAGGCGAAAGCCAGTTTCAGCAGCGAGAACTACACCCAGATCGTTCTGAATGACATGATGGGTGAGTCGATAGCTGAATCGGTTCGCGATCTCGCCATGCTCGTAGCCAGGTGGCGTCATCTCGATGAGCGCTCCTTTCACCAGTTCATAGCGACCCTCGCTCGAAAGCCGCAACAGGTCTTCGGCGGTCATCCATTTCTCTGCGGTAACCATGCTCGCCTCCCGTGCCCGGTGGACTTCTCAAGCGGCTGCAACCAGGCGATGGTATAACCCTGCGCCACGATTATACACGCATTCTCTTGTGTCGGCTCATCTACGAGCGACGGTGTATAATCCGGCCTGTAACCCCTGGGCCTGCGCTGATAGAAATGCATCATGCCTAAAACAAACAGCGTGGTGAACGACACAGAGCGCCGCATGTTGATCGTGAAGTTCAAGGACGGATCGACGGTCGAACTGCCGTGGCATCTGCTGCGCGACGCCTGCCCATGCGCGGAATGCAAGGCCCTGCATGGCGCCGGCGATCCGCTCAAGTTGACTGCTATGCCGAACAAAACGCTCGCCGGATTCGAGTACGCCGGGAACTACGCCGTGACACTCATCTGGGGCGACGGGCACCGCTTCGGTATTTACACGTGGCCTTATCTGCGCGAACTCGCGCGCAGGCTGACCGCGCAGTCGTAGGAGCACCATTTGATCGGCCGCCGCTTTCTTGCCGTCCTTCGCAAAGAATGCGCGCGCCTCGCGAGTACGGACGTGAACTGGGTGGTAGATAATCAACGCAGGTAAGTGATGAGCGACGACCTGACCCCGATCCGCAAGCAATATCTCGCGCTGAAGAATCAGTATCCCGACACGATCCTCTTCTTTCGGCTCGGCGACTTCTACGAGACGTTCGACGCCGACGCAGAGACCGTCGCGCGTGAGCTGGACATCGTGCTTACCTCGCGGCCGGTCGGCAAGGGACAGCGCGTGCCGCTGGCCGGCGTGCCGCACCACGCGGTCGATCGCTACCTGGCGCAGTTGATCGAGAAGGGCTTCCGCGTCGCCGTCGCGGAGCAGATGGCCGACCCGGAGGCGGTGAAGGGCATCGTCCCGCGCGAAGTGACGCGCGTCGTCACGCCGGGCACGATCCTCGATCCGGAGTTGCTCGACGAGAAGCGCGCGAACTACCTGGCGGCGTGGGTCGAGCACGATGGCCGCGTCGGGCTGGCGCACTGCGACATCACGACCGGCGAGTTCGCCGTCGCGCAGGTCGACTCGAATGCCGCCGCGCTGCAGGAACTGCTGCGCATTGCGCCGCGCGAATGCCTGCACCCCCAATCGCAAAGCGCGCCAGCGCAGACCTCGACGGCGATTCACTTCACGCCGCTGCCAGACTGGAAGTTCGAGGCCGCGAATGCGCGGCAGGCGCTGCTCGATCATTTCGACGTCATGACACTGGCCGGCTTCGGCATCGACGGGCAGTCGCTCGCCATCCGCGCGGCGGGCGCGATCTGCCAGTATCTGCGCGAGACGCAGCCCGGCGCCCTCGCCCAGTTGTCGGGCCTGCGCTCGTACTCGACCGGGCGCTTCATGGCGCTCGACCCGGCCACGCGCCGCAACCTCGAGCTGACCGAGACGATCCGGGAGCGCAAGACGCAAGGCTCACTGCTCGGCGTGCTCGACGCGACGCGCACGGCTATGGGCGGGCGCCTGCTGCGCGCGCGCATCTCGCAGCCGCTGCTGGATCGAGTGGAGCTCGAAGCGCGGCTGGATCAGGTGCAGGCGTTTGTCGGCGACGCGCTGACGCGGGCCAAGGCGCGCGATGCCCTCAAGGGAATGCCCGATCTCGAGCGCGCCGTGGGCCGCGTCGTCAGCGGCAGCGCCGCGCCGCGCGACATGGTCGCGATCCGCCGCGCACTCGAGCTCGTCCCGGAATTGCAAGAGTCAATCTCCAATCTCCAACCTCCAATCTCCAACCTCCAGATCGATCCGTGCGCCGACGTCCTCCCGTTGCTGCAAGCGGCCATCGCCGACGAGCCGACAACGCCGCCCGGCTTGATCCGGCCCGGTTACTCGGCCGAGCTGGACGGCATCCTCAGCGCCTCGCGCAACGCAAAAGAGTGGGTCGCCGGTCTGGAGAAGACCGAGCGCCAGCGCACAGGCATCCACACGCTCAAGGTCGGCTACAACAAGGTGTTCGGCTATTACATCGAAGTGACGAACGCGAATCGCGACGCGGTGCCGGAGAACTACATCCGCAAGCAGACGCTGACTAACGCCGAGCGCTATATCACGCCCGAATTGAAAGAGTACGAGACACTCATCCTCAACGCCGACGAGCGCCTCGTCGAGGTCGAGAACCGCCTGTTCAAGGAAATCTGCGCGCAGGTGTCGAGCCGCGCCCGCGCGCTCAGGACGGCGGCGCAGGCGATCGCGCAGATCGACGTCGCGTCCGCGCTGGCCGAGGTGGCCGCGCTCAGCGCCTACGTCCGGCCCGAACTGACCGACGCCGACGAGATCGAGATCGCCGCGGGACGGCACCCGGTTGTCGAGCGAACGCTGAGCGAGACGCGCTTCGTACCGAACGATCTGAAACTCGACGCTGACACACGCATCTTGATCGTCACCGGCCCGAACATGGCCGGAAAGACCGTTTACCTGCGCCAGTCCGCGCTGATCGTGCTGATGGCGCAGATCGGATCGTTCGTGCCGGCCGAGCGGGCGCGCATCGGGTTGGTCGATCGCATCTTCACGCGCATCGGCGCACAGGACGACATCGCCGCCGGGCAATCGACGTTCATGGTCGAGATGGTCGAGACGGCGAACATTCTGCATCACGCCTCGGCGCGCAGCCTGATCGTCCTCGACGAGATCGGGCGCGGCACCAGCACCTACGACGGGCTGAGCATCGCCTGGGCCGTCGTCGAATACCTTCATAACCACCCGCGCCTGAAGAGCAAGACGCTGTTCGCCACGCATTACCACGAGTTGATCGCGCTGGCCGAGACGCTGCCGCACGTGCGCAACGTCAACGTCGCCGTCGCGGAAGAGGGCGACCGAGTGGTGTTCCTGCACAAGATCGTCGAGGGTGGGGCGGATCGCTCGTATGGCATCCACGTCGCGCAGTTGGCCGGGCTGCCGAAACCGGTGATTCACCGCGCGGAGGAGATCTTGCAGGAGTTGGAGCAGGGCGAGTGGACACATGCGCCGACACAACCCGCGAGCGCCGTGCAACAGTTGTCGCTGTTTGTGACCGAAAGCCCGGTGCTGAAGGAACTCAAGTCGCTCGATGTTGATGCGCTGTCGCCGCTGGAGGCGCTGACGAAGTTGTATGAGTTGAAGAAGAAGTCGGCACAGTAGTAACGCTGGTGTGTGTCCGAGTGCTCTCGTGCTATGATCCAGATGAGGAGTGAGGTATGGCTGAACGAATCTTGCGCTTGCCAGAGCGGCTGTCGCGCGAGCTGGATGAAGTCGAGGCCGATGCGATCATCGAGTTGATCGAGCTAGGACTCAAGCAGAAACGCATTGAGCAGGCGCTGGCCGAACTGGCTCGAGGTGAAATGTCACTGGGCGCAGCAGCGCAGATGGCCGGTCTGCGCGAAGACGAGATGGCACGCCACGCGCGGGCGCAGGGCCTGGAGCCGCCGGCCGACCCTCTCGCACTGAAAGAGGAGTTGGCTTAGTGCCGACGGTGGTGTGCGATTCGGGTCCGCTGATCGCGCTGGCCAAGCTCAACCGGCTTGACCTGTTGAGCAAGTTGTGGGATGAAGTCAACATCACGCGGGCGGTTTACGACGAAGTCGTGACGCATGGTTTGGCGACGGGCGCGCAGGATGCGCCCGTCGTTCGCCTTTTCTGGCGACAACAACGGTGGCCCATCGTCGCCGTCGCGCCTGAGTCCATCCGAAAGTTTACGCCTGCCTCCCGACTTGATGTCGGCGAGATGGAGACCCTATCCTTCGCTCTCGAGACCGACGACGCGTTGGTTCTGATCGATGATGCAGTCGGGCGTCGAGAGGCCCGCCGTTCAGGTTTACGCGTCAAAGGCACATTGGGCGTCATCGCCGATGCCTATCGGCGCGGGCACCTGACGTTCTTCGACGCGGAGCTGCTAATTCGCGAGATCGAATCTCGACCTGACATCTGGATTCGCCCGGAACTGTGCGAGCAGGTGCTGGAGAGGTTGCGCGCTGAACGCCGCAGCTCGGTCGAATAAGGCCACACGCTGTCAATGTTCGCGGCGGAGAGTCCGGTGTTGGATGAGTTGAAGTCGCTCGACGTGGACGCGCTCAGTCCGCTGGAGGCGCTGACGAAGTTGTACGAGCTGAAGAAGAAGGCGTCAACGGATTAGCAACGAATCAGCGAATCGGCGAATCAGCGATCTTGCCTGTTCAGTCGGCGAAGTGACTTGTGGAAGAGAACAGTATGAGCCAGACACAAGATGTCTATCGCGATGTGAAGGCGCTCACTCGTCAGCGGATACGACTGATCTGGGAGAAAGCGCAATTGGGCGAGCCCCTCTCCGATGAGGATGCGCGCCTGGTCGAGGCGATGCGCGAGCATTCGGAGTACGCCGACCTGTGGGGGCGACTCGACGATCTGACCGACGCGCAGATCGAGCGCGACGGGGTAAATCCGATTCTGCACGTGACCATCCACCAGACCATCGAGAACCAGATCGCCGGTGGAGACCCTGAGCAAACGGGCCGCACCGTCGAGACTCTGATACGGCAGGGTCTGTCGCGGCACGAAGCCATTCATCGTATTGGAGAAGTGCTGGCGGGTGAAATCTGGCACATCCTCAAAGAGGATCGTCCCTTCGACGAGGCGGGCTTCGTCCGCAAGCTGCGCCAGATCGCAAAGCCAGAGGCGGCGCACTCGGACCATGCGCCGCGCCCGCATCGGCGTCGCCCCAACCGAAAGCGTCGATGACTTTCTCAATGGTCCGATCCCATGCTGGACGACGATGCGAAACAGGAGTATGATCTTTTTGTGACGCGCTTGATCCCGGGAGCCTGAGCCATGGCCGTTCAATTGCAGCGCAGACTGTTGACCGTCGACGATTATCGTTTGCTCATCCGGGCCGGTTCGCTCGGCGAGGATGATCGGGTTGAGCTGATCGAAGGGGAGATCATCGAGATGTCACCCATTAGTCCAGAGCACGCCGGGCACGTCAAGCGATTGAACAGGTTGTTCTCGCGCCGGTTGGGCGATCGCGCCCTGATTGGAGTGCAGGATCCGATCGCGCTGGGCGAGCATTCGGAGCCGCAGCCCGATCTCGTCTTGCTACGTCCGCACGCCGACGACTACGCGGATGCCCATCCCGGTCCGGGCGACGTGCTGCTGGTCGTCGAAGTCGCCGATACGTCGGTAAATTATGACCGCGACGTGAAGATGCGCTTGTACGCGCAAGCGGGCATTCCCGAAGCCTGGCTGGTGTCGCTGCCCGACGGGTGGATCGAGGTTTACACCGAGCCATCGCCGGTCGGGTATCTATCGATGCGACGTGCCCTCCCCGGCGCATCGCTGGCTCCGCAGGCGTTTCCCGATGTCGTTGTAGCGGTGAGCGACGTCATGGAGTGAACCTGCAACGCGCCGATGGAGTTGCACGGGCTGAGAGAGACATCGGTGAAGTGGCACGCGTTCTGCTCGTGATATGATCGAATCAGGCGTACGCTGCAGTGACCAGGTCGAGAGGCATCGCATGTCGATAGAAATCCCCGCCTCATTGCGAGAACGATTCGAGAAGCAGGCCCGAGAACTTTACGGCGAACAAGGCGAAGCGACCGCTCTGGCTCAGGCGATTGAATTGTGGCTGGCGGAAGCACGCGTAGACGCGGGGCATCGCCTCGTCGTGCGCATCGGCGATGAGCCGCCGCCGAAGACCAGGAGACTAGGATGGCGACACCCGATTCATCGCAACCCGTCTGCCAGGATACGCCCGACCGATTTGCCTTCCGGCTCCAACTCGTAACGCTCAACGGCCGCCCTCATGCCTCCAGCCCGGAACTTGTCGATCTCGACACGGGTTACGACGGTGAAGTCCTCGTTCCCTACGCTGTGTATGTTTCCTCCGGCCTGAGTGACTGGGAACTTCCTCAGGCGCAGTGATCTACTGGGATGACTGTCTCCGGCGAATCGTTGATCTTGCCCATCAGCCGGGCTTTGCTCGTCATCCCCGAACTGCGTTTGCAAGTCAACGTGCTCGTCGACACGTTCGAAGGGAACACTGAGTTCTTGATCGGGCGCGCGTTCATGCGACGCCTTCGCATAATGTTGGATGGCCCGGCAGACCGGACATGCATCCTTCCCGATGAGTCCTCGCACCGCTAGTCTTCGCCGCGTTGCACTTACGCTCTTGCTGGCGGTGATTGTCTTTGTTCTGGCCGGTCTCGCCGCGATCGCAGCTCACGCACAAAAGATACACCTCCACCGCCAACTCCAACGCCGGCTGCAGGCCCGGCGACCGCATTGACATCTACCGCGACTCCCACGCCCGTGCCGCTCTGCCCGCCGGACCTGCAAGACACATGCGAGTGGGTTTCTGCTACCTGGTCACCTCGCGCACCGTCGCCTACTTCGGCGCGGCCGAGGTCGGCGGTTTCCGCAAGTGCGCGTGCAGCCGCTCACGCCCGACCAGCGCGACACGCTCATTCGCAGTTGGTGCGGCGCGGCGTATCCCGGCGACGAGGCCCGCCGCCAGTCGACCGACCTGTGCCATCGCATCAAACTGAGCGACGAGCGGGTGCGCAATCTCGCCGTCACGCCGCTTATGGTCACCATCTTCGCGCTGGTGCATTACGCCCGGCGCGAGTTGCCCCGGCAGCGGGCCGAGCTGTACGAGCACGCCGTGCGTATCCTGCTCACCGAGCCGTACAAAGCGGGCGAGGCCGCCGCTGGTCTGAAGGAATGGGGTGGGCTGGACTGGGAGACGCGCCGCAACCGGCTGGCGCGCATTGCCTTCGAGCTGCACCAGCTCCGCGAGCGCGGCGATGCGCTGCCCGAAGATGATCTGGTGGACCTCGTCTGGCCCGCGTTTGGCGTGCCTGATAAAGAGAAGGGCAACTGGAACCCGATCTGTCCGTTTATTCCGAAGGCATTCGCAAAGACGTGTCTGAATGGCTGGCGCGCCGCCGGGAAATGGGGGCGGAGTGCTTGACGAACCGCCGGATGCGGCCCCGCATGCCCGGTGGTGTGAGAGGGAGGGCGGGAGACCCGCTCTCCCTACTCGATTCCGCTCGTCGGGTGTCTGCGACCCTCGACCCTTGGCCGCCGGGTGGCACACCCGGCGGGAGCATATGGTCTACTTCTCCGTGATCGTCCAGTTGAACAGCGCCGGCTCACTGCTTTTCACCGCCGTCGCCGCGAGCGCGAGCACGCCTGAGTTCCACTGGCTGAGCGGGATATCCCACGCGCCGGTGTTGTCCGGGTTGATCGGCAGGCGCGTGACCGTCGTGCTGCCGTCTCTGCCGTAGCCGATGACCTGTGCGATGAAGTTCTGCGGCACGAAGTTGTTCGTCCGGATCCAGCCCTCCGCAGTCCAACCCGTGTCCATCTCTGCGTCGTCCTGGAAACCGATCTCTGGGATCTCGACGTCGTCGACGGCGAAGCCAGGCAGGTTCACGGCGAGATCATTGACGACCTCGAAGCGCAGCAGAATCTTCTTGCCAGCGTATGGCGTGAGATCGACGGTTTCCTGAATCCAGGCGGGGTCTTCGCCGCCGCCGGAGTTTCCGGTATAGCCCCAGCCGAGGTTATTATTGTTCGGATTGCGGTCGGTCCCGGATGGCGTTTTGAGGATCTGGTAGGTCTGGCTGCCGTCAGTCGACACGCTCACGTAGCCGTAATCCCAATCGGCTTCGGTGTCGTACCACGTCCAGAAGCTCAGAGTCGCTTTGTCGACGCCGGTCAGGTCGACTTCGCGTGTCAGGCGCATATCCGCGCTATCCCCGCGATTGCTCCACCAGAAGGTCTCGCCGCCGTGCGGCTCGGCGTCGATCATGCGCGCCCGGGTCGATCCGACGAAATCGACGTGCAGGTCGCGGTCGCCACGCAACTGGTAATACTGCGCCGCATATTGATTGACGCGGCGCGGGCGCATGAATTGGTGGGGGAATGAATCGAACGTCTGGGCAATATCGGCCGTCGGCGGATCGGTTTCCTCAAACCCATACCGTCCATCTCCCAGTGACGGATTGTCCACGAACTTCGCGATCACCCAATCGGCGAAGAAATCGTCGAGCGCACCCGGATAGCCGGTCCTCTGCAGCGACCCGGCCACGCCGTCCAGCCCGTTGCGCGGATCGGCGACGATCTCGGTAATACCCTGCTCGCCGTACTGATCGTAGAAGTACAGCCAAAACACATAGGCCGCGCCGTAATTCTCGCCTCGCCCGCCGCCCTCAGGCCAGAAATTCAACTGGGTATTCGGCTCCTCGGCAAAAGCGAAGTCGGCGCCGCCAATGCTATAGCCATTCAGGAACATCGCCAGGTCGGACAGCCCTTCGTTCACCCACGTATCCTCGTTCCGATCCACGTGGAAGTGAATCATGTGCTGGTATTCGTGCGCCAGCGTGCCGAGGTAAAAGCTGCCCCCGATGAGGGATGGCGCGCCGATGCCTTCGACGTCGATGTAGAACATCTCTTTTTCGTTCGAGTCTTCCCGGACGGCCGTCGTGTATTGATCGACGCTAGAGAAGTAGCCGCCCGCCGCCGTGTTGGAGGTGTGCAGCACGTGCAGGTTCTCGTCGCAGTCGATGCCCGGCGACCATTCCAGACCGAACAGCTCGCGATTGCGCGGGATGATCTGCTGGCTCAACTCCTTGGCGGCGGCGGCAACGGCGTTTCTGTCGATCTGGCCGAGCCATTTGTCGTCCACCCACATGTACACATTCGGCTCTTTCGACACCAACGTCGCGGTCACCTCGAACTGCTCGAACGTGTCGTTGTTGGACACCTGAAATACGAGCCGGTCGCCGAGGTTGTGCGCCGGCGCGGTCGTGCACGTCCTTTCGGGCGTGTCGGCCGGCAATCCCTTGAACCGTATCGCCAGATCTCGCAAATCGCCTATAGGCAGATCGGCAGCACCGATCGCCTCCGCATTGGCGCGATCGGCGTCGGTCACCGGCTCGCGCAGGATTCCATCCAGCGGGCCAAGCGTCGCCTCCGGCGTTGGCGCGACTGTCGGCGGCTCGGGCGACGGCGTATCAGGCGGCGCTTCTGTGCGGGCCGGCTGCTCACCTGGAGTTGGGGAGACGACCTGCACGGCGGTCGGCGTCGGGTCAGACGGCGTACACGCAGCCAGCGCCACGGCGAACGCGACGAACAGCACTGCAAAATGGCGAATCATTTATGACGCTCCTCGACCTTGGCTCATGACTCAAACGGGTGCAACGGCATTCTGCTGCTCGCGGCGGATAGTCATATCCGCCGCTCACGACCACCGGATTTGACAATCCGGTGGGAGCAGCCATATCACGTTCTACGTTTCACGTTTTACGTTTCACGCATCACTGTCTCAGCTCCGGCAAATACACCGTGAACACTGTCCCCTTCCCGACCTCGCTCTGCGCCTCGATCCGCCCGCCGTGGCTCTGGGCGATCCACTGCGCGATCGACAGCCCTAGCCCGGCGCCACTCGACGCGCCGTTCACGCCCGCTTCTTGGCGCGAGCGCGATTTTTCGACGCGGTAGAACCGCTCGAAGATGTGCGGCAGATGCTCGGGCGGGATGCCCGGCCCGGTGTCGGACACGCTGAATACCGCCCAGCCGTCTCGCCGCTTCAAATTCAGCGTGATGCTCCCGCCGGCGGGCGTGTATCGGACGGCGTTGCCGACCAGGTTGATCATGAGCTGCTTGAGCCGGTCGGCATCGCCCATCACCGCGATCGCGTCCTCGGCGCCGACGCCGACATTCACGCCGCCAGCGATGGCTCGCATCTGCTCGAAGACTTCGACCATGACGGCATCGAGCGCCACAGGCGCTCGCCGGATCGGCAGGCCCGCGTCGGCCTGCGCCAACAGCAGGAGGTCGCCGACGAGCCGAGTCATGCGCTCGATCTCGCCCTGCGCCGCGTCGAGCGACGCGTCGTCGGCGACGCGCATGCGGCGGATCAGGTCGAGATTGCCGCGAATCGTCGTCAGCGGCGTGCGCAGCTCGTGCGAGATGTCCGCCGTGAAGCGCTGCTGCGCCTTGAACAGCGCCTCCAGCCGCGCGAGCATGCCGTTGAAGGTCGTGGCCAGGCGGCCCACCTCGTCTCGCGCGCGTGGAACAGGGATGCGGCGACTCAGATCGCCAGCCTCCGAGATGGCCCGCGCCGTGTTCGTCACGTCGTCGATAGGGCGCAGCGCCTGCCGCGCCAGGAACGCGCCGCCCACGCCGCCCAGCAGCACGCCGGCTACCCACCCGGCCAGCAAGAGACGCGTGAGCTGCGACAGCGACTCGTCGTACGAATCCATTTGCACGCCGATCTGGAGATAGCCGATGATCTGCCCTGGCGAGCCGATCGGCACGGTCAGCACGCGCAGGTGCACGTCGCCCTCGCGCACGTCGTGCCGCACCGGGCGAAAGTCCGCCAGGTCGAGGCTGAGCACGGCCGGGTTGATCGGCTTGTCGTAGCCCCGCAGCGAATCCGACATGCCCACGACGCGCCCGAGAGGGTCGATCACCTGCAGGTACAGGCCGGCGCTGCGAAACACATCTGCCGCGACCGGAATGCGAACCTCGCCCAGCCGACTGACGGTGCTGACCGAGAACACCAGCGCCGCCGTCTCGTTCAGCTTGCGGTCGACGTTCTCCCCTATCACGGCAACAAAGACGTTGTAGATAGCGAAGCCGATCGCCGCGAGGATTACGGACAGAACGAGCGTGTACCACAGGGTCAGGCGGACACGGATAGACATCGAAGGTCAATGCAGAATGTGGAATGTGGGCCGCTCCGAAGACGGTTCCAGGACAAGTTTAGGCCGCGCAAATGAGAGCCAGGTGAAGGCAGACTTAAGTCGGGATGATAGACGCCGCTTTCTTCTTCATTCTGCATTCCTCATTCGACAGTAACTGCTCAGCCTTAGCAGATTTCTAACGTAAATCTACTGCCCGTCATATCCAAAGCTGCTATAGTCAAGCCCATGACACCGTTGCCCTTACCCACCGATGACGAGGTGCGCGCTGTGTACCGTCAAGGTGAAGACGCA
>DATEUJ010000140.1:0-12622 GCA_035283185.1 Anaerolineae bacterium | reverse complement strand
GATGACGCCCGCATTGATGCGATTGTCCAGCAAGTCCTGGCCGAACTGCGCAGCACTAGGACCTCCGAGGTCTTCAAGACCTCGGAGGTCTCCGCACGCTCCTCCGGCGGCCCGGTCTTTCCCGATGTGGACAGCGCCGTCGCCGCCGCGAGCGCCGCCTTCCGGCAGTTTCGCCGCATGCCGCTCGAATTGCGCGCGAAGCTGATCGCCGCGATGCGGCGCGGCGCCGAAGAAGCCGCCGCTGCCTTGGCGCATGAGGCCTGGCAGGAAACCGGCCTGGGCCGATATGAAGATAAGATCGAAAAAAACCTGCTTAACGCGCGCAGGACGCCGGGCACCGAGGATTTGCCGACGACCGCGTGGAGCGGCGATCACGGCCTGACCATCGTCGAATGGGCGCCGTTCGGCGTGGTTGCTTCCATCACGCCCAGTACCAACCCCACGGCGACCGTGATCGGCAACTCGATCGGGAATATCGCCGCCGGGAACGTCGTCGTCTTCAATGCCCATCCGTCGGCGAAGCGCTGCTCGGCCAGCACGGTCCGCGTGCTCAATCGCGCGATCCAGGCCGCCGGCGGGCCGGCCAATCTGATCACGTGCGTCGCCGAACCGACGATCGAGACGGCGCAGGCATTGATGCGCCACAAAGGCGTGCGCGTCGTGCTGGTTACGGGAGGCATGGCCGTCGTGCGTGAGGCGATGCAGACCGGCAAGCGCGCCATCTGCGCCGGACCGGGAAATCCGCCGGTCGTCGTCGACGAGACGGCCGATCTCGACGTCGCCGGCAAAGGCATCGTCAAGGGCGCGTCGTTCGACAACAACGTGATCTGCACGGACGAGAAAGAGATCTTTGCCGTAGACGCCATCGCCGACGACCTCAAGCGCAGCCTGTCGGCGCACGGCGCAGTCGAGGTCTCGTCCTGGCAGCTCGGACGCCTGTGCAAGGCGATCTTCGAGGAAGACCGCGGCCCGGGCAAGCCAGGTGTGATGAACAAGAAGTTCGTCGGCAAAGACGCCAGCGTGCTCCTCGCCGAGATCGGCGTCAGCGCCGGGAAGGAAGCCCGCCTGATCTTCGCCGATGTCCCGCGCGAGCATCCGTTGGTGTGGAGCGAGCAGTTGATGCCCATCATCCCGTTGGTGCGCGTGCCGGACGCCGGCGAGGCGATCGATCTGGCGGTGCAGGCCGAGCACGGATTCCGGCACACGGCCGTGATGTATTCCAGGCACATCGATCATCTGGATCGGATGGCGCGCGAGATCGACTGCTCGATCTTCGTCAAGAACGGGCCGAGCCTGGCCGGCCTGGGATACAACGGGGAAGGCTACTGCTCGTTCTCTATCGCCGGCACGACGGGCGAGGGAATGACCCGCCCTAGCACGTTCTGCCGCCCGCGCCGCTGCACGCTGGTCGATTCGTTCAGGATCGTGTGAACTGATGAGTGATCAGTAATCAGTGATCAGTAATCAGTGATCAGTAATCGGTGATCGGTAAGCGGTAATTAGTAAGGAGCGCCGATGTCGCCTGCACAAGTCGGTTCGCGACGGCTCACCGTAGATTTCTTCACCCACAGCCACCGCATCTCGACGCAGTTCCTGGTGCGCGGCCGGCCGCTGGTCGACACGCTGAACGATCACACTTTGTCGTACATCGAGCTAGACCTCGCCTACGTATCCCGCATCGACAAACCGGGTGATCTGGTGGCCGACTACGCCATCTCGATCCTGCGCAAAGAGAACGTTTCGTTTTGCGTCGTCGCTGCGCAGATCGAGTTGGCGCTCAAAGCCGTGCCGCAGGCGCAGTATCTGTCGCGGCGCAGCCGGCACGCCTTCTGCACCGTTCCGTCCTTCGAGATCGCCGGCCAGATCGACGTCTCGGGCGCGCTCGACCTGCACAAGATGATGGCGATCGGGACCGAACGCTTCATGCCGATTTACAAAGCCACGGCGACGATCTCGCTGCTGCAGTCGGTAAGCTTCAGCGGCGAGCTGATCCTGGTGAATAAGGAGCGCATTCAAGTCTTCTGCGTGAGCGACGCGCCGGCGGCGGCGACTGCCCCTCAAGGGAGCCGATAATGGCCCACATTCTCGTCATCGACGACGACTTCGACCTGCTCAATATGCTGCGATTGATGCTCGAGCGTGGCGGCCACACGGTGACGACGACGGCCGACGGCGCCGACGGGCTGGCCAAAGCGCGCGAGCTCCAGCCCGACCTGGCTATCGTCGACGTGATGATGCCCGGCGTGCACGGCTATCAGGTGTGCCGTGCGCTGCGCGACGACCCGGCCACGGCCAGCATCGTGGTGCTGATTCTGACCGCGCGCGCCCAGCCGGTCGACCGCGAAGCGGCGCTGGCGGCCAGGGCCGACGATTACATGTCGAAGCCGGTATCGCCGGCCGAGCTGATCCGAAAGGTCGACGAGCTGCTCGAGGGCGGGAAAAAGGCACGCCTGCTACCGTCCCGCATCCTCACGTTGATGTCGCTGCGCGGCGGCGTCGGGGTAAGCTCCATCGCCGTCAATGTGGCGCTCCGCGAGCAGCGGGCAGGCGCTGGCGCCTGCCTGGTCGATCTGTCGGCGGCCTCAGGACACGCCGCGCTGCAGCTTCGGATCAGCCCCAAGATCTCGTGGGGCGAGTGGCTACGCGCGCCGGCTGATCTGAATCCGCAAGCGGCCGGCAAGTACTTGCTGGCGCACGAGTCCGGCCTGCACGTGCTGGCTGCGCCGTTCGTGCCGCTGATTGACGAGCCGCTCCCCGTCGAGCCGTTTGCCGAGATGCTGCGGTTGCTGCGGGAAAGGTTCCAGCGCGTGATCGTCGACGCGCCTTCGGTTCTCAACGGCGCGGCGCGCGCGGCGCTGCAGCTCGCCGACGAAATCTGGCTAGTGCTGGCGCCGGAGATCGCCTCGCTGCAATCGACGGTGGCGACGCTGCGCGCGCTCAAGACGCTCGGCGTCGGCGACGACAAAGTCGCCCTGGTCGTCAACCAGGTGATGCCGCACGCCGGCCTGTCGCGGCAGGGGATCGAGAAGGCCCTGAGCCGGCCGGTGGCGGCCGCGCTGCCCTACGACGAAGCCCAGCCGGCTGCCTTTGGGCACGGCGCGCCGCTGTTGATCAGCCAGCCCGATTCGCCTTTCGCCTCGGCGATACGCGCGATTGCGTAGCCTTTTGGTAATTGGAGATTAGAGATTGGAGATTGCGGTTGAGACTGTTGCACTCGCACTGGTCGAGTTCGGCAGCATTGCGGCCGGCATGCACGCCGGCGACGCCATGGCCAAGAAAGCGCCGATCGCGCGTCTGGTGGCCGGCACGGTGCACCCGGGCAAATATCTCGTCTTGATCAGCGGCGCGGTCGCCGACGTCGAGGAATCGTTGAAAGCGGGACGCGGCGCCGGCGCGAGCCACGTGGTCGACTTCGTGTTTTTGCCGCAGGTGCATCCCTCGGTCGTGACGGCCATCGCGGCGAGCGCTGCGCCGGGAGGCGAGGGCGAGCGCGCGCCGCGCGGCCCGTCGCTCGGGATCATTGAGACGAGCACGGTCGCGGCGGCGATTCACGCGGCCGATGCAGGCGTCAAGGGCGCAGAGGTTTCGCTGCTCGAGCTGCGGCTCGCCGACGGACTGCACGGCAAGGGACTCGTGCTGTACACCGGCGAAGTGCCCGACGTAGAGGCGGCGGTCGAGATCGGCGCGCGGGCGATCGATTCCAGCCTGATCGTCAACCAGATCGTCATCCCGCAACTGCACGGCGAGATGGGCGCAAACATCGTCGCCCGCACGCGCTTCGGCGCGAATGTCGGTGAGGGGTGGTCGGGGTCGGTGGATGAGTGATCGATTTGAGTTATAATGTTCTTCATGAAGCAAAGTGGTGTTGAGGAGAGTTCAATGGGAAAGCTTGTAGCCCGGGTCGTTGACATTCAAGAGTTGCAAGAAGGCATCTTCATTCCTAAGTCTCTGTTCGGAGGAGCCGAAGAACTCGAGATGATTGTTTCGAGTGATCAGAGTGTGACGATCCGGCCTCGGCGGCGGAGCCGAGCAGATGTACGCAAGCGGATAGATGCCCGCCGCGAGGCGCTTCGTACACGCTTCGGCCAGATGTCTGATAGCAGTGTCCTGATCCGCCAGTTTCGAGACGGGCGATGACGCTGCGGTATGTCATCGACTGTGGAGTTGCTATCAAGTGGTTTCTGCCCGAGGAGGACAGCGACCGTGCGCTCCATCTGCATGACGCCTTGACCTCGGGTGAATGCGAGCTGCTTGCCCCCGATCTGCTGCTTATCGAATTTGCCAA
Organism: Anaerolineae bacterium; assembly: GCA_035283185.1. Lineage (GTDB taxonomy): Bacteria > Chloroflexota > Anaerolineae > Fen-1058 > Fen-1058 > DASSFZ01. The sequence continues at coordinate 8,337 of DATEUJ010000140.1, read as the reverse complement.
CGTACTATGGAAGAGACGCTCCGAACTGGATCTATCAACTTCCAGTGAGATGATCCGCGATCTGCTTGATCTGGATTTGACGATCACCCCGTCGCAAAACCTTCTTGCTGCCGCTCTCGATGTTGCTCGTTCTCACAATTGCACAGTATACGACTCGCTGTACTTGGCACTGGCTGCGGCAAATTCCATTGAGCTAATCACGGCTGATGCGAAGCTTTACCATTCGATCAAAGACCGTCTGCAATTCGTTCGCTTGTTGAATGAGTTCACGTTACCCGCACAGCCAATCGTGTCTCCAACTGAGGCATAAGCGCATGCAGCTAGCTAAAGTAATCGGCACCGTCGTCGCAACGCGCAAATACACCGGCCTGGAAGGCGTCAAGTTCCTGATCGTCCAGCCGCTCGACAAGCGCCAGCAGCCGGACGGCGATCCGCTCGTCGCGGCCGACGCGACGGCGCAGGCCGGGCCGGGTCACCTGGTGTTCGTCATTGGCGTGCGTGAAGCGGCGCTCGCCCTGCCGGTGAAATTCGTGCCCGTGGATCACGCCATCGTCGGCATCGTCGACCAGGTTGAAATAGTTCCTTGAGTTCCTTGAACGTCGAGGGAACTGAGGGAACTGAAGGAACTCAGGGATTTGTTCACGACTTGACTATGTACATCGGACGCGTCTTCGGAACGGTCGTCGCGACCATCAAGCACGAGACTTTCGCCAACCGCAAGCTGCTGCTGGTTGAGCGGCTGTCGCCGGAGGGTATGCCCGACAAGAAGTACGACGTCGCCGTCGACGTGGTGCAGGCCGGCGTGGGCGATCGGGTGCTGGTGCTGGACGAGGGCAACTCGGCGCGCCAGATCGTCGGCCTGGAGCCGGACGGCGCCATCCGCGCCGTCGTCGTCGGCATTGTCGACGAGATCGACCTTTCCTAGCGCGCCGTTCGCCGCAGTTATCTCCCCCGTTCCGCTCGCCGTCATGAGGACTTCCACATCTCACGTCCCGTGATGCGGGATGATGATGTGTAGAGTACGATCTTTTGGCATACAATAGAGACACCATGGAACGAGCAATCAGCATCCAGAAGTCTGTTGTCAAAGTAAATCTCCGCCAGCAAAAGAGCGATTTCGCTTACTGGAGATCGCAACCATATTGGACACGCCTCGCAGTCCTCGAACAAATCCGGCAGGAGTACCATCGCTGGAGGTACGGTGCTGAACCAAGACTTCAAAGAGTTTATTCAATCGTTAAACGATAACCAATGCCCGTTTCCACCGAGCAACACCTGCGCCGCGAGATCGTCCGCATCGGCAAACTGCTGTATGACAAGGGCCTGATCGTCGCCACCGACGGCAACGTCTCGGCACGGCTCGACGCGAATCGCATCCTGGCGACACCCAGCGGGCTGTGCAAGGGCTTCATGGAGCCGGAGCAACTGATCGTCGTCGACCTGGACGGCAATCGTGTTGGATCATCCAACCCCGCCAATCGCCATCTCAAGCCGACCTCGGAGATGCGAATGCACCTGGAAGCCTACCGCCGCCGGCCTGACATCGGCGCAGTCGTGCACGCTCACCCTCCGACGACGGTCGCGCTGAGCATCGCCGGCGTTGATCTGGCACAATGTTTGATCCCCGAAGTCATCGTCACGCTGGGCATCGTGCCGACGACGCAGTACGCTACGCCTTCCTCGGAAGAAAACGCCCGCGCCATTCGCGACCTGATCGCCGGTCACGATGCGATCGTTCTGCAGCGGCACGGCACGCTGGCGGTCGGCCGCGATCCGCTCGACGCTTTCCTCAAGACCGAATCGATCGAGCAGATGAGCCGTATCGCCTTCATGGCCCGGCTGTTGGGCGCATCGCCTGTGGGAGCGCCAGCGGAGATGCCGCCGGAAGAGGTGGTAAAGCTCATCGCGCAGCGCGAGGCGCTCGGCCTGAGCCGGCCAGCGGATGCAGAGGACTTCTGTGCCCACTGCGGCGTATGCCATGCGCCGGGGCAGCATGTCGAGCCGGCAGAGCGGAACACAGACGAGGCGGCCTTCGCCCGTGAAGTGGCCGAGAGGGTGCTGAAGAAAATGATGAATGCGGAATGACGAATGCAGAATGTGGAATGACGAATCTCACGCATCACGCATCACGTTTTACGTTTCACGTTTTACGTTGGCCGCGCTGCTGGCAATATTGGCGCCTGGCGCATCGAGCGCCTCAGCGCAAGGTTCGATCCTCATCGAGAATCGCGGCGTCACGATGGAGTTCCCTGAGCGCCTGACTTTCGAGGCTCGCATTGAGAGCGATGCCGAGATCGACCAGGTGGTGCTCGAATACGGCGTCGAGAAGCTCACCTGCGGCGCGGTCACCGCCAAAGCCTTCCCCGATTTCGAGCCGGGGAAGGCCGTCGACGTGTCGTGGACGTGGGAAATGCTGCAATCCGGGGCGGAGCCGCCTGGCGCGACAGTCTGGTATCGCTGGCGCGCCTTCGACAAAGCCGGGGACGAAGCCGCGTCGGACGAAGAGCGCATCGTGTGGCTGGACGACGTCCACGATTGGCGGAGCATCAGCCAGGACATGCTCACCTTCCACTGGTACGAGGGGACGCGCAGCTTCGCCGAGGACCTGCTCGGCTCGGCCGTGGAGTCCCTGAAACGCCTGAACGAGACAACCGGCATCGAAGCGGAGTCGCCGATCGATATGTATGTCTACGCCGACACCGCCGATATGCGCGAAGCGATTCTTTACGAACCGGGTTGGACCGGCGGCCAGGCCCGTCCCGAGCACGACATTCTGCTGATCGGCATCAGCCCGGACAGCCCAGGCCAGGTGGCGTGGGGCAGGCGGGCGGAGGCGCACGAGCTGACGCACGTGCTCGTCGGGCATCTCACGTTCTCGTGTCTGGGCGACGTGCCGACCTGGCTCAACGAAGGCATCGCCGTGTACGCCGAGGGCAGGCTGGAGTCTGCCTGGGAAGCTGCACTCGAGGATGCGATCTCCGCCGACGAGTTGATCTCCGTCCGCGCGCTCAGCGGGGGCTTCTCTGAGCACCCTGACAGGGCCGATCTGTCGTACACGGAGTCGTACAGCCTGGTGAGTTTTCTGATCGCCGAATATGGCCCGGACAAGCTGCGCGCGTTGTTCGAAAACCTGCGCGACGGCATGACGATCGAACAGGCCCTGAACGGCATTTATGGATTCGGGCTTGACGGGCTGGAGGATGCCTGGCGCGTATCGATCGGCGCGAAGCCTCGCCGGGCGGAGGCGCTGAAACCCACTCCGTATCCGACTCCCGTCCCGACTTACAGGCCAATCGCCAACGCGGCGCTTGCGACGTTCACGCCCTCGCCGGCGCCTGTTACCGAAGCCTTCCCTGCAACGCAGACCCACCCGACCACCCGACCACCTGACTACTCGACCACCCTCCTCGTCATGGCGGGAGTTGTCGGCGTGGTCGTCATTGCCGCGATCGCAGTCATCTCGCGCAGGGGGAAGAGCCAATGAAGGCCGGCCACCTCCGTCGATTGCTCGCAGCAGCCCTGGCGGCTGGCGCTCTGGTTTCAGCCTGTACAACGCCGAGGCCGACCGCCACGCCGGCGCCGATCACTCGCCTACCCGACCACTCGACCACCCGACCACCCGACCACCCGACCACCCGACCAAGATGCCCACGCCCTACCTGCCGACTGCCACGCTCCCCGACAAGTCAAGGCCGGAGCCGGGCCTGTACGAGAACGCCGAGCTTGGCATTACGTTTGAATACCCGCGTTCGTGGCGGTCTGCGCCTGGCCAAGATGAAGCGACTCTGACCTGGCTGTTTAGCCTGTTTGTCAACGTCGCCGTCACCGTCTTCTACGTGCCGATGCCGGACGACCTCACGCTGGAAGAAGCCGCGCAGGAGGTGCGCGTTGCGGTCGGCAGTGGCCTGTCTGACATTAGTAACTTCGAAGACGAACGGTTTGCGCTGGCAGATGGCCGCGAAGCTTGGAGGGGAGGCTTTTCGGGCCGGCTTACGAATGGCGAATCTATCGCCGTAATTGTCTACTCCACGAAGCACGCCGGGCGACTGTTTTCGCTGCTGGCTTTTGGGCCGCCGGATGAACTGGAGCTTGCGCGGGAAGTCCTCGACAGCATGGTCGACGGCATTCGCTTCGAGACGCCGCGCCTGTACGGTATTCCGCGCGAAGAGGCACTGTTCCTGTCGGGCGGCGAGTCGACCAACCCGCGCGATTACGATCCGGCGGTCAGCGGCGGCGACGACTTGGTGTTCAGCGGCCTGGTGTCCTTCAACCGGCAGCTCGAGGTCGTGCCCGACCTGGCCGAGTCGTGGGACGTCAGCCCCGACGGCACGGTTTACACTTTCCACCTGCGCAACAACGCGCGCTTCCACGACGGGCGGCCGGTCACGACGCAGGACGTAGTCTACTCGTGGGAGAGGGCCGCCGATCCGGAAACCGATTCTGACACGGTGCTCACGTATCTGGGCGACATCGTCGGCGTGCGCGACAAGCACGAGGGCAAGGCTGAGTCGATCGGCGGCTTGAAAGCGATCGACGATCTCACGCTTCAGGTCACCATCGACACGCCGAAGCCGTACTTCGTGATGAAACTGGCTTACGGCACTGCGGCCGTCGTCGACCGGGCCAACGTCGAATCGGGGCCGGAATGGTATCGCACGCCCAACGGGAGCGGGCCTTACAAGTTGATTCGCTGGGATCCGTTCGAGCTACGCCTATACGAGCGCAACGAGGGCTTTTACCTCGATCCGCCCGCGATCCGCTTCATCGTCGTGCCGCTTTTCTCCGGCATTCCCATCCGCCTGTACGAAACCGGCGACGTCGACATCGCCGGCGTCGGCACGTACGACGCCGAGCGCGTGCGCGATCCCGAGGAGCCGCTCAACGCCGACCTGCTGGAGGGCGTGAGCATGTGCACCTCGTTCGTCACCTTCAACGTGACGGAGCCGCCGTTCGACGACCCGAAGGTGCGCCATGCCTTCGCCCTGGCCGTCGACAGGCAGCGCTACGTCGACGTCGTCCTGCAGGGCATTGACATCCCCGCGCACGGCCTGTATCCACCGGCCATGCCGGGCTACGACATGACCTACGAGGGCCTGCCGTTCGACCCCGAGCTTGCCCGGCGGCGGCTGGCCGAGTCGAGCTACGGCGGCGCTGAGAATCTGCCGCCCATCGTCTTCACCAGCGGTGGCTTCGGCAGCGACGTGGATTCCGACGTGGCGGCGCTGGCGCAGATGTGGCAGACGAACCTGGGCGTGACGATCGAAGTGGAGAATCTCGAGCCTGACAAGTTCTTCGACAAGCTGCACGACGGGGAGCACGGGCAGTTGTTCTCCTACGGATGGTGCGCCGACTATCCCGACCCGGAGAACTTCGCCGACGTGCTGTTTCATTCTGACGCGCAGCAGAACCTGGGCAGGTACAGCAATCCAGAGCTGGATACGCTGCTGGAAACCGCCCGTGTCGAGCGTGACGTGTACAGGCGCATCGAGATGTACCAGCAGGCCGAGCGGATGATCGTCGAGGACGCCGCCGGCATCTTCCTGAATCACGGACTGAGCTTCGTGCTGGTCAAGCCGTACATCGAGGGTTACGCGCTGACGCCGATCGCCGTGCCGATCGAGCGGTATCTGTCGATTGATAAGGAGAAGCTGGGCGAATAACGCTCGCAGGAGTAAGAGCTATTCTGAATGCTTTCGCAATGCTATAATGGGACGAGATGGAAGGAGTAGACCAAATGGCTCGACCCGCTCAGTTGATTACTCCCAAAGGCAAAAAGATTGACCTGCCCCCCGAAGTCTACAGGCAGGTCCGGCAGTTGCTGGCTGCTCGCTCTCGCCGCCGATCTCGCGCCAAGCTAGACCAGGCTATCCGCGCGACCTATGGCAAGTATGCGGGCGGCGCCTCGCTCACGCAGGCGCTCCTGGCAGAACGCGCGGCTGAACGCGCTCGTGATGTGGCCAAGCTCGCCCGGCTTCATGGCTAAAAAGGATGTAACAACAACGAACCTCCCGAAGGATTCAATCCTTCGGGAGGTTTCGTTTTTCACGCCGCACATCATGTGCGTTGTCGGTTGCTCCTACGGGAACTGCCGCAGCACCACCGGCAGGTAGACGAGTTTGAGCGCGCCGGGTGGCCAGTATTCGTCGGCGCCCAGGTCGGGAGTTTGATAGGGGCGCGGATGAGAATCGATATCCGTCGCCACCCCTGCATTGATCCCCGCGTCGATCGCTGCCGATCCCGAGATGATGTGATAGTCGGCGACCGCCGGATTCACGAACTTCGGATCGCCAAACACGTTGACCGTGCCGGTGAGGATGGTGCCGTCACCACCCCAGTCGCTTCCGTTTGCCCAGACGCCAGTGCCCCATAGCGTGCCTTGCAGTGTGGCTGTATCGCCGGCCAACAAAGTAATGCCCACTGTGTGGCTGACCAGTATCGTGTTGGTCAGGGTTACTGCGCTGCCACTGGCGAACGAGGCGACAAGAATACCGCTGCCATCTCCACCTGTGTTGCGGGCGATCGTGTTGTGCGTCAGGCGGGGTGACGACCATCCGACGTACAGTCCGCTGCCGTTCGCGGTCGCATGATTGTCGGCCACGACGTTGTTGATCAGCGTGGCATCGCTCAGGGTGAAGAACAATCCGCCTCCGGACGGAGCGGTATTTGAGACGATCGTGTTTCCGACGAGCACGGGAGGGGCGAGGCCATCTCCACTGAAACCGCCGCCAAGACTCACGCCGCCGCCCCGGTATGTGGCAGTATTGAAGCGGATGAGGTTGCCGCTGAGTGTGGTGCTGACGCCGGTTGACACGCCGCCGCCCTGGTACGCCTTGTTGTAGGCAATCGAATTTCCACTGACAGTAGCAAGACTCGATTGCAGGTACACCCCGCCGCCCACACCCACGCTACCCGGATTGGCGCTGTTGGACACGACGGTGTTGTTGTTGATCGTGGCCGCGCTGCTCAACACGTAAATGCCGCCGCCACGATCGCTGGCGCTGTTGGAGACGATGCTGTTCCCGATGACGGCGGCGGCGCTGCGTACCAGAGCCAAGCCGCCGCCCCTGAGGGGGCTGATATTGCCGAACACCCAGTTCCCGCTCAGGGTCGCATCACTATCACTCAGCATCAGACCGCCACCTAACATGGATGTATTGCTGTATACCCAGTTTCCGCGAACGGTAGCCTTGCTGTGCGACAAGAACAGGCCGCCTCCCCCATTGCACAAGCAAGGCCCTACACCCAGGGTGTTGCTAAACACCCAGTTGCCGCTGATGGTTGGCGTGGCCGAGACGACATAGATTCCTCCGCCAAAGTAAAGGTCTTGATTGAAGTCAAAAAAGGACGCGCCTCCCGTAATGTGGAGCCCTTCGACTGTAGGACTGACATTCCCGGTGATGTACATCACACCTCCCTGCCCTTGAGCATCGAGCGTCGTCGGTTGGGTGACAGGGTAAGGCGTCGTCCAGTTGGTCGTCGTGTAACCGCCCTGGATGGTGATCGTCTTGCTGATGTAGACGACCTGCGTCACGCTCGCGCGGGCGCTCACGCCGGTGTAGGTGCCGGCGGCGACTTTGATAATGTCGCCCGCGCTGGCCGCGTCGACGGCGGCCTGGACGGATGCATAGAGGCAACTACTGGAGCAAACGTGCAATTCCGCAGCGTAGGCGGTCCGCCACGCTGCATCGAAGCCGCCCAGGAGCCAGAACAGGCTGAGCATCAAGCCCAGGGCGAGGGCCAGAGACAACGCGGTCGCTAGAGCCAGGCGCTTCATACGGCCTCCTCGTTGGAATCGCTCCTCACGGGCTGACTCAAAGATCAGTGAGAGCCGAAGATGCGAAGCGAGCGCACTGGCCCTCGCCTCGGGATGCTTATGCCGGTTTTCCTGCAAAGTTGAACGCGGACAGTATAGCACCAACGCAGTGCCAGTCAACACTGTACTCCATATCGCAATCGAAGCGCTGTTGCCCATGATGACGGCGGGCGCGTGTGCCCACCCGAGATTCCAGTGTGCAACCAGAGGTTGCCAGGAGCGCTATGCAACAGATGGACAACGGACACATGCGGTGCAGTGCTCCCGTAAACGGATGGTTTATCTACGCGATGCGCATCCGCTTATCCGTTGCGCGCAGCATCCGTTGCGGTGCGTTTGTAACGGCCTCGCCGGGTGTCCCGGTGTCTGGTGAGGCTGACATCTTGGTTCATTGGGAATTGCCGTGATGACGGGCATATCTGGCGGTTGACTCAGGCAAACAGTCGGTAGCCTTCCAGATCAAGGAAAATGCGCTGGAACAGATGGCCGAGATTGAACAGGCCGTAACACCGCCGCTTCAGCAC
>DATEUJ010000139.1:0-16283 GCA_035283185.1 Anaerolineae bacterium | reverse complement strand
TTCACCAGGTCTGTCAGCGTCTGCTCATCGGACGCGAAGTTCTGCACCGCCTGTGACTGCACCTTGGTCGCGGTGCGTAGCGCTTCGAGCGAATTGCGCCAACGCGAACGCGCATCGGTCGCCATCTGGGTTCCCGAGGTGGAAGCGGAATACGCGTCGGGGTAGAGCCGCTGGAATTCGGTCTCCATCTGCGACACGTTGAACGCCAATCCCTGCGCCTGCTGGATAAGCTGGTTTGTCGCCGACAGCGAAGCACGCAGTTCATTCAACGCGCTGAAGTCCAGACCGGTGAGGTTCTTCGCCTGGTTCATCAGCGACTGCGCCTGATTTTGGAGCTGCCTGATCTGGTTGTTGATCTGCTCCAGCGTCCGTGCGGCCGTCATGATGTTCTGGGCCAGGTTGGACGGATCGATCACGACCCACTGCGCGTGTGCGGTAGGCATGAGAGTCACCAGCGCTGCGGCGGCAATGGCGAGGATGGTTTTTTTCATGATGGGTACTCCTGTGGGATGGATGAATGGGACGGAAAGGACGGAACAAGGTCGGCGGCCCAATCGAGGCCGCGATGGCGCAGCCAGGCGGCTGCGAAGTCGGGAGACGGCACCGAACGGGATACCGCATCACGTATTTCGTCGATCGCGCGCTGGTCCTGCGGTGTCGAGGCACCGGCAAAGGCCAGCGTGACCGGCCCGAGGTCCAGGTCGAACAAGCGATTGCCCAGCCGGGACTGGTAGTAGTAGTCGCGTTTGGGAACCGCCTCGGCCACGATGTCGATCTGGCGACGGCTCAAACCAAAGCCTTCGTAGATCGTGCGAATCTGCGGTTCGGTCGCCTGCGGATTTGGCAGGAAGATGCGGCTGGCGCAGCTCTCCACGATGGCCGGGGCGATGGACGAGTTCTGGATGTCGGCCAGTGACTGCGTGGCGAAGATGACACTGACGTTCTTCTTGCGCAGCGTCTTGAGCCACTGACGGATACGCGCGGCAAACACCGGGTCGTCGAGGAACAGCCAGGCCTCGTCAAGAATCAGCAAGGTCGGCGCGCCGTCGAAACGTTCGTCGAAGCGCGCGAACAGATAGCCCAGCACTGCCAGCACGGCGGCCTTGCTGTGCATCAGCTCTTCCATCTCGAAGCATTGGACGGAGCCAGACCCCAGACGGTCTGAATCCGCGTCCAGCAGCTTGCCGTGCGCGCCGCCAAGCACGTAAGGCTGCAAGGCCTGGCGCAGCGCATTCGATTGCAGCAGCACCGACAGCCCGGTCAGCGTGCGCTGCTCCACCGGCGCACCCGCAAGACTCCCGAGCGCTGACCAGACTGCGGCCTTTTCTTCCGGGCCGACGGCTGCGCCTTCGTGCAGCAAGCGACCTTCCAGCCACTCGGCGGCCCAGGTGCGGTAGCCCTCCTGGTCGATGCGGGCCAGCGGCTGGAAGGCGATTTCGCCGTCCGTGCCCAGGTCATAGTGCTCGCCGCCCAGGCCCAGGATGGTGGCGCGCATCGAGCGCCCCATGTCGAAGGCAAAGATGCGTGAGCCGGGATAGCGGCGGAACTGCATTGCCAAGGCCGCCAGCAGCACCGACTTGCCCATGCCAGTCGGTCCGACTACCAGCGTGTGGCCCACGTCGCCGATGTGCGTCACCAGCCGGAAAGGCGTGGCACCGTCGGTGCGCGTCACGATCAATGGCGGCCCGTCCAGGTGGTCATTGCGCTCCGGCCCGGCCCATACAGCAGACACGGGCATCAGGTGCGCCAGGTTCAGCGTCGAGATGATGGGCTGTCGCACATTGGCGTAGGCATTGCCCGGAATCGAGGACAGCCACGCCTCCACGGCATTGAGCGTTTCCGGGATCGTGACGAAACCGCGGCCCTGGATGACACGTTCAATCCGACGCAATTTTTCGTCAGCCGCGCCGGCATCGGCATCGAGTACCGTCACCGTAACGGTGACATAGCCGAAGGAAACTTGATCGCTGCCCAGCTCCTGCAGGGCCGCATCGGCATCCGCTGACTTGTTGGAGGCATCGGTATCGACCAGCGGGCTTTCCTGCTGGAAGATGGTTTCGCGCAGCAGCGCGACCACGTTCTTGCGCTTGGCGAACCACTGGCGGCGCAGGCGTGTGAGTTCCTTCTCCGCTTCGGATTTGTCCATACAGAGAAAGCGTGTGGACCAGCGGTAGGCGAAGCCCAGGCGGTTCAAGTCGTCCAGCAGCCCCGGCCAGGTCGAGGTTGGGAAGCCGCGCACCGATGCCACGCGCAGATGCTGATCGCCCAGCATGGGTGCCAAACCTCCCAACAACGCGGAATCGGCCAGCAAGGCATCGAGGTAGAACGGATGCTCTGGCACAGCGACCGGATAGTGCCGCGTCGAGACCGTCGCATGCAGATAGGTCAGCGTCTGGCTGTCGTCCAGCCAGACGATCTCCGGCATGACGCCATCAAGCAGGTCGAAGAAGCGATCCGTCTCCGAAATAAACGATTCCAGCCGCTCGCGCCAGTCCACGCCGCCTTGCGGTGTGTTCTCGTACAGCAGCTTGGCCGCGCGGGCACGTGATTCCTCAGCGGGCAGGTACACGAGCGTCAGGTGGTAGCTACTCTCAAAGTGGCTGTGGTCTTCCTCGAACGACGCCCGGCGCTCTTCGTCCACCAGCCAGGATAGTGGTTCGGGAAACTCCGAGTGCGGGTAGTCGGCGGCGGCACGCCGCTCGGCCTCCACGAACAAGGCCCAGCCTGACCCCAACCGGCGCAGCGCGTTATTCAAACGTGCCGACGTGGCAATCAGTTCACCCTGCGTGGCGCTGTCTAGGTCCGGTCCGCGAAAGCGCGCCGTGCGCTGGAACGAACCATCCTTGTTCAGCACCACACCCGGTGCAACCAGCCCGGCCCAGGGCAGCCAGTCGGCCAGCAGCGCGGGACGCTTGCGGTATTCAGCGAGATTCATCATGGCGTGTTCTCCTTGTCGGTCTCACACGTCCAGCAGTGGGCGGTGTTTGATGTGCCGGGAGAACACGACCATGAACTGCGGATCGAGCCGCGCACCCCAGACCGCCAGCGAATGGCCGACGATCCACAGCACCAGGCCGGGTATCCACAGTTGCAGGCCCAAACCAACGGCAGCGGCCAGCGTGCCGTTGGCAATCGCCACGGTGCGCGGCGCGCCGCCCAGCAGGATCGGTTCGGTCAGCGAGCGATGCAGCGGAATCTCGAAACCACTGGCGAAACCCGCCGCGAATTCGTTGGCGGCACTCATGCGACCACCGCTCCGCCCGAGAACGAGAAGAACGACAGGAAGAACGAAGATGCGGCGAACGCGATGGACAGACCGAACACGATCTGGATCAGCTTGCGAAAGCCACCCGACGTATCGCCGAAGGCCAGGGCCAGGCCGGTGGAAATGATGATGATGACCGCGACGATCCGGGCCACCGGTCCCTGGATCGATTCAAGGATGGATTGCAGCGGCCCTTCCCAGGGCATGCTGGAACCGGCCGCGTGGGCAGTCGTTGCTAGGCATAACATCAGCACGGCGAGCACGGCAACGTGCAACGTCAGCCGCAGATGCGGATTTACAGAAAAGCGGGAAGTCGAAAAAACGGTGTGCGTCATGGCAGTTCTCCAGGGGTGGTTGAGGAAGGGAGCGAGATGGTCGGAAGCGGCGGAGCGAGCGCGTCGTCGAGCTGGTAGCCGTGGCCGTCAAAACCGACAACGCGGGCGATGGTCTGGACATGACGGGCACGGCCGCGCCCGGCGATGAAGACAATGACATTCACCGCCTCGGCGATCAGCGCGCGCGGCGGCGTCAAAGCGACTTCGAGGATCAGTTGTTCCAGGCGCAGCAGCGCACCGTGGGCGGAACTGGCGTGGATGGTGGCGATGCCGCCGGGATGCCCAGTGCCCCAGACCTTGATGAGGTCCAGCGCTTCACCGCCGCGCACCTCACCGACGATCACGCGGTCGGGCCGCAGCCGCATCGTGGCCCGCACTAGCTCGGCCATCGACACCACGCCAGACCGCGTGCGCAGCGATACGTGGTCGCGGGCGGCACACTGCAACTCCACGGTGTCTTCGAGCACCAGTACCCGGTCGCCGGTGGCGGCAATCTCGGCCAACAGTGCGTTGGCCAGCGTGGTCTTGCCGGTACTCGTGCCCCCGGCGATCAGGATGTTCAGCCGCTCGCGCACCGCACGGCGCAAGAACTCGGCTTGTTCCTCGGTCAGGATGCCGTCGGCGACGTAGCGTTCCAGGCCGATGATGCTCACTGCGCGCTTGCGCAAGGCGAAGGCCGGCCCTGGCGCAGCGGGCGGCAGGATGCCCTCGAAGCGCTCCCCCGTTTCCGGCAGCTCGGCGGTCAGCAACGGCTGGCCGCGATGCACCTCGGTGCCGACATGCGCGGCGACTAGCCGGATGATGCGTTCGCCATCGGCTTCGGACAGCTTGACGCCTGTCGGCGAGCGGCCCGACGACAGGCGATCAATCCACAAGGAGCCGTCTGGATTGAGCATGATCTCCACCACGTCCGGGTCTTCCAGCGCGGCGGCAATCAGCGGCCCCATCGCCGTGCGCAGCATGCGGATACGCCGGTCCAACGATGTGGCGGCCGATGATGGCGGCTTAAGCTGCAACTCGGGTGGCAACTTCGGGACGGCGCTCATGCTCCGTCCTCCTGCATGGCCGCTTCTGCCAGCCGAGTGGCATCAGGCTGGATTTCTTCGTAGACCTCCTTGACCAGGCTGCGCCCGCGCAGCACATGGCGGCCGAGCTGTTCGATGAACTGCTCGAAGCGCGCCTTGCCTTGAGCCTTGGCCGCTTCTTGATGGGCCTCCGGCACCGGCGTGCTGACCGTGAGGTAGTAGCGCACGTACAGCGCCAGCGTCTCGATCAGGATGTTCTGGTCACGCTCCAGACGCTCGAACTGGCGCGACAGCCGATCCAACCGTTTGGCAGTGGCCGCCTCGCGTTGGTCACCCGCGTCCGGTGAGAGCCAGGACGCGAGCGCCGCCGCGACGATGGAGGATTTGGACACGCCTTTCTTTGCGGCCAGTTCGTCCAGGCGCTTGGCGTGGTCATGTTGGATAAAGAGATTCAGGCGGGCTTGGCTCATAGTTGAATTCCGTCGTCAGGGTCGAGGGCGGCCAGCCGTGCCGTGCGCTGCAAGCGAGGGTCGAGCTGGGATGGGAGAGGAAGCGAGAAATCGTCGTCATCGAGCAGCGACAGGTCACTGGCCGGTTGTTCGGGTTCGGGGCTGTAGGTGGCAATCTCGGATAGCTCCGGCTGCTGGCGTGGGCCGCCGGCATCGGCCTGCTCGCCAAGCCCAACCGTCGTCGAAGTGGCTGGCACAGTGGGCACAGCCAAGGCGCTCCAGTCGTCGGCGCGTGCCGCTGGCACGTCGGCATAACGGCCGAAGGTCAGCGTGGGCGGCGGCAGTACGCGCCGCTTGAAATTGGCATCAAGGTAGTAGCGCAGCTTCTTGGCCTTGATCGGGGCATGGCCGGAGACCATCACCACCGATTCATCCGGCGGCAGTTGCATGACTTCGCCGGGTGTCAACAGGGGCCGCGCCGTTTCCTGGCGCGACACCATCAGGTGCCCCAGCCACGGTGCCAGACGATGGCCCGCATAGTTGCGCTGCGCCCGTAATTCGGTAGCAGTGCCCAGCGTCTCGGAGATACGTTTGGCGGTGCGTTCGTCGTTGGTGGCGAAGGTTACCCGCACATGGCAGTTGTCCAGAATCGAATGGTTCTGGCCATAGGCTTTGTCGATCTGATTGAGCGACTGCGAAATCAGGAAGGCACGCAGACCGTAGCCGGCCATGAAGGCCAGTGCCGATTCAAAGAAGTCCAGCCGCCCGAGCGCCGGGAACTCATCGAGCATCAGCAGCAGCTTGTGCTTGCGCTCCACACCATCGGAACCGTCGAGCGACTCGGTGAGCCGCCGACCGATCTGGTTGAGGATCAGACGGATCAGCGGCTTGGTGCGGCTGATGTCCGAAGGAGGCACCACCAGGTACAGCGACACCGGATGTTCGGCAGAGATCAGGTCGGCAATGCGCCAGTCGCAGCGCGAAGTCACTTCAGCCACAGTAGGGTCGCGGTACAGACCCAGAAAACTCATGGCCGTGGACAGCACGCCCGAGCGTTCGTTGTCGCTCTTGTTGAGCACTTCTCGCGCGGCCGATGCAACGACAGGATGGGTGCTCTGGCCCAGGTGCCGCGTGCTCATCATCCGGTGCAAGGTCACCTCGAACGGGCACGCAGGATCGGATAGAAAGTTAGCGACACCGCGCAGCGTCTTATCTTTGCCCGCATAGAGCACATGCAGAATCGCGCCGACCAACAGCGCGTGCGATGTCTTCTCCCAATGGTTGCGCCGCTCCAGTGCGCCTTCGGGATCGACCAGGATGTCGGCGATGTTTTGTACGTCACGCACTTCATGCGCGCCGCGACGGACTTCCAGCAGCGGGTTGTATGCAGCCGATCTGGGATCAGTCGGGTTGAACAGCAGGCAGTGTGAGAAGCGCGAGCGCCAGCCAGCGGTGATGTTCCAGTTCTCGCCCTTGATGTCATGGATGACGGCGGACGCGGGCCACGACAACAGCGTCGGCACTACCAGACCCACGCCTTTGCCCGAGCGTGTCGGCGCGAAGGTCAGGACGTGTTCCGGCCCTTCATGGCGCAGATACTGGCTGTCATGCAGGCCGAGAAAGACACCGGCCGGACCGGTCAGTCCGGCCTTGCGGATTTCTTTGGCATCGGCCCAGCGTGCGGAGCCGTAGGTCGTGACCAGCTTGGACTGCCGCGAGCGCCAGATCGACATGCCGATGGCAACCACCATAGCGACCAGGCCACTGGCACCGGCGATGGCACCACCCGTGTTGAAGATGTGCGGCGCGTAAGCGTCGAAGAAAAACCACCACTCGAACAGCCTCCACGGGTGATAGATCGACGTGCCGAAGAAGTCGAACCAGGGAGTACCCAGGCGCAGCTGATAGCCCAGTGCGGCGGCAGTCCATTGCGTGGCACCCCACACACCGGCGATGACGATGCAGAACACCGTCAACACCTGACCGAACAGCACACTGGTCCCTTGCATCTCGACCTCCGAATATCTTCTGCACATCGCGCGCACAAAGACGTGCTGCAGACGTGAGGTTCGGTGTCAACTCAGTGCCGGTCAAAGACCGTTATCGGGATAGCGGAGACGAAGAAAACAAGATTTCTAGCTGGGGAAAAGCGGAGCGCATCGCTGCAAAGAACAGTGGGCTGCGGCGTGTAGGGTGATTTGTTGGAAGATTTTTTGCCGACGTGAGGGATCGGCACGTACCGAGCCATACGGCGGGCATTGACTGGCCGCAGTGTCGCTACCTGCGTGAAATTAGTTCTTTGGGGCCGACTCGGGCGTGTACGGCGTGCCGTTGCCCATGAAGCGTTTGCGTGTGGCTTCGGCCACTGCGTTGCACAACGCGTCGCCCAGTTTCGCGCGGTCGGCTTTGCACTGCTGGCGCAGTTCCTTCAATCGTTCGGGGTTGGCCGCTAACGAATCGACGGTATCGGTGGGAGCAGATTGACCGCAGGCAGTTAGCACGATGGCAAGCAACAACGCAGGGAATGTTTTCATCGCATGATCTTTCATTTGGTGATTGCGGGACTGACGGTTGTCTCAAGCGCTCGGGCGATGAAGCGGCTCAACGGTTCGGAGGATTCCGTATTGGGACGCAGCAGGTAGGTGCTCAGCATGAGGGCTCGCCCCGCCAGTGGGCGAGCCACAACCTCCGGGTGACGGCAGACCGTCATCTGCGATTCGTTGGCGAATCCCAGCCCGTAGCCCGCAGCTACCAAAATCATCATCAGATTGAAGGTGGTAACGTGCTCCGCCACGATGGGCTCCACATTCGCGGTGCGCAATATCCGTTCGAGTTGCCTGTGACAGCCTTCGCAGGCTTCCGGGTGACATAGCACCAGCGGGTAGCGGATCAACTCCTCCAAGGGAATGCGCTTATGCGCCAGCAGCGGATGCCGCGCGGGAACAGCAATCACCAGCGGATCGGTCCACACCGGTTCGGCGATGATGTCTTCGCCGACCTCGGCCGCATGGGCGAATCCGGCGTCGTACAGGCCGCTGCATAGCCCTTTCAACTGCTGAGCCAGCGTCGTTTCGAACAAACGGATTTCCACCTCCGGCTCTTCTTCGCGATTTTGCGCGAGCAGAGCGGCGAGTCGTGGCGGGGCGATACCATCGGACAGCGCGATGCGCAGCGTGCCACGATAGCCAGTGGCCGCAGCCTTGGCACTGGCCTTGGCCTGTTCCAAGGTGGATAGCACCCGCCGCGCCTCGTCCAGGAATACCTGTCCAGCCCATGTCAACCGGGTGCTCCTCGTAGTGCGCTCGAACAGTTGTACGCCCAAGTCGTATTCCAGGTCCTTGATGGCGCGCGATAGCGGCGACTGCTCGATGTGCAGGCGTTCGGCCGCGCGGGCGAAGTGGAGTTCTTCTGCCACGGCGATGAAATAGCGGAGGTGTCGTAGTTCCATGTTTATGCGCTTTGGCGTGAGCCATACCCGCACATTTCGTCAGAAAAAGCAGCTATAAGGTGTGGTTGCCCAATTGAGCAAGAACCCCACGGGTTCACCGTTTGGCCTCAGCCAAGTCTTCATTCATTGGGGGATGTTCCAGCCGCCCCCCAGCGCCTGATAGACAGACACTGCAGCGTCAAGGCGTGCAAATCGCGCCTGAGCCTCGGCGTCGTCTGCAGCGAGCAGGCTGCGCTGCGCGGTGAGCACCGCCAGATAATCGACCATACCCTGCTCGTACTGGAATTCGGCGAGCGAGTAGGCGAGCGTGGCCTGAGTGACGGCGTCACGTTGTGCAACTAGCGTGTCGTCCGTATTGCGCTGGGCCGTCAGAGCGTTTTCCACGTCGGTGAAGGCCGCGAGTACGGTTTGACGATAATTCTGCACGAGCTCGCCGTAACGAGCCTCGGTGTAAGCGAGCTCGCCTCGCAATTTCCCGCCTTCGAAGAGAGGCGCTGTCAGCCCTGCCGCCAAACTGTAAAACGTGTTGCCGGGATCGAAGAGTTGGCGCAAGGCAGCGCTGGCATAGCCGCCTTGGGCGGTGAGGTTGATGCGCGGGAACAGCGCGGCAGTGGCGGCGCGTATGTCGGCATTGGCGCCCGCCAGCGCCGCCTCCGCGCGCAGGATGTCCGGACGGCGCTCCAGCAGCGCGGACGGCAGGCCGGCCGGGGCTTGGGGCAGACCAAGTTGTGCAATCGCGGTCGGCTTGACATCAAATCCATCGGGCAGATGTCCGGCAAGCATGGCGAGCGCATTGAGGACCTGGCGGCGCTGTGTTTGGAGCGTCGGAATTGCTGCCTGGAGCGAGGCGACTTCGGCTTGCTGTTGAGCGACCTGGAGTGCCGTCGCCATGCCGGCTTGCTGCCGTGTGCGCACGAGTTCAGCTGCATGGCGGGCCTTGGCCAACGTCTCCTTCGCGACTGCGAGTCGCGCGTCGAGCGCGGCGAATTTGAAGTAGCTGCTCGCCGTGACCGCCGCCACGCCGAGTTCGACGGTTTGGCGCTCGAACTCGCTACCCTTCAGCTTCGCAGCTGCCGCCTCGGCCTGGTCGCGATTCAGGCCGAACAGGTCGAGCACGTAGCTCGCGGTGAGTCCCGCCTGGTAACTGTTGGGCGTAACGAATTTTCCGTTGAGATTGTTGTTGGAATTGTTTTGCCGACTGGCCTGGGCACTGGCTGACAAGCTCGGGTAGTGAGCCGCGCCGGCGACTTGGGCCAGTGCCCGCGCTTGGGCGATCCGTTGCACCGCGGCCTTGAGATCGTGATTGTTGGCCAGGGCCTCGATTACCAGCCGGTCGAGTACCGGGTCACGGAAAGCGGTCCACCAGTCGATCGCGGGCCAGCGGGCATCGGCCTTGTCAGCCACCCAGTCGCTCGGCGATTCGACTGCCGGGCGCTCATAGGTCGGCCCGACCGCGCAGCCGGCGAGCAACAAGGCGGCGATCAGGCCGCTCCATCTCTGCATGTTAAGAAGGTCAATCATGGTTACTCCGTGCTGAGGGCGACGACGGGATCCAGCGCGGCGGCGCGTTTGGCCGGCAGGTAGCCAAACACCAGTCCGGTGGCGAGAGCGCTGGTGAATGCAAGCAGCACCGGCGGCAGCGTGACCAGCACCGCGGCGCCGCTCCACGCCGCCACTCCCGCGACGAGCAAGCCGCCTGCCACGCCGATCAGACCGCCGATGGTGCACACCACCAGCGCCTCGGTGACGAACTGCAGCAGGATGTGGAAGGTGCGTGCGCCGACGGCCATCCGCACCCCGATCTCGCGGGTGCGTTCGGTGACGCTCACCAGCATGATGTTCATGACCCCGATGCCGCCGACCAGCAGTGAAATGAGTGCGACCACGCCCAGCATCAGCGTCAGCGACTGCTGCGTCTGCGCCTGCTGCTCCAGCAGTGCGGTCATGCTGCGCACCTGGAAATCCTGGGTGCGGTGGCGCTTGATCAGCAATGCGTTGATCGCCGCCTCGGTAGCGGCGATCTGCTGGGTGTCGTCGATCTGGATGGTGATGAATTTGAGGTAGCTCTGCCCGGTGATGCGCGCCTGCCCCGTCGTGAGCGGCACGAACACGGCGTCGTCGCGGTCGTTGCCCTGCTGGTCGGCGCCTTTCGCCGCCAGCACGCCGATGACGCGCAAGGGCGTGTTGTTGACCAGGACATAGCGTCCGACCGGATCAGCCGCGCTGAACAGAGCCTTGGCGGTACTCTGGCCCAACACCGCAACCGGCGCAAAGCCTTGCAGATTCGCTTGACTGATGAAGGTGCCGCGCGCCACCGGCCAGTTGTTGGCTGCGGTGAATGCGGGCGTGGTCGCGTAGAGGGTGGTGGTGTAGGTCGCGTTGCCGTAGCGCACTGTCACCGGATTGGATGTCTGCGGGACCACGTAGCCCACGTTCGGCAGCCGGACGAGCGCCTCGGCATCGGCGGGCACGAGCGTTGTCGTGCCGCCGGCCCCACGCACCCCGGGTGCGCCGGGTTTGACCAGTAACAGATCAGTGCCTAGCGCCTGGATCTGATCCAGCACCTGCTGGCGAGCGCCGTTGCCAAACGCGAGCATGGCCACCACCGAACCCACACCGATCATCACCCCGAGCAGGGTCAGGAAGGTGCGCACCCGGCTGGCTCTGAGCGCGCGCAGGGCCGTGCGCACCGACGCCATGATGTCCAGCATCAGCACCGAGCGTACGCTCCCGGTAGGACCCACGCTGGGCGCTGGCAACACAGCTTCGGTTCGGCGGGCGACGCGTTCACCCGTATCCTCGACGATATGGCCGTCGCTGACGCACACCGTGCGGTCGGCCTCTTCGGCGATCTTCGGGTCGTGGGTGATGAGCACGACGGTGTGGCCGGCGCGATGCAATTCGCGCAGCAGTTCCATCACTTCCTTTCCACTCTGGCTGTCCAGGGCGCCAGTGGGCTCATCGGCGAGAATGATGCGCCCGCCGTTCATCAGCGCCCGCGCGATCGACACCCGCTGTTGCTGCCCGCCCGAGAGCCGGCCAGGAAGATTGTCCAGCCGCTCACCGAGCCCCAGCCGGGTCAGCAGCAGGCGCGCTCGCTCGCGTCGTGGTCCGGCTGCCAGGCCGGCATAGAGGGCGGGAACCTCGACGTTTTCCTGAGCGCTCGCACTGCCTAGCAGGTTGTAGCGCTGAAAAATGAAGCCGAAGGTGTTGCGACGCAGCTCGGCCAGCGCGTCGCTGTCGAGTTCGGCGACGTCGCGACTCAGCACCCGGTAGTGACCGCTGGTGGGGCGGTCCAGGCAGCCGATGATGTTCATCAGCGTGGACTTGCCCGAACCCGACGCGCCCATGATGGCGACGAATTCGCCTTCCTGGATCGTGAGCGAGATGCCGTGCAGCACCTCAATGCTCAGATCGCCCTGCGCATAGCGCTTGACGACGTCGCGCAATTCGATCAGCGGCGTCACGCGCGCGCCTTCACTGCCCGCCGCCATCGCTGCCGGCTCCTTTGCCTTTGCCCTTGCCGCCGCCGGTGCCACTGCCACTGCCGCTGGCGGCGGTCGTGCCGGTCGCGCCGACGATGACCTGATCGCCCGCCTCGAGACCTTCGAGAATCTGTGCGTTGACCTCGTCCTTCACGCCCACCTTCACCGTTCGGGCCACCGGCTTGCCCCCGATCAGCACCTGGACGCAGTCGGCATTTCCGACCGCCGCAGCGGCGGGACAACCGGGCATACCCACGCCGTTCTGGCGCTGGATCGAAGACAGCGCCGTGAGCGGCACGATCAAGGCATTGCTGGCCTGTGCCACCACGAAGAACACCTGCGTGGTCATCTGCGGCAGCAGGCTGTGATCGGCGTTGGGGACCTCGAAAACGGCGTCGTAGAAGATCGCGCCGTTGACCAGTTCCGGCGTAGCCTCGATGGCACCGAGCTGGGCTTTGATACGACGATCGGGCCGGCCGAGGGTGATGAAATCGACTGGCATGCCGGTCTTGAGCCGGGCAACGTCGGCTTCGGAGACCTGGGCGCGCACCACCATGCGATCCATGTTGGCGATACGCATGAGCACGGGGGCATTCTGGTTGGCGTTGAGAGTCTGACCCCGTCGTGCGATATCCAGCTTGTTCCAGGCGGCGCCGTAGTTCGCGCTCGTGGGCGAGATCACTAGCCCGGCGATGGGCGCCACGATCCGGGTGTAGCCCTGGTTGGCCTGATCGACCTTGAGGATGTTGTTCGCCTTGTCGATCTGCGCCTGCAGCGACGCCACCGCGTTCACCGCCACCTTCAGATTCGCCTGGCTTTGCTCGCGTGCCTGTCCGGTGGCTGCGCCTTGCGCGGCCAAGGTGCTGTTGCTCGCGTAAGTCCAGCGGGCGAGCGCAAGCGTCGCCTGCGACTGCGCCAGTTGCGCCTGCAGGTCGGCAATCTGCGCGCGATCCTGGGCCACCTTGGCCGTGTACGGCGTCGGATCGATGACCCCGACCAGTTGACCCTGCTTCACGGTATCGCCTAGCTTGACCGGCAGCTCGATGAGCTGGCCGGAGACCTGGGCGCCGACGTCGACGTATTGCGACGGCACCAGCGTGCCCAAGGCCGACACGGTGTCGCGGATATCGCCGCGCGTTACCTTGACCGTGGTGTAAGCATCCGCCTGTGCGGCTTGCTGGCGCCAATAGGCCGCACCAGCGCCGGCAACGATGATGGCCGCAAGGGCCGCCAGGCCTAGCCACTTCAGTGTCTTGCGCGACATTTCCCCTCCGTCAGTTGAACCAAGTCAAAGAATGTCCGGCTCATTTCGTTTCGACCACAATTTCACCGACCATGTGCTGATGATTGTGTCCGTCGAAGGCGATCGCGCCGGAGTACCTGAAGGTGCCAGCCCTGCTGGCTGTAAAATTGAGCGTGTCACTCTGACCGGAGCGAGTAAGCGTGGGCGTGGCAAGGCCGAGATCGGGAACGGCGAGTTGTGCAGGTTGCCCACGCTGGTCCAGATCGAGCAGCGTGATCTTCACTGTGTCGCCCTGCTTGACCCTCAGGGTGGGATTGGGTTGACCGTCGATCGTCCCGCCTCGCCCGAAGAAGCCATGGTGGCCGTTTCCGGCGGTGAAGTATGATTTGCCATTCGGCCCGACTTCCGCACCGCTCACGAGGGTGAACGTCTCGATCTGCGGCCCGGCAGCCAGTGTCAGGTGCGCCGATGCCAGCGCAACGCTCGCAACGAGTCCCAAAAGAGCTGCTTTGCAGTGTTTATGCGACATCACTGTTCTCCTGTAGCGATGATTGAAGAAACATAGAGCCCGCAGCGTCACTAGAAGGGAGGGCCACGACACCCATAAATCATGACCGGCAAGTCGGAGCATCATTTCGCCTGACCTGTCTCGGGCGCATCCACGGCGAGCTTTGGCCCGGCTGCCAGCCAGCGCGCAAGCAGGCGCGCCTCTTCAGGCGTGGCAAGCCCAGGGGGCATGGAAACAGGTTTGTTTTTCCCTTTGCCGCGCTGAGCGATTCGTTCGATTTTGGTAGGGGGAATGCGTGATCCGATGCCGACGAGCGACGGCCCGACCCCGCCCTCTAGCCGCTGGCCGTGGCATGCCGCGCAGGTCATGGAATACAGCGCAACGGCGTTCAGTTCTTCCGCCGCCGATATCGGTTCCGATGCGACTGCCTTGGCGCGTCCTTGTTTACCCTTGCTGGGCGGGTAAGCGACCAGGATGGAGTAAGCCCCTATGGACACTGCCACGATCAGGAAAAACAAGGTCCAGCGAATGTTCTTAATAAAATGCATGTTCATCTCCTCAACGCTTCGAACCGGACTTGCCGGCTGCCTCGAATTTTTGCGAAAGCCAGTAATTAACCGACCATCGGCCGCTGCCGACACGCAGTAAATCACTCAATAACACCGCCGCACCAGGCTTGAACAGCAGCAGACCGGCGATGCCAGCGGCAGCAATCATGCCGACCTGCCCCCACCAGACGGCACAAGCAGGGCGACGCAGGCCGCAATCGCCATGATGGTGACACGCAGCACGTCCGGGCAGAGGTTGCGCGCCATGCCCCATACCGCTTGGGCGACCACAGCGACCGCCACCACTTTCAGACCGTGCAGTGCTCCCGGCGAGATGGCATCGCCGTAGCGGGAAATGCCCAGCGCAAGCAGGATCAGGGCAATGGCCGAAGGCAGCGTGAAGCCTGCCCAAGCCGCCAGCGCTCCAGCGTAGCCCGACCGGGACAGACCCAAGGCAATTCCGACCTGGCTGCTTGCAGGCCCCGGCAGGAATTGGCACAGCGCCACCAAGTCTGCATAACTGCGTTCAGACAACCAGCGCCGTCGTGTGACGAACTCGTCGCGAAAATAGCCCAAGTGCGCGATGGGGCCGCCGAAGGAGGTCAAGCCAAGGCGCAGGAAGATGAGAAAGACCGACCATGAACTGCGGTCACTATGACGACGATGCACGTACTTATCCCTCGGGTGTCGAATTGAACCGCCCCGCCGCAATACCTTGCAGGTGCCTGACAGCACACAGCGCACGCCGGGGCGGCCCAACCCTTCTTGCCGGTTCATCTCACGAATGCCTTTCTCAGTTCAGCCGGGGCGACCCACAGCAGGGCCAGTACCGCGGACACGATGAGGTCGACAGGCGCCACCGGCGCGAAGCGTAGCGCCTCGCGCAGCGGTGGCAGGTAGATGGCGAGCAGTAGGAAGCCGATCGCCGCCACCGCCCACAGGTTCATCACCCGGTTGGCGAACAGACCGTGGCGGACGATCCAGTCACGGTCGCTGCGCGAGATGAAAGCGAGTGCCACGTGGCCCACCATCCAGGCGGCGAAGGCGCAGCTTTGCACGGCCGCGGGCGGCAATCCGCGCCAATTTGCCCAAGCGTAGGCGGCCATGACCGCGGCGAACAAGAGCGCGCCCTTGAACAGGATGGTGCGCACGGCGGCGCCATCGAGCAGCGCGGATGCGGCGCGGCGTGGCTGGCGACGGGCGATGTCGGCTTCGGCCGGTTCGGCAACGAAGCCCGCCGAGGCGGCGAGGTCCATGAACAGTTCCAGCAGGATGATCTGGATCGGCGAGAATGGCAGCGGTAACCCGGCGAGCACAGGTAGCAGGAAGGTCGCGATCAGGCCGACCTTGACCGCAAGGTAATAGTTGACGCCCTTGCGCAGGTTGTCGAAGAAATGTCGGCCCTCGAACACGGCGCGCGCGAGTGTGGCGTAGTTGTCGTCGGCGAGCACCGCCTGCGCCGCCTCTTTGGCCACGTCGGTGCCCTTGATGCCCATGGCGATACCAACGTCGGCAGCCTTGAGCGCCAGCGCGTCGTTGACGCCGTCGCCCGTCACCGCCACCACCTCGCCATTCTTTTGCAGCGCTACCACCAACCGGTACTTGTGCTGCGGCGTAGCGCGGGCGTAGACCGACACTTCGCGCACCGCCTTGGCGAGCGCGGCGTCGTCGAGGCGGTCGAGTCCCTCGCCGGTGAGTACCCGATCGGCAGAGATACCGACCTGGCGGGCGATGGCGGCGGCGGTGGCGGGGTGATCGCCAGTCACCATCAGCGTGCGGATACCGGCGCTGGCCACCTGCGCCAGCGTTTCCCTGACGCCGGCGCGCGGCGGATCGGCGAAGCTCACCAGACCGGCGAGTTCGAGGTCCTGCTCCAGTTCAGCGAGGGGCCGGTTGGCGTCCTGTGCGTCGAGCCTGCGCGTCGCCACCGCGATAACCCGCCGCCCCTGAGAGGTTTCCGTTTCAAGCTGCTCGCGC
>DATEUJ010000138.1:0-29439 GCA_035283185.1 Anaerolineae bacterium | reverse complement strand
GCCGGAAGAGGCGGTAGGACTCTGTCGACTGCTCGTGCACGTGCGGTCCAGGACGAACCGCACGTGCCTCATCGCGTCCGGCTGGCGTTACGCGCCCGTAGCCTTGGCGATGTCCGCGTAGGTGATCGACTTGGCCTTGCCGGTCTTCTCCTGCACCTTCAGGATCGCCGCCGTCAGCGTCGTCTTGCCGTGATCGATGTGCCCGATCGTCCCCACGTTCACGTGCGGCTTCGTCCGCTCAAAATGCCCTTTCGACATGGCTTACACGCCTCCTGAGAATACATTAGCGCGTCCGGACAGCCACGCGCTTGCCCACTTGAAGTATGCCATCGGCCACGCTGCCTGGAACCTCGGCGTAATGCGCGAACTCCATCGTGTACGTGCCGCGCCCCTTCGTCATCGAGCGCAAATCGGTCGCGTAGCCGAACATCTCGCCCAGCGGCACAAGCGCCCGAATGGCCTGCACGCCTTGACTGTGAGGCTCCATGCCTTCGATCTGGCCGCGCCGTGATGAGAGACCGCCGGTGATGTCGCCGGTATATTCGTCCGGCGCGACCACCTCGACCTGCATGATCGGCTCCAGCAGCACCGGCGCCGCCTTCTGAACGCCGTCTTTCAGCGCCATCGAGCCAGCGACTTTGAAGGCCATCTCGCTGGAGTCCACTTCGTGATACGATCCGCCGACGAGCTGCACCGCAATATCGACGAGGGGATAGCCGGCCAGCACCCCCGACTCCATCGCCTCGCGAACACCCTTCTCGACAGCCGGGATGTATTCCTTCGGGATCACCCCGCCGACGACGCCGTTCTCGAATGAGAAGCCGGCGCCTTTTTCAGCCGGCTCAAGATCGAGGACGACGTGACCGTACTGGCCTCGACCGCCGGTCTGCCGCACGAACCGGGCTTCACTGCGCACCGGCTGCGTGATCGTCTCCCGATAGGCCACCTTCGGGCGTCCCACGCTCGCCTGCACCTTGAACTCGCGCAGCATGCGGTCGACCACCACTTCCAGATGCAATTCGCCCATGCCCGAGATGATCGTCTGCCCGGTATTCTCGTCGGCGCGCACGCGAAAGGTCGGGTCTTCCTCGGAGAGCGCCCGCAGCGCCACGCCCATCTTATCCTGATCCGCCGTCGTCTTCGGCTCGATCGCCACCGAGATCACCGGCTCCGGGAAAGCGATGCTCTCCAGCACGATGGGGTGCGCTGCATCGCACAGCGTCTCGCCGGTGAACGAGTCTTTCAGACCGAGCGTCGCGCCGATGTCGCCCGCATACACCACGTCGAGCTCCTCGCGCCGGTCGGCATACATGCGCAGCACGCGCCCCACGCGCTCCTTGCGGCCCTTGGTGGCATTCGTGACCGACTGGCCCGCCGAAACCTGTCCGGAGTACACTCGGAAGTAAGCCAGCCGGCCGACGTACGGGTCCGTCACGATCTTGAAGATCAGCGCCGAGAACGGCGCTTCGTCGGCCGCCGATCGAGTTTCCGGCTTGCCGGTGTTCGGATTGACGCCGGCGATGGCTGGAATGTCCGCCGGCGACGGCAAATAATCGATAACGGCGTCGAGAACGGGTTGAACGCCCCTGTTTCGCAGGCTGGAGCCGCAAAACACGGGGATGAGCTTACTCTGGATCGTCGCCCTGCGCAGCGCCGCCTTCAGATCGTCATTCGAGATGTCGGCGCCCTCCAGGAAGCGATGCGTCAGCTCGTCATCTGTCTCTGCGATGCGCTCGACCAGAGTGGCGCGCGCCTCCCGAGCTTCCTGCAGCAGCGCCGCCGGAACGTCGCTCTCTTCGATCTGCATTCCCAGATCGTCTATCCAGCGCAGCGCCTTCATCGCAAACAGATCGATCACCCCGTCGAACTCGCTCTCGCGCCCGATGGGCAGTTGGAGCGGCAGCGGGCTGGCGTTCAAGCGGTAGCGGATCATGTCGACCGTGCGATCGAAGTCCGCGCCGGTGCGATCCATCTTGTTAATGTAGCAAATGCGCGGCACTTTGTATCGATCCGCCTGGCGCCAGACCGTCTCTGACTGCGGCTCGACGCCTGCGACGGCGTCAAAGACGACAACACCGCCGTCAAGCACTCGGAGCGAGCGTTGAACTTCGGCGGTGAAGTCAATGTGCCCGGGAGTATCGATGATGTTGATCTGAACGTCTCGCCAGATCGCCGTAATCGCGGCCGCGGTGATCGTGATGCCGCGCTCGCGTTCTTGCTCCATCCAATCCGTTACAGTCGTGCCTTCGTCGACGCTGCCGAGTCGATACGTCTTGCCGGTATAAAACAAAATACGCTCGGTCGTCGTGGTCTTGCCGGCGTCGATGTGGGCAATCACCCCAATATTGCGCGTGCGATCGATCGGGTAGTCCCGTGCCATGTGCGACAACAACTCGGTTGAAAAGACGCTGCGTCTCGGCTTTCGCCTACGGCAGCCGACGCGTCAGCGTCCGTTCCCTGCGCCGAACCCCTACCAGCGGAAATGCGCGTAGGCCCGGTTCGCCTCCGCCATCTTGTGCGTTTCTTCGCGCTTCTTAATCGCAGCGCCCTGATTCTGCGCCGCGTCCATGAATTCTCCGGCCAGCTTTTCTGACATCGACTTTCCGGCGCGCGTCCGGGCGGCCTGCAGCAGCCAGCGAATGGCGAGCGTCACCCGCCGCTCGGACCCGACTTCGACCGGAACCTGATAGTTCGCGCCGCCGACACGCCGCGGCTTCACCTCGACCGACGGCATCGTGTTCTTGAGCGCCTGCTCGAAGACCTCCAGCGGCGCGCGCTTGGAGCGATCCTCGATCATGTCGAAAGCATCGTACATGATGCGTGAGGCAATACTCGTCTTGCCACGGCGCATCAAGTGGTTGATGAACACCTGCACCGGCGCACTGTTGTAGCGCAGATCGGGATCGATCTGGCGTCTGATGGCGCGTGCCCTTCGCGACATGCCTTACCCTCCGCGCTCTATTTCTTCGCTGCCTTGGGGCGCTTGACGCCGTACTTCGAGCGGCCTTGCTGCCGCTTCTCGACGCCCGCCGTGTCCAACACGCCGCGCACGACGTGGTAGCGCACGCCCGGCAGGTCCTTCACGCGTCCGCCGCGTACGATGACGACCGAGTGCTCCTGCAGGTTGTGCCCTTCCCCGGGAATATAGGCGGTCACCTCAATCCCGTTCGTCAGCCGCACGCGCGCCACCTTGCGCAGGGCCGAATTCGGTTTCTTCGGCGTCTGGGTCTTGACTATGGTGCATACGCCCCGCTTCAGAGGCGCTCCTTTAGGCTGACGAATTCGGCGCTGCTTGAACGAATTCCAGGTGTACAGCAGCGCAGGCGCCTTGCTCTTCGCGCGCTTCGTCTTTCGACCTTTTCGAACGAGCTGATTGATCGTCGGCACAGCCGAACCCTCCGCAAGAAAGAGGCCATCTGGTTGACGACGATGGCCTCCCTCGATGAAACCGATACGACACTCAGATTGTAATCAGCCGCGGACGCCAATGCCACAGCCGAACAAGACGCGATTGTACCATAGTGCGCAAATTTGTCAAGCCAAGCATACAGCTTGCCACCACTCAGGAGCCGACGTAGTCGTCGAATCCCATCAGCCCAACGCCGAGGCGCGGCGTGCGCTGTTTTTCCTCTTCCTTGCCGAACTTGATCACTTCGCCGGCCTCGGTGATGGCCTCGACGGCCAGGCCGAGCGACTGAAGCTCCTTCACCAACACACGGAAGGAGGCCGGCACGCTAGGCTCCTCGATCGGCTCGCCTTTGACGATCGATTCGTAGGCTTTCACGCGCCCCTGCACGTCGTCCGACTTGATGGTGAGCATCTCCTGCAGCGTATGCGCCGCGCCGTACGCTTCCAACGCCCACACCTCCATCTCGCCGAAGCGCTGGCCGCCGAACTGCGCCTTGCCGCCCAACGGCTGCTGCGTCACCAGAGAGTAAGGCCCCGTGCTTCGCGCGTGCACTTTGTCTTCGACCAGATGCGCGAGCTTCATCATGTGAATGATGCCGACGGTCACCGGCTGATCGAACGGCTCACCTGTCTTTCCATGATACAGAATCATCTTGCCGACCGTCGGCTGCGGCTCGCCCAGCTCGACGGCGACCTGCGACACCCGCTCCTCCAGCTGCGCCAAAGATAAGCCCTCGGTGTCTACGCCGCGATCGGCCAGCCACATCTGCAAGCACGTCTGGATGGCCATGCGGTCGCTCGCGGCGCGCTCGGCGTGCGGGCGGGCGTCACCCTCGAAAGACAGCATCTGGTCAGGGTCGTGGCCTTGCTCGATCAGCCACTCGCGCAAGAAGGCGCGCCGCGCGTACGTCTCGTCGAAACGCAGGCGCTCGACGTCGTAACCGCGATCTTCGACGAGCGCCGTCAGATACAAAAGCTGCGCCTCCGTGTCGTCGCGAAGCTCGTCCGTGTTGACTTCCTGCTCGCGCAGCCACTCCCACGCCCGGCGCGCCAGATCGCTCCACGCCCGATCGACGAGCCACGACCGGGCCAGCTCGCCTTCGATCTCGCTCTCGTCCGCGCCGTCAAAGACAGGCGTCATCGCGCGGAATCCCAGGCGGTTCGCAGCCCAACCCAGATGCACTTCGAGGATCTGTCCGATGTTCATGCGGCCCGGCACGCCCAGGGGGCTGAGGATGATGTCGACGGGCGTGCCATCCTCCAGAAACGGCATGTCCTCGATCGGCACGACCTTCGAGATGACGCCCTTGTTGCCGTGGCGTCCGGCCATCTTGTCGCCTTCGGTCAGCTTTCGCTTCTGCGCTACCGACACGCGCACCATCTTGTCGACGCCGGCGGCCAGATCGCGGTGCTCGTCGCGGGTGAACACCTTGACGTCTACGACCTTGCCATGCTCGCCGTGCGGGAGGCGCAGCGAGGAGTCTTTGACTTCGCGCGCCTTCTCGCCGAAGATGGCGCGCAGCAGTTTCTCCTCGGGCGACAACTCTTTCTCGCCCTTCGGCGTAATCTTGCCGACGAGAATATCGTTTGGCCCTACCTCGGCGCCGATGCGGATAATGCCGTTCTCGTCCAGATCCTTCAAGGCGTCCTCGCCTACGTTCGGAATGTCGTGCGTGATCTCTTCAGGCCCCAGCTTGGTGTCGCGCGCCTCGACCTCGTGCTTCTCGATGTGAATCGAAGTGAACTGGTCCTCGCGCACCAGCCGCTCGCTGATCAGAATGGCGTCCTCGTAATTGCCTCCTTCCCAGGAGATGAATGCGCACAGGACGTTGTGCCCGAGCGCCAGCTCGCCGCTGTTGGTGCTGGACGAATCGGCGATGACTTGGCCGCGCTTGACCTTCTGGCCTTTGTGGACGATGGGGCGCTGATCGATGCAGGTGCTCTGATTGCTCCGGTTGTACTTCCGCAGGGTGTACACCTTGCGCCCCTTCTTCGTCTGGATGGTGATCTCGCGTCCAGTCACGCCGACCACGTCCCCGTCTTCCTCGGCCACGACGACCTGGCCGGAATCGAGCGCCGCCTGCGACTCCATGCCGGTGGCCACGATCGGCACATCGGGCTGGAGCAGCGGCACGGCCTGGCGCTGCATATTCGACCCCATCAGCGCGCGATTGGCGTCGTCGTGCTCGAGGAACGGGATCAGCGCGGCGCTGATACCGACGATCTGGCGCGGCGCGACGTCCATGAAATCGACGCGCTCCGGCGGCTCGGTCGCGAAGCCCTGATAGTGGCGCACCGAAATGCGCGGGCTGACGAACTCGCCGTGCTCGTTCATCAGCGCGTTGGCCTGGGCGATGATGAAGCGATCTTCTGTGTCAGCCGACATGTAGGCAATCTCGTCGGTCACGCGGGGGACGATGGCGATCTCCCCTTCGAGCGGTAGCTTGGCGATGCGCTTGAAGAGGTCCTCCGTGACGCGCGTGCCCTTGGGCGCAACGATCTCGCCCGACGACGGATCGGTCACATCGCTGCGCACGGCGCTGCCGATGAGCCGCTCGTCGGTGTGCGGCAGGCCGCGCAACACTTTGCGATAGGGCGTCTCGATGAATCCGAACGGGTTCACCCGGCCGTACGTCGCCAGGCGACCGATCAGGCCAATGTTGGGACCTTCCGGCGTCTCGATCGGACAGATGCGGCCATAATGCGAGTGGTGCACGTCTCGCACGTCGAAGCCGGCGCGCTCGCGCCGCAGGCCGCCCGGTCCCAGCGCCGACAGCGTCCGCTTGTGAGTCAGCTCGGCGAGCGGGTTCGTCTGATCCATGAATTGCGACAGTTGAGACGAGCCGAAGAATTCGCGGATGGCCGCCACTACGGGGCGGATGTTGACCAGGGTGACCGGCGTCATCTGGTCCGCGTCGCGAATGCTCATGCGTTCCTTTACCACCCGCTCCATGCGGCGCAGGCCGATGCGCAGCTTGTTCTGGATCAGCTCGCCGACGGTCTTGACGCGGCGGTTGCCCAGATGGTCGATGTCGTCCGCAGCCTCGAGCCCGTTGTTGATGCGGATCATGTGCTCGACGAGCTTGATGAGATCCTGCTTGGTCACGGTGCGTATCGGGTGCGGAACCTGCAGACCCAGGCGCTGGTTGAGCTTGTAGCGGCCCACGCGCTCCAGATCGTAGCGCCGGCGATCGAACAACTGATCTTTGAGATAGGATCGGGCGTTGTCGAGCGTGGGCGGATCGCCTGGACGCATGCGGCGATAGAATTCCAGCAGCGCCTCCTCGGCGATCGTGCGCCGCTCGCGCGGCTGGAGCGCGCCCTCCTGGCGCAGGGTGGTCAGGATGTAGGGGTGGTCGGGGTTGGTGTCGACGTCCTTGAACAGGTCCAGGATTTCTTCGTCGCTGCCCGCCTGCAGCACGGCGACGCCGGTCTCGTCCTTGATGGCGGCCAGCGCGCGGAGCAAGATCGTCACGGGGACGGTGCGCTTTCGGTTGAACTTCAGCGTAATGTAATCGCTCTTGCGCGTCTCGAATTCCATCCACGCGCCGCGATCGGGAATCAGCTTCGCCTGGGCGAGCACCCGGCCCGAGGCCGGATCGCTCTCCAGATCGAAATACACGCCCGGCGAGCGAATCAACTGCGACACGACGACGCGCTCGGTGCCGTTGTAGATGAAGGTGCCGTTCTCCGTCATCCACGGGAACTCGCCCAGGAAGATGTCGTTGACGACATGCTCGTTGGTGCGCTTGTTGACCAGGGCCACGTTGATGTACAGACCGCGGCCATAGGTCAGGTCGCGCTCCATGCACTCCTGCTGGCTGAAAGCCGGTTCCTCGAACCAGTAATCCAGCTTGAATTGCTTGGCTTCTTCGCTGTGCCCGGGGAAGTACAGCTTCAGGGAGCTATCGAAGCTCTCAATCGGCGAGATTTCATCGAACAGGTCACGCAGCCCCTCGCTGACGAACCAGTTGAACGAATCAAGCTGAATCTCGATCAGGTTCGGGAGCGTGAGGACATCCGCGATGCGTGCGTAGCTCTTAGCGCCAGTCGTGCGGTTCATGCTATCGATCCTCCCAATTCGGCAAACACAAGAGAGGGGACTTGAATCCCCCTGTAGATGGGCAAAATATGCGGCCTGTTCCAGTCGCAAAGAGTTATTATACCCTTCTTCACAAAAACTGTCAAAATCATGGGACTAAAACAACGAGCCGGGGCTAGACGACTCTCCCCAGCTCGGGTCTTTCGTGCCGCGCAGGTTCAGCGCCGCGTCACACGCGCATACAGCGGCAAGAGCAGCGCGCCGGCTCGCATCGAGAGCGCGCCCACCGCCGCGCGGGCGCGGGTTCTGGCGCGTATCGGGATGCTGCGCCACAGGACATAGCGCGCCTGCTCCAAGGTTCCCAGCTTCACAACCGCCGAGGCCCACGTCAAGCCGGCCCCAAAGCCGACCATCAGGACGACCGAGCCGTCCGCGCAGCGGCCTTGCTCGATCGCTTCGACCAGGGCGATCGGGATCGACGCCGTCGAGGTGTTGCCGTATCGATCCAGGTTCACAAACACCTTATCCATCGGCAGCCCCAACTGGCGAGCGGCCACTTCGATGATGCGCGCGTTCGCCTGGTGCGGGATCAGCAGGTCGATGTCGTTCAGCGTCAGGCCGCTCTTCTCCACCGCCTGGATGGCGGCCTGAGCCAACACCCGCGTCGCGAACTTGAAGACTTCGCGGCCATTCATGCGAATGTAATGCGCGCCCTCGTCGATCACGCGCTGGCTGAACGGCATGGCGACGCCGCCGCCGGGCACCATGAGATGCTTCGCGCCGGCGCCGTCTGACCCTAAAACGAAAGACAGGATGCCGGTCGGCGCATCGACGGCCTGCAACACCACTGCGCCCGCGCCGTCGCCAAACAGCACGCACGTATCGCGATCCGTCCAGTCGATGTAGCGGCTGATAATCTCGGCGCCGATCACGAGAATGGTGCCGTAGGCGCCGCTGGCGATGAACTGCTGCGCCGTCGCCAGCCCATACACGAATCCCGTGCACCCGGCCACGAGTGTGAACGCACCGCACCGCGCGCCGAGCCGGTCCTGGATCATCGACGAAACGGGAGGCAGAAGATAATCCGGCGACGACGTGGCGACCAGAATCAAGTCTAGGTCGGATGCCCGAAGGCCGGCTCGCTCGAGCGCCTGCCGGGCGGCTGCCACGGACATCGTCAGCGTCGTCTCACCGTCACCCGCGATGCGGCGCTCCCGGATGCCCGTTCGCGTGACGATCCACTCGTCGCTTGTGTGGACCATTTTCTCCAGATCAAAGTTCGTCAGCACCTGCGGCGGCACATATTTGCCCCACCCGGTAATGCGGCCGTATCTCATACTCCCCCTTCCTGTGTGAAGACCTGCGAATGGGCCAGCACGCCGCGCACCCTCGAGCGCTGGCGCAAAATCAACACCACGACCCCCACCACGGACGCGAGCGATCCGAAAATCGCTGCGCCGATCAGGATGCCCGTGCGATAGCGCTGCACGAGCGATTGGCGGCTGCGCCTCGCCGCCACGCCGAGACTGCGCCCCAGATCGCGCACGAACTGCTGAGAAGGCTCGACCGGGATCAAGACATCCCGGACGCGCTGCTCCATGCCCAGCGAGGCGCGCACCGGCGACGCGCGGCGCGCGCGAGCCGGCATACCCGGCCTGCTCGGGTCCCCCAGCGTATCTCCGCGCCGCTGCGACTGCGACGATGAACTTCGCTTCTGAGATGGCATATCGGGTTGCATCCTCCGTTAAGCTCGAAGCCCCACCCGCGTCTTCGCGGTTGAAGAGCGTTCGGCGAGCTGTGTTGCGCCTAGGGGTGCTCCTTGCTCGGATTGGGATCCACGGAGCCTGCTCGATTGTCGGCGGTGCTTATCGCCAACTCGTCGCGCAACGACAGGAGCGTGCGATGATACAAGGACTTGATGGCCCCCTCGCTGCGCCCCATGATTTGCCCGATGTCTGCATTCGGCAGGTGCTCGACGAACTTGAGGATCAGGAGCTCCTGTCGCTCTGGCGGCAGGTTGCGAATAGCCTGCAGAAGTCGAAGCCGCTCCTCGTTGGCTTCCGTCGTGGCCTCCGGCGTGTCGCGCGCCGGGCTGGTCAACGTCAAATCCTCCAGCGAGTACTCCTGCCGCCGCGCATGATCGCGATGCCAGTTGGCGACCAGGTTGTGCGCGATACGATACAGCCACGCCGAGAAGGGCACACCCCGATCCACGAATCGATCGATGTGCATCAGCGCCCGATAGAACACCCGCCCGGTCAGGTCCTCCGCGTCGTGGTAGTTGCCGGTGCGGTAATAGACGTAGTTATAGATTTTCGTGACGTAGCGCTCGTACAGCTCGCCAAACGCCGACGGGTCCTCGCCCGCCCGCGCGACGAGTTCCATATCATCTGGCGGCTCGCTCACCTCTCGCTCCGTGCGCAGCCGCCATACAGTAAACCCCCACGGCTGCCAATGGTTACGACGGGAAATCGGGCGTGAGTATAACAGGCTCACCCCACGTGTCAACGGCCATCTCATGCTACAATCGCGAGCATGCCGCGTCGTGCGAGGCATCTCCAGATGCTGACAACCCGCCCGCTTCGCGCGGCCCTGGAGCGCTTGTGAATCAACACCGAATCGCCTGCCCCACTTGCGACGCGCCGCTGCGCGCCGGGGACGATCAGTGCGCAGCGTGCGGGCAACTCCTGTGCCCCAACTGCGGCGCCGCCGTCGGGCCTTACGATTCAACCTGCTCGCGCTGCGGGGCCGAGTGGACGCTGGCCTGCCCGGATTGCGGCGGCGAAGTGCTCGCCGCCGACGCGCGCTGCCCGCACTGCCAGGCGATCCTCTTCGAGGAAGAGCCTTGTCCGCACTGCAACCGGATGATGCCGGACGACCTCACCGTATGCCCTGCCTGCGGCGGTGAGCGCTGCCCGACGTGCGGCGCAGCCCTGGACGCCGGCGTGATGTCGTGCGCCGCGTGCGGCGCCGTGTTCGTTCTGGCGTGCCCCAACTGCGGAGAGGAGATTCCGGAGGGGGCCACACGCTGCCCTGAGTGCGGCGCGTCGTTCGTCGACGCGATCGACGACGCTCGGGCCGAACGCTGCCCACACTGCGGCGCGAACGCCTCCCGGCTCGACGGGATATGCGCCGCGTGCGGGCGCACGTTTTGTCCGCGCTGCGGCGAGGCGACCTGGGACGCGGATACACACTGCCGATCGTGCGGGCTTGCGCTGATCTTCAATTGCCCCGACTGCGGGCAGGAGCTTCTCGCTTCGGCGTCGCAGTGTCCCAGTTGCGATCGACTCTTCGCGCGCGAGTGCCCGTCGTGCCACCGGGCTATTTTCGGCGCGCCCTTGACTTGCTCCGGCTGCGGAAATGCCCTCCCCGCCGAAAAAGCGTCGACGACGCGCATGACGTTCGATCAGTCCGGTCTCGCGTCGCCCATCCGCTTCGAGCGCTGTCCACACTGCGGCGAGCGAACTGAGCTCGCCTCCGGCTGGTGCCCGGCGTGCCGCACCGCCTTCTGCCCGAAATGCCTGGCCATCACGCTGGAAGGCGAGGACGTTTGCGCGCGCTGCGGCCATCTCCTGCCCGGCGTCGAGTACGCGTGTCCACGCTGCCAGTCGAGCGTCCCAGCGTCGATCGACGTGTGCCCGGCGTGCGGGCTGGATCTATCCGGCCGCTGCCCGAGCTGCGGCGCCGACTTGCCCGACGGCGCGGCAGTGTGCCCGGAGTGCATGCAGCCTGTCTGCCCGGAATGCGGATCGGCGGTCCAAGCCGACGACCTGGCGTGCCCCGTTTGCCGCGCCGCGTTGGCAATTCCTTGCCCGTTCTGCGGCGCGCGCCTCAGCCTTCACGCTGAAACCTGCTCCAGTTGCAAGGCCCGCATCGCCTAACCACGGATGGCAGGTTCTTATTCGCGTAAACCGCCGCCGACGGTGATCACTTCGCCGTTCACGTAGGTGTTCCACCCCGATCCCAGAAATAGCACGACGCGCGCCACGTCCGCCGGCGTTGCGATGCGTCCTAGCGGAATGCGCCTGGCGATGCGCTCCTGCTCGTCGAGCGACAGGCGCTCACGCTCCCTGGGAGTGAGGATGTGCGTCGGCGCAACCGCGTTAACCAGAATGCCGCTCGGGCCAAGCTCCTTCGCAAGCGCGCGTGTCAATCCGATCAATCCGGCCTTGGCCGCGGCATAATGCGCCATGTGGACCCCGCCGACAAGCCCGGCGCGCGCGGCAATGTTGACGACGCGGCCCCACTTGCGCAGGCGCATATACGGCGCGCACAACCCGACCGTGTGATACGCCCCGCCGAGAACAGTATCCATCATGCGGCGCCACTTGTCGGGCGGGATCGACTCGACGGGGAGACCGCTTTCAGGCCCGCCTGCGCAGTTGACGAGCACGTCGACGCCGCCCCACTCCACACCGATCTCGGCCATCATCGCCTGCGCTGCCGCGCGATCGGTCAGGTCGGCGGCCACCGTCATTGCTTCACCGCCGACCGCCTCGACCGATTGGGCGACGACTTCGGCCTCTTCGACATTACGATAATAATGAACCGCGACGCGCGCGTCGTGCCGCCCGAACTCGACGGCCAGCTCGCGGCCCAGGCCGCCGGAGGCCCCGGTGATTAACACGACTTTGTCGGCAAGCTCCAGATCCATGGGCTGCTCCGTGGCAAGCTTTGACACGACTTCGAATCATGCTAGAATGTGCGCGTTGAACGGAAGCGATAGAGTTTGAGCCTTGCTGTCAGGTCGGTAGCCTGGTGAGGCCGCGTTGAGCGATTCGGCACGTGACCGGCTGCGCAAAATACTGAGTGGAGGCAAGCCTGAGCAGCCCTCTCCCGCCCCCAGCGGGCCGTCGTCAGAAGGGCTGCCCGAGTCGCCTCCCGGTCCCCCACGCCCGTCCTCACCGCCCAACGTCGCACAGCCGCACACCCACTCGCATCTGTCGCAGCCCGCTAGCACACCTGGCGCGCCGGCGGCGCGCACTCAACCGGCGCCGCCTTCCACGCCGTCCGCCGTCTTCAAGTCCGCTCCGCCTGCGCCTGCCTCGACGCCGCCGCAGCCATCCACGCCGACCAGCGCTTCGGACCTGCGGGAGTTTCTTCAGCAACTGCGCGGCAAGATGGCTCAACTGGCCGAAGAATTCGCGCAGGGAAAGCTCAACCGCATGCAGTTCCAGGAAATCTACGCGCACTACCAGCGGCAGCGCCACGACGTAGAGGCGGCGCTCATCAACGCCGCGGGGCCGGAATCGCTGCCGCAGAGCGTCACACCGGGCATGACCCGTCTCTTGCGCGAACGAAACGCGGCGAGAGTGCTGTCGTACGCCATCTACGACAACGACAGCGGCCTGCCCCTGGCCAGCATGGGGACTTTCAGAATCGACACCACGCTGCTGGTGCCGATGTTGTCGTCGTTCCGATCGGCGGCGACGGAGATGTTCGGCGCCGGGCTGCGCAGCACCGAGATCGAGGGCGGCCACTGGCTGTGCTTCGTGCCGGGACAGCACACGACGCTCATGGTGCTGTTCTCCGTCGAGCCGGCGCGGGTTCAGCTCACGCTGGTCGAGGACCTGCATCGCGACTTCGAGGTCGCCAATCACGCCACGCTCGCGTCGGGGCGGGGTCGCGAAGCAGCCGTGCTGTTTACGCGCATCTGGGCGCTCGACAAAGCTGCGATGGTTTGAGGTGCGCGCGATCCTAAGGCAGCCCGACGGCGCCCTCCAGATTCGCCCCTTTCAGCACGGCGCCGCTCATGCTCGCGCCTTCCAGGTTCGCCCCGCGCAGATCGGCTTTCCACAGCGTGGCGTCGAGCAGCGTCGCGCCGCGCAGGTCGGCGCCGACGAGCTTAGCGCCGACCAGGTACGCGCCGGTCAAATTCGCCGTCCCGAGTCTGGCGCCCGTCAGATCGGTCAGCCACAGCGTGGCGTCGGTCAGATTCGCGCCGCTCAGGTCTGCCTCGCTCAACACGGCGCCCGTGAAGTTCGCCATCACCAGCGTCGTCCCGCTCAGATCGACGCCGCGCAAGTTCGCCGAGCTGAGATTCGCGTGAGCCAGGTCGAGCACGCGCAGATCGATCGCGCTCAAATCGG
The DNA here is from genome assembly GCA_035283185.1 of Anaerolineae bacterium. Taxonomy (GTDB): domain Bacteria; phylum Chloroflexota; class Anaerolineae; order Fen-1058; family Fen-1058; genus DASSFZ01. The sequence continues at coordinate 15,900 of DATEUJ010000138.1, read as the reverse complement.
CGCTGGCCAGCACGCCGATGTCCCTGGCCTTGATCAGAACTGCTACCTGCTCAAGCGTGAGTGCTTTGCCGCCCATGTCCGCATCGTCGCCGCGCGTCAATTATCGTTGATCCTGTCCGGCGGCGCAAGCCGCGCCTATAGAATCAAAGCAAACGCCCCTGTTCGTCAGGGGCGCTTCAGTGCCCGAGGGGAGACTTGAACTCCCACAGCCTTGCGGCCATTAGGCCCTCAACCTAACGCGTCTGCCAGTTCCGCCACCCGGGCATCCAGTGCGAATTATAATGCAACGGCGTCGCTTGTCAACGGTGGTCGTCAGATGGGAACTGGTGACGGCGCTCGGCGGCGTGTTGTCGCGGTAGTAGGTGACCGGTTCAGCGCAGCGGCGACTATTCCATTACTTTCCAACCGCGCAGGCGCAGTTGGAGAGCGTTTTATGCCAAACACGCTGGATGTACCGAGCAGACCGGGCAGGTCGATCGCCTGGTACTTCCAGATGCGGACAATTTGAGTCAAACTCTCAGAGTTGACGCATGGGGATGCGTCAACCACGGGGTTTTAAGACAGTCTCTCAGAAAAGGAGCCACAGAGATCATCTCTAGCAGGTTGTCGGAGAGAACGCGCACAAGGCGCTATGCTACGAGGTTCTCCGACAGGCTGCTAGGCGGCGACACCGAACAGAGTGTTGATCCCTCGGCGCTGGATCGCCATTCGCACGCGCCGGCTGAGGTCGCGCGGGTCGAATGGCTTGTCCAGGCAGTCGGCGGCGCCGAGCTGTATGCCTCGCGTGCGCGTGCGCGAATCGGCCTGGCCGGTGATGAAAATGACCGGCACCGAATGCGTGCGCTGGTCGCTCTTGAGCTGGCGACACGTGTCGAATCCGTTAGCGCCGGGCATCATGATGTCCAGCAGGATCAGCGACGGGGCAGAATCGATGGCGCGCGCGATGGCCTGCTCGCCATCGGCCGCCTCGATCACATCGTATCCATCCCGCTGCAAGGTCAGGCGGACGATCTCGCGCAGATCAGGATCGTCGTCGGCGATAAGGATGCGCAGCGTCATGGCGGTTCCGGGCGTCACGCCAGGTGCAATCGGCGGCGTGCAGGCTGCTGGGACTCGATCCAGCGATAGAGATGGCCGGCGAACGCCTCGAGCGAATCGGCGCGAATGCTCATAAGCACCTGCGTCTCCTCGGGCGTCAGGCTGAACCGGCTCAGCAGCGGGGCGCGCCTGCCGTTCAGGAGTCCGGCGCAGAACTCGCGGTCGATGATAGCCTGGCCGACAACTTCTTCGAGAACGGGATAGTTCACAGTGGCATCTCCCTAATCTATGAGCCGCCGCCGCCGCCGCCCGGCGCGAGTGGCTGAATGAGAAACGCCAGGGCTATGGCAGCCGCGGCAACCTGCACGACGATAGGATGATTGACGATTCTGGCGACGTTCTTGCGAATGATTGATAACATGGCTTGCCCCCTTTGGTAATTTGGCCGCATTCTACAATGAGGGTATGTAAGTACCTATGACAGTCGAAGGCCCCTCTGAGCGCAGTCCTGGCCTGTTTTTAGTCCCTTCTGCGCCATATATGGCGTCTCGCGGCACTTTCATACCCACATGTGGCGTAGGAAAATTGCCGAGAAATTTGCAAAAAGCCCCCGGTGAATAGCTATCATCAGGGGCTGTACGCCGACAACAGGTACGATGGAGGGAGACAACCGGCCGGGAGTGGGCGCGGAGCACGGGCCTAGCGCTGCGCGCGGATACGCAAGAACAGGTCCCGCGTCTCCTGTGACGGCGACACCCGAAGCTCTCTCCGCATGAGCTGCGCGAGCGTCTTGTAATGCGCGACCGCTTCCGCGCGCCTCCCCGTTCGCGCCAGGCTCCACATCAGGCCTCGGTGAAGCTCCTCTCGAAAATAGTCCACGTCGATCCCCCGCCGGCTCAGCTCCTCGGCCCGCTCGTATTCCTCGCGTCGCAGCAGCTCGGGCAGCAGCTGATTCAGGGCATCGAGAAACTGCGCCTGCAGGACGCGCCGCTTGTCGAGCGCCCACTCCGAATAGATGCCCGTCAGGTAGTCGCCGGTGTACAACGCCAGCGCCTTGTCGAGCAGCGCATAGCGCCGCGGGTCGTCGGCAGGCCGGCGTGCAGCCGAACCGAGAAGCTGCTCGAACTCGGCGACGTCGTACCCGTAGTCAATGGCCGGATTGAGGCGATAACGATCGTCTTCGTAGATGATGAACTCCATGTCCAGCGCGCGCCGAATCCGGTACTTGACCGCGTGAAAAGCGTTCGTCAACCTGGCCGGCGACAGGTCCGGCCAGAAGACCGCGCCGATCTCTTCCTTGCGCTGGGGCGACTTCTCGAGCAGGTAGAAGAAAAGCTCGCGCGCGGCAGCCGAGCCGCCCCATTCCGAGGCGGCGAGCAGCCGCCCCGCCCGAACGACCTGGCCCGCACCGAACGCCTGCGCCTCGATGCGAGGCGCGGCGACTACCTCGACCGGCGCGCCCGGCGTGACAGCGGCGCGGGCGGCGCGCAGCTCTTCGATCCACAGGCGCAGCCGGCTATCGGCGTCGGGAAGTGATGCCGCCCACTGCAAAAAAGCTTCGGCGCGCCGGCCCTCGGCCGAAGAGAACGGTCGATAACCCAGGCGCCCCGACAGGCGCAGCATCTCGGCGAGACTTTCCCGCGCCTCGGCGTGCCGGCCGGTCTCGAAGTAGGCGCGAGCCAGCCAGAACAGGACGCGCGCCAAATCGAGATGCGAGCCGGACTCACGCAACGCACGCCCGGCGTGCTCCAACCTTTGTATGCCAGGCGAGACGTCGCCTTGCTCGAAACGCGCCATGCCGATCGACGCTTCCGACAGGATGGCCTGTGAATCGATCCCTCCTCGAAGCGCGACGCTGCGCGCCTGCTCGAACAACGACACGGCTCGGTCTAAGCCCTCCGATAGGCGATGTGCGTGTCCGAGACCATCGAGCACCAGGCTGACCAGCGACTGATCTCCGATCTCACTGGCCATATTGAATATATCTTCGTAGACATCAATCGCTCGCTGAAACTCTCCACGGTCGCGGAAGACCGCGGCGAAGCCGTCCATAATCAGCGCCTGAGTGCGCACATCTCCTGATTCTTCTGCCTTGGCGATGGCCTCCGTGTAAGTGGCCAGCGCGCCGTCGTAGTCGCCGGCCAGGTAGCGGTCATACCCCACGCTGTTGAGGCTCAGCGCCAGGGGCCCGGGATTGCCGATGCGCCGCCACAGGACGAGCGATTCGGCCTCGAGCGCAGCCGCCTCTTCCAGGCGCCCCAGCGAGCGCAGCGTCAAAGCCAGATCGTGCGTCGCGCGCGCAAGATCGAAATCGCGCCGCTCCCTCGACGCGCTCGAACGGTACAGGGCCAGCGCTTCCGACAGGAAGGCTTCCCCCGTCTGCAGCTGGCCCATGCCGCTATGGCACAGGCCGAGCAGCCGCAGCGCCTGCGCTCTCCACACGACGTGATCGGCGCGCGCGTCGTCGAGCCTGTCCCGCACGCGTTGCCCGACTGCCAGGGACTCGCGCAGTTCCCCTAAGGCATAGTACGCCCAGCCTTGGGGCAAGATCGCCCGCACCTGGCCTATCTCGTCGCCCCGCGCCTGGAAAACCGCTTCGGCCTCTTTGAGAACGGTCAGCGCCTCCTTCGGTCTGCCCCGTTCGGTCAGCGTCTGTCCCTGAAACAAGACAAGCTCGGGCGCCCTGGAGTGATGCTGCGGCGGCAGCAGCGCCGTCCAGTTGAGCAGCGTCTGCGTGCGACCCGCCATGTACAACCGGCGCGAATGCGTGTCCATGACGCGCGCCGCGCGCTCCGGCGCGCCGCCGGCCAGGTAATGCTCGACAGCTCCCTCGGCTTCCTGGCGCGCTTCGAAGAACTCGCCGCTGCGCAGGTTCAGGCGCGCCAGCGCCTGCGGGTCGTCGCGCTTGAAGCGCGCCAGCAGAAAATCGCGAAACAGGTGATGGTAGCGAAACCACGTGTCGCCGTCGACTTCCACGCGCGTCAAGAACAGGTTGCGCGCCTCGACCTGATCGATCCACACGCCAGAGCCGGGCACTCCCCGCACCTCGTCGCACAGCTCGGCCGTGAATTGCCGTGGCACGGCGGACTCGAGCAAGAAGCGCCGCAGCGGAAGCGACAACTGATCGAACACATCGCCGGCCAGATACTCGTATAGCGCGCCCGGCGCGCCGACGGCATGTACCAGTCCCGCCAGCAGGCTTTTCCACATCGCCTGCGAGGTCAGCAGGATGCCTGTGATCCATCCTTCGGATTCGTCGGCCAGCTTGACGGCCTGCTCCTCGGTAATCTCCAGGTCGTACTTCTGCGCCAGCACTTCACGCACCTCGGAAGGCGTGAAGCGCAGATCGCCGGGGCCGAGTCCGGCGACCGCTCCCTGGGCTGTCAGGCGGATCAGCGGGCCGCGCGGCAGGGTGCGTCCGGCGACGACGATGTGGGCGTGCTCGGGGAGGTAATGGAGCAGGTGATCGAGCAACTCACGAATGACGGCCTCTTCGCCGACGAGATGCCAGTCGTCCAGCACCAGCACGAAATACTCCGGCACGTCGCTCACCATGTCGGCGACGAGGGCGCCGGCCGCCGCGCGGGCAACCATCATGCCGCTTTGAGACATCGACATCGACCGCTCGCCGAAATTCGGAAACTTCTGGCGGATCGACGCGACGAGATGCGCCAGGAACGTGCTCGGATCGCGATCGCCCTCGTCCAGCGTGAACCAGCACACGGGCAGCTCGACTTCGCTGGCAAAGTCGATCACCAACGTCGTCTTCCCGTACCCGGCGGGCGCCGTCACCAGCAGGAGCTTGCGTTCCAGGTTCTCGTGCAGGAACTCGAGCAGGCGCGGGCGCCGCACGACGCCCGAATCGCGCCGGGGGATCGTGATCTTCGTCGGAATGAGATGGATCGCCATCGGGAACACCAGCCGGAACGCATGCGATTATACGCTGGTATACGTCACGCGCCAACTGGGCGGCCAGGCTCGGCGCCTTACACTTGACCTTCCCTATTGCGGATGCTACACTGGTTCTTGTCGGGAAAGTAGGTTGGCATCCCTATGCCAGCCTTATCCGAACGGCATCGGGATGCCGTTCTACGGCGTTTCCCGACAGGAACTACACTACTATGCGGACTTCGGGAGTCTCCAAGAGTCCGGAAGTTTGGATGTGTCCATAGCCCATACGGCGAAGGAGATCGATGAACCCATCGGCGGATTCAACCGGCCCTGTTTCAATCTCGAGTGACGCGCGCAGCATCGTCGAAGCGACGCTCGACGATCTGCGGCGCAACCACATCGTCGAGCGCGTCTGGCAGAAAGATTATACTGTCTGGAAACCCGATGCAGCCGAGATCGGCAACCGGCTGGGCTGGCTCGATGTGGCGCACGAGATGCGCCGGCGGGCAGACGAGCTGGCCTTGTTCGCGGATGAAATCCGAGCCGCCGGCTTCAAGCATGTCGTCCTGTTGGGCATGGGCGGCAGCAGTCTCTGCCCCGAGGTGTTCCGTGCGACGTTCGGCTCGCGGCGCGGCTACCCCACGCTTGCCGTGCTCGATTCGACCGTGCCCGGCTGGGTGCGCCGCGTCACGCAGTCGATCGATCCGGAGCGCGCGCTGTTCATCGTGTCCAGCAAATCGGGCGGGACGATCGAGGTCCTGTCGTTCTTCAAGCACTTCTGGGCGCTCACGGAGAAAAAGACGCGCAGCAGAACGGGCGAGCACTTCGTCGCCATCACCGATCCCGGGACGCGCCTCGATCTGCTGGCGGCGCAGCACGGCTTCCGGCGCGCGTTCATCAATCCGCCCGACATCGGCGGACGCTACTCGGCGCTGTCGTACTTCGGTCTCGTGCCCGCCGCGCTCATCGGCATGAACCTGCCGGCTCTCCTCGATCGAGCCATAGCCATGATGGAAGCCTGCCGCACCGATGCATTTGCCAACCCTGCCGCGTGGCTCGGCGCGGCGATGGGAGCGCTGGCGAAGTCAGGACGCGACAAGCTCAGCCTGATCACGTCCCCCTCGATCGCGGCGTTCGGCCTGTGGACGGAGCAGCTCATCGCCGAGAGCACTGGCAAAGACGGCAAAGGCATCGTGCCGGTTGCGCTCGAGCCTTTCGCGCCGCCGAACGCCTATTCCGGCGACAGGCTGTTCGTCGCCTTGCGCGTGGCGGGCGACGACAATCAGGCGCTCGACCGCCACCTCGCCGCCTTGAAGGCCGCCGGGCACCCCCTGATCGCGCTCGACCTGCGCGATCGCTACGATCTCGGCGCGGAGTTCTTTCGCTGGGAGCTGGCGACAGCCATCGCCGGACATTTGCTCAGCATTCATCCCTTCGACCAGCCGAACGTGCAGGAAAGCAAGGACAACACGCAGCGCGTGCTGGACAGATACAAGTCGACCGGCGCGCTGCCCCAACCCTCCCAGGCACCGCTCACACCTCAAACGGCGCGTCTGACGGAGTTCCTGGAAAAAGCCTGCGCCGGCGATTACGTCGCTCTCATAGCGTACCTGGATGAATTGCCTGACGTCGCTGCCGCGCTAGCAGACCTGCGCCAGGCTATCCTGAACCGGTATCACCTTGCCAACACGCTCGGCTATGGTCCGCGTTTCTTGCACTCGACAGGCCAGTTGCATAAGGGAGGCGCAAACAACGGCCTGTTCATACAGCTTACATCCCGCTCGGGACGCGACGTGCCTATACCCGGCGAGCTTTTCTCTTTCCGCGTCCTGGCCGAGGCCCAAGCCGCCGGCGATCTGGACGCGCTGCACGCGCACCAACGCCGCGCCGTTCGCATCGAGCTGGGATCGAACCCGGCAGCCGGCATTCGGCGCCTGGCGCGCGCGATCGGGGGCAAGGTTTCCTCGACGACGGAGCCTGCGGCTGGAAGGACGGCTGCAACTTCAAACTCCAAACCCCAAACTCCAAAACGACGACGGTGCGCGCTCCTCGGAGGATGGCCGCCACCCGCCGGACACCGCAGAAGCCCAAAACCCCGGCGCAGCGGATGCTTCATCCAAAATCCCGGCGCGTACGTAACAAAAGGAAGTGACGCGAATCTATGCTCATGACGTGCCACGCACTTTTGAAGTGCGTCGCACGTGAATAGGAGGGCGAGATGGAACTTGCGATGATCGGCCTGGGACGCATGGGTGGCAACATGGCGCGTCGCCTGATGCGCGCGGGGCACCGCGTCGTCGGCTACAACCGGTCGCCGGAGTCGACGCGTGGGCTGGCCGAGGAAGGGCTGGACGGCGCGTTCGGCCTGGAGGAAGTCGCCCAAAAGCTGGCCCAACCGCGCATTGCCTGGCTGATGGTACCGGCCGGCGACCCGACCGAGAAAACGATCGCCGCGCTCATGGGCATCCTGGCCCCCGGCGATACTATCGTCGACGGAGGCAACACGTTCTACAAAGACGACATGCGACGCGCCGACATGCTGCGCGCCAGGGGCATTCACTACGTCGACGTAGGGACCAGCGGCGGCATCTGGGGCCTGATGCAGGGTTACAGCCTGATGATTGGCGGCGACAATACGACCGTCGCGCGACTGCGGCCCGTCTTCGAGGCGCTGGCGCCCGCTCCCGACAAGGGCTGGGGACACGTCGGGCCGACCGGCGCGGGACACTTCGTGAAGATGGTGCACAACGGCATCGAGTACGGCATGATGCAGGCGTACGCCGAGGGTTTCGAGATCATGCGCGCCAAGCGGGAGTTCGACCTCGATCTGCATCGCATCGCAGGCATCTGGCAGCACGGCAGCGTCGTCCGCTCGTGGCTGCTCGAGCTGATCGGGGCCGCGCTTGAGGCGGACCAGAACCTTGCCAACGTGCGAGGCTACGTGCAGGATTCGGGCGAAGGGCGCTGGACGATCCAGGAGGCCATCGACCTGGATGTGCCGGCGCCCGTGATCACCACGTCGCTGTTCCAGCGCTTCGCTTCGCGCCAGGAGGAGTCCTACGCCGCCCGGTTGCTCGCCGCCGTGCGCAACCAGTTCGGCGGTCACGCCATCAAAACGCGATGAACACACCAGATGCACCCGCGCCGACCATCGTCATCTTCGGCGCATCGGGCGATCTCACCCGGCGCAAGTTAATGCCGGCCCTTTACAACCTGTACTGCAAGGGCCGCATCCCGGCTTCGGCGCGCATCGTCGGCTTCGCTCGCTCCGACTATAGCCACGACGCGTTCCGCCAGGCGATGCGCGAGGGCGTCAAGGAATTCTCCGAACGGTACGGCGAAGACGACTGGGCCGCTTTCGGCCGGAACCTGTATTACTCGCCGGGCAATCCGGACTCGGTCGAGGACTTCAGACGGCTGGACGCGCTCGTGACCGATCTCGAAGGCGAGCAGGCCGCCGGCCGCCTGTTCTATTTGTCGACGCCGCCGCAACTGTATCCCACCCTCGTCGCGATGCTCGGCCAGGCGAGCATGCACGGCGAATCGCACCGCTGGTGCCGGGTCGTGATCGAGAAGCCGTTCGGCCACGATTTGCCTTCGGCGCGCGAGCTGAACGACAAGGTGCACGCGGTCTTCAATGAGCACCAGGTCTACCGCATCGATCACTACCTCGGCAAGGAGACGGTTCAGAACGTCAGCGTCTTCCGATTCGCCAACGCGATTTTCGAGCCGATCTGGAGCCGCAATTACATCGACTGCGTGCAGATCTCGGTGCTGGAAACCGTGGCGGTCGGCCGGCGCGCCGGCTATTACGACCAGGCCGGCGTGCTGCGCGACATTTTTCAGAATCACCTGCTGCAGCTCCTGACGCTGATCGCCATGGAGCCGCCTGCGGCGCTGAACGCGCAGGCGCTGCGAAACGAGAAAGTCAAAGTGCTCAGCGCCATTCGCCCCATCGCGCCCGGTTCGCTGCGCGAGCACGTCGTGCAGGCCCAGTATCGAAGTTATCGCGACGAGCCTAACGTCGCGCCGCGATCGCAGACGGCGACCTACGCCGCCCTCAAGCTGTACGTCGACAACTGGCGCTGGCAGGGCGTGCCCTTCTACCTGCGGTCGGGGAAGTCCCTGGCCGAGCGCAAGACGCAGATCGTCGTCCAGTTCAAGCGCCCACCGCACACGCTGTTCGCGCTGCAGCCCGGCGAGAAGCTGGCGCCGAACATCCTGGCCATGGAGATTCAGCCCGACGAGGGTATACACCTCACCTTTCAGGCGAAAGTTCCGGACGCCGGCATCGCCATGCAGAACGTAAATTTCAATTTTCACTACGCCAGCGCTTTCGGCGGCAATGCCATCCCGGAAGCGTATGAACGGTTGCTCCTTGACGCGCTCAACGGCGATGCGTCGCTTTTCACCCGAAGCGACGAAATCGAGCTGGCGTGGAGTCTGATCGATCCTGTCGTCGCGGGTTTGACCGGCCCCGACGCCCCTCCGCTGGAATTCTACGAAGAAGGCAGCGAAGGCCCCATCGGTGCCCACCAGCTCCTGGCGCGCGACGGGTTCGATTGGGTAGCGTAAACCAGTCACCCATCTTTGGCGATTTCTATGTCGACACCGAGCGCTATCTGCGCGCGCTCAACGCGGTCATCGGTGCGGGTGTGAAAGTCGTCAACCTGAGCATCGGCGGAACGGCCTCATCGCAGACCGAGGCGATTCTGTTCCGTCGGCTCGAAAACCGTGGCATCACGGTGGTCGCCGCGATGGGCAACGAATTTGAAGAGGGAAACCCCGTCGAGTACCCCGCCGCCTACCCGAGCGTCCTCTCGATCGGTTCGATTGCAGAGAACAGGCGGCGTTCACGCTTCTCCAACACCGGAAGACACATCGATATGGTCGCGCCAGGCTCAAACATATTGTCGACGCTACCGACCAGACGCTCTGCCTACCTGACGGAGACACACTATGGCTCCTGGAGCGGAACGTCGATGGCAACACCGCATGTCACAGCAGCGGCCGCTCTCATCGCGGCACGCAACCCGAACATGAGCACTGCACAAATCAAGGAACACCTGCTCCGGACGGCGACCCGACTGCCGGAGATGGGGACGCGAGCCTGGACACGGAGTTACGGCGCAGGATTGCTCAACTTGAAGAAGGCGTTGTCACAGCAGGCTTAAGACATGTCAGCGCTCATGAAACTGCAGTTCAAGTTCAGTGAAACGACAACCATGGCCGATCGCAAGAAGGTGCTCGACGGCCTGAGCCGGCAAGGCGCTGTTTCTGTCCGCCCCCTGTTTCCCGAGGAAAAGGATGCCGAACTTGCCACACTGTACATGGTCGATTTCGTCGATGATGCAACCGGTCGGCGCCTCCTCAAGCTCCTGACAACCTCCAAGGCAGTTGAGTTCGCCGAAAAAGAGGCTCGTCGGAAATTGATCGGTTACTAGCTGGCAACGGCATCAAACTGGCACCGGACCCCTGCCGATCTGCCAGATGCCGTCACTCATTATCGAGGCACGCTCGCAAACCGCCTCCTGAAAGTATGCCCCACACACCTGTTCTTGACACTGCTATTTCGACATGGTATCATTACCCATATGAGATTTAGCACTCGCATACTGCGAGTGCTAATCGTTGGTAAAGAGCAGAGATGCCAGACCTGACGCCGCGCCAGCAGGCCATGCTGGTCTTCGTTATTCGAGAGTATGTCGAGTCGGCCAAGCCGGTCAGCTCGAAAGTGATCGCCGAGAAGTACGGGCTGGACTATTCCCCTGCGACGATCCGCGCCGAGCTTGCCCGCCTGGAGGAGATGGGCTACCTGACCCATCCCCACACCTCGGCCGGGCGCGTGCCGACCGACCGGGGATATCGCTACTTCGTCCAGCGCCTGATGGGCGAGGTCGAGCTTCCCATCACCGAGCAGCGCATGATCGCTCACCAGTTCCACCAGTCGCGGCTCGACCTGACCCAGTGGATGCAACTGGCGGTGAGCGTGCTGGCCCGCGCCAATATCGCGACGCGCCCGGATGGCACGCGCAGCACGGCGCTCGTGTCCCTGGTCACGCCGCCTCACGCGCACCAGGCGCGCCTCAAGCACATCCAGCTCATCTCCACGCAGGGCCGTCTGGTCCTGCTCGTCGTCGTGCTGCACGACGGCACGGTGAAGCAGGAGATGCTCACGCTTGCCGAGCCGCTGAGCCAGGATACGCTGTCAGAAGCGTCTACGCGGCTGAACGCGGCGGTCGTCGGGCTGACGGCCGAGGAGCTGGCAGCCCGGCTCGGCTCAGTCGATGAGACGCTGCACGCCGAAGTGCTCGGCGTCGTCAGCGATGTGGTGCGGCGCGCCGACGCCTGGATGGCAACCGAGGTGTACCGCGACGGCCTGACGGAGGTGCTCAGGCTGCCGGAATACGAAGGCCACGAAATGGCAGAAGCGCTGTTGGGCGTTCTGGAAGAGCAGTCGCTGCTCGAAGAAGTGCTGACCCGGGCGCCAGGCCCTGCGATCGGCGGCGTGCAGGTCGTCATCGGCGGAGAGAACAACTGGACGGAGCTGCGCGATTTCAGCCTCGTGCTGGCGCGATACGGCGTGTCCGACTACGCGACCGGCACGCTGGGCGTGCTCGGCCCGATGCGCATGCCGTATGGACGGGCGGTGAGCACGGTGCGCTACGTGTCCCGCCTGCTCAGCGATCTGGTGTCCGATATGGCGCAAGGCTAGGAGATTATCTCACAGCGAAACGTAGTGGCGACTCACTTGCCCCCGTAGCGAAGCGGAGTGGGGTTAGTCGCTGCCGTAACGACTGAAGTCGTCACTACTACTTTGTGAGTTTCTAAGAGGTGATGAAGGGTGACTGATAACGTGCACGAGCAAGTGCTGGACGCAACGTCACACGAGGGAGAGGTTCAATCCACAGCAATCGAGAGCGATCAGGCACGAGCCGCCGAAGCGGGCGCGCCCGAAGCGCCCGCCGCCGAGCGTAGACCCGGCATCCCCATGCCGGGTGAGGAGATCGATCTTGGGGCGGAAATCGAGCGACTGAAAGCGGAAGCCGCCTCCAACCTGGACGGCTGGCAGCGCGCTCTCGCCGAGTTCACGAACTACAGGAGACGCAACGAGGCCGAGCGCAGCCAGCTCGTGTTTCTCACCGGCGTCAAGATCATCGAGAAGATGCTTCCGGTGATCGACGACTTCGATCGCGCGCTGGCCAACCTGCCGGAGGAGCTTCAAAACAACGGTTGGGTCGAGGGCGTCCGCCTCACGCGGCACAAGCTGATCGGCATACTCGAAAGCGAGGGCCTGTCGGTCATTCCGGTCGCGCCCGGCGATCCATTCGACCCTGCCGTGCACGAAGCCATCACGCACGAAGCATCGGACGATTTCGCGGAAGGGCGCATCATCGCAGAGGTTCAGAAAGGCTATCGCATCGGCGACCGCGTGCTGCGACCGTCGCTTGTTCGCGTCGCCCGCTAACAACCAGGAGACACATTCGCTATGGGAAAAATTATCGGCATCGATTTGGGCACGACGAATTCGGTCGTGGCGGTGATGGAAGGGGGAGAGCCGGTCGTCATTCCATCCAGCGAGGGCAGCCGCCTGTTCCCGTCGGTTGTCGCCATCAATCCTAAGAACAACGAGCGCCTGGTGGGCCAGGTGGCTCGCCGCCAGGCGATCGTGAACCCCGAAAACACGATCTTCTCCGTGAAGCGCCTGATGGGCCGCAAGTTCAAGGACGCGGAGGTGCAGAAGGCGCTCAAGCGCCTCCCCTACAAGATCGTCGAAGCGCCGAACGGCGACTGTCGCGTCATCATGGGCGGCAAAGAGTACTCGCCGCCGGAGATCTCGGCCATGATCCTCCAGAAGATCAAGCAGGACGCGGAGGCGTATCTCGGCGAGACCGTTACCCAGGCGGTGATCACCGTGCCGGCCTATTTCAACGACAGCCAGCGCCAGGCCACCAAGGACGCCGGCAAGATCGCCGGGCTGGAAGTGCTGCGCATCATCAACGAGCCGACAGCATCCTCGCTGGCCTACGGTCTCGACCGCAAGAAGGACGAGACGATCGCCGTGTACGACCTGGGCGGCGGCACGTTCGACATCTCGATCCTCGACGTCGGCGACGGCGTATTCGAAGTCAAGTCGACCAACGGCGATACGTACCTGGGCGGCGACGATTTCGACGAGCGCGTCATCGACTGGGTGGCCGACGAGTTCAAGAAAGACCAGGGCATCGACCTGAGGGTAGATCGGCAGGCGCTGCAGCGCCTGAAGGAAGCCGCCGAAAAGGCCAAGATCGAGCTTTCCAGCTTGATGGAAACGGAGATCAATCTCCCCTTCGTCACAGCCGACGCGACAGGCCCCAAGCACCTTCAAATGAAGCTCACGCGCGCCCGGCTCGAGCAGCTCACCGGCGACTTGATCGAGCGCTCGATCGAGCCGTGCCGGCGCGCGCTCGAAGACGCCAAGGCGTCGCCGGGCGACATCAACGAAGTCGTCCTGGTGGGGGGCATGACCCGCATGCCGGCCGTTCAGGAAGCGGTCAAGAAGTTCTTCAGCAAGGAGCCGCACAAGGGCGTCAATCCCGACGAAGTCGTCGGCGTCGGCGCCGCCATCCAGGCCGGCGTGCTGGGCGGCGAAGTGAAGGACGTGCTGCTGCTCGACGTGACGCCGCTCACCCTGTCGATCGAGACGCTGGGCGGCGTGGCGACGTCCCTGATCCAGCGTAACACGACGATCCCCTACCGCAAGTCCCAGATCTTCTCGACCGCGAGCGACGGCCAGACCAGCGTCGAGATTCACGTGACGCAAGGCGAGCGGTCGATGGCGGCCGACAACAAGTCCCTGGGCAAGTTCATCCTGGACGGCATTCCCCCTGCCCCGCGCGGCATGCCCCAGGTCGAAGTCACGTTCGACATCGACGCCAACGGCATCCTCAAAGTCTCGGCGCAGGACAAGGCCACCGGCCGCAGCCAGCACATCACGATCACGGCGTCCTCCGGCCTGAGCGACCAGGAAGTCGAGAAGATGGTGAAGGAAGCGCAGCAGCACGCGGCCGAAGACCAGAAGAGCCGCGAGCGCATCGAGGCGCGAAATGCGGCCGACTCCGCCGTGTACACGGCCGAGAAGACGCTGCGCGAATTGGGCGACAAGGCGCCTGCCGATATCAAAAGCGACGTCGAAGCGAAAGCGAATGCGCTGAAGGGCATGCTCGAAACAGCGAGCGCCGAGGAATTGAAGCAGCGCACGCAGGAGCTGCACGAGGCGCTGCAGCGCATCGGCGCTTCGATGTACCAACAGCCGGGCGGAGGCCCTTCGACCCCGCCTCCCGGCGGCCAGGACGGCGAAGACGTGGTCGAGGGCGAATTTTCAAAGAACTAGCGCATGGCTACGACGAAGCGTGATTACTACGACGTCCTGGGCGTTGGGCGCAGCGCCAGCGGCGAAGACATCAGGCGCGCGTATCGCAAGCTGGCGCGCCAGTACCATCCGGACGTGAACAAGGACGGCGGCGCCGAAGCCCGCTTCAAAGAGATCAACGAAGCGTACGAAGTCCTCTCGGACGAGCGCAAGCGCGCCGCGTATGACCGCTTTGGGCACGCCGGCGCGGAGGGCGGTTTCTCGACCGACTTCGGAGGCTTCGGCGGTTTCAGCGATATCTTCGAAGAGTTCTTCGGCGGGTTCGGAGCGCGGACGGCGCGGCGCGGGCCGCGCCGGGGCGCGGACCTGCGCTACGATCTGACGATTGACTTCGTCGAAGCGGCGTTCGGAGTCGAGAAGGAAATCGAAGTCACGCGGCACGAGCTATGCGTGCGCTGCCGTGGAACCGGCGCCGAGCCGGGCACCACGCCTGTGCGCTGCGCCACGTGCAACGGCACGGGCGAAGTCCGCCGCATGCAGCAGAGCATCCTCGGCTCGTTCGTCAACGTCTCGACCTGCCCCACCTGTCGAGGCGAAGGCGAAACGGTGCCGATCGCCTGCATCGAGTGCCGGGGTTCCAAGTACGTCCGCCTCGGCAGGACGCTCACCGTGAAAATCCCGCCGGGCGTAGACACCGGCACGCAGATCCGGCTGGCCGGCGAAGGCGAGCCGGGCGAGCGAGGCGGTCCTTCTGGAAATCTCTACGTCGTCCTGGACATCAAGCCGCATCCGTACTTCCGCCGCAAAGACGACGACGTGGTTCTCGAAGTCGCGCTGAACGTGGCGCAGGCCGCGCTGGGCGACAGGGTCACCATTCCCACACTCGACGGCGACGAAGCGATCGACATCGCGCCGGGCACGCAGCCGGGCAAGGTCATTCGACTGCGCGGCAAGGGTATCCCGCACCTGCGGCGCAGCGGCCGGGGCGATCAGCTCGTCGTCGTGCAGGTCAGCATTCCGGCCAGCCTCAGCGCCGACCAGAGGCGAATGTTCACGGAGCTGTCCAAGACGCTCGGGCGCGAAGTCATCGCGCAGAACGACAAAGGCTTCCTGGACAAGCTGAAGAATCTCTTCAGTATCTGAAAGACCTGTCACACGGATTTCCCACCCCCGCACACCCCCGCAGACGGCGCGCGAGGGCGGGTGGCAGGCAGCAGGCGAGGGCAGGCGGATTACACGGACTGGCAAGTATTCCGTCACGGTCAAGGTGCAGAATGCTCTCGCAGCTACCCCGCTGAGATTGCTTCGCAAAAAGATGCTCGCAATGACGTCGTCAACGAATGTCCAACGAATAAACGAATGACCTATGGCCGCTGGCGCTATTCGTTTATTCGTTTCCCCATTCGTTGACAGACTGGGTTCGGCCTATGAACTGGCTTGAGATCAGCATTGCCGTCGATGCAGAGGCAGCCGAAGCTGTTGCCGAGGTGTTGTCGCGTTACGCGCCAAACGCCGTGGCGCTCGAGCAGCGGGCGCGCGACAACCTGACCACCCGACCACCCGACTACCTGACCACCCAGCCACTCGAACCGACCGTCGTCGTGCGCGCCTACCTGCCC
>DATEUJ010000137.1:0-34260 GCA_035283185.1 Anaerolineae bacterium | reverse complement strand
ACGGCGGGCGCGCCCTGCCGAGAGCCAGCCGGCGGCCAAGGTGAGCATTCGGAGATAGGCTTCCCGGTTGGAATACAGATCGCCGCGCGCCGGATCGAGCGCGAAGTCGAGCGGCGGGGACGGGTGAATATGGAGCAGTGCGGACAGCAACTCGCCCCCGGCCTCGCGCGGGATAATGTCGCCTTCGATCAGCGCAAGGACGTGCGCCATGTCGGCCAGGCTCATGCCCTCGTAAAGAATGGCCGCATCGCCGACCTCGCGCGCGTACGCCGAAGCGATCAACTCAGGCGCGGGCGGCTCAGTCAGACGGGATTCGGTCTCGGCGTTCTCGGTGGCGGACATGTCGGGTTGCGGCTAATTCTCGCATGACTTCGTCGGGTGGTCAATGTGTACTGCGCGCGGGCACAAATTGCTTTTCGTAGGGCGCGTTTCCATACGCGCCTAATGGCGGCGGCTATGAAAGCCAACCGTGAACCCCGGCAGCCCTGACAAAGAAGTTTCCATACGCGCCTAATGGCGGCGGCTATGAAAGCCGCCCTACATGCCGCCCCTCGGTTCCTTCTCGCGCAGGTGGCGCCGGCGCAGCAGACCCGCCTCCCGGATGATCTCGGCGACCAGCTCCTCCTGCCGGTAGGCCATGACATGCACGCCGCTGACGCCCTCGATCTCGCGCACCTGCTGGATGATCTCGATGCATACGCGCTTGCCTTCCTGCCACTGCCGGCCCGCCGGTGCGCCCTTCAATCGACGGATGATCTCATCCGGAATCACGACGCCGGGGACATGCGCCCGCATCCACTCGGCGGCTTTGGCCGAGCGCAGCGGCCCAACGCCGATCAGAATAAAGGCGCGCTCGTGCAGGCCCAGGTCTCTGACGCGAGCCATGAACTCGCGCAGGCGCGGCACGTCGAAGCAGTACTGCGTCTGGATGAAATCCGCGCCCGCCTCGATCTTTTTGCCGAGCCGCAACGGGCGAAAATCGTGCGGCGGGGCAAAAGGGTTTTCCGCCGCGCCCAGGAACAGCCTGGGAGGCGCTTCCAGTTTTCGCCCGCTGAGGAACTGCCCCTTGTCGCGCAGGATGCGCGCGGTGCGCAGCAGGGAGATCGAATCGAGGTCGAAGACAGGCTTGGCTTCCGGCTGATCGCCGGCCTGAACGCCGTCGCCGGTGAGGCACAGCACGTTGCGCACGCCCATCGCCGCCGCGCCCAGCAAGTCGCCCTGAATGGCGATGCGGTTGCGATCTCGGCACGACACCTGCATCACCGGCTCGTAGCCGGCGTGGGTGAGCACGGCGCACATGCCTACGCTCGACATGTGGACGTTCGCGCCAGAGGCGTCGGTCGCGTTGATCGCGTCACACACCTCGGCCAGCACCAGCGCCCGGCGGTAGACCGACTGCGGGTCGGCGCTGTCCGGCGGATTCAGCTCGGCTGTGACGGCGAAACGGCCCAAGCGCAGCACGCGCTCCAGCCGCGATCCAGACCTCATTGATCCCTGCGTCGCGACCACCCGACCACCCGACCACTCGACTACTCGACCACCCGACTACTCGCTCCAGCCCGCCGGAAGCTTCTGCGCGATTCCCGTCAGGTCGTTGATCCATGCAGACGTGCCCGACAGTTGGCGATTGAGCGGCGGCAGCACTGTGAGAATGTCACTTCCGTAGACCGGCATGCGCTGCGAGCGCTCCCATGACTGCACCCAGACGCACGGCATATCAGGGATGATCTCGCAGCGCCCGTCCGGCCGCACACCCCCGCAAGGGCCGTTGCGAAGATTCTTGGGGCAGGTCATCGGGCAGGTCATGCCGGTGCTGTGCAGCACACACTGGCCGCACATGCGACAGTCGAAGAGCGGCCTTTTGGTGACGATCTCGACTCCGACGAAGAGGCGCTCGACCCGCCCGCCCGGCTTCAGCCAGCGGCGAAAGGGGGATAAGGCACGAGAGGTGGCGGAGTACGCTCGCTCCAACAGATGAGGCGAATTCTGTAGAAAACTCACGCTTTAGTCCGGCTCGATGGCTGCCGCGCTCTCCGGCATCAGATCGGCGGCGCGACCGTCGGCGGCCTCATCTGCGGCCTGCTCCTGCTCGCGCGATGTGCGACGTTTCTCGCCGAGCGCCTGCTGCCGCTCCATCAGCCGGTCGCTCTTGGAGGCGCGTAACCCCTTCATGAACTCGACTTCTTTCGGGAAATGCTTGTTGAGCGGGTGATTGGGCGCTTCGGGCAATTCGAGGCCCTCGTCCCACGCCATCACCGTGACCATCGCCACGGCGGCGGCGACGGCGGCGAATACCCGGCGCGTGCCGGTGATCGGGCCATAGGCCATCCAGTCGTTCCACATCACCGCCGCGATGCCGTGCATGGCGGCGTCCATGCCTTGAAAAGCCGGACGACCCCACTTCTCGACAATTGCCTTCCACATATAGGAGCCGTTGGCGGGCGCGTTGCCGACCGGCAGGCCGAACTCCTCTTTGACCATGCGGTTTGCGAGGTAACAGAACCCCTGCGTGGGCAGATTCATCGTCGTCGTATCCACCAACACGGACGTGAACTCTCCACCTTCGATGTCTTTCAGGATTTTGCGCAGCGACTTGAGCCGGCCGCTGGCGCGCTTATCCTCGGTGTCGAAGGGCTGGAGAATCACCGACTTGATGCCGCACTCCTTCAGCTCGGCGACCTGATCGGGAATGTCGGGGTCCCAGGCGGTAATGCTGTTGTAGTTAAAGCGGTGCTGCACGCCGGCCGCTTTCACGAAGCGCGCCCCGGCGCGGCGGGCTTCTTCGGTCCAGGTGTCAATCTGGAAGACCATCGTGTCGTTGACCGAGAGGAACCATTCGCAGTAGGCTTTGATCTCGTCCTCCGTCGGTGCGACGAGGCCGATGACGGCAGGGATGCCCGTCTCGTTCGACATCTCCTCGACGAGCTTGATCTCGTCGAGCGCCCTGGCCTTATCCCAGCGGGGCGGCTTGCGGCTCTCGACGATCTTGTGGCCGGTCTGGAACATATTGGCGAACAGCACCGGCGGCCGCTCGCCCGGCTGGCCGCCGCACTCGACGTGGCCGATCTTCATCACTTTCTGAGGAGTGTCGAAACGATACAAGCCCATGATGGGTGCTCCTGTGTTGGCTGATGGCGTATGGCTGATAGCTGATAGCGTATAGCTGATAGCTTATGATCACCTGCTATTTGCCATCGGCTATCTGCCATCTGCTATCGGCCATCTGCCATCTGCTCTTACGCTTCCGGCAAGCGGCGGCGTGCCATCCGCGAGATGCGCTCGGCAAGTGTCGGGATGTCCGCCGCTCCTTCGCGCTCCATTTGCTCGACGAGGGGTTGCAAGGTCTCGAAGCGCAGGCCGGCGCGAAGGGCCTCGACGCCGAGCACGTCGCGCGGCTGAATATTGCCCAGGCTCACGTCCGGGCCGAAGCGCAGGATGAAGTACTCCTGCTGATTCTTGAGGGGGGCCTCCCAAATCAGGCGCGCAAGCTGACTATTCAGCGCAGACGCGATCGTATCCACGTCTCGCTCCTGAACATCCCCATCTCTGTCGTATATGCCGATTCCCTTGCCGGATTCGCGCGCCTCGACGATCACCCACGCAGCGCCGGACTCGAAGTCGGTCAGCGCCAGGTCCGCCAGCTCTTCGGGGTGGACTTGCTGGCGCGGGTCTTTCTTGCCCACCTCGGCCACCACGGTCAGGCCCAGGTCGAGCGCGAAGTGAATCGCGTCGCGGCGGGCGGCGGGCGAGAGATAGATCGTGCCGTCAGAGACTTCGACGCCGTTGAAACCCAGGTCGCGCGCCCGGCGCATGAAGTCGCGGCACTTGCCTCGCACGATCGCATATTCGGTCAGCGTGCCGCCGGGGTAGACGAGCACGTTGTGCTCCTTCACCATCGCGGTCTTGTGCCGGAGCAAATCTTCGTCGAGCAGCGCGGACGTGCCGAAGGAAAGCTTCCAGTGATCGATGTAGTCGCCGGTCGTCGCCAGCAGGTCCGCCGTAGCGGAGGGACCCTGACACTTGTCGATGATCATCGTCACGCCCGCCGGGCGCGGCTTGCGGCTGCGCTCGTCCAGGTGGGTGAAGACATCAGACCAGGCTTTCATAGCCACCTCCTGTCATCAGCGATCAGTCATCAGCGATCAGTCATCAGTGATCAGTTATCAGTGATCAGTCATCGGTGATCAGTCATGAGTGCTTTCCTGCGGCTGCCCCTTCGACTGCGCTTCCCACTCCACCTGCCCTGCAGGGGGTTCGGTCGGGGACTTCGCAGGGCAAGGCTTGGGACAGGCGCTACGGGGACAAGTAAGTCGTCACTACGAAATCGTGATCTACGGACTGTTCACCGCCCACTGGGCACTGTTCACTGATGACTGGTTACTGTTCACTACTCACTGGTCACTGATCACTGATAACTGGTTACTGACCAACTCTCGAAGCGCATCGTCTACCATCTTCAGATCCGCCCCCCACGGCACGACGGCAATCCCGCCGTCAAGCTCGATGTCGAACTCGAGCAGACAGCACTTGAGCAGCGTCGGCTCATCCCGCTTGCCGGCCAGCTTGCGCGGGCACATTTCGATGCGGGGCGGCTCATCGCCGTAGTAATGGCGGTGGAATTGCAGGCTCCGCTCGCAGCCGATGAGCAGCCAATCCTCGCGCGCGGCAGGCCGCTCGTCCAGGAAATACACCGGCGCGCCGAATCGATCCAATCCGCCGGAACGGCACGGCACGAGAAAGGCCGGCGGCGTGCGCCCGGCGGCCAGGTCGTTCAAGTCGATCCGCTCGAGCTCGAGGTGGATCGGCGGCAAATCGGCGTAGCTCAGGACGTGCTGCGCCAGGCCGAACAGCTTGGGCGGCTCGGGCGGCGCGACTTCGACGACGCGAATCACGAGCGGGTCGGGGTGATGAATGAAGTTGACGTGCTCGTACTTGCCGCGAACAACCAGCGTGCCCTCGGGTCCAATGCCAAGCCGATGCGCCGCCTCCGCCAGCGCCGAGCGGTTGCCCGGGTCTACGTCAGGCAGCTCGGCGAAGACGCACGTGTCGGGCAGCGCCAGAGCTTCGACGGAGTCGATCGGGCTGAACAGGGACTGGCGGTCGGGCGCGCTGACGGCGACGACCGCCGTCGCGTCGTCCTTGCGCAGCACGACGAAGTCCGTGCGCCGATAGGTCTCGCGGCCCATCAAGTGCTGGCGAATGGCCGCTTCGGTCATCTCGCCGGCGTAAGGCTGGACGCTCACGCGCCGATACGGGAGAGGAACCAAGTTTTTCAAAATCCCAAACTCCAAAGCCCAAACTCAAAATCCCAAACTCAAAAGCCACCTTTCGGCGCATGCGCGATCGTCGGCTTCGAGATGCCCGACGCGACTTCTTCGGCGTGCGCCATCGCGTACACGAGTGTGGATAGGCGATTGAGATAGGGGATGATGCACGGATTGGAGAGCGGCGATTCGTGGTCGAGCTGCGTCACGTGCCGCTCGGCCCGGCGAACGATCGAGCGAGCCAGGTGCAGCAAGGCGCCTGCCAGGCTGTCGCCGGGAACCGTGAAGGCCGCCGCGAGCGGGCGATCCGCCGTCAGCTCGTGATAAGCATTCTCGAGCATCTCCAGGCGCTCCGGCGTGATGTGCATTTCGGGCCGCCGATCGCCCGAGACCGCCGCCAGTTCCGACATCATCCAGCACAGATCGCGCTGGATCTCCAGAATCAGCTCGCGCGTCTCCGGGCGCACCTCGCTGGCGCGCACCACGCCCAGCGCAGACGAGGCTTCGTCGAGCGTGCCCAGCACCTCGAAGCGCAGATCGTGCTTGGGCACGTCGCGCGCGTCGATCAGGTCGGTCAGGCCCGTGTCACCCCGTAGCGATTTACTCACCGGCTATCTCCCGTGAAACGTGATGCGTAATGCGTGAACTTCACTCACGTTTTACGTTTCACGTATCACGTATCACGCATCACGTCTTCGATGCATCCAGCAACCCATCCGCGCCCCATTCCTTCTGCACGCGCTCGGTCTTGAACTGGTCGCTGAGCTCGCGCAGGACGCCGATCATGTTCAGCGCTTCTTGCAGCGCGTTGGGCGCGTCTTTGCCGGTGCCGTCCGCGCCCCACTTCTGGGCGATGTCCTCGTTGATCGGCGCGCCGCCGATCATGATCTTGGCCCTCGGGTTCTTGGCGCGCACCTTCTCGATGACGAC
The DNA here is from genome assembly GCA_035283185.1 of Anaerolineae bacterium. GTDB lineage: Bacteria > Chloroflexota > Anaerolineae > Fen-1058 > Fen-1058 > DASSFZ01. The sequence goes on along the minus strand of DATEUJ010000137.1, from coordinate 28,066 downwards.
CGGCATGCCGATCATCGTCGTCGTCATCATCGCGCTCATACACACAATGTCGGCGTCGGTCTCCAGGTACTTGTCGACGAATTGGTCGAGCGGCACGTCCCGCCCCAGGTCGTGCACGGTGAACCCGGCCACCTCGAACATCATTTTGACCAGGTTTTTGCCGATGTCGTGGATGTCGCCTTCCACCGTGCCGATGACGACGGTGCCTTTGATCATCTTCTCCGCATCCATCTTGATGTGCGGACGCAGGAGGTTGAGGCCGCCGTACAGCGCGTCGGCGCACATCAGCACTTCGGGCACGAAGTACTCGCCCTTGGCGAAATACTCGCCGACCACGTCCATCCCGGCGGCCAGGCCGTCCATCACCGCCTTATAGGCGTCCATCCCCACGTCCAAAGCTTCGCGGGACGCCGCCACGACACTGTCCTCGTCGTATTCGATGACGCCGTTTTTTAGTCGCTCCAGAATATCGGCCTGCTGTTCGGGAGTTGCCATTGTCGCCTCCATGTGGCTGATGGCAGATGGCTGATAGCGGATAGCCATACGCTATCCGCCATCGGCTATCCGCTATCTGCTATTCACGCCGTACTTCTTCATCGCTTCCATCATCGCTTTCATGTTCTCCACCGGCACGACCGGCCAGATGTCACAGCCCGGCCAGACCGCGTCCGCGCCCTGCTCGATGGACTCCTTGATCATGGCGTCCACTTCTTCCGGAGTGCCCTCGCAGAACGGCGCACCGAACGGCTTGTAGTTGCCCAGCAGCACGACGTTGGGGAGCCTGGCGCGCGTCTCGTTCAGCCGGTTCATCTGATCGACGCTCAGCGCATCCGCGCCGGATTCGGCCATCAGCTCGACGATGGGGTTGGTGTCGCCACAGATGTGCAGGACGCGCGGCACGCCCTTGATGCGCCCGAAGAGGTCCTGCAGCGCAGGCAGGACGAGCGATTTGAACATGCGCGGGCTGAGGATGCTCGACGTCGCGCCCATTTCTCGCACGGTGACGAAGTCGGCGCCGGCCTCGACGTAGAGGCTCAACACCTTTTCGAGATAGTCCACCATGAAGCTCAAATGGCGCTTGACGACGTCCGGTTTCTTCGCCGACATCTTGAGCAGGAATTCCAGGTCCATCACCTGCCCCAGCTCGGTGAACGGCCCCAGCGTCCACGATCCGACGGCGACCGCGTCTCCCAGCTCGCGCTTGAGGATGCGAATCGCCTCCAGGACGACGGGAATGCGGCCCGTGTGGGCAATGTCCGGCGGCATTCGTAATTCGTAATCCGTAATCTGTCGCTCGATCTCTTTCATCACGAAGGTCTTGGCGTCGGCCTCGCTCAAGCCCTCCGGCACGTTCACATTGGCGCGATCGATCACCTTGCGCGTCATGGTGGGGTAGATGATCTGGCCCTGGTCGGCTTTGTCGTAGTATTTCACCGCCGCGCCGAGCGATTCGGCGACCACGCCCATGTCGAACGGCACGACTGCGCTCTCGAAGCCGAACAGCCGATAGGTGCTGGCGGCGGCGTCGGCCATCTTGCGCGCGTCGACGTGAATCTCGTTGAAGCGGTAGCCCAACTGCTGGATGCCGTATAGCGTGATGCTGCCCATGCCGGAGAAATTCGGCACCGGGTCGCCTCGCGTCGCGTCGCCGCGCAGAACCTTCATGACCGTGTCTTTGGAATTGTTGACCATTGAGCCTCCCAAGTTTGCGAGATCAGATAGGCTATGTTATCATATTTAGTAAGTAGGAGGTGGCGATGTTACCTCGTTCAATCAAGATCGAGATGTCCGATAAAGAGTATCGGCGTCTTCTGGCGATTGCTCGGCGCCGCAAGCGCACGGTAAAGACTTTGGTCAAAGAGGCCATCGACCAGGTTTATTTGAGGCCATCTCTCCAGGCTGACGACCTAATGCGGCTGCCGGCTTTCGGCCTGTGGAAAGATGACCCTCGTACAGATGACGAAATTCTAAACGATATTGGCGGCAACTGGATAAATTTCCCTCTGAAGGATCCTGAAGCTGGTTGAGACTTTGCTCGACACAGGTATTCTTGTCCAGTTTCTTCGCGGCAACCCCAAAGCCGCGGCCCTGCTCGCCTCCTTGCTCCCCAACACAGTCTTGACCATCTCCGCAGTGACGGTCACTGAGATTATGGTCGGCAGTCGGGATGAACGCCATCTCGAAGCAGCGCGCTCCGTTCTGAAGTTGGTGCAGGTCCGTTCCATTGATCAAGATGTGGCCGAAAAGGCGGCAATGCTCATCAAGCAATACCCACAAGTGTTCGGAACTCAAATCGCTCGTGGAGTCGCCGACGCTTACATTGCGGCGACGGCATGGAGCAACAATATCCCTCTTTACACACTGAATACTCGACATTTTGCCAGTGTGCCCATCGCACAGATTCAGGTTCATGCGATCGATCAGAATGCCTCCCTATGGGCCTGATCACTTGACGCTACTAGTTGCACTTCCCACTCCGGTTCACCGTCTAATATTCCCCGCACTTCTGCAGCCGGAATCACCAACAGCCGCGTGTTCAGCGCCATCGCTTTCGCCGTGGCCGTGTGCGGTTGACTATGCGCGACGGCGGCGGCATCCAGCAGCGTGCCTGGCTGTGCCTCGGTCGTGGTCAGGTTATCCAGGCTCAGCATCACCGATCCTTCCTTGACGACGTACAGCGCCGCCGGTTCTTTGCCTGCCTCAAAGATAACCTGATTCTTCCGAAAGCGCACTTCTTCGGTCGCGGCGGCCAGGCGGCGGAGGCCCTTGACCGACAGGCTGCCAAAGAGCGGGTTATTCAGCAGCAGTCGCAAGGACCGGTCGTGCGTCGCCTTGTCCAGCATTTTTTGCAGATGCGGGAACGTGTCGTTCATGTGCGGGAAGTGCATAGCTGCCGCGAATTGCTTCTCGAAGTCCAACTCGACGGTCAGCTCGACGTATTCGATCTGCCGCGCGATGTGATCCGCTTCGGCGCGCTTGTCCACGTTGAGCAGAGCCATGCGCGCGCCGTCGCCGGCGGCGTTGCCGACGGCGTGCACGTTCTGCAGATCGCAATCCGGGTAGAGGCCCATCGCCATCGCCTTGACCTTGTCGATGTAGCTGCCGAACGCTCCGGCCAGCACGACCTTGTCCACCTGCGTCACGCCCAGGCGACGCATCATGATCTTGGCCGCCGAGTACATCGCAGCCTTCGCCAGTTGCAAGGCGCGCATGTCGTTGACGTTGAACGTGATGTCGCGCCCGATCGACGTCTCGTGCGCCCAGGCGAGGACGAACTCTGGGCCATCCGGCCCCTCACGCAAGCGGGGCGAATGCTTCTCTTTCGAAAACCGCCCCGTCGCGTCCACCACGCCGGCGCGGAACATTTCCCAGCCCAGGTCGACCATCGCCGAGCCGCACAGTCCGCGCGCCTTGATCGCGTCAGGGGGCAGCGCGTTCGACCACTTCTCCTGCCCGATGACCTTGAAGCGCACCTCCCAGGTCGTGGGATCGATGAAGATCTTCTCGATGGCGCCCACTGCCGCGCGCATCCCATATTGAATCTGCGCGCCCTCGAACGCCGGGCCGGTGGGCACCGAGGACGAAATCAGCTTGTGGCGGCTGCCCAGCACCATCTCGCCGTTGGTGCCGATGTCGATCACCAGCATGATGTCGTCCTGCTTGTACGGTTCCTCGGCGATCACGCAGGCGACGTTGTCCGCGCCGACGAACCCGGCCTCGTTCGGCAGCACGTGCACGTTGCCGGAAGGCAGGATCTTCAGGCCGAAGTCGCGCGCTTTCACGTCCACCGAGTGATGCATGGCGGGCGAGAACGGCGAGACGCCCACGTACTTGGGAAAGATGTTGAGGAAGATATGGTCCATGCAGGTGTTGCCGACCAGCACCACCTCGCAAATCGCTTCCGGCGGGTAGCCCGCCGTCTCACATACGCGCGCCACGATCGTGTTGAGGCCGTCGAGGATGGCCGCGTGCATCTTCTCCAGACCGTCATGCTTGGTCATGGCGTACGTGATGCGCGCCATCACGTCGTCGCCGTAGGGCGTCTGCGGGTTCATCATCGACTCGGTCGCGAGCACCTGCCCGCTGTCCAGATCGCACAAGAAACCGGCCACCGTCGTCGTGCCGACGTCCACGGCCAGGCCGAGCGCGTACTCGGCGAAGCCGGAGACAACCCGAATGACCTCGCGCTCGCGCCAGACGAAGGCCGTCACCTTCCACTCGCCGGCGCGCACCGTCTTCTGCAACGCGACGAGCACGTTGTAGTCGATACTCAAGCTCTGCAGCCCGTGCTGATCCTTGAGCGCGTTCTGCAGCCGCTCCCAGTCGCCGAGCGGGTCGTGCAGGGTGGCCGCTTTCATCTCGACGAAGTAGCGGCGCACGGCAGGCTTGATCTCGATATTCAGCTCGCGCGCTGATTTGCGCACGAGCTGCTTGACGGCGCGGCTTTCCTCGGGAATGTAGATGACGACCGGGCCGTGAATCGTAGCCACGCAGCTCTGCCGCAGGTTCGGCTCGGTGAGACCCTTCGAGTGGAAGAAGGCCTTCTCCTTTTCAAACACCGGGTTGAGGTGGCCCATGCCCGACTCGACGCCGAAGCGCTCGAAAAAACCCTCTTCGACACGGACGCGACACTTGGAGCACATCAGCCGCCCGCCGCACGGGTTCTCGATCTCGACGCCCAAACTGCGCGCGGCGTCGAGTATCGTCGTGCCGTCTTCGATCTGCCCCCGGCTGCCGGAGGGTTGGAAGATGACCAGGTGCTTAGGCTTCGAGTCGTCAGACATAGCCATTACAAATCCCAAATCTCAAACTCCAAACTTCAAATTACCAATCTCTAATTACTGCTTTTGGAGTTTGAATTTTGGAGTTTGGAAATCATTCTTTGGGAATGAGCGTGTACAAGTTCAGCCCCGTGGCCGCGATGGCGATGTCTGCGGCGGCAGCCAGCTCGGTGTCCGTCGCGCCGGCCTTCTTGGCCGAGAAGTAGAAGTAGGACACCGCGCCCTGGTTGTTCAGCGCCAGCGCCACGACCATCGACAGCAGGTTGTTCGTCTTCAAGTCGAATGGCGACTGGGCGAAGACTTCGTTCGTCCATTCGTAAAACTTGTTCTTCATCGCCAGCGGATCGGCCACGCTATTTATCCTTTGGAGTTTGAGGTTTGAAGTTTGGAGTTTGAAGACCTGCCCTGAGCGTAGTCGAAGGGTTAGACCTTGAGTTCGTAAACGTAATCGTCACGTCTTGCGGCAGCGCGATCCCGACTTCCACCTCGATCGCCTTGAGGATGGCCGCCGGGATGGGGCAGGCCGTGTGCCGGATGTGCCTGGCCGCCGATTGATACACGACGCTCTCGGTCATCGACTTGAAGACCTGGTGTCCCTTCCCCTTCCACTGGATGCGCGCCAGGTCGGGATTCATCGCCGTGATCTGCTCGCACGCGCTGTGAATGACGACCTGCACGTGCTTGTCGTCCACTTTGGTCACCTCGATGATGGCGGAGTGACCGCAGACACCCGCGTAGACTTCCGCTGTGCTCATCGCTTCTCCGATTAGTCAGTCATCAGTTATCAGTCGTCAGTTATCAGTAGCCAGTGGCCTGCCATCAGTGGGTGTGACCGTTGTTCACTGTTCACTGATCACTGGTTACTGATTACTATTCGTCGAAGGATGCTGTACGCTCAACCGGAACCCGCACTAGGTCGCTTCCATCATGGCCTGCACGTTGCCGAGCGGCGTCGTCGGCGTCATCTCGCAGCCGGTGGTGAGAATGAAGCCGTCCGGCCCGGCGGCGTCTATACAGTGCCTGGCGGCGGCCAGCACGTCGTCTATGCCGCCTTGATCCATGACGCGCACCGGGTCGATGTTTCCGGCCAGGCACACCCTGCCTTTGCACACCTGCTTCGCCATGGCCAGATCTACCTTCTGATCCAGGCTCAGGCAGGCAGCGCCGCTCTCGATCATGAGATCCCACTTGTCGGCGGTATTGCCGCAGATGTGCAGCCAGGTGCCAATGTGATACGCTCGCCTGGCCCAGTCGATGAAATCCATGAGCGGCGGCAGGCAGAACTTGGCGAAGGCGTGACGCGAGATCAGATCGGAGGAAGCGGAGTGATCGGCCAGGCTGATCAGGCCGACGACGCGCTCCTCGAGCAGCGGCTTGAAATATTGCTTCAGCGCGCGCACGGCGAAATCGGTCATCGCCGTGACGGTCGGCGGATGCGCGATCGTCGCGCGCAGGAAGCCGTCCAGCCCGTACATCTGCCCGGCCGTCGTGAACGGCCCCCACTGCGTCACGGCGACGATCGCCGAATCGCCCAGCGCCTCGGCCGCGCGCCGAACCGTCTCGCGGATCGTATATATGGCCGGATCGCGATCCAGCTCGCTGAGATCCATCTCGTTCACTTCGTCGGCGCTGTCCACGACGATCGGCGCGATCACTTCCGGCGCCCCCAGGCGGGGGAAGCGGATGCGCCCGCCGAGCGCGCCGACGAGCAGGTTGTTGAAACCGGAGCCGACGAAGACGATCGGGCTGGGAATTCTCTTTTGGGTCCCCAACACCGTTTCGGTCATCAGGTCAGGGTCGGTCGCCACTTCGCGCATCGAGTGGCCTGACCGGTGAACGCTCCACTGGCCTGCGCCGAACAACGTGGCGGGCATCGGCGATGGTGCGCCGAGACGAAGGGCCTCGCGGATGGCATCCGGTGAGTTCACCGTCATACAATGTCCTCAGAGCCTATCGGAATACCCTCGAGTGCGGGCTTCAGCCCGCTTTGGCCATGCAGACTGAAGTCTGCACTGCACTTTCCGGATAGGCCCTTAGTCTTGGTGGTGATCTGGAGACCGCCTTTCAGGCGGGCTCGCGCCGCGCCAGTTTCGCCAGGCGCGCAGAGGGATAAGCGGTGACGATCTCGTCCACGACCACCTGCGCCGCTTCTTCGGCCGAACCGGGGCGCTCCTCCGGGTCGCCCCACCGGAAGCCCGACTGATAATCCTTGGCGTCGGTCTGTCCTTCAGCCATGGCCGCCGCATCGACGGTCGCTTCAAAGGCGCGCGGCAATTGCTTGGTCACGCGCCCGTTCTCGTCCCGCGCCCGGACGCCGTAGGGAATATCTTTCCAGAAGTAGATCTGCACCTGGGCCATCAGCAAATTCCAAACTCCAAACTTCAAATTTCAAAACTCTCACACGGCCTCGCCGACGCTGCGCTGAACGACGGGGTAGGCCTGTATGTTCCACACGTCGGCAAAGAATTCGACCAGTCCGTGAATCACCGCCGGATCGTCGGCCTGCATCACCCAAAACGTCTTCTTGGGCGAGGCCCCCATCACTTCGTAGCGGGCGATGGTCTGGTACTTGCCGGCGTAGGCGCTGCCTTGCTCCCATTCGACGTAGGCCCGCCGGTTGGCTTTGATTTGTTCTAGGGTGGCGCCGGGCCTGGCCTCGCCGACCACGACGAAAATCATAGGCAGGCACTCCTTTCTGGCGGTCAGAACCCGCCGATGCTATCCTCACTCGCGCGCAATACGCGCGTCAATATGCCGTTCGAGCCGTTCCCGGCTGCTTCCAGGTTAGGGAGGAGCTGTTGGACAAGCTGAGCCAGGCGCTCGTTCTCAAGCGCCTGGGCGCGTCTCCGCGTCTCGAGCATCGCCGGCAGGGCAATGCCCGGGGAGCGCGCCGAATAACGGGCAGGCCGGCCCTCCCGAATGACGACCAGACCCTTGTCTCGCAGCGCCGCCAGGACGTCATAGATGCGCTGGCGGGGGACCCTGGCGCGGTCGGCGACTTCGACCGCCGTCGAGTCGTCGTGGCCGAGCAGCGCCAGATAGGCGCAAGCCTCGTACTTGCCCAGGCCGAGTGCAATAAGGCGTTCAGAGCTGAGGGTAACGGCCATTGAGAAAGTTGTCACTATCCTGGCGGAAAATCACCACTCTATCGTGGTGAATATTAGCACATAATGATGATCGAAGTCAATACATTCGCGGAAATCTGTAATACCATCAGTCACAGATTACTGTGAGGCAGATTCGTGATATTCATCACTTGCATGTCTTGTGTGATACCTGCGGGCTGGTTCCGGTCAGCCGCTGGCGCGCCGACACCCTGACCGACACGCTGGGCGACGCCATGGCCTTCACCTACGTCGAGCAGACGATCGACCAGGGCGCCTTCAACACCGAGCAGAGCCGGCCGACGAAAATCGGGCATGGTTCAATAGACCTTATCCGAGGGCCGGAAACACCTGTACAAATTGGCTGACCGGATGACGGCAGTACCTCGCCCGCCCGTTGACCGGCCCGATGCAGCAGTTCCGAAATACTGCCCGTCGACCGGCCTCGGTTGAAGGCGACGTGCAGACAGTCATCGATGGTGCGCCCCGACACGCCGCCCGGCATCAGCAAGGTCAAGACGGTACGCGCCAGTCGATCAGAATGCGCTGCGCGTCGTGCGCGCCGGCAGGCGGCGTGTTTCAGGGGCTTAGACAAATCGGCGATCGCATATCCAGGGGTGACTTGATCGGTAGGGTGGAGGACTTCGCGGTCGCGTCGCAGATCGACGGCGTGCTGCGCGGCATCCTGCACGACGGGTTGGTCGTTCACGCAGGCATGAAAGTCGCAGATGTCGATCCACGCGGAGTGGTGGAATACTGCTTCACCGTTTCGGATAAAGCATGGGCGGTTGGGGGAGGGGTACTGGAGGCGATACTGCGTCTGCGCCCCGCGAAACGCCGGTGAATAGCGTATGGTAATGTACCGGCCGAAGCCAAACGGTGAAGACTGTGCCACCGCCGACCCAGCTCTCGGCGGTGAGGCGGCCGCCCAGCCGGTCGACGATAGCTTTGCAGATGGCCAGTCCCAGTCCCACGCCCGGCGTCGTGAAGTCGCGCGCCGCCTCCCCGCGATAGAAACGTTCAAACAGGTGCAGCATGTCTTCGGGCGAGATGCCCGGACCTACGTCCTGCACGCTGCACGTGATCCAGTCCTGATCCGCCTGGTCGCGCACGGCAGTCGTGACGGTGATGCAGCCACCCCGCGGTGTATAGTTGAGCGCGTTCTCCAGCAGTTTGGACAGCACTTGCGCGAGCAATGCAGGATCGGCCAGCGCTTGCGGCAGGTCGGGCGCAGGGTGATGCGTCAGCGTTAAGCCCCGCTCGGCGGCCACCGCGCTTCGCCCGCTGACCAAATCGACGACCAGACGATTCAGGTCGGCCGGGACGAGGTGGATCGGGATCGCGCCCGCATCGAGCTGCGACATCTCAAGGAAGCCCTCAATCAGCCGGCGCAGACGTTCTGTCTCGCGCAGCAGAATGTGCCGGTACTGCTCGCGCTTGTCCGGCTTGCCGTGCTCGAGCAAGTCGAGGTACAACTTGACGTTGGCCACCGGCGTGCGCAGCTCGTGGCCGATGCGTGAGACGAATTGATTCTTGAGCCGGTCGAGCTCCTTGCGGAGCGTGATGTCTCGCTGGACACCCACGAAGGCGAGGACTTGACCGTCGGCCTCTGACAGCGGATTGAGGGTGAGGGCGGCATCGAAGAGCGTGCCATCTTTGCGCTGGTTAATCACTTCGCCGCGCCAGGCCTCGCCACAGGCTAGGCAGCGCTGCAGGTCTTCGATCACGGCGGGGGCGGTGTAGACCGGGCTCCACAGGAAGGGGGTGCGGCAGAGAGCTTCGGCCAAGGTGTACCCGGAGAGCTGCTCCATGGCGGCGTTGATGTACCAGATGACGTTGTAGCGATCGATCAAGACGATGCCTTCGCCGGCCGCGTCGAGAATGGTCTGCATCTGCTTCCGTTCGCGCTCAAGCTCGGCGGTGCGTTCCTGAATCCGAATTTCGAGTACGTCGTGCGCCTGGCGCAGCGCGGCTTCGGCTTGGGCATTCTGGATGGCCGCCCCGAAGGCGCCCGCCGCCGCCCTCAGCGCATCGATCTCTGTGGACGACCACATACGTTCTGAGCGGCACTCGTCAAAGCCGATAAAGCCCCACCACTGGCCCGACACGAAAATCGGCATGACGGCGATGGATTTGATATCTTGCGGAGCGAGCACGGCCTGCTCGCTGCGCGGAAGCTGCTTGACAAGCCCGTGCACGGGTTGGCCCTGCCCGAGCAGATCTATCCAACGGCCAAAACCGGCCTCCGCCAGGGGGATCGCTTCAAGATCTGGATTGTCGATCTGCGGGGTGATGCCAGGCGCTACCCATTCATAGCGCTGACTGGTCAACAGAGTGCCGACCGGGTCGGTGTGGTTTTCGAAGATGTACACGCGACTCACGTCCGTGGCTTGCCCGAGTCGTTCGAGCCCGGCCTGAATGGTCGCCGCTCGATGACCCTCTCGCAAAAACCTCTCGGAGCAGTAGCTGACCGCTTCGAGGATGAGATCGCGGTGAGCCAATGCTTCCTCCGCCCGCTTGCGTTCGGTGATGTCTTCCCAGGTCCCCTCGTAATACAGGACCTGGCCCGTCGCATCTCGAACGACTCGGGCGCTATCTCGCACCCAAATGACCGTTCCATCGCGGCGGCGGGCGCAAGTTTCAAAGTCGCGTATGATTCCTTCGCGCTCTATCTGCGCCTGCCACTGGCGGCGATGCTCGGCATCCACATACAGGTCAGCATCCACCTTGAGCTTTTGGTACGTCTCCAAATCGGGATAGCCCAGCATTTGTACAAGTGCCGGATTAGCCGCAAGGATGTCCCCTGCCGGGGTGGTACGATAGACACCTACGGGTACCCCCTCAAATAGGCCACGATAGCGCTCCTCACTCGCGCGCAGCGCCTCCTCTACCCGCCTGCGCTCCGAGATGTCGCGACCGACGCAGACTGTGCCGATGATCTGACCCCGCTCGTCGCGCAACAGGCGTGTCGCCAGCTCGAGCCACACGTTATGGCCATCGACATGCCGGGCGCGGATGTCCTGCCGCCATGCACGCTCCTCGCCGGTCCCACGGAGCCGCGCTTGCTCGGCGCCACTCGCAACGACACACTCAAGGTCGTCCCGATGAAGCATGCCGTAATCGAATACCGATACCCCGATCAACGACTCAGCATCATATCCCAAGACGGTTTTGAATGACGGGCTGGCATACGTGAAGATGCCGTTCAGATCGATCTCTGCGATCAGATCGGTCGTGCTGTCGGCCATGTGGCGTACGCGCGCCTCCCTGTCATGCAAGAGTTGATCGGGTCTGTCATCCATAGTCCACTCGACTACCAAGGACTACGGCTGAGCGTTGTGCGCTCGCCGCAGGCTGATCGATTTTCGCGCAGCCATGCGTTTTTGGCGGTTTGAGGTGTGTTGGGAACGAGTTTGATTATAGCGGTTAGCAGTGTGTGACGAGCAGAGTGATGTCAAAATATGATATGGTCACACGTTCAACCGCCTCAGCGCGTCGCTCGCCGCGACCTGAGCCGCCGCCTGCTTGCTCAGGCCCGTTCCGCGGCCGACGATCTCGTCGCCGATGCGCACCTCGACGGTGAACAGCTTGGCGTGATCCGGCCCTTCTTCGGCGACGGTACGGTAGCGAGGGGTGATGCCGCGCTCGGCCTGGCTCCACTCCTGCAGCGTGCTCTTCGCGTCCCGGTCGCGCTCCTCGAGCAGGATGCGCTCGACCTCGTCCGGCAGCAGCGGCTCCAGGTACGCCTGCACCGCCTCCAGGCCCCGGTCGAGATACAGCGCGCCGAGCACCGCCTCGAACGCGTCGGCCAGCAGCGTGGCGCGCCCGCGCCCGCCCGTCTCCGATTCGCCTTTACCCAAGCGCAGATGCTCATCCACCCCGACGCGCCGCGCGAAGTCGGCGAGCGCGTCGGTCTTCACCAGCGCCGCGCGCAGCGAAGTCAACCGGCCCTCGTGAAGCTCGGGGAAGCGGTTGTACAGCCACGCGCCCGTCACGAAGTCGAGCACCGCGTCGCCCAGAAACTCCAACCGCTCGTTGTCTTCGATCGCCAATTCCGGACGCTCGTTCAAGTAAGAGCGATGAGTCAGGGCGCGCTCGAGCAGCGAGGGATCGCGGAAGTCCGGAAGCGACATCATAGGGGATAACGTGTCGCGCGATGCGCGACCATCACGAATCACGCATCACGGCTCGTATCGCTTGACGATGAGCACGCTGTTGTGCCCGCCGAAGCCGAAGGCGTTCGTCATAGCGACGTCGACGGCGCGCCGGCGCGCCTGGTTAGGCGTGTAGTCCAAGTCGCATTCCGGATCGGGCGTCTCGTAGTTGATCGTCGGCGGGATCATGCTGTCGCGCATGGCGAGCATGCACCACATCACGCCGAGGGCGCCCGTCGCGCCCATAATGTGGCCGTGCATCGACTTGGTGCTGGTGACGGGGACGTTGTAGGCGTGCTCGCCGAAAACGGATTTGATGGCCAGCGTCTCCATGCGATCGTTGAGCGGCGTCGCCGTGCCGTGCGCATTGATCCAGTCGACGTCGGTCGGCGCCAGGCCCGCGTCGCGCAGCGCCTTCCGGATCGCGATCGCCGCGCCCGACCCGTCTTCGAGCGGCGCCGTCATGTGATACGCGTCGGACGATGCGCCATAGCCTGCGATCTCGGCCAACGGTCTCGCGCCGCGCGCGCGCGCGTGCTCGAGCGCTTCCAGCACGAAGACCGCTGCGCCCTCGCCGAACACCAGGCCCTGCCGGTTCTTATCGAACGGCTGGCAGGCGCGCTGCGGCTCGTCGTTCATGCGCGAGCATGCGCCCGTGCGGTCGAAGGCCGCCATGCCGATCATCACAATGGGCGCTTCCGTCCCGCCCGCGATCACTGCGCGCGCTTCTCCGTGCTGGATGGCCCGCAGCCCCATCCCGATCGAGTCCGAGCCGGCGGCGCACGCGGTCGCCGGCGAGAAATTCAACCCGCGCGCCCCGTATTCGATCGCCACCGTGCTCGCCGGGCTGTCGGCAAGGAACATCGGGATGATGAACGGGCTGATGCGTCGCGGGCCTTCCTGCAGGACTTGCAGCGTCCCTTCGTGCACCGTCTGCAGCCCGCCGACGCCGGTGCCGATGTACACGCCCACTTCGTCGGCGAAGCTGTTGTCCACTTTCAAACCCGACATTTGCACGGCCTGCATGGCCGCCGCGACGGCGAACTGTGTCACCCGGTCACGGCGGCGCGCTTCTTTAGCGTCCATGTACTGCGTCGGATCGAAGTCCCTCACTTCGGCGGCGATGTGAACCTGCAGCGGGCTGGAGTCGAACCGCGTGATCGGTCCAACCCCCGATGCGCCTGCCAGGGCGTTCTTCCAGGTGGTCTCCGAGTCCAGCCCCAGCGGGTTGACCGTGCCCATCCCGGTGATGACGACACGTCGCTGATTCATAGTTCCCCCAGAACAGGATTTGTCAGGGTTCGTACGCCGGCGCCTCTTGCGCGTCGGCGGGTGCCGGATGGTAGTGGCCCTCGATCCACTCCTCGCCGCCCGGCCCGATCTCCTTTTTCCAGACCGGCACGATCTCCTTGAGCCGGTCGATGCCGTATCGGGCGGCTTCGAATACGCCGTCGTAGCGGTGGCCTGCAGACACCGCAATCAGCACCGTGAACTGGCCCACCTTCAACTGCCCGGTGCGCTGCACCATGGCGATGCCTTCCACCTTCGGCCAGCGCGCGCGGATTTCGCGCGCCACCTGGCGCATCTTGGCTTCGGCCATCGGCGTGTAGGCTTCGTAGTCAAGCTGAACGGTTTCGCGCTCCTGGGATTTGCCGCGCACGGCGCCGGTGAACGTGCACACCGCGCCGGTCGTCGGGAGCGTCACTTGCGCGACGAGCACATTTAAGTCGATGGCGTCTGCGGTGACAAGGAATACTTCGGGGTAATCCGCTCCGCCGCTGACCGGTGGAAACAGCGCGACCTCGTCGCCCGTGTGGAGGAGGGTGGGTGGGAACGCGAATTCCTGGTTCACGGCGACGATGGCGCTGGGCAGCGCCGGCGCCAGCGCCGGGTACGCGGCGGCGATGTGGCCGAGAAGCTGCTCGACGGTCGTCGTGTCTCCTATCTCGACCGAAATGGCTTTCCTGCCGGCGCGATCCCTGAGCGTAGCAAACAGTTGAACGTCAATGCGCATTCCAACCTCCAACTCCAACCTCCAACCTCTAATTACCAATCACCAATCACCACTCCTAACCTCCGGCCTCCAACACGACATCCCCACTCTTTCCGCCGTGTTTCTCGACCAGCCGCACGTTTGTGATGCGCACGTCGCGCTGCAGCGCCTTGATCATATCGTACACCGTCAGCGCCGCCACACTGACGGCGGTCAGGGCCTCCATTTCGACGCCCGTCTTGCCCGTCGTCTCCACGCGCGCCGTGATCTCGATGACACGGTCGCCCTCCGCCTGCAAATCGACGGCGACATGCGTCAAGGCCAGCGGATGGCACAGCGGGATCAACTCGCTCGTCTTCTTGGCGGCCAGGATGCCCGCGATGCGCGCCGTTGCGAACACATCACCCTTCGGCGTCGCGCCGGCGACGATCTGGCGCAGCGTCTCGGGCGAGAGGTGCACTTCTCCTTTCGCGACCGCCGCGCGCCGGGTGTCCGGCTTTGCGCCGACGTCGACCATGCGCGCGCGACCCCGCTCGTCGACATGGGTAAGGCGAGGCTTGTCCTGGGTCGTCATGGCTTCACATCCGTCCGGGCGGCGTGCCGCTCCTCGCGCAGCTCGCGCCACAGCCGCAGGCGAAAGCGGAACAGGTCGCGGAAGGCGCGCAGGACGACTTTGAGATTCGCGCCGGTCGGCGAGCCGGCCGTGCGCGGCAGATGGGTCACCGGCGCTTCCGCGATGCGATAGCCTCGCGCGCGTATCTCGGCCAGCATCTCCGTGTCGATCATTGCACCGTTCGATTCGACGTGAATGCGGTCGAGCACCCAGCGGCGAAACACCTTGAACCCGCAGTCGATATCTTGGATCAGGTAACCGAACATCAGGCGCACCACCAGGTTCCACCCAAACGCGTTGAACTTCCGAACGACATTGTCCTTGCGATTGACGCGCTGGCCGCTGACCAGAACCACGTCCGGCGCCAGCCTGTCGAGCAGCAGCCGAATCTCGGAAAAGTCGAACTGGTTGTCGGCGGGCAGGAAGGCGATCAGGTCATTCGTCGACGCCGCGAAGCCTGCCTTGAGCGCGCCGCCGTAGCCCCGGTTGGGGAAGTGCTCGACCAGCCGCAGGTTGGGCGTGGACGGCGTCATCTCGCGGACGGCGTCTCCGGTGCGATCGCGGCTCCCGTCGTTGACGACGATGATTTCGTAGTCCATCCCCAGATTCTGCGCGGCGCGGGACACACGCCGAACGGCCTCGGCGACGTTGGCCTCTTCGTTGTAGGCCGGTATGACGATGGAAAGACTGACCATTCGCGCCTCAGACCTCGCAGCCGATTATATCACAGGCGTGTATCGCGCGATGGCCGTGGTATAATCTTTCTGATGCGTGAACGATTGGTTGCCTTCCAGGAAACATTGGCGCGCACCCGCCGCGCGGCGTTCGGCCGCGTCGCCACGCTGCTCGGCGCGACAGAAGTCACACCCGGCTTGTGGGACGAGCTAGAAGCCGCCTTGATTCAGGCCGACGTGGGAGTTGCCACGACGAGCGACCTGCTTCAGCGGCTCCGCGCGCGCGCCGCGCGGGAGGGCATCCTGCGCGCTGCGGATTTGCAGAGCGCGCTCAGGGACGAGCTGAGGCGCATGCTCGCCGCGCCGGAGAACGGGTCTCGCCAGCTCGACACAGCGCGGCCGGCGGTGGCGCTGATCGTGGGGACGAACGGCTCCGGCAAGACGACGAGCATCGCCAAGCTGGCTTCTCGACATAAGCGAGACGGGCGCAAAGTGCTGTTGGTGGCAGCCGATACGTTCCGCGCGGCGGCCGGAGAGCAGCTCGACGTATGGGCTGACCGGGCGGGCGTCGAGATGATCGGCGGGCGGCCTGGCGCCGATCCGGGCGCGATTGCGTTCGACGCGTTGCAGGCGGCCCAGGCGCGCGGTTTCGACGTCGTGCTCGTCGATACGGCAGGCCGGCTGCATACCAAGTACAACTTGATGCAGGAGTTGAAGAAGGTGCGCAACGTGATCGGCAAGACGCTGCCCGGCGCGCCGCACGCGACCTACCTGGTGTTGGACGGCACGACCGGCCAGAACGCGCTGACGCAGGCCCGCCAGTTCAAGGCCGCCGTGGACGTGACGGGCGTGATCGTCACGAAGCTCGACGGCACGGCCAGGGGCGGCATGGTGTTCTCGATCACGCACGAGCTGGCGCTGCCGGTGGCCTACATCGGCACGGGCGAGAAGATCGACGACATCGAGCCATTCGACGCGCAAGCATTCGTCGATAGCCTGTTCGAGTGAGGGGTTTTGGCAAAGGAGTACGATATATGGAAGAGCTGAGGGCGTCGCTAACCGAGCTGAATTCGCAGATCGCATCCGTATTGGAGCGTCTTTGACGTCGCAGGCAAGCAGCAGCGCATTCGCGAGCTGGAGAAGCAGGCGAGCGCCTCCGATTTCTGGAGCGACGCCCAGTCGGCGCAGGCCGCGATACGCGAGCAGAATGCGCTGAAGTCGGAGATTCAGGAGTGGATCGATCAGTCGCGCCGGGTGCATGACGCGCTTGAATTGCTCGAGCTTGCGGAGACGGATCCGGCGCTCGCCGACGGGATCGCCGAAGAACTCGACGCGATCCGGCGCGCGTTTGAAGTGAGCGAGATCCATTGGCTGCTGTCGGGGTCGCACGATCGAGGTGACGCGATCGTCGCCATACACGCGGGAGCGGGCGGCGTCGACGCCGCCGACTGGACCGCGATGCTGCTGCGCATGTATCTGCGCTGGGCGGAGAGCCGTGGGTTCAAGGCGGAAGTTTTGGATCAACTCGAAGGCGACGAGGCCGGGCTGCGCAGTGTGACTTTCTCCGTCGCCGGCGAATACGCGTACGGTTACCTCCGCGCTGAAAGAGGTGTTCATCGCCTGGTGCGCCTCTCGCCGTTCGACGCTGCGCACCGGCGGCATACCTCCTTCGCGCTGGTCGAAGTCTGGCCCGACCTGCCCGACAACAGCGAGATCGTCGTCAACCCGAGCGACGTCAAGATCGAGACGTTTCGGGCATCCAGCGCAGGCGGGCAGCACGTGCAGAAGAATGCGACGGCCGTGCGCATCACTCACCTCCCGACGGGGATCGTCGTGTCGTGCCAGAACGAGCGCAGCCAGACGCAGAATCGCGAGACGGCGCTCAAGATTCTCCGCGCCAAGTTGTACCAGATCCAGGAGGAGAATCAGCGCAAGGCGCTAGCCGAGCTGAAGGGCGAGCACGTCAAGGCAGAGTGGGGCAGCCAGATTCGCTCATATGTTCTACACCCCTATCAGATGGTCAAGGATCATCGCACCGGCCACGAGGTAGGCAACGCGCAGGCGGTCCTCGATGGCCGCCTCGACGAGTTCATGGGGTCGTATCTGCACTTGGCGGTGGCGGGAAGCTAACGGCCAAGCGGCCATTTTTTGCTTGACATTTCCCAGGATGCAGATATAATTCTACTGCTCAGCCTGTCGACAGGCTGTGTGGCGGAGTAGTGGGTATTTTCATCCGCCGTCCCTGTGGCTGCCGGAAGATTACGCGCAGCAAGCGGGAGCGGGTGCGTATTCTCGCTTAAAGGTTTATCACTCCATCTGCCAGGAGCGCTGAACGGCGTAAATTCAGCGCTTATTTTGGCTTGTCTGGGAGTGGATTTGCGTTACGTAATGGGTAATTGGCTCGGGGTGGTGGTTTGTAAAGGTATGGTTGGATAGGTCGCATTCTCGAGAGGAGGCGTGAGTGGAAGCGAAGGGTTTTCGTGCGCTGCGAGTCAGCTTGGCTTCGCCGGATCGCATATTGTCGTGGTCGTACGGGGAGGTGACCAAGCCAGAGACGATCAACTATCGACGCCTGCGGCCCGAAAAGGACGGCTTGTTCTGTGAGGCGATCTTTGGCCCGACCAAAGACTGGCAGTGCTATTGCGGCAAGTACAAGAACGTTCGATATCGCGGTATCACGTGCGACAAGTGCGGCGTCGAGGTGACGCGCGCAGCCGTGCGGCGCGAGCGCATGGGGCACATCGAGCTGGCCGCGCCCGTCGCACATGTGTGGTACACGCGCCGCGTCCCGTCCTACCTCGGCGTGCTTCTCGACGTCAGCCGGCGCAATCTGGATCGCGTGCTGTACTTTGCGCAGTACGTCGTGACGCACGTCGACGAGGAAGCGCGCCAGAAGGCGCTCAAGCGCCTGGACGAAGAGACGGATCGCGAGCGCAAGCGGGTCGAGGCGACGGCGCGCGAAAGCATTCGCGCGATCAAGACCCGTGTGGAGGCCGAGGTCGACAAGCGCAAGGAGCAGATCGAGCAGCGCGCCGGCCGGCTCGACGAGAAGCTGAACGAGGCGACCGAGGCCGTCATGAAGGAGGCTCAGACGCTCCAAGCGCGCATCGAAGAGCGCATGAGCAAAGATATCCGCACGCCCATCGTCTTCACCCCGACGAAGACGCTGATCGCCGACCGGGGCGAGGCGATCGGGCGCGAGCATTTGACGAAGCTCAACAAGGCCGTCAAGGCCAAGCTCGCCGAGCTGGAGGCCAGGAACAGCGCCGAGCGCGAGAAGGCGCTCTCCAAGATCGAAGCCGACATCGATTACTGGAGGGCGGCGGCCCAGGAGGAGCAGGCCGAGATCGAGACCCAACTGGAAGGGGACCTGGCGAAGCTCGACGACCGCGGGGGCGGCGAGCGCGAGGAGCTCCAGTCTCTGGGCCAGGGCCAGTTTCTGACCGAAGCGCGCTACCGGGATCTCAAGAGCAAGTGGGGGCAGGTCTTCAAGGCCGACATGGGCGCGGAGGCTTTCCTCGACATCCTCAAGCGCATGGACCTCGACCAGATGTCAAAGGAGCTTTGGCGCGAGGTCAAGACCAGCAAAAGCAAGCAGAAGCGCAAGAAGGCGATCAAGCGGCTGCGCGTCGTGGAGAGTCTGCGCAAGAGCGCCAACCGGCCAGAGTGGATGATCCTGACCTACCTGCCGGTCATCCCGCCCGACTTGCGGCCTATGGTGCAGCTCGACGGCGGCCGTTTCGCCACGTCCGATCTGAATGATTTGTACCGGCGCGTCATCAACCGTAACAACCGGCTGAAGCGGCTGCTGGAGCTGGGCGCGCCCGACGTGATCGTGCGCAACGAGAAGCGTATGCTGCAGGAAGCCGTCGACTCGCTCATCGACAATAGTCAGCGCGGCAAGGCGCTCTCGCGGCGCGGGCGGCGCGAGTTGAAGTCGTTGAGCGACATGCTCAAGGGCAAGAAGGGCCGCTTCCGCCGCAACCTGCTCGGCAAGCGCGTAGATTACTCCGGGCGCTCCGTGATCGTCATCGGCCCGAAGCTCAAGCTGCACCAGTGCGGCCTGCCGAAGACGATGGCGCTGGAGCTGTACCGCCCCTTCGTCATCAGCAAGCTGGTCGAGTACAACTTCGCCAGCAACGTGAAGGGCGCCAAGCGCATCATCGAGCGAGAACGTCCGGAGGTGTGGGAGGTGCTCGAGGAGGTGATCAAGCAGCGGCCGGTGCTGCTCAACCGCGCGCCGACGCTTCACCGCCTGGGCATCCAGGCGTTCGAGCCGGTGCTGGTCGAGGGCAAGGCGATTCAGATTCACCCGCTGGTGTGCCCGGCATTCAACGCCGACTTCGACGGCGACCAGATGGCGGTGCACGTGCCGCTCTCCGAGATGGCGGTGACGGAGGCGCGCGACTTGATGCTCTCGACGAAGAACCTCCTGAAGCCGGCGTCCGGCGAGCCGATCGTGGGGCCGGCGAAGGACATGGTGCTGGGGGTTTACTATCTGACGATGGCCAGGGCTGGCCGCAAGGGCGAGGGGCGCGTTTTCGCCAGCCTCGAGGAGGTCGAGCTGGCCCGGGATCTGGGCCTGGTCGACTTGCACGCCCAGATCAAGCTCCAGACCGAGACGGTTTACACTTCCGGCAGTGAGCGGCATGCGGATGGCCAGGTGCACACGCAGCTGATCGACACGACGGTCGGCCGCGCTCTGTTCAACATGATCCTTCCGCCGGAGCTGCGCTACGTGAACGAGGTCTTGGACAAGGGTAAGCTCAACGATCTCGTCGCACGCTGTTACCTGTGGCTGGGGCTGAATGCGACGACGAACCTGGTCGACGCGATCAAGAACATCGGTTTCGAGTATGCGACGCACTCCGGAACGACGATCGCCGTCTCGGACTTCGTGGTGCCGGACGAGAAGGAGCGCATTCTCGGCGAAATCGAGGCCCAGGTGAACGAGGTGGATCGGCAGTACCGCCGCGGTCTGCTGACGGAGAAGGAGCAATACACGCGGACGATCGAGTTGTGGCAGCAGGCGACGGGCCGCGTAGCGGATGCCGTCAAGCGCGCGCTCGATCCCGAGGCGAATCTGAGCGTGATGGCCTTGTCGGGCGCGACGAAAGGCGGCTTCGGGCCTATCTCGCAGTTGGCCGGTATGCGCGGTCTGATGGCGGACCCGGCCGGCAATATCATCGCGCTCCCGATCAAGAGCAACTTCCGCGAAGGGTTGACGGCTCTCGAGTACTTCATTTCGACGCACGGCGCGCGCAAGGGTCTGGCCGATACCGCGCTGCGCACGGCGGACGCGGGCTACCTCACGCGGCGTCTGGTCGACGTCGCGCAGGATCAAATCGTTAACGCGCACGACTGCGGGACGAAGAGCGGCATCTGGATTCGTCGCAGCGACAACGTGGGCGGTCAGAGCATGCATGTTCGGATTATCGGCCGTATCCTGGCTGGCCCGGCGACGGATCCCGAGACGGGCGAGTTGATCGGCGGCGCGGGGGACCTGATCGACGAGGGCATGGCACACGCTATCGACCAGGCGGGCGTGCCCGAGATCTACGCGCGCTCCCCGATGACGTGCGAGCTGCGCCACGGCTTGTGCCAGTTGTGCTACGGGCGCGATTTGGGTCGCGGCACGCTGGTGGAGATCGGCGCGGCGGTCGGGATCGTCGCGGCTCAGTCGATCGGCGAGCCGGGCACGCAGTTGACGCTGCGCACGTTTCACACGGGCGGTGTCGCGGCCGAGGGTGACATCACGCATGGCCTGCCGCGCGTCGAGGAGCTGTTCGAGGCGCGCAAGAAGCCGAAGGGGGAGGCGGTGATGTCGGACATCGACGGCGACGTCCAGATCGTGCGCGGCGAAGACGGTGTGCGCAAGATCAAGGTGGTCTTCAGCCAGAACGCGCGCGACGAGTACGAGGTGCCCGGTAACTGGTCGCTGAAGGTCGAGGACGGCCAGACGGTGGGCGATGGCGGCCTGATCGCGAGTCGCGGCGACGAGAAGATGGTGGCCAAGCGCGCGGGCAAGGTGCAGATGCGCAGGAACAGGCCCCCGATAGCCCCAGTCGGGGGCAGGCCGCTCAGCGTGGTCTACGAGGTGCGCGACGAGCGGGAGTACGACGTGCCGCCGACGGCACGCCTGCTCGTTGAGGATGGGCAGGCGGTCGTGGCAGGCCAGCAGTTGAGTGAAGGCGCCCTGAACCCGCACCGGATACTGCGCATCCTGGGACGCGACGCGACGCAGTTGTACATTCTGAGCGACATCCAGCAGGTCTACCGCTCCCAGGGCCAGAACATCAACGATAAGCACTTCGAGGTGATCGTGCGCAAGATGCTCAGCCGCGTGCAGATCGTGTCGAGCGGGGATTCCGACATGCTGCCGGGTGAGCTTGTGGATCGGCTCCAGTTGCAGGATATCAACGAGTCGCTGCTGGCGGCGAGCAAGCGACCTGCGACAGCGGCGCCGGTGCTGCTGGGTGTGACGAAGGCGGCTCTGACGACGGACTCGTTCCTGAGCGCATCATCGTTCCAGCATACCATCAAAGTGCTGGCGGGCGCGGCCATCGAGGGCAAGACAGACGAGCTCTTCGGCCTGAAAGAGAACGTCATCATTGGCAAGCTGATCCCGGCCGGCACCGGCTTCAGGCGAGCGGCGATGATGGCCGACCCCCGACAGGGGCAATCGGGGGCCGAGGTGTCTGAAGACGTCACATCGGGATCGGAGCCGCTTGAGGCGACGCTTCCGGCAGCGGAGGCGTAGTCAGACGGTAGCGAACCGGCGGCAGCGATCACAGCTTGATCGCTGCCGCTTTTTTTGACGATGCACGGTGCAGGGAGCAATGCCCACTGCCGATTTGCAGCGCGAAGTCGAGGCCCGGCGCGCACAAGCAGCCCGGCTGGAGCAGGAGCGCGTCGACTTGCAGGTCGAGATCGAGGCGTTCCGGCTGGCATATTTGAGCCACGCCGGCGCGGCGCAAGCCGAGCTGCAGGCGCTGGAGATTCACATCGCCGAATACCAGCTCCGAAACGAACTGATGCGCCTGCGAGGAAAGTTTCTCTCGGCCTCCCAGTTGGAGGCGGAAGTCGACTGGCAAATGCGCCGGCGACGCGAGGAATTTACTGCGTATCAGGATTCAGTCTTTCGAGCGGAGCGAGAGACATCGCAGCCGCCGCCCGCTCCGGATCCGGCGACGCAGAACGATCTGAAATCGCTTTATCGTGACCTGGCAAAGCGCGCCCATCCAGACCTGGCGACGGATGACGCCGAACGAGCATCCCGCGGCGCTTTGATGGTCGAGATCAACGCGGCTTATCGACGGTCAGATCTAACGGCGCTGAAGGCTATCTTTGCGCGCTCGAGTGATTCGGGCCAAGAAGTCCCCGACGACATGGAGCGCCTGCGCGCGGAGATCACGCGGCTCGATGGCCTGATCTCCAAGATACGAGCGGAGATCGCCGATCTGAACCGGTCGGATTGGATGACGATGAAGCTGGATGCAGCCCTGGCGCGCGCTCGCGGGATCGATTGGTTCGAGCTGGCGCGCCGCCAGACCGAAATGCGCGCCGCCGAGCGCCGCGCCGAGTTGGATGATTTGATTGTCGAGTTCATGGATCGGGTTCGCAGCGCGGGCCTGGCATAACTCCTGGCCCCGGCGATGATGTGTTATACTGCCCGCGGTTGAGAACCTCAAGCCGTGGACCTGGCCGGTCTATCGGATAGTATGGGTTGTGCACTGAACCGTGAAGACCTGCCAGGTCTGCTCGGAGAAATGGTGTTGTCTACACTGTGGCAGCCATTGGGCGAGCTGGCCATTCGCATGCACGAGGCTGCGCATGAAGAAGACGTCTTCCGCATCGCCGGAGACGGGCTGAAGACGCTCGGCTTCCGCTCGGCGATTGCGCTGCTGGACAGCGCGCTCGAGCGCTTTCGCCTGGTCTATGCATCGACGGCGCGCCCGGTGCTCATCGTCGCAGAGCGCCTGTTCGGCGCGCGCGGCATCGGTTACGAGATTGCTATCGGCGAGTCGTTCACGCTGGGCCAGGCCGTGCACAACCGCGCGACGGTCTACGTGCGCGACGCGCTTTCGTATGCGGGCGCGCCGGACATTCGGCCTCGGACGATCAAGCGCGGCATCGAATTGCTCGACGCGGCGCCGCACATCGCCGCGCCTCTGATCGCGCGCGACCGGATACTCGGCGCCATCGCCGTGCAATCATCCAGACTCGCCGAAGAGGACGGGCCGGCCGTGATGGCATTTGCGGGCCATCTCGCGCTCGCCGTCGACGCGTTGCGCCGTCAAGCCGAAGCGGCCAGCCGCGAGCGCCAACTGGCCATCATTGTCCAAATCAATCAGAACGTCAGCGCCGATCTGACGAACGTCGCGCGCGCCTACGACTCCGTGCTGCACGAGATTAAGCGCCTGGTCTCGTTCGATGAAGCCGAGGTTGCATTAATCGAACCGGAATCCAGGCAGGTGCGCATTTCCTCGCCGGGGACGACGCTTCCCGGCGAAGACAGCGGCGCGTCGACGTACACCTTGCGCGGCTCGGTGATCGAATGGATGATGACGTACGGCCAGCCGTACGTCGCCAAGGATACCAACGTCGATCGAGAGTTCGCGGAAGCGCGCACGGCAAGCGCGCGGCGCATGCGCTCGCTGATCGCGCTGCCGATGCGACATCGTGGACAGGTCCTGGGCGCTTTCATTTTGCTTAACCGCACGCCCTATTTCTATGCCGAATCCGACTGCGATCGGCTTGCCCCGATTGTCGATCAGATGGCGAGCACGCTGGTCAATTATCGGCTGTTCGAGCAGGTCGAGCGCGGCCGCCGCCAGTTGCAAGCGGTGCTCGACTCGACGGGCGACGCCGTGATCGCCGCCGACATGTCCGGCCGTATTACACTGATGAATCCGGCGGCGGTGAGGCTGTTTGGATTCGAGGACTCTGCGGAGGCCGGGCGACCCGTGTGGGACGTCGTGAAGGTGCCTGGGCTGGCGGAGGCATTTCGGCAGGCGCTGGCCGGCAAGTTCAGCGCGCCGCTCGGCTTGGAGGTGCCTCTGTTATCCGATCGGGTCCTATTTGCCGATCTCACCCCCATTCACGACATGCGCGCCCACGCGTTGGGCTGGATGGCCGTCATTCGGGACATCACGCATCACAAGCAGATGGAGGCGTTGCGCTCCGAGACGATCGCTACGGCCGCCCACGACATGAAAAGCCCGCTCCATCTCATCGCCGGCGCGCTGGGCGTCCTCGCCGAGGACGCGCCGCTGTTGGCGGAAGAGCAGCGCGAGGCAATCGAGATTGCGCAATCGGGCTTGCGGCGCATGCGCCGCCTGATCGACGATATTCTCGATCTCAAGAAGATCGAGGACGGGTTCGGCATTGACAAGCGCGAGTGCGATCTCTCCGGCGTGCTGCGCTCCGTGGCCGACGAGGCCACGGCGTCGGCTGCGGCGCGCTCGCAAGAGCTTGTTCTCGACATGCCGAGGGAATTGCCCGTGATTCGGGCCGATCCGGATCGCCTGCACCAGGTATTCGCGAATCTGGTGAGCAACGCAATCAAGTACACCCAATCAGGGGGGGCGATCAGGATTCGCGCGCTCGCGAGCGGCGACCTCGTCCGCGTCACGGTGATCGACAATGGCTCGGGCATCAGCGTGGAGGATCAGGCGCGCATCTTCGAAAAGTTTTACAGGACGCGATCCTCGTCGAAAATCGATGGCACCGGGCTGGGCCTGGCTATCGTCAAGTCGATCGTCGAGCAGCACGGCGGCCACGTGATCGTTCAAAGCACCCCCGGGCAGGGCAGCGAGTTCGTCGTGTCCTTGCCTGTCACGAGCGACTAGTGTCATTCTTGTGAACTTCTCATTCTGAAGGGCGGTTATGGCTCCGAAAGAGATTGGTATTGTCCGGCAAATTGACATTGACAGCGAAATGCAGCAAGCGTACCTGTCGTACGCGATGAGTGTGATCGTCGCCCGCGCGCTGCCGGATGCGCGCGACGGGCTGAAGCCGGTACAGCGGCGCATCCTGTACGCCATGCACGATATGGGCCTGCGGCCTGACGCGCCGTACAAGAAATCGGCGCGCATCGTCGGAGAAGTGCTGGGCAAATACCACCCGCACAGCGACGCGGCGGTGTACGACACGATGGCGCGTCTGGCCCAGGACTTCTCGATGCGCTACCTGCTCGTCGACGGGCAGGGCAACTTCGGCTCGGTCGACGGCGACGCGCCGGCGGCGATGCGCTACACCGAGGCGCGCCTGGGGCCCATGGCGACCGAAATACTGCGTGACATCGAGAAACAGACCGTCGATTTCGCGTACAACTTCGACGGGACACTGACCGAGCCGAGCGTGCTGCCCTCGGCGCTGCCCAATCTGCTGGTCAATGGCTCGACGGGAATCGCCGTCGGCATGGCGACCAACATCCCTCCGCACAACCTCGGCGAGGTGTGCGATGCTTTGTGCTACCTGATTGAGCGATGGGACAAGCTGGACCGCGTTCCGGTCGACGAGCTGATGCGGTTCATCAAGGGCCCGGATTTTCCGACAGGCGGCGTGCTGTTTCGGTACAGCGATGCGGTCGAGGGCGGCGACGCGATCCGGGCCGCCTATGCCACCGGCCGCGGCCGGGTTACCGTTCAGGCCAAAGCCTTTATCGAGGAAGCCGAGCGCGGCAAGAGCCGCATCATCGTCACCGAGCTGCCGTACGCCGTCAACAAGGCCGCCTTGATCGAGCGTATCGCGGATCTGGTGCGCGACGGCCGGATCGAAGGCATCACCGACCTGCGCGACGAGTCCGACCGCAACGGTATGCGCATCATCATCGAGCTGAGCCGAAGCATCGAGGATCCGCGCAAGACACTGGGCCTGCTGTACAAGTACACGCCGATGCAGTCGACCTTCGGCATGATATTGCTGGCGCTGGTCGACGGCGAGCCGCGCCTGCTGCCTCTGAAACGCGCCCTGCAAATCTACGTCGAGCACCGCCAGACGGTCGTGACGCGCCGCTCCGAACACGATCTGGCGCGCGCGAAAGAGCGCGCGCACATCCTGGAGGGCCTGCTCAAGGCGATTGCCAATCTCGACGAGGTGATCCGCATCATTCGCCGCAGCGCGGACTCCGAGGCGGCCAAGCAGTCGCTGATGAAGCGCTTCCGGTTGACGGAGATGCAGGCCACGGCGATTCTCGACATGCCGCTGCGCCGGCTAGCCCGCCTGGAGCGCGAGAAGCTCGAAGCCGAATACAAAGAGAAAAAGAAGCTGATCAAGTATCTCGAAGATCTGCTCGGTAGTCCCAAGAAGATACTCGGCGTGATCAAAGACGAGCTGACCACGCTGAAGGTCCATTACGGCGACGGGCGGCGCACATACGTCGTCGAGCGCAAAGTGGGCGACCAGATCGTCACCGCCGCCGAGCTCCTGCCTGACGAGTCGACGTGGGTGACGATCAACCGCGATAACAAAATGCTGCGCATGCCGGTCGGCCCGACGATCGTCAAGGGCCGGGCGCCGGTTGCCATCACGCATTGCAGCACGCGCGACGTGTACGTGGCGATCAATGCGCGCGGCCAGGGCGGATCGATCGCCGTGCACCAGATCAGTAACGAAAGCATGCCCGTCGCCGAGGTCGTCGGACTGCCCAGCGACCAGCGCCTGGTGGCGGCTTTCTCCATTCCGCGCGGGATTCTCGCGGATCAGGACGGCGCCGAGAACGAGCGTAAAGCTTACCTGTTCCTGGCCACGCGCAGTGGGTCGGTCAAGCGCGTCGCCGCCAGCGACGTGATTCGCCAGACAGGCGCCTTCTCCGTCATGAGCGTGTCGGAAGACGACGAGATTGTCTCGGCCTTTGCGACGGAGGGAGGCGGAGAGGTGGTCCTGGTGACGGCGGCCGGAAAGGCGATTCGCTTCTCAGAGGAAGAGGTTCGGCCGATGGGGCTTGCCGCGGGCGGCGTCGCCGGCATCCGACTGCAGGAGAAGGACTCGGTCGTCGCAGCCGCTCTGGTGCGGCCGCGCAGCGATCTGCTCATCGTCACGGAGGCTGGCCGGGGCAAACGCTCGTCGCTGGCCGAGTTTCCAAGCCAGGGCCGGGCGGGTCAGGGCGTCGTCGCCGCCAGCCTCGGCGGCAAGGATCGCATTGTCGGCGCTGCGGTCGTACAAGCGCCCGATCCGCTTGCCGTGGTGACTTCTCGCGGCAAGGCAAGGTTGATTCGCGCGCGCGCGCTCAAAAGCGTGCAGCGCGCCGGCTCGCCTGTCGCCGCCATCCATCTCACCAAAGCCGACAGTGTGGCGCACATCGTGGTTCCCATCGAGCGGATTGCGGCGCCGGAGCCGCCCATACCGGCCAAACCGAAGCGTGCACCGAGGCGGGCTTCGACGATTGCCAAAGCTAAGCCCGCAAAGGCGCGGCCGGACAGGGCAAAATCAAGGAAATCGGCTTCTCGAAAAGCTGCCCGCAGGTCGTAGCGGCTTGGTGAATACCCACTCCCGTCTTCGGACGACGAACCATTGAATGAACCGAAGCTCCGGCTTGCGCGTATCTTACCCTGACAGTGTCAGATTTGGCTCGCCGGCTTGAGCCTGAGCCTATTTTCCGCAGTTCCCGCCACAGCCTGCCCTGCCTGCACCTGTGGCGCAGGCACAGGTGAGTGGAGTCGAAGGGCCTGCCCTGCGAAGTCCCCGACCGAAGGGAGCGGGGAGCGGAGTCGAAGGGTTGCACTGCGGCGGCCTGGGACGGCA
>DATEUJ010000136.1:0-24252 GCA_035283185.1 Anaerolineae bacterium | reverse complement strand
CGTGGGGGTGAAGTGCCGGTCACTTCATCAAAGCGCGTGCCAGCGCCAGATCGTGTACCATGCCCAGCCGCTCGAAGATCTCCACCGCACGCGCCGCGTGGTGTTCGCGATCCGCGCCGCTCGTGCGCCGGGCGATTTCGTAGTGCGCCCTGGCCTGCGAGTGGGGCATCGACAGCCGTTCCGCCTCGGTGAGACTCTTCTGCCACGCTTGCATCGCCTCCTTCGGCTTGCCGTCGAGCCACGCATACACGCCTTGCAGGCGCAGCAGAGCCGGCCGGCCGATAGGGAACGTCCGCGCGAACGTACGCAGCCCCTTCAACGCGTTGCGCGCCTTCTGCTTGAGCGCGGGCGCTTGCGTCCCGTCGCGTCCCTCCTCCCAGAACCCCAGGCACACTTCGGCCAGGCCGGCGTAGCCCGCCAGCACCTGCGCGGCGGTGGGCCGGAAGCGATGCAAATACGGTTCCGCTTTCGCCGCCATCTCCCGCGCCAGATCGAGGTCGCCCCTGCGCCAGTGAATCAGGGCCGCCACGCCATACGCCCAGACCGTGTCCTCGCTTTCGCCAATCAACGACAGGGCGCGGTCGATCAGCTCAACCGCCTTGTCCATCTGCCCCAGTCGCAGCGCGCACTGCGCCTCGCCGACCGCGCCCCAGATTTGCACCTGCCTGTCGCCGCGATCGAGCGCGGAGAGGTAAGCTTCGTGCCGGTACTCGGCGCTGCGCTCGAACAGCCCGCGATAGTAGTACGTCGGGGCGATCACCGAGCAGCTCTCCTCCCACTGCCGCCGATCGCCCAGCCGTGCAAACACCTCCAGCGCCTCCTCCAGTAGCGCATCGCTCTTGGTCCAGTTGCCGACGCCGACGTAATACAAGCCGGTCGCCAGGCACGCCCACGCGAGCGCGGGTTGATCATTAATCTGCCGCGCGGTATCCAGGGCAAGGTTGCCGTACTTGACGGCCGGCCCGTGCAGCGACAGCAATCCGCTGATGGCGCACATGCTGGCATAATTGCGCGCCAGTTCCGGCGAAGGCCCGGCCGATTCGGACAGGTTCAGGCCGCGCAGCGTGACATTCAGCAGCAACAGGCTCTCAGCAAAGTAGAAGTAGATTTTCTGAACCTGCTGGAATACATAGGCCACTTCCAACAGCGCCCCGCGCCGATCGCGCGCGCGACCCACGAAGCGCGCCGGCCGCAGCCGGTGCGCCGTCTGGATGGCGACGTGCTTCAGCATGTCGGCGGCTAGCGTCAACGGCTTGAGCGGCGGCGGGTAGCCCAGCAGCGACAGCGCCTTGTGAAAGTGATCGCGGCTCTCGGTCAGGCGGCCCAGGTTGAGGCAGGCTTCGGCGATCTGCGCCTCCCAGCGCCCGCGCCGCGCGCGCCCAACCGGCGTCGAGGGGTTGGCGTCGGCCAGGCGCAGCAGGTCTTCGAATAAGCCCAATGCTTCCTGGTTGGCGTAATTGCGCAGCGCCTGATTGCCCGCCTTCTCAAGATAGTCGATCGCTTTAGCCACAAGCTGCGGGTCGGTCTGCTCGGCGGCAGCTTCTTTCCAGTGATAGGCGAGCACCGTGTAGTAGGGGGCCAAGTCATCCGCGTGGTGGCGCTCATGCCATTCAGCGACGGCAAGGTGCAGTGGCCGCCGCTGCGAGAAAAGCATCAGGCTGTAGGCCACCTCCTGGGTGATGACGTGCTTGAAGAGGTATTGCAGGTTCGGCTCGGGCGATTGGAGCGGCGTCAGATCGAGCCGATCGAGCGTGTCGAGGTCCTGGGCCAGCCGGGAGGACTCGGCGTCGATTGGATAGATGTCGCGCAGCAGGCGGAAGGCGAACACGCGTCCGACGACGCTGGCGACTTTCAGCGTCAACTGCTGCGCCGGCGCCAGGCGATCGATGCGGCTGGTGATCACGCCCTGCACCGTGTCCGGGAAGTTGAGCGCGCCCAGATCGCCCGCGCCCGGCGCGAGGCGGCATTCGCCGTCTGCGACCTGGATCAATCCCGCGTCACGCAGCGCGTAGGCCAGCTCTTCGCTGAAGAAAGGATGCCCTTCGGCCTTGTCGCGAATCAGCGCGGCGACAGGCTCCGGCAGCCCGGCGACGCCCAGCCGCTGGCAGACGAGCGCCAGAGTGTCCCCTGGCGGCAGCGTGTCGAGGCGCAGGCGCCGAACGGTGGGCATTTGCAGCAGGTGGCCGTATTCGGCGGGAGGCGGATCGCTCAGCGGGCGCGTGACGACGACGATCAGAATAGGGCGCACGCGCTGGGCGGCAGCCAAAGCCAGCGCCCAGGAAGCCGAGTCGAGCCAGTGCGCGTCCTCCAGCACGAGCAGCGTGGGCGACTGGCTGGCAGCGTCTTGCAGCAGGCGCAGCAGCAGGTCGCGCGTATTGTCGGCGCGCACCTGGCCTGCCATCTGCGCGGTGAGATCGCTATCCGGAATGTCCAGCGGCAGCACCGCATTGAGCAACGGTGCCAGGCGCAGCGCTTCGGGATCGGATTGCAGCCGCGCCAGGACGTGCTCGTGTCTCGCCTGCGAGTCGTCCGGCAGCGCGCTCAGGTCGAGAAGGTAGCTGAAGATCGGTCGCCACGCGTAGTACGAGGTGTTTCTCTCGATGGCATCGCCCGTCCCGAGCAGGCCGAGCACGCCGAGCGCCCAGGCCTGCTCCAACAGGTCGGCCGCCAGGCGCGACTTGCCGATGCCCGCCTCGCCTTCGACGATCATCACACCCGCGCTTTCGCCACGCCGAAGCGCGTGCAGCGCCTCGGCCAGCGCGGCGCGCTCTCCGGCGCGGCCGACGATGGTTGCCGACAGGTCGCGGCGGGCGGCCCGCCGCTGAGCCAGCGGTCGATAGACGGGGACCGGCTTGGCTTTGCCTTTGACGGTAATCTCTGAAAGGGCCTCCCAGGTGAACGTTCGGGCCGTAGCTTTGTACACACGGCCGCTTGCCAGCACTTCGCCCGGCGCGGCGCGCTCCATGAGCCGCGCGGCCAGGTTGACCTCGTCGCCGTGCACGCCGTAGGTGCGGCGCGTCGCGCTGCCGTACGTGCCCACGCGCATCAGCCCGCGGCTGACGCCGATCTGCGACGAAAGAATGTAATCGACCTCGGGCGGCGGTGCGCGCAATTCCAGCGCCGCGCTCACCGCGTGCTGCGCGTCGTCCTCGTGCGCGATCGGCGCGCCGAAGGCGGCGTACGTGAATCGCCCCTTGTCGCCGATCGTCAGTTGCAGCAGCGTGCCTTCGTAGCGTGCCACCACGTCCTGCACCCAGCGCACGTAGCGATCGAGCTTCTGCCCCGCTTCGTCGTCGCCGTCGAAGTCGATGCCGAGGAATCGGAGGAACACTGCGACGGCGGGGCGCAATTCGGTGATGAATTCGCCCAGCCCGTCGCGCAGGCGCTCGTGCACGGCGGGCAGCAGCCAGGGAAGCACCTGCGTCTCACCCGGCGTGCCCGTCTCCACGGTCGAGGCAGGCGCCGGCGACGCGGCGTCCCGGATGCCTCCCACTACGGCAAAGCGCTCGCCGGTCGATGCATCGCTGCGCCATTCCGACATGCGGAGCAGGTCGCCGCACGCCGTGGCGGCCGGCTCGTCCACCAACGTTTCCCCTCTGCCGGCGAGGTGCTCGCCTCGGGCCATGCGCACCAGCGTCTCCCCGGCCAGCGTGTCGATGAGTTGAATCTGCGGATCGCCGACGAGGAAGCGCCGCACCGGGCCGGCGGCGACCGCCACTTTCACCGCCAGCGAAGCCGTTCCGCCATTCGGTAGAGCGAACGAAGCGAATGGCGCCATGGCCTGCTGCATGGCCCAGGCGCAGGTCGCGGCGCGCGGCGCGGCCGGGCTGTGCGCATCGTCGAACCAGCAGGTGATGCCGTCGCCGCTGAAGCTGACCACGCTGCCGCCGTAGCGATCGACTTCGGCGATCAGCGCGTCGTACACGCGGTTCAACTGCCGCGTCAGCTCCTCCGCGCCGCGCCGCTCGCCCAACTGGGCGGTGAGCATCTCAGTCAGCGGC
The DNA here is from genome assembly GCA_035283185.1 of Anaerolineae bacterium. Classification (GTDB taxonomy): domain Bacteria; phylum Chloroflexota; class Anaerolineae; order Fen-1058; family Fen-1058; genus DASSFZ01. The sequence continues at coordinate 20,251 of DATEUJ010000136.1, read as the reverse complement.
GTGAAACCGTGGATGTCGGCGAACAGCGCCGCGCCGGCAGCGCGATCGGGGAGCGTCTCGCCGCGCGCCAGCGCGCGGCGGCGATCGGAAGGAATGTAGGCGCTCAGCAGGTCGATCATAGATACATGCGCCAGCCGCCGCTCCGAGCGGCGGTCTGCCCCCATTGATTGCAAGTCGTGCAGGCAGAGTCTACACCCAAGCGCGAAAAAAGAAAATATGCGCAGCATATGATCGGTCGTGCTCAACCGGTTGAGAGCGCTCGGTCAGAGGTCTTCGTCGAACAGGGGACGCGCTGATCGATCGCTTATCGCCTGCGTCTCCGCTGACGAGTGAATCGTGTTACAATAATCATGAGACCAGGGGGGCGAAATGACCTATACCGTTACAATCCAATTATCAGAGACGACGTTTGAGCAGCTCAAGCGGGCAGCCGAACTGTCACGGAAGCCTGTGGACGAGATTGTCGAGTCCAGCCTGGCCCACAGTCTCCCCCCACTGCTGGAAGACATCCCGACCGCGTATCAGCCCGATGTCTATCCCTTGCTCGAGATGAGCGATGCCGAATTGCTGCAAGAGGCACTGCGGCGCTTTCCGGCGGAACGCTGGACTGAATACGAAGCGCTTCTCGACAGGAAACGGCAAGCAGGCCTGGCAGCGCAAGAGCAAACGCGGCTGGAAGCCCTGCGGCGCGAAGCGGACATCTTGACCTTTCGCAAAGGTTACGCGGCCGTCTTGCTTAAGCGGCGCGGCTATCGCTCTCCCTCTCTTGAAGAGTTGAGTCTGGCCTCATGACCATCACGACTGACCTGCGCCTGCGCATAGCAGCTCAAGCGCGGTATCGCTGTGGCTATTGCCAGACGCAGGAGGTCGTGAGCGGTATTCCCCTCACTTTGGAGCACATCATCCCCAAAGCGCGCGGCGGCTCAGACGTTGAAGAAAATCTTTGGCTCTCCTGCCGACTATGCAACGAAGCCAAAGGTGTCCTGACCGAAGCGGTTGACCCGCAAACTGGCACGACCGTTCCCCTCTTTGATCCGCGCAGCCAAGACTGGGCAGAGCACTTTGCCTGGGACGAGCAGAGCACACAAATCCTCGGACTGACCCCAATTGATCGCGCCACGATTCAAGCTCTGGCGTTGAATGACGAACTACGCGTGCGTGCTCGTGCCATTTGGGTACAGGCCGGCTACCATCCTCCCGCTTAGAGCCTGTCTGACAAGCCACCGTTCCGGCAGCAGTTGCACCGCTGCCGCCGCAGTCCAACTGCGGCGGGAACGAGTTTTCAGACAGCCTCTCAGCGAACCCACCTTGCACTCGAAACCGACCTACTCGTTCGCACAAGATATTATATGATCCTATTACAGCTTCATAACCCACGAAATAGCCAGAACACGTCCCGTGATTGCGGCATCGGAGAGTTCAGGTTATACTCTTCTACGCTGGCTGCTTGAACCCATGTGGGAGGCGGGCATGCTGAGCAGTTTAGGAATCGTCGGTTTCACCGACATCGCGCAGGGAAAGAGGTCGAATCCAACATAAAGGACTCAATATGAGGCAATTGACGCGCATTACACTCGATCCGGCGGTCATGGGCGGTAAACCTTGCATTCGCGGTCTACGGGTGACAGTAGGGACGATTGTTGGACTGGTGGCTGCTGGACGCACGGTTACTGAAATCCTGGAGGCGTACCCATACCTGGAAGAAGAGGATATTCGTCAGGCACTGGAGTATGCGGCGTGGCGTGTTGAGGAAGTCGAACTGCCCTTGAGCCTGGCGTGAGCCTGAAGATTCTCTTCACGTTTTGCCGGACCACCTCGAAAGATTCGTGGTCGCGGCATTGAAGCCGTACTCGGAATTGCTCGAGTCTGGGGTGCTAATCGTGGTGGACGAAAGCACGACTCGAGTGCGTGTCTTACCGTTGGGCAGTTGACCATAGTAACACTCAAGCTAATCTTATTCGCCCCGCAGCATTGACTGCTTGAACCATGTGGGAGGCAGATATGTTGAAGCAGTTCAAGATCATCGTTGAGAAGCACCCAGATGGATATGTGGCTTATCCACTTGGCCTGAAAGGCATTGTCGTCGGCGAAGGTGACACCTACGAGGCCGCGTTAGCCGACGTGAAATCGGCAATTCAATTCCATATCGAAACGTTCGGACACGAGGTACTTGAAGCGGACATGCCCGCTCTAGAAGCATTCGTTGCTGAGACAGAAGTTGCGGTCTGATAGCCAAACTTATGGAAGCATACGAGAATGCATAAAACAGACGAGCCTCCGAACGGAGGCTCGTCGCTTTTGTTGCGCCGCGTCTAAATCACTTTCGTCTCAAACGAGTTGAGTACCTTCATGTAGTTCGCCCGCTCGAAGGCAGCCGGGTTGGCGACGTGCTTCTGGCTCATGCTGCCCTGCATCTGCCGGATCGACTCGTATTCGTGCGCTTCCATCCAGATCAGCAAGTCGCGCAGCACTTCCTGCAAATGCGCCGTGCCATTCTTCAGCAGCGCCGACGCCATCATCGCCACCTTCGCGCCGACCATCATCGACTTGAGCACGTCGTGCGCGGAATGCACGCCGCCAGTGATGGCGATGTCGGCCTTGACGCGCCCGTGCAGGATTGCCGCCCAGCGCATGCGCACGCGCAGCTCGTTCGGGCTGCTCAATGCGAGGTTCGGCAGGATTTCCAATTCTTCCAGATCGATATCGGGCTGGTAGAAGCGGTTGAACAGCGACACGCCGTCGATGCCGACCTCGTCGAGCCGGTGGACGACGTAGGGAATCGAGCTGAGGAAGTGGTTGAGCTTCACGGCGACCGGCATCTTGACGCTCTGCTTGACGTCGCGCGCCAGATCGACGTACGCCTGTTCGACCTCCGAGCCGCTCAGTTTCAAATCCGTCGGAACGTAATAGGCGTTGATCTCGATCGCGTCTGCGCCCGCTTCTTCCATCAGCCGGGCATAGCGAATCCAGCCCCCGGTCGAGATGCCGTTCAGGCTGCCGATGACGGGGATGCTCAGTGACCGCTTCGCCTTGCGAATGTGCTCCAGATAGCCCTCGGGGCCGAGGTTGTAGCGCGGCAGGTCGGGAAAGTACGTCAGCGCCTCGGCGAAGCTCTCGGTGCCGAACGACAGGTAGTGGTCGAGCTCGCGGCTCTCGAAGTTGATCTGCTCCTCGAACAGCGAGTACATCACCACCGCCGCTGCGCCGTTGTCCTCCAGCCGCTTCAGCCCGTCGAGCGTCTTCGAGATCGGCGACGACGAAGCGACGATCGGGTTCTTCAGCGCCATGCCCATGAAGGTGGTCGAGAGATCGATCATGGTGTGCTCCTCTCAGTACATCAGTAATCAGTAATCAGTTATCAGTTGCCAGTTATCAGTTGCCAGTTATCAGTTGTCACTGGTCGCTGATGACTGATGACTGTTCACTGATCACTGTTCACTGATCGCTGTTCCGCCGACAGCGTCAGTTTGGACAACTGCACCAGCCGGTTCCAGCGCCGATACACGTCGGCCTGCGCCTCGGCCAGCAGCCGCGCTGCCGTTTCCGGATCGGTCTGCTCCAGCATCTTATAGCGCGTCTCGTTGTACACGTATTTCTCCAGCGGCAGCGACGGCGGCTTGGAATCGAGCTGCAGCGGTATCTGGCCCGCCTTCGCCAGGACGGGGTTGAAGCGGAACAGCGGCCAGTAACCCGCCTGCGTGGCGAGCTTCTGCTGCTCCAGACCCTTGGCCATGTTGATGCCGTGCGCGATGCAGTGCGCGTAGGCGATAATCAGCGATGGGCCGTCGTAGGCCTCGGCCTCGGCGAACGCCTTCATCGTCTGCGCGTCGTTCGCGCCCATCGCCACGGTGGCGACGTACACCGTGCCGTACGTCATCGCAATCCGCGCCAGGTCCTTCTTCGCGAACGGCTTGCCCGCCGCCGCGAACTTGGCGACCGCGCCGCGCGGCGTCGCCTTGGACGCCTGCCCGCCGGTATTTGAATAGACTTCCGTGTCGAGCACGAGAATATTGACGTTGCGGCCTGACGCCAGCACGTGATCCAGCCCGCCGTAGCCGATGTCGTAGGCCCAACCGTCGCCGCCGACGATCCACACGCTCTTTTTCACGAGCACGTCGGCCAGGCTGAGCAGGTCTTTCGCCTCGAGCGAGTCATGCCCTTGCAGCCTGGCTTTGAGCGCCGCCACGCGCTCGCGCTGCTCATTGATGCTCGCCTCGGTCGATTGATCGGCGCTTAGCAGCCCATCGACCAACTCGTCACCAATGACCAATCTCAACTTACTCGCCAGTTCACGCGCGTACTCGATCTGCTTGTCGAGCGTCAGCCGGAATCCCAGCCCGAACTCGGCGTTGTCCTCGAAGAGCGAGTTCGACCAGGCCGGCCCGCGCCCGTCGCCGTTCTTGGCCCATGGCGTCGTCGGCAGGTTGCCGCCGTAGATCGACGAGCAGCCCGTGGCGTTGGCGATAATGGCGCGATCGCCGAACAACTGGCTGACCAGTTTCAGGTACGGCGTCTCGCCGCAGCCCGCGCACGCGCCGGAGAACTCGAACAGCGGCTGCAACAATTGCGAGTCCTTCACCGTCGCCACGTTCAACTGCGTCCGATCGGCTTCCGGTAAGCCGAGGAAGAAGTCCCAGTTCTTCGCTTCGCTCTCGCGCAAGGGCATCTGCGGCTCCATGTTGATGGCCTTCAGCCGCACCTCGCTCTTGTTCTTGGCCGGGCAAACTTCCACGCACAGCGAGCAGCCGGTGCAGTCTTCCGGCGCGACTTGCAGCGTGTACTTCATCGTCTTGAATTCCTTCCAGCGCGCGGGCGCGCTCTTGAACGTCTCGGGCGCGCCGGCCAGATGCTGCTCGTCGTACACCTTGGCGCGGATGACGGCGTGCGGGCAGACCAGCACGCACTTGCCACACTGGATGCAGGTCTTTTCGTCCCACACCGGAATCTCCAGCGCGATATTGCGCCGCTCCCAGCGCGAGGTGGCGGTGGGGTACGTGCCGTCGACCGGCATGGCGCTGACGGGCAGCGCATCGCCCACTCCGGCGATCATCTTGGCCGTGACCTTCTGGACGAAGTGGGGCGCTGCCGCCGGAACCGGAGGCCGCATCTCGATCGTGCTCGTCACCCGGTCCGGCACGTTCACGGCAAACAGGTTCTCCAGCGTCGCATCGACCGCCGCGAAGTTCTGTTGCACCACCGCCTCGCCGCGCTTGCCGTAGGTCTTCTCGATGGCATGCTTGATCTCCGCGATCGCTTCATCCTTCGGCAGCACACCGCTGATGGCGAAGAAGCACGTCTGCATGATGGTGTTGACGCGCCCGCCCATGCCGGTCTTCTCAGCGACCTTGTAACCGTCGATGACGTAGAACTTCAGCTTCTTGTCGATGATGTGCTGCTGCACGATGCGCGGGAGGTGATCCCACACTTCGTCCGGGCCGTACACACTGTTGAGCAGGAACGTCGCGCCGGGCACGGCGACCTTGAGGATGTCGTACTTGTCCAGGAACACCCACTGGTGGCAGGCGATGAAGCTAGCCTTGTCGATCTGGTACACCGAGTGGATCGGCTTGGGGCCGAAGCGCAAGTGCGACACGGTCATCTGGCCGGACTTCTTCGAGTCGTACACGAAGTAGCCCTGTGCGTAGTTGGCGGTCTCCTCGCCGATGATCTTGATCGAGTTTTTATTCGCGCCGACCGTGCCGTCCGCACCCAGACCGAAGAACATGGCGCGCATCACGTCCGGCGACTCGACGCTGAAGTCCGGATCGACGTCGAGGCTGGTGTGCGTGACGTCGTCGACGATGCCCACGGTGAAGTGGTTCTTGGGCTGCGGCTTTGCGAGTTCGTCGAAGACGGCTTTGACCATCGCCGGGGTGAACTCTTTGGACGACAGACCGTAGCGCCCGCCGATGACGCGAGGCATCGCATACGGGCGCGGCAGCGCCTCGCCCTTACCCATCGCCTCGACGAGTGCGGCCATCGCATCCTGGTACAGCGGCTCGCCGATCGCGCCCGGCTCCTTCGTCCGATCGAGCGCCGCGATGCTCTTGACCGTTCGGGGCAGCGCGGCGGCGAAGTGGTCGACTGCAAACGGGCGGTACAGGCGCACTTTCACCAGGCCGACCTTCTCGCCCTTCCCGGTGAGGTACTCCACCGTCTCCTGCACTGTCTCTGCGCCGGAGCCCATCATGACGATCACGCGCTCGGCGTCGGGCGCGCCGACGTAGTCGAACAGGTGATACTGCCGCCCGACCAAATCGGCGAACTTGTCCATCGCGTTTTGCACGATGGCGGGTGTGACGAGATAGTAGGGGTTGACCGTCTCGCGGCCCTGGAAGTACACATCGGGGTTCTGGGCTGCGCCGCGCATCACCGGATGATCGGGCGACAAGCCTCGCGCGCGGTGTGCGCGCACCAGGTCCATATCGATCATCGCGCGCAGGTCGTCCTCACTCAACTGCTCGATCTTCATGACCTCGTGCGAGGTGCGGAATCCGTCGAAGAAGTGGACGAACGGCACGCGCGCTTCGAGCGTGGCGGCCTGCGCGATCAGCGCGAAGTCCATCACTTCCTGCACGCTGTTCGAACACAGCATGGCCCATCCGGTGCTGCGCACGGCCATCACATCGGAATGATCGCCGAAGATGGACAGCGCCTGCGCGGCGAGCGATCGGGCGGCGATGTGGAACACCGTCGCGGTCAGCTCGCCTGCGATCTTGTACATGTTGGGAATCATCAGCAGCAGGCCCTGCGACGCGGTGAACGTGGTGGACAGTGCGCCCGTTTGCAGCGCGCCGTGAACCGTCCCGGCCGCGCCGCCTTCACTCTGCATCTCCTGCACGAACGGAACCGTGCCCCAGATGTTCTGCTTCCGTTCCGTGGCCCACTGGTCGGCCCACTCGCCTATCGGGGACGAGGGCGTGATGGGATAGATGGCGATCACCTCGTTCGTGTGGTAAGCGACGTAGGCCGCCGCCTCATTGCCGTCAATTGTGACTATCTGTCGACTCATCTTGCCTCCTCAAAATCGCCAGAAACCTGGTTTCTTGGAGAAACCTGGTTTCTCCAATTCCGAACAAGACTACACCCGTCAAAGCGGCACGCTCAGTGACATAAGCCATTTTTTTTATTGACACCTGTCCAAATCTGTCAGGAGTTCGTGCATTTCGCAACAAATCCTGGCGCAGCGCGACTTTCACTTGCCGATGGGGTTGTATCACCCCGAATACCTCACCCCCTCCCCGGCCTTCGGCCACCCCTCCCCCTCTGGGGGAGGAGACGGGGTGGGGGTGAGGCCAGATCGTCTGAAATTGGGCTATAATTGCGCTTACGCTGGTCAAGGGAGGACTTCATGGCTACTCGAACCCCGGCAAGCGCCCGGTCGCGCCAGCCACGCGACGGGCGCTTATCACGGTCGGTCACACCGCCTCCAGGGGAGGACGCCCTTATGCAACCGGATACCGATACGCTGCGGGCATGGTATCGCGAGATGCTCCTCGTGCGCCGCTTCGAGGAGCGTGCGCGGCAGGCCTACCAGCAAGGCAAGATCGGCGGCTTCCTTCATCTCTACATCGGCGAAGAAGCGATCGCCGCCGGCGCGATCCACGCGCTCAAGCCGCAAGACCACATCGTCACCCATTATCGCGATCACGGCCATGCCATCGCGCGCGGCCTCGATCCGAAGCGCCTCATGGCCGAGCTGTTCGGCCGCGTCGACGGCTACAATAAAGGCCGCGGCGGCTCGATGCACTTCGCCGACGCCAGCCAGAACTTCTGGGGCGGTTATGCCATCGTCGCCGGGCACCTGACGATCGCCGTCGGCCTCGCGCTTGCGGCCAGGCGCAGTGGCTCCGACGCGATCGTGCTCGCCATTTTCGGCGACGGCGCGACCGACAACGGCACCTTCTACGAGTGCCTCAACTTCGCCAAGGTGTGGGACCTGCCCGTCATCTTCCTGTGCGAGAATAACCAGTTCGGCATGGGCGTCGCCATCGAGAAAGCGTCGGCGGTGACTGACGTGCACAAGAAGGCGTGCATGGCCGACATGCTGGCGCATCAGGTCGACGGCATGGACGTGGTCAAGGTCAACGCGCTGTTCGGCCGGATCGTCGAGGAAGTGCGCGCGGGCAGCGGCCCGCAATTCGTCGAGGCGAGGTGCTTCCGCTACCAGGGGCACTCGGTGGCCGACCCGGACCAATACCGCAGCAAGGAGCTTATCGAGCAGTGGAAAAGGCGCGATCCGATCGAGCGCGCCCGGCGGATGCTGATCGAAGAACGCGGCGTCTCGCCGGACGAGATCGCCGCGCTCGACGTCGGCGTCGAGCACGAGATGGACGAGGCGGTGGCCTACGCCGACGCCTCGCCGGCCCCCGATCCGGCGACGATGGTCGAGCACGTGTACGCCAATCCGATATGAAGTAATCAGTTATCAGTTGCCAGTTATCAGTTGCCAGTTATCAGTCATCAGTCGTCACTGGTCACTGATTACTGATCACTGATCACTGATTACTGCTAACTGATCACCAGTGAGCGAGGACTTACATGGCCGTCATCACTATCCGCGAAGCGTTGAAGCAGGCGATGCGCGAGGAAATGCTGCGCGACGAACGTGTATTCATCATGGGCGAGGACATCGGCGCGTACGGCGGCGCGTACGCCGTGACGCGCGGCCTGCTCGACGAATTCGGCGAGGATCGCATTCGGGACACGCCCATTGCCGAAGGCTCGATCGTCGGCGTGGCGATGGGCGCGGCGGTCGGCGGGCAGCGCCCCATCGCCGAGCTTATGACGATCAACTTTAGCCTCCTGGCGATGGACCAGATCATCAACCACGCCGCGAAGATGCATCACATGTTCGGAGGGCAGTGGAGCGTGCCGCTCGTCGTGCGCATGGCCTGTGGCTGGGGCCAGTTGAGCGCGACGCACTCGCAGTCGCTCGAGGTGATGTTCGCACACATCCCCGGCCTGAAGGTGACCTTCACCGGCACGCCCTACGACGCGAAGGGCATGCTCAAGGCCGCCGTCCGCGATCCCGATCCAGTCATCTTCCTCGAGCATACCGCCATCTACGGCGTCAAGGGCGAGGTGCCGGACGGCGACTACGTCGTGCCGCTCGGCAAGAGCGACGTTAAGCGCGCCGGCAAGGACGTGACGATCGTGACCTACGGGCGCATGCTCCAGACGTCGTTTGGCGCGGCGGACATGCTGGCCCAAGAAGGAATCGATGCAGAGATCGTCGATCTGCGCACGCTGCGCCCGCTCGATCTGGAGCCCGTCTTCGAGTCGGTGCGCAAGACGAATCGCGCCGTCGTCGTGACCGAGGAATGGCGCTCGTTCGGTGTGCAGGCCGAGGTCGCCGCGCGCATCGGCGAAGAATGCTTCGACTGGCTGGACGCGCCGGTCGGGCGCGTCGGCGCGGAAGAAGTGCCGCTGCCGTACGCCAGGAACGTCGAGCAGGAAGCCCTGCCGTGGGAGAAGGACATCATCGCGGCGGTGAAGGCGGCGGTAGCGTGAAAACGTGTTGCGTGTTCCGTAGCCCGTAACGGAATACGCAACACGCAATACGGAGTAGTCTATGGCAACTGAACTGACAATGCCCAGAATGGGCTTCGACATGACGGAAGGCAAGCTGGCGCAGTGGCTGAAGCGGGTCGGCGATCCGGTCAAGCGGGGTGAGCCTGTCGCGGAGATCGAGACCGACAAGGTCAACATCGAAATCGAAGCGCCTGCCGACGGCGTGCTGCGCGGCGTATTTCTGGAGCCGGGCCAGACTGTGCCAGTCGGCGCCCTGATAGGTGTGGTCGGCTCAGCCGACGAAGCGCTCGATCTGGACGCGATGCGTCGAAAAGCGGCGGTTGAGACTGCTCCGGTTGCTGCGCCGTCTGCACCGGCAACGCCGCAGGCCGCTCCTCCCGTGCCCGCCGGGGCGGTGTCGCCTGCGGTGACACCAGTTGCGCCGGCTCCACCCAAAGCGAACGGCCGCATCAAAGCCTCGCCGCTGGCAAAACGCATGGCGAAACAGGCGGGGCTGAATCTCGCCGAGCTGACCGGCACCGGCCCCGGCGGTCGCATCGTGAGACGTGACGTCGACGCCGCAATTGCCACCGGCCGCATCATGCCCGTGGCGATGCCGGCGGCGCCGCGCGTCCCCACTCCAGCCATCCTCGGCCCGGCCGTCCTGAAGCAGGAAATTGTCCCGCTCACCAAACTGCGCCAGACGATCGCGCGGCGCATGACGGCCAGCAAGCAGCAGGCGCCGCATTTCTACGTCACCGGCGAGATCGACATGGCCGAGGCGATGGCGCTGCGCGCCCGGCTCAACGAGTTGACCGACGAAGCCGGAAAAATCAGCGTGAACGACATGGTCGTCAAGGCTGCCGCGCTCGCTCTGACGCATTTCCCCAACCTCAACGCCTCGTTCGCCGAGAACGCCATTCAACGCTACGGCGCGGTACACGTGGGCATCGCCGTCGCGCTCGACGAGGGTTTGATCACCGTCGTCGTCCACGACGCCGACCGCAAACCGCTGGCGCAGATCGCGCGCGAGTCGAAAGACATCATCGCCCGCGCCCGCAGTGGCAGGGCGCGCCCCGAGGAATTGCAGGGCAGCACGTTCACCGTCAGCAACCTCGGCATGTTCGACGTGGACAGCTTCGTCGCCATCATCAACCCGCCCGAAGCGGCGATCCTCGCCGTCGGCTCCGTCATGGACGTGCCGGTCGTCAAGGATGGCCAACTCGTCCCCGGCCTGCGGATGAAGGCGACGATCTCTGCCGACCACCGCGTGACAGATGGTGCAGAAGCGGCGCGATTCATGCAGGTGGTCAAGCAGTATCTGGAAGAGCCGCTGAGGTTGCTGCTGTAGAAGAAACCACTTCGAAGCATACCACCACTGGAGTAGGAGGGTCTCATGCACTTTGTGAGAGATGCAAAACATGTGTCGGGATACGAGTTGCTGCTCACATTTGAAGATGGCAGTGTCAGGCGGGTTGATCTGGAACCACATCTCGAGGGGGAAATCTTCGAACCGTTGAAGGACCTTGACTCCTTCAAGACCGTTCGCGTGAACCCCGACTTGGACACAATCGTATGGGAAAACGGAGCAGATATGTCTCCCGATTTCCTATACGACATCGGCGTGCCTGTGACCGAGCCAGTCTCGGCCGTATGACCGACGCGCGTGCTGCTTCGCGCCATACAAGGCGAGTAAGACAAAAGAGCCGCCGGCCTGATGGGTCAACGGCTCTTTGAGTTTGCCCTAATTCGATCTTAAGCTGCTCAGAGGCTCAAGAGCTATAACATTACATAAATCATTAAATCGCCCTGGGAATTGGGGGATTTCGGGCATTACCCTTGAATCCATCTTTCTTATGTGATATAGTTCCCGCCAACTTGAGCACGGGTTGAGCGGCCATGTACCCCGACAGTGAGATCCTCTTCCCGACCTGGTGTATCCCTATTCTTCGCGACCTCCGCGGCGAAGAGTGGTGCAACCTGGTTCAGCACGTGATAAGCCGGCCGGAGGACCACGAGGACACCCTCGGCTTCTCGTTGATGATGATTCGGCTGGGCGGCTGCCTGACGTGCGACCTCGACTCGTACCGCGCGTCGCTCGGCTGCGCCACCTGTTCCAAGCGCACCGTCGCCGGGTTCAAAGGCACGGACAAGGCGCTGGTCAAGAAGTTCGAGGAGGCGCGTAAAGAGGTCGGCGCGTACACCGGACAGAACGGCCGCCAGAAGAAAAAGCCAACGCACAAGTGACCGGCGCCTCAGAGGTGCCGGTCACTTCTGCCACCCCCTGATTCACTCCATCGGCAGGTTGTCAATCGTGGTATGATCGCTTCACCTCGCCCCGCCCGGCTGCTGCGGCGGGTCTTTTCGCGGACGCTCGATGCGCGGTCGTACAATGTTGGTCCCGGTTACCGTGGTGGCGCTCGTCGTGGCAGGCGGCGCCTGGCTTGCGCGCGATGCGCTCTCGTCTTGGGTGTTCAACCTCACCGGCGAGGAATCACTGTTGGGGCAGATACGCGGGCTGGTCGATCTGGCGACGCAGTTCACGCGCCCGATGCCGAATACCGCGCCTGAGGCTGCACCCGTCCCGGACGACATTTCTCCGTTCGGCGTCAACACTTTTCTCCATCAGGAAGTCGAGCCGGCCAAGCGCGCGCGGCAGATGCAGATGGTCGCAGACGCCGGCTTCCGGTGGATTCGCCAACCGTTCCCGTGGTACGACATCGAGATCCACGGCAAGGGCGACTTCGCCGATTGCCGTCACGGTGAATGCGTCGACGCCTGGACCAAATACGACGGCATCGTCGATCTGGCGGAGAAGCATGGCATCCGGATTGTCGCGCGGCTCGACGCGCCGCCGGAATGGGCGCGCAGCACGCCAGGCGAGTTCGCGCCTCCCGCTCACTTCGACGACTACGGCGATTTCGCCGCCGCCGTCGCCGGGCGCTATCGCGGCCGGGTAGGCACCTATCAAATCTGGAACGAGCCGAACAACTACCCGGAGTGGGGCGAGCAGCCGGTCGATCCGGAGGCATTCGCCCGGCTGCTGTGCACCGCCTACCGGCGCATTAAAGAAGTCGATCCGGACGCCGTCGTCATCGCGCCCGCGCTCACGCCGACCATCTCGCTCGATCCCGGTCCCGGACCGGGCGCCGGCCTGAACGACTTCATCTTCCTGCAGCGAATGTACCATGCCGGGGCGGGCGAGTGCTTCGACGTCATGTCGGCGCAGGGGTACGGACTGTTTTCCGGGCCGACCGACGATCGGCTGCGACCGCGCGTGGTCAACTTCGGCCGGCCGCAGTACATCCGCGACATCATGGTCGCCAACGGCGACGCGGATAAGCCGATCTGGATCAGCGAGATGAACTGGAACGCCGTGCCCGACGAAATTCCCGACAAGCGCTTCGGACAGGTGACGCTCGAACAGCAGGCGCGCTACTTGCCGCTGGCTTACGAGCGCATTCGGACCGAGTGGCCGTGGGTGGGCGTGGCATTCACCTGGTATCTCAAAGATGCCGACGATCACGAAAAGAATCAGGCCAAGTATTACTTCCGCCTGCTCGAGCCCGATTTCACGCCGTTGCCGGTGTACGAGGCGATTAGGCAGTATGCCAGTGAACAGTAATCAGTTGTCAGTAATCAGTCGCCAGTGGCCACCAATTACTGATCACTGATTACTGATCACTGATCACTGGCAACTGATCACTGATCACTAATTACTTGGAATGCACGCTCGTCGTCACACTCAACTGATCCTAATTGCTGTCCTCCTCCTCGCCACGGCGCTGCGCTTTTATCGCATCGACGCGCAGTCGTTCTGGAACGACGAGGGCAACAGCGCGCGCATCGCCGAGCGCGGCGTCGATCGGATCATCGCCGGCGCGGCGGGCGACATTCATCCGCCGCTCTACTACCTGGTGCTGCAAGGTTGGCGCAGCGTCTTCGGCGACAGCGAAACGGCGCTGCGAGGACTTTCGGCGCTTTTCGGCGTGCTCACCATCCTCTTCACGTACCTTCTCGGCAGTCGCCTGTTCGAGCCGCGCGTCGGGGTGATCGCCGCGTTCCTCGCCGCCGTCAACCCTTTCCTGATCGACTACTCACAGGAAGCGCGGATGTACATGATGCTCGCCGCGATTGGCGTCGTGGCGACGTATCTCCTCGTGCGCCTGATCGATTTCTGGAGCCTGCGCCCGCGCATCCACATCACGCATCGCCGCTACTACGTGCTGTACGTGCTGGCGCTGGCCGCCGGGCTATACACCCACTACGCCTTCCCGTTCGTGTTCATCGCTCAGTTTGCCATCGTGCTCGCCTGGGCTTTGCATCGGCCAGGCCGCGCGCTGGCGCGCCTGGGAAGTTGGCTGGCGCTGGCGATCGCCGCGCTTCTCCTGTTCCTGCCCTGGTTGCCGATTGCGCTTCGACAGATCGCCGGGTGGCCGTCTCAGACGGCGCCCATCGACACCGGCGCGGCATTGGTCGAAACCTATCGAGCCTACCTGCTGGGGCGGACGATCCCCATCGAGCAGGCGGCGATGGCGATGATTATCGCGGGTTTCTTCCTGGCGATGAGCCTGTGGACGCCCGACGCGTTCGACGAGCCTGAGCCTGACTGGGATACGACCGCGCCGCGCGCGCTGCGCTCCGGTTTGGCGGCGATCTACTTGCTGCTGCCCGTGGCGCTGGTCTTCGCGCTGGGGCTGTTCAGGCCGCCTTATATGAAGTTCCTGCTCGTCGGCGTGCCGGCGTTTTGCTTGCTGCTGGCGCGCGGGATCGACAATGCCTGGCAGATCGCGCGCGGCGCGCTGCGCATGCCGCCTTCGCTCCGAGGCCCCTCACCACTGGCGTTCGGCTGGTTGGCGATCGTCGTCATGCTCGTCACGCCGGTGCTGGGCGCGACGGCCTCGTCGCTGGGCAACCTGTACTTCAACCCGGCTTATGCCCGCGACGACTATCGCGGCATCGCCCAGGCGATTCGGTCGACGTGGCGCGCAGGCGACGCGGTGCTGCTCCATTCGGCCAACCAGTGGGAGGTGTTCACGTACTACTTCCCCGACGGCCCAGACGTGTTCCCCATCGCCCGACAACGCCCGCTCGATCCCGACGCGACGGAGCGCGAATTGAACGACATCCTCGCCACGCACCGGCGGCTGCATGCCGTGTTCTGGGGAACGGACGAGCCTGATCCGGGACGCTGGGTCGAATCATGGCTGGACCGGCACACGTACAAGGCGGGCGAGCGGTGGTACGGCAGCGCGCGTCTGGCGACGTACGCCGTCCCGGCGCACGTAGCCCGCGCTCCTCAACAGGCGCTGGGTGTACGGCTCGGAGATGACATCTGGCTCGACGGGTATTCGCTGCTCACGCCTGCCGCTGCGCCTGGCGACATCGTGCAGTTGGCGCTGTTCTGGCGCGGCGGCGCTCCGATCGACGAACGATACAAAGTCTTCGTGCACATCCTCGATGGACACGGCAGCATTGTCGCGCAGACCGATCGCGAGCCGGGCAGCGATCTCGCTCCGACCAACACCTGGACTCCCGGCGAGCAGGTAATCGATCCTTATGGCGTGACCCTTCCGCCGGAACTGGCAGCCGGTGTGTATCCGATCGTGATCGGCATGTACGCCCTCGACGAGACGCGGCTGCGCATTTTCAAAGACGGGGTCGACCAGGGCGATGCTCTCCACGTGGCCGAGGTCACCGTCAGGCCGTGAACTGAGACCCCCGAACCACTTTGAAGTTTGGATTTTGGAGTTTGGGATTTGGAGCTTTCACTACCTGCCGAATAGCCGCGCCCACAAGGGCGGGCCGAGGATGAGCAGTCCCACGATCACCGCCAGAATCGCCGCCGCTAGCACACCTCCGGCGGCGGCGTCCTTCGCGGTCTTGGCCAGCGGGTGACGCTCCTCCGTCGCCAGATCGACCGCCGCTTCGACGGCCGTGTTGACGAACTCGGCGACCCACACGACGGCCATAGTCACCACAAGGATAGCCCACTCGACCCGATCCAATCCCAGCCACAAGCCGGCCAGGACGACCGCGATCGAGATCGCCGCATGGATTCGGGCGTTCGGCTGCGTCCTCAAAACATGGGCTATGCCCTCGAAGGCATAGTGGAAGGAAGCGAATCGAGAACCGGGTGATGCAGAGGATGACATGAGAGAACAGTCGATTATATGGAAGATAAGGCAGTGAGTTCGCCGCCTGCTAAATAATCCGGTCGAAGTGCTTCGGCGGCCATAGAGAGCTGGCGCTCATTCTGAGAATAAACGGTGGACTGTTCCGTTTGCTGAAGATCCTCTCGCACGAGCCGCAGAGCAGCTTCGATGATCTTGAGACGTTCTGCAGCGGACAATTTCCTCAGTTCTTCCAGGATTTCCATCTGTGTCATATTGCCCCCCTGCCATCTATTATACACAGGAAAACCATGTCGGCTAGCCCCAGCATCAGGCACTGGAGAGAAGTTTGCCGCCCTTATCACTGTGTTGGACCCTCAATTGATGCCTTCACTGTTCGCAGCGCCTTAGCCTGCGCTGCCCACATGCGTTTCTTCCTGCCAGGCGTATCGTGATCGTACCCCAGCAAGTGCAGCACGCCGTGGATCACCAGAAGGCGCATCTCGTCGATGAATGGATGGCCGCCGCGCTTCGCCTGCGCTCGCGCGCGCGGCGCCGAGATCATCACGTCGCCCAGGTACTCTCCCGGCTCCCCGGACTCAAAGGACAGCACGTCCGTCGGCGCGTCGACGCCGGCGAAGTCGCGATTGAGCCTGCGCAGCGTGGCATCGCCCGTGACGACGATCGCCAGCGACCCCCCTCCGGCTCCCCCCGCTCGCGGGGGGAGAGGCCGCGCGCGCACCGCGTCCAGCGCGGCCCGCGCAGCCGACCGGATGGCTGTCGCCCGGATCGCGCCGGCGTAACGCGGCGCGACCTGAACGTCAATTCGGTCGGATCTGCTGGGCGGGGGTAGACTCGAGCCTTTCCCGGACGTCGGGTTCGGTTGGCGTGGGCGCGACGGAGGCATCGGATCTCCTGGCCGGCTCAGGGTATTGGAGGCGAGGGTGGAACACGCCCTGCAGCGTCGCCGTGAGCGAATCGCGCACCAGGCGCAGGTCGTTCAGCGTAAGCGGGCATTCGTCGAGCTGGCCCTGCGCGATGCGCTCGCCGATCACCTTCTTGACGATGTCGGCGACCTGCTCCGGCGAAGTCGGCCGCGCCGCGCGCGTCGCCGCTTCGGCGCCGTCGGCGAGCATCAGCAGGGCAGTCTCCTTGCTGCGTGGCTTCGGGCCGGGATAGCGAAATGGGACCTCGTCGATCTTGGTCGCGTCGCCGCCGGCGCGCTCCAGAGCCTTGTTGTACAGGAAGATCACGCGCATGGTGCCGTGGTGCTCGGGAATGAAGGCCCGGACGCGCGACGGCAGCCGGTACTTGCGCGCCAGCTCCAGGCCATCGCGGACGTGGGTGACGATGATCTCGGCGCTGGTCTGCGGATCGAGCTGGTTATGCACGTTCGACCCATCCATCTGGTTCTCGACGAACATGTACGGCCGCACCATCTTGCCGACGTCGTGATACATCGCGCCGACGCGCGTGAGGAGCGCATTGGCCCCAATGCTCGCGGCGGCCTGCTCCGCCAGGTTGGCGACCATCAGCGTGTGGTGATAAGTTCCGGGCGCCTTGCGCATCAGCTCGTTCAGAAGAGGATGGGTAGGCCGGGCCAGCTCGAGCAACTGCACAGTCGTCGTGAGATCGAACGCGTTCCCAAACAGGAACAGCACGCCCAGCGTGATCGACGCTGAGAGGATACCGTTCGCCAGCGCGGCAGCGGTCAGCATCAGAAGCCCGACCGAATCAAGGCCGTCGCCCGGCAGCCGGAAGGCGAGGATCGTCACGATATTGGCGAGGCCGACGTACACACCGGGCCAGAAGAAGCCGTTCAGGCGATCGACGCCGGTCAGCGTAAGCGTGGCTACGGCGCTCCCGGCGGCGATGTAGACGACGAGCTCGAGCGAGCCTTCGGTCATCACGCCGATCACGGCCGCCAGCGCCGCCGACGATGCCAGTGCCAGGCCCGGCCCGGCCAACACGGTCAGCAGCATCGCCAGCGCCGCGGCCGGATACACGTAGGGAAGCACCGTGCGGCCGGGAACCATGATCTTGGCGGCGAGGATGAAAGCCAGCAGCAGCACCGCGGCGAGGAAAAGGCTGATCGGTTGGCGGCTCAACTCCGGCTCGAAGCGCCACAAGTACAGCCCCATAATCGACGCCAGCAAGAGCGCAAACAGGGCTAACCCGGCGACGTCGGTCCAATCGACGCGCGGCGTCGCGAGTCCCATGTGTTGCAGCGTCTCGATCATGGCGGGCGTGACAATCGCGCCCTCGCGCATCACGACCTGGCCCGCGATGTAGGACACCGGCTTCGGCTCGACCGCGTTTCGCGCCTCGGCGCGACGCTGGGCCGTCGCCTCGTCGTCACGTATCGAATTCGGCGCGATGAAGCCCTGCGCCAGCGCGCTGACCAGGGCGGCCTGCTCCTCGCTCAAAGCAACACTGACCAGCACCGGCAGGCGCGTCTTCGTCTCAGCCAGATCGACGTCGCGAATGGTCTCGCGCATCGCCAGATCGGCGACGGCGACGGTTTCGTCCGCGATGAGATTCCAGACAGGATCGGACAGGGTGAGGACATTGTCGATCTGGGCCGGCGTGAGCGTCGACAGCTCGGGAACGCTTTGCAGCATCGCGCGGCGCTGGACGATGGGAGTGATTGTGTCGGCCCGTACGGCGCTGATGAAATCGATCGTCTGCCGGGCCTTGGCGACCTGCTGCCGCGAGACACCCGGGTCCACCGGCCTGTACACGACCGCGACGCGGCGCTCGGCCTCGTCACGCGCCTGCTCCGTGTCGATCTCGCTGATGTAGGAAATGTTGCGCGGAGCCTTCACGTCGCGCGGTGCGACGTCGCCCACTTGCAGCGAAATCTCGTCGGCGGTGAAGAGTGGAACGATCAGGATGGCGGCGACGCCAACCGCGAACAACACGCCCATCGCCCAGAAACGCCAGTTGCGCCGGACCTTGCGGTTCTTTGAAGTTGATCCGATACCCATCATCATGATCCGGCTCGTCGTAGACCTGGCAGAGACTCCCTCAAGCAATCGAGGGAACCGGCGGCTCCCTCGATTCCGAACGCTATCTTCCCGGCCAGACCTGGATGGCGCGCGCTGCTCACTGCATCAGCTCGCGCACGATCTCCTGAACGAGCTTGCCGTCCGCTTTGCCTTTCACCTCGGCCATTATGTGCTTCATGACAAGCCCCATCTGCTTGGCGTCGGGATGGCCCATGCGCTCCAGAACGGACTGCGCGACCTCGGCGATTTGCTCGCGGCTCATCTGCTGCGGCAGGTAACCGGTGAGCACTTCCAACTGCGCGCGCTCGACTTCCAACAGGTCAGGCCGTCCGGCCTTCTCCAGCTCGGCAATCGTCTCGCGCCGCCGCTTGGCCTCGGTGCGCAGCACGGCGAGCGCTTCCTCGTCGCTCAACGCGCCGATTTTGGCGACCTCGGCATTCTTGATCGCGGCGAGGGTGAGCCGCAGCGTATCCTTGCGCACCGGGTCGTTATCGCGCATGGCGACCTTGAGATCGTTCTGCAACTGGTCTTTGAGCGGCATGGCAAGCGAGATTATATCCAGCGCGGAAACGCGTGTCAAATCGAGCGCAGCGCGAGGCGCGCCAGCGTCAGGAAGAACTCGTCAACGCCTTCTGCCGTCTTCGCGCTGGTCTCGACGTAGGGAAGGCCCCGTGCCGACGCCCATCCCTCGACGGCGCTGCGCAGGACGACGCGGTGGAGATCGATCTTGTTTCCGACGACGCAGAAGCGGGCCTGGGGCGCAACCTTCGCAATCTCGCGATGCCAGTTGGGCAGGTTGTTCATCGACAAAATGTCGGTGACGTCGTACACCAGGGCCACCGCGTGCGCGCCGCGATAGAAGGTATCGCGGAACGAGCCGAAGCGCTCCTGGCCGGCAATGTCCCAGATCGACAGCTTGATCGCGCGGTCATCCACCTCGACGATCTTCACCTGGAAATCGACGCCGATCGTCAACACGCGCGACTCTTCGAACATATCGGTGCAATAGCGACGAATCAGGCTGGTCTTGCCGACCGAGCCATCGCCTGCGACGACCACCTTGGCAAGCGGGAAAACCTGAGTCTCCTGGCTCGACGACATATCAAGTGCATTGTATCATGTCCTCAACTGCGGGGCAACGTTCGGTCAGTAGACGAGTATCGCGCAAAATTGTCGGTAGCAGTTATTGTCGGCCATCACACAACAACGAATTGGGGAAGTAACGAATTCGTTTCATCCTGAATTCGTTGTTGTGCTGTTGTTCACCTTATTGACATCCTGCTCAATCACTCTTAAGATTGCGGCATGCCGGCCACCCGATCCCTGATCCCTGACTCGCCCCTTCTGCGCGCCGCCATCGACGCCTGCGCTGTGCGAAACGTGCGCGCCTGGTTGGTCGGCGGCTCGGTGCGCGACGCGATTCTCAACCGCCCCATTCACGACTTCGACTTCGCCGTCGAGCGCGACGCGATCGAGACGGCGCGCGCGACCGCCGATCGTCTCGGCGCGCCGATGTACGTCCTCGACGCCGAGCGCGAAACGGCCCGCGTCGTCGTCTTCGACGCCGGCGGCGCACGCGTCTTCCTGGATTTCGCCGGGCTGCGCGAGCCGGCGATC
>DATEUJ010000135.1:0-2783 GCA_035283185.1 Anaerolineae bacterium | reverse complement strand
CTTTGAGGCGAGAGGCAGGCGACCCGGTGGATAACCCGTGTTCATGCGGCACGTTTGGATCGATAGTGGATGGATTGGAATAGTTTGTTTCTCGCTTCGTTGAGTCGGCGTGCGGCTTCGTTGTCGCTGATGGCGGTTGCGACCGAGTCCAGTTGAGTGAAGGTGATGCCGGGTTTGAGGAAGTCGTTGGCCTTGGGCAGTGATTTGAGTTTCTCGTAGGGCGTCATCATGTTTTTTTGCAGATAGCGTTTGCGTATCTTTCCCTTGGGATCAGTGATCGTTTCGGCGAAGAAGCAGGGGCGATGGAAGTTCACGTAGGGGTTAAGAAAGTCCTGGCAGAAGGAGTTGACCTGGGCGGCGAAGCGCTGCGGGATATGCTCGTAGCCGAGATGTTTGCGCACGATGGCCCCGTTCTTGGTCTCGGCCAAGCCGTTGTCGTTGCTGTGCCTGGGGCGCGACTTGGTGAACTCGATCCTGAGCTTGTCGAGCAGTTTGGCCACTTTGTAGTTGATGTACTCCGAGCCGTTGTCGGCATGAAAGCCCAGGACCGCGAAGGGAAAGCCCGCGAGGATCTGGCGCAGCACTGGCAGCAGGAAGGCCTCGGACAGTTGCTCGCAGGTGGCGACGATCTCGTACTGAGTGACGCAGTCCACGGCGTTGATGTGATAGAGCCCCTTGACGCCGTCCTGATCGCCCTGATGCACACTGTCGATGCGGATGAAGCCGGGGCGCCCGTCTGGGGTAGGCGCGCGGCGCTGCCCGATGGGCAGGGCATAGCCGCGGGTCTTGGTCCAGTGGGCTCGGGTGGCCTGGTAGCCGGCTTGGTGACGCAGGTTATACAGGTGGGCCACGGAGATTGTAGCGAGTCGCGCGTAGCGCATGTCGCCATACACGGCCCAGGCGCGCTGCATCAAGCATTTGGTGGCTGGCCCAGAGACGGTGTTGTGCAACGCATCAGTCTGCGCGAGCAGCTTCACGTCAGCGGCGGTGAATTTGCGTGCAAAGCCGACCGCCGGGGCGCGATAGCGCTTGGCAAGCGGCTCTCCCTTGAGGTGACGACTCACGAGCCGCTTGAGCTGCGCTCGCGAGTACTCCGTGACGCGTGCCAGATAACGCATCAGCACGCCCTTATCGGCCCGAACAAGCCGGCGGTAGGCAAAGCGCCCAAGCACTGCGGCAATGAAGCCGTAGCACTCGACATCGTTGTGGATGGGCTGGAATTTGACTTCAAGGGTCCCCTCCAAAAAAGCGCGCAATTGCGCCACCGTCTTGAGCCGAGTTTCGTTCATATCGATCACCATGTGGTGGATGATCGACCCAAACCTCATGCTTCAGGCTCATACCTCGTTGGAAATACGATCCCGCCTTCAGGCTCATACCATATTGGAATAGACTCTGTATCGACAAGAACAATTCGCTGGCGTACCATTGCGACTGGACTCAAGAACAGGCTGTTCCCGGGGGTCCGCAAGAGGTCCGATAACCAGAGAGGAGGTGTTTGATGTCACCCAAGACGCTTCGGCGCGCAGGACGGTCGGGCTTTACGCTGATCGAACTGCTGATCGTCGTGATCATTCTGGCCATCCTTGCGGCCATCGTGATACCGCAGTTCTCGAGCTCCACCGCCGATGCGAAGGAAGCCGCGCTCGACGCCAACCTGGCTTCGATGCGCAACGCCATCGAACTGTACAAGGTGCAGCACACCAACAACATCTTCCCCGGCGCGGTAGCATCGTCTGGCGGCGCAGGCGCCTGCACCGGGGGAACCAAGGGAACGGGTGCGCTCAACACCGCGCCGGCGTTCACGGACAGCATGCTCATGTATTCGGACGCAGCCGGCCAGACCTGCACGCTCAGCGACGCGACAGACTACAAGTTCGGGCCCTACCTGCGCAAAGCGATTCCGAGTGATGCGATCACCGGCAGTACCGCCATCGTCGTGACCTCGACCGGCGCGCCGATCGCCCCGGCGGCGGCGACCGGCGGCTGGGCCTACGATACCAAATCCGGCCAGATCGTGATGAACAGCAACGCGACGGACAGCAAGGGGGCCGCCTACAGCACCCATTGAGCGCCGTGCCGGGAGACCGCTGCGCTTGCTCATCCCGGGTGAAACCAGGCCGTTGGCACGGATTCACCCTCGCCGAGCTGCTGGTCAGCGTTGGCATCCTCGTGGTCATCGCCGCGGTCGCGGTCCCCCTGCTTTCCTCCCAGGACCCGAAGAAGCTCGAAGTGGCCGCCGCACACATCGGAGGCGCGCTGCGCTTCGCGCTCGGCGAGGCGAACCGCAGCGGCGGCTACGTCCTGGTGGACGCCAAGAGCACGCCCGGACAGCTCAAGGCTTTTTTCTCCGACAGCGCGGGCAACCCCGGCGCCGCGCTCGTCGATCCGGGCACCAAGCGCGCGCTGGTCATCGACACCGCGGGCTCGGCTTTTTCCGCCAACGTGGGCATCACGCCGAAGTTCATGCGCGGCGGCACGGCCTGGGCGCAACTGCTGATCGGCCCGGGCGGTCAATTGCAGGCGTTCGACGGCCCGTCGAACAACAAAGGCACGCTGCAGGCGGGCAGCGGCATCGTCGTGGCGCTGGGCACGCAGAACCTCACCGTGTCGGTGAACGAAGTCACCGGGTTCGTCGCGCTGCCCTAGGCAACGCGTCTCATGCGATGAATGTCAACAGGCCCTAGGGGACGCCGTCCATGCCGCCGCGGCCTCACCTCACGGATTCCCGCCAGCGCGGCTTCTTTTACGCCGAAGCGCTGCTGTCGGTCGTTCTGCTCGCC
>DATEUJ010000134.1:0-4077 GCA_035283185.1 Anaerolineae bacterium | reverse complement strand
GACGCCTGCCCCCCGACCATTGACACCGCCGTCATGCCAATGGGTAGTTTTTATCTCCCTGCTGACCCGCCGCTCATGAAACGACCAGCTTTATGCCGTCGCAACTAACGTCACCAATCCCAGAATTCTTCAGGGCTGAGGGCATAGTGTGCACGCAAAACATGTCAGGTGACTCACCACCCGCGTCCCCGCGGGCGGCCAACCGCGAGGACGCGGTTTGGCGAGCACTGTAACGACTGACAACATTTGCGTGCATACAGGGCATATAACACAGACCCGACCTAAAAGATACGGCGCGACGTGCGACGCACTTCCAAGGTGCGTCGGTGTTCACGCAAAACATGTCAGGTGGCTCACCGCCCGCGTCCCCGCGGGCGGCCAACCGCGAGGACGCGGTTTGGCGAGCACTGTAACGACTGACAACATTTGCGTGCACACGTGCGTCGCACGTAGTTTACATATCTCTCAAATGCGAGTATATTTCGAGCCGACCCCCTGCCTCACGGAGCGGAACCGTCGATGGATATTATCCTGACTGCCCATACCTATTTGCGGTTGCTCATTTTGACGCTGGGCGCGCTGGGCATACTTCGGGCGCTCGTCAGCCTGGGCACACGCAGCGCGACGTTCATGCGCGTCGACGAAGTGTTGAGCCGGGGCTATACCGGCGCGCTCGACTTGCAGACCGTCGTCGGAGCGATCCTGGCGCTGATGCTGCTGGGACAGTCCGATTCGGTGCGGTGGATTCATCCCATCATCATGCTCCCGGCGGTGTTCGTGGCTCACCTTGGCCGCCGCTTTCAGGATCGCCCCGACCGCGAGCGGCAAAAGGCGCAGTTGGCGGTTTATGCCGGAAGTCTCGCCCTCGTCGCGGTGGGCCTGGCGGTGATCGGCGAGCTGCGGCTGGTTTGACCCCTTACCGTTCCAAACTCGCCCCTCTCGGGAACACCGTAGAACGGCATCCCGATGCCGTTCGGATGGTGACAGCGCGCTTGAAAAGCGTGCTATAATCGCAGGCACTCATCCCCTGAGCCGCAAACATGATCCTGATTACGGGTGCAACCGGCCTGGTTGGCCGGCAGCTTGTCGCGCGTTTGGCCGAGCGCGAAGACCTCGTGTGCCTGGTGCGGCCGGCGCGCCGCGTGCGGCAGTTCGCTCCGGGTGTCTCGGTGCGCGTCGTGTCGGGCGACGTCGACGATGTACCCACGCTGCGCCTGGCGATGCACGGCGTGACGTCGATCGTGCACCTGGCCGCCGTCTCGCGGTCGTACCCGAGTGGACGCACCATCGAATCGGTCAACGTCGGCGGGACGCAGAATGTGATCGAGGCCGCGCGCGAAGTCGGCGTCGAGCATGTTGTGTTCGTCAGCCCGATCGGCGCCGACCCCCATTCGGCCTATCCGTATCTCAAGTGCAAAGGGCAGGCCGAGGAGCTGATCCGCACGAGCGGGTTGGACTATACCATCGTGCGCGCCTCGGCGGTTTATGGCGAGGATGACAAATGGACGATGCCCATGGCGATGGGCATGCACGCCTTGCCGTTCGTCTTTCCCATCCCGGGCGACGGGCAGTCGCGCCTGCAGCCGCTGTGCGTGCACGACATCGTGACGTGCCTGATCGCCTGCTTGAGCGACGCCAAGAAGATCGGGCAGACGGTCGACATCGGCGGGCCGCAGGTCATGACGTTCGACGAGGTGGTGACCGAGATCATGAGCGCCACTGGCGTGAAGCGGCGCCGATACCATCTGCACCCAGGGGTCGCCCACTCCCTCGTCAGGTTGTCTTCGCGCCTGCTCGGCCGCCCGCCGTTCAGCAATTCGGCCGTCGATCTGCTCACTGTTAACCGCACCACGGCGCTGGACGCCGTCCCGTTCCATTTCGGCTTCCAGGCGGCGCGCATGTCGGACTCGCTCGATTATCTCAAGCGGCCTCGGCCGTGGCGGCGCATGTTCGTCCGCTATCTCAGGGCGCGCGAGTGAACGCATTCTCCATCCGGCCTCTCAAGACGTTTGACGAATGCCGCCAGGCCGAGGAGCTGCAGCGCGTCGTGTGGCGCCTCGACGATCTCGACGTCACGCCGTCGCACGTGCTGCTGACGTTCGCCAAGAACGGCGGCGTCGTGCTCGGCGCGTTTGCCGTGAGCGGTGGGCGCGAGCACATGGTCGGCTGCGTCTTCGGCTTCATCGGCACGCGCGAAGGGCTCTATGCCCCGGAAGCGCCCGCGCAGGTGAGGCTCAAGCACTGCTCGCACCAGCTCGGCGTGCTGCCGGAGTGGCAGAGCCAGGGGGTGGGTTACGCGCTCAAGCTCGCCCAGCGCGAAGCCGTGCGCAGCCAGGCGCTGCGCCTGATCACCTGGACGTACGATCCACTCGAAAGCCGGAACGCCAACCTCAACATCGCCAAGCTTGGCGCCGTGTGCGATACGTACATCCCCAATCTGTACGGCGAGTTGCGGGACGAGCTGAACCGGGGGCTGCCGACCGATCGCTTCCAGGTCGATTGGTGGATTGCGAGCCAGCGCGTCGAGACGCGCCTGTCGCGGCGGCGCCCGCCGCTGACGCGTGCTCTCTATCAGCGGGCCGGGACGAGAATCCTGAATGAGGCGACATTTGATGAGCGCGGCCTTCCGACGCCGCCCGATGCGATCGAGCCGCTCCACGACGATCGCGCGCTGGTCGAGTTCCCCGCCCTGTTCCAGGACGTGAAGCGTCTCGACACGCAACTGGCGCTGGCCTGGCGCGAGCAGTCACGCGCGATCTTCCAGCCGGCTTTCGCGGCGGGGTTCACCGTAACCGACATGCTGTACGAGCGCGACGTCACGCCGCGCGCCTTCTACGTGCTGACGCGCACCGAATCGAGCGAGCATGCAGATTGAACGTGTTGAACTCCGTCTGGTGCGCATGCAGCTCAAAGCGCCGTTTCAGACCTCCTTCGGCACGGAGCATGAGCGCGAGTGCATCATCGTGTCGGTCCACGGCGGCGGATTGACGGGCTGGGGCGAATGCGTCGCTTCGCGCGGCTTCTCTGCCGACCCCCTCCGCTCCACGACGGGGGCAGGTGGCGCGCCGCGCCTGGACTGGCACCTCTACTCGTACGAGACGACCGTCACGGCGTGGCACATCCTGCGCGACTTTCTCGTGCCGCAGGTGCTCGGTAGGCCGCTGTCGAGCGAGGACATGGTCGCCGCCGGGCAGCAGTTGCGCGGCCATCCGCTGGCGCGAGCCGGGCTGGAAGCGGCGTTGTGGGACCTGACTGCGCAGCTCCAGGGTATTCCTCTACATCGCGCGCTGGGCGGGACGCGCGAGCGCGTGTCGGTGGGCGTGAGCGTCGGCATTCAGCCTTCTTACGAGGCCCTCGTCGACACGGTCGACGCGTATCTGGCGCAGGGCTACCGGCGCATCAAGATCAAGATCAAGCCGGGGTACGACCTGGAGGCGGTGAAGCGCATCCGGGCGAAGCATCCCGACATCCTTCTGCAAGTCGACGCGAACTCGGCCTACACGCTGGCCGACGCGCCGTTGTTCGAGGCGATGGACGAGCACAAGCTGCTGCTGATCGAGCAGCCGCTGGGCTGGGACGACCTCTACGAGCATTCCAAGCTCCAGCCACGCCTGCGCACGCCGATCTGCCTCGACGAGTCGATTCACTCGCTGGGGCACGCCCGCCTCGCGATCGAGCTTGGCGCGACGAGAGTGATCAACATCAAGGCCGGGCGTGTGAGCGGGTTCACCGAGAGCCGGCGCATCCACGACCTGTGCCAGTCGCGCGGCGTGCCGGTGTGGTGCGGCGGAATGCTGGAAACGGGCATCGGGCGCGCCGGCAACGTCGCACTCGCCTCGCTGCCGAACTTCACGCTGCCGGGCGACGTCAGCGCGAGCGATCGTTATTTTCACGAAGACATCGTCGATCCGCCTTTCACGCTCAACCCGGATTCGACGATCAGCGTGCCGACCGGCCCCGGCCTCGGGGTAGCGGTGAACCTGACACGGCTGGATGCCGTGACTGTTCGGCGCGAGGCGTTCGTGTGACCTCACCCCCTCCCCTCACCCCTCCCCCTCTCCCATGGGGAGAGGGGGA
>DATEUJ010000133.1:0-6935 GCA_035283185.1 Anaerolineae bacterium | reverse complement strand
GCGTCCTGCGCGCGCTCGACGCGGGCGACGTGGCCCTGATTTCCGAGGCAGGCATGCCCGGCTTATCCGACCCCGGTTACGATCTGATCCGCGCCGCGCTCGAGCACGGCGTGACGGTCACGCCGATCCCCGGTCCGACAGCGGCGATCGCCGCGCTGGTCGCATCGGGTCTGCCGACGGATGCGTTCGTGTTCCTCGGCTTCTTGCCGCGCCGAGCGGCCGACCGGCGGCGGCTGCTGCGGGACGTTTCGCGCGAACGGCGCACGCTGGTCGCGTACGAGGCGCCGCACCGGCTGGCCGAAGCGCTGGCCGACATTCAAGACGTCTTGGGCGATCGCGCCATTGCCGTTGCGCGCGAGCTGACCAAGCGGCACGAGGAGATATGGCGCGGCGCGGTGAGCGGCGCACGCGCGCGCTTCACAGGCGAGACGCTCGGAGAGGTGACTCTGGTCGTCGCCGGCGCACCCGAGCCGCAGCCCTGGAGCGAGCCGGATGTTCGCGCGGCAGTGGCGCAGGCGCTGCGTGACGGGGCGAGCATGTCCGATGCCGCGCGCGACGTCGCCGTCGTCTCCGGCTGGCTCCGTCGTGAAGTGTACCACATCGCCCTACGCCTATCCCAACCCTCTAACTCTAACTCTGACTCTAACTCTAACTCACTCGGACGGAGCAGACGATGATCGATCTGAATGACACACAAGCCATCCAGGCGCGCGATCCCGAGGGCATGCTGTGGCACATCGCCAGCCTGCCTGATCAATGCGAGGCAGCCTGGCGCGATGCGCAGGCGATAGACCTGCCGGAATCCTTTAGGGAGGCCAGGCAGGTCGTGATCGCCGGCATGGGCGGATCGGCGATCGGCGGCGCGCTCTTCCAATCGCTGGCCGCGCCGCACCTGCGCATCCCCGTTCACGTCGCGCGCGATTACACCCTGCCGGCGTTCGCCGAAGGCCCATCGACGCTGGTGATCGCGTCGTCGTACTCGGGCGATACGGAAGAGACGCTTGCGGCTTTTCAGGAGGCGCGCGCGCGACGCTGCCAACTGATGGCCATCGCCGCCGGCGGCCGGCTCGAAGCGATGGCGCGGCAATTCGGCGCGGCGTTCATGCGCGTGGCGTACGAGTCGATGCCTCGCGCGGCGCTGGGCTACTCGTTCGTGCCGCTGGCGGCGTTCGCGTCGCGGCTGGGATGGCTGGACGACCCATCGGCGCACCCTTCGGCCCTTCGGCTGCGCTCAGGGCAGGCTTCGCTCAGGGCAAGCCTGGAAGAGGCGACGGCGGTCATGCGCGGGTGGAACGCAGAGCTTGTTCCGGAGTCGCCGGTCGTGAAGAACCTGGCGAAGCGCATGGCCGGGCAGATGGTGGGCCGCTTCGTCATCGTGTACGGCGCGGGTCTCTTCGCCGAGGTGGCGCGCCGATGGAAAGGGCAGGTCAACGAGAACGGCAAGCAATTCGCCGCGTTCGAGGCGCTCCCCGAGGCCGACCACAATGCCATACTGGGCAGCTCCTATCCCGAGGGTATGGCCAACCACCTGAAGGTGATCTTCCTCACCGGCGTGAGCGACCATCCACGCAATCGAGCGCGCGTCGAGATTTCGCGCCAGGTGCTGATGGTGCAGGGCTGCGACACGGACGTGCTCGCCGCGCGCGGCGAGAGCCCACTGGCGCAAATGCTGTCGCTGATCCAACTGGGCGACTGGATCTCCGGTTATCTGGGCATCGCCAACGGCGTCGACCCCTCTGACACCGAGTTGCTCCTGGAGTTCAAGCGGCGGATGGCGGAACTGGGGTGAATTGGCCCAACCGAAATGGTACTGGAACCGAACCGGTTTGCCAGATTAAGACGATCTCGGCTATGATAACGTCATTGAGGCTTGTCACGCCATCAGCTCCACACGCGCCGAGGCGCCTGATTTCCGGCAGAGGCTATAGATGACCGGTGCAAGGATTCTCGTCGTCGACGACACCGCTGCGTCGCGCACGCGTCTGATCGAGCGTGTCCTGCATCCTGCCGGCTACACGACGGCTGAAGCCGCCGGCCTCGACGAAGCCCGGCAGCGCGTCCTGGCGTTTAAGCCGGACGTCGTCGTGACGGGTTGGCAAATGGATCGGGACGACGGGCTGCGCTTGCTGCGTGAGTACGGCGCGGATATCCCCTTCGTGGTCATCCTTGCGCAGCGCTCACTCGCCGCCGTGGAAGAGGCGCTGGCGGCCGGCGCTGTCGACGCGTTGGCGAAGCCGTTGGAGGAGGATCGGTTCGCCGCGTCAATCGAGCGGGCGCTGCGGTGGAAGCGCTCGGCGCGCGAGCGCGATGCGCTCCGCGAGCAGGTCGAGCGCCAGGCGCGCGAATTCAGGGCGCTATCCGGCATCGGCAAGACCATTACGTCATTGTTATACGTCGACGAGATTCTGGCCCACGTGGTGTCGGCGGCGGTCAACCTGACCCAGGCCGACGAGGGGTTGCTGCTCTTGCTCGACCCGAACACCGGCGAGTTATACCTGCGCGCCAGCAAGAACATGGACGAGTCGGCCGCCCGCAATTTGCGCGTCCGGGTGAATGACTCGCTGATGGGCCAGGTGATCCAGACCGGCCAGCCCGTGATGATAGGCGGCGGAGAGGACGTCAAGGTCAAGACGTCGTTCCTGGTCAAGTCGCTGCTCGGTGCGCCGATGAGCGTTGGCGGGCGCGTGATCGGTGTGCTCAGCGTGGATCACAAGCTATCCAGCGGGTCTTTCTCGGATCACGACATGCGCCTGCTGTCGACGCTGGCCGATTACGCCGCGATCGCGATCGAGAATGCGCGCCTGTACTGGGCGGCGCAGGGCGAACGAGAGCGCCTGCACACTGTTCTGCGCGACACGCAGGACGCGGTGATCGTCACCGATCCCGAGATGCGCATCGTGCTGGCGAATAGCTCGGCGCGCGCGGCATTCGGCCTGGGCGAGGATGCGGTCGGCGCACGGCTGCGGGATGTGATCCGCAGCCCGGCGCTCCTGGATCTGTTCGATCAGCGCAAGCAGCGCGGCCGCAACTGGCGCGCCGAGGTGCCGCTCGACGACGGGCGCACCATGCAGGCGCAGCTCTCGGAATTCAAAGGCATCGGCTTCGGCGTGGTGCTGCAGGATATTTCGAACTTGAAGGAGCTGGATCGAATCAAGAGCGATTTCATCTCGATCGTGTCGCACGATCTGCGCACGCCGCTCACCACCATCCGTGGCTACGTCGAGCTGCTGCCGCGCGTGGGGCCTCTCAACGACGTGCAGCAGCAATTCGTGGAGCGCATCGAGCGCAGCACGATCAACATCGTGGACCTGATCGCCGACCTGCTCGACGTCAGCCGCATCGAAGCCGGTCTGGACAAGGAAATGGAGCCGACCGACCTGGCGAGGGCGGTGCGAGAGGTGTCTGCTTCGCTGCGATCCACCGCCGAGGCCAAGCGCCTGGTATTGAGCGTAGACGTGCCACCTCTGCCGCACATTCTCGGCAACAGTCGGCGACTCGAGCAGGTCGTCGCGAACCTGGTCGGTAATGCCGTCAAATACACGCCCGAAGGCGGCCGGATCGACGTCTCGTTGCAGGAAGATGGCCAATTCGTCGTGCTCCGCGTACGCGATACCGGTATCGGCATTACGCCGGAAGACCAGTCACGTATTTTCGACAAGTTTTACCGGGTTGAGACCGATGCGACGCTGGCGATCGTCGGCACCGGGTTGGGATTGTCGATCGTCAAGTCGATCGTCGAGAAGCACAAGGGCCGCGTGTGGGTAGATAGCGAACTAGGTGTGGGCAGTGTCTTCACCGTCGTGCTGCCGAAGTACGCTACGCCTTGAAGCCCTGGTGCTCTGGGGCTGGCGCGTCCCTGGTCATAGAGACTGTCTTAAAACCCGTGGTTGACGCATCCCCTTGCGTCAGCAGCGGGCATGGGAATGCCCGTTCTTAGGGTTTTAGCGGAGGGTCTATGGAGATTCGATTCTGGGGAGCCGCGCGCACCGTCACCGGCTCCATGCACTTGCTGACGATCGACGGCAAGCGCCTGCTGCTGGACTGCGGGATGTATCAGGGCAGGCGCAGCGAGGCTTACGACCGCAACAAGCACCTGCCGTTCGACGCCGCTTCGGTCGACGCCTGCATCCTGTCGCACGCACACATCGATCATTCGGGCAACCTGCCGACTTTGGTGAAAAGCGGCTTTCGCGGCAACATATACGCGACGCCGGCGACGCGCGATCTGTGCTCGGCCATGCTGCTCGATTCGGCGCACATTCAAGAAAGCGACGTGAAGTTCGTCAACAAGCGCCGCGCCGAGAAGGGCGAGCCGCCGTTCAAGCCGCTGTATACCATGCCCGACGCGATCCAGGCGCTCAAGCAGTTTGTCAGCGTGGGGTATCACCGCCCGTTCGAGCCGCTGCCCGGCGTGCGCGCAACGTTCCGCGACACCGGCCACATCCTCGGCTCGGCGATGGTGATCCTGGACGTCGAAGAGAACGGCCGGCAGCGCCGCATCGTGTTCGGCGGCGATCTGGGCCGCAAAGGCCTGCCGATCTTGCGCGACCCGGAGCCGGTCGATCACGCCGACGTGCTGATCACCGAAGGGACGTATGGCGGCCGCTTTCACAAGCCGATCGAAGACGCGAAGGACGATCTCGCCGAAGTGATCTCACGCACAGTCGAGCGCGGCGGCCTGCTCATGGTGCCGGCCTTCGCGGTCGGCCGCACGCAAGAGCTGGTCTACGATCTCCATCAGTTATGCGAGGCGAAACGCCTGCCGGAGATACCCATCTTCGTCGATAGCCCGCTGGCGACCAACGTCACCGAGATTTTCCGCCGCCATCCCGACATATACGACAGCGAGACACTGGACTTCATAGCGGACCTCGACGGGCGCGATCCCTTCGGCTTTTCGCGGCTGACGTACGTGCGCGACGCCGAGGCGTCGAAGGCGCTAAACGACCGGGACGAGCCGGCGGTGATCATCGCGCCGTCGGGCATGTGCGAGGCGGGCCGCATCCTACACCATCTCCGCCACCACGTCGGCGACGCGCGCAACACCGTGCTGTTCGTCGGCTTTCAGGCGGAGCACACCCTGGGCCGCCAGTTGCTGGACGGCCGCAAGCGCGTGAAGATATTCGGCGAGGAACACGACGTGGACGCGGAGATCGTGAAACTGGAAGGCTACAGCGCCCACGGCGATCACAACGATCTGGTTGGTTTCGCGCGCAGCATGTCGCCGCGTCCCGGCCAGGTGTTTATCGTGCACGCCGAGCTGCAAGCAGCGGAAGCGCTGCGAGCGGAGCTGGCCGATACGGGCTTCCAGCACGTGGCTATTCCCGACCGGGGCGACCGTTTCGAAGTCGAGTGATTGAAGGAGCAACTATGCCTACGCCGTTTCCCGGAATGGATCCATACCTGGAACGACTCGGAGTGTGGGAAGATATTCACACACCGCTCATTTTGGAAATCGCGAATTTGCTCGAACCCAGGATTCAACCTCTATTCCGGGTTGCCGTCGAGCGCCGTTCGTATCAAACGATGCTTTGGGAGCCGGAGACGCCCGCGGTGGAGCCGGAGACACTGCTTGACGCAGATCCTCGTAGCGGAGCGGAGGGGACGCCCCGCCCAGCGGAGTCGAGCGCGCCGCCGCGCGACGCCGCGCCGGGCGGCGTGAAACCTCGTGCCTGCGAATTGCCGTTACCCCAGCAAGTGATCGAGCACTTCCTCGAAGTTCGCGACGTGATCAGCGGCGAGGCCGTGACGATCATCGAAGTCTTGTCGCTGGACAACAAGCTGACGCCCGAGGGCCGCCAGGAATACGAGCGCCAGCGGCGCGCGGTGTTGGGAGGCCCGGCTAACCTGGTGGAAATCGACTTGCTGAGGGCAGGCGATCCCTTCCCCATGCGAGTAGAAGGCAAGAGTGTGCGGAGCGATTATCGCATCGTCGTCAGCCGCGCACCCTTCCGCCCGCACGCCGACGTGTACTTGTTCGGCGTGCGGGATGCCATCCCCGATATTCCCATCCCGGTGCAGCGGGGCAAGAGCGAGGTGATGCTGCCTCTGAACGAGATACTCCACAATCTCTACGATCGGGCCGGTCCCGACCTGCTCATCGATTACGGGCAGGCGCCCGATCCGCCGCTGTCCGGCGAAGACGTCGAATGGGCGAGCCGGCTGCTGCAAGCGAGATCATGATCTTGGCGCGGCATCGGCGGCGTGTTATAATCGCCCCGGTTCACTCGGAGGGGTGCCAGAGTGGACGATTGGGGCGGTCTCGAAAACCGTTGTAGCCCTTTGGGCTACCGTGAGTTCGAATCTCACCCCCTCCGCCAGACGGCCCTTCAGTGGAAGGGCCTTTTGTTTTCCCTTGAGTTCCTTCAGTTCCTTAAGACCCTTCACGAATTTGCGGAACTCAGGGAACTCACTTCTGGCGTTTTTCCTTGCTCGAACCCAACCGGTTGCGTAATGCAACCACCTGTGCTACACTTTAGCCATTCCGCGAGGGGGATACTGCAATGCCCATTCTCCACGTTCGTAAGGTGCCCGATGAGTTGTACGCCCGCATCCAGCAGCTCGCCAACGCTCAAAACCGCTCCTTGAGCGCGCAGGTGATCAGCCTGCTGGATCAAGCCCTGCAAGCAGAAGCAGCCAGGCATTCTCAGGCCCGACTTTTAGCGAACATCCGCCGCCGTCGCTTCTCCTATTCGACGGAAACCAGGACGCCCGATAGTGTTAAGCTGCTGCGCGAGGATCGCGAGCGATGAACCGCACTCCCCTGGAGTGCGTGGTCGATGCCAGCGTCGGGATCAAGTTGTTTATCGCCGAGCCGCTCTCCAATCTGGCCGATGCGCTTTTTGCGCACCTGGCTGCGGATCCACCAGGTCGTCTGATGGTGCCCGATCTATTTTTCATCGAGTGCGCTAACATTCTTTGGAAACACGTGCGCC
>DATEUJ010000132.1:0-19798 GCA_035283185.1 Anaerolineae bacterium | reverse complement strand
CATCTTCGAGGACGATGCAGCGCGCCGGTGACACGCCGAGCCTCTCTGCGGCGAGGAGGAAAACCTGCGGATCGGGCTTGCCGCGCTGCACGTCCTCGGCCGAGACGATTGCGTCGAAGCAATCGGCGATGTTCAGCGCGTCGAGGATCGTCTCGACGTTCAGGCGCGGCGCAGCGGAGGCGACGGCCTGGCGCCAGCCGCCCGCATTGAGCCGATCCAGGCAGCGCCGCACGCCGGGGAGCGCGTCGATGCCGTGCGTCTTCACCAGTTCGCGGTAGCGCGCCTCTTTGACGCCGGCAATCCGGTCGACTTCGCCGAGCGGGAGGTCCGGCCCGAAGGTGGCCCGCAGGATGGTATCATTGCGCTGGCCGAAGGTCGATTCGAACTGGGCGCGCGTGAGGTCGAAGCCTTCGGCGGCGAGCGCTTCACGCCAGGCCAGCCAGTGATATTCGGCGGAGTCGAGCAGCGTGCCGTCCATGTCCCACAGCACGGCGCCCGGTTGATGGGCCATTCGGCTTGGCTCCTTGAACGCATCGTGTTTCGGCTTTCCAGGCTATTCTACCCAGACACGGGGAGGACAGTGTGGCGAATCATCTCATTCTGGTCGCGGGCAACATTGGCGCGGGCAAGACGAGCCTGACCGAGCGGCTGGCCGCCCGGTTAGGCTGGGAGGCCGACTTCGAATCGGTGGCCGACAATCCTTACCTGGCCGACTTTTACGCCGACATGCGCGCATGGTCGTTCCATTTGCAGGTATTCTTCCTGGGCCATCGCGCCGCTCAGCACAAGGCCATGGCGAGCGGCCCACGCAGCGCCATCATCGATCGCTCGATTTACGAAGACGCGTTCATCTTCGCCCGCGCGCTGCGCGAGCTGGGCAGTTTGACCGAGCGCGATTATCTTGCCTACCGGCGCGTGTACGATCTGGTCGTCGAGGCGCTGCCTGCTCCCTCGCTCCTGATTTACCTGCGCGCGCCGGTGGACGTGCTCATCGAACGGATCACGCGTCGCGCCCGCACGATCGAAGCCGGCATCACGCCCGACTACCTGCGCCTGCTCGATCGCTACTACGACGAGTGGCTGGCCGATTTCCGCGTGTGCCCCGTCCTGACCATCCGCAGCGACAGCCTGGACTTCGTGCATCGCACCGAGGATCTGGATGTCGTGGTCGGGCGCATTGAAGATCGGCTGCGCGGTCGGGACGAAGTGGTGTTTCGCTAGAGACGATCAGTCATCAGTGATCAGTCATCAGTGATCAGTCGTCAGTGGTTACTGGCCACTACCTTGGATAAGTGAACGGCCAAGACTTCGGAAGTCTCAAATCACCATCTCGCCTGCGGAACTCATCCGTAAGACTTCCGAAGTCTGAAAGTCGTCTCTACTGAGACTGCCAGCGGCGGGCTAACTCGACGAGCGACCTCACGCCGAAGCCGGTTCCGCCTTTGTTCACGTAGGGCGGGCTACCCGACTTGTTCCACATCATCGGCGCGATGTCCCAGTGCGACCACGGGTACGACACGAACTCGGCCAGAAACATCGCGCTGGCCCCGACGCCGCCGAACCTTCCCCCGCTGTTCTTGACGTCGGCGGTCTGGCTCTTG
The DNA here is from genome assembly GCA_035283185.1 of Anaerolineae bacterium. Lineage (GTDB taxonomy): Bacteria > Chloroflexota > Anaerolineae > Fen-1058 > Fen-1058 > DASSFZ01. Next base: position 18,197 of record DATEUJ010000132.1, on the reverse strand, counting down.
ATCTTTTCCTTGTATTCCTCGTACAGCGGCAGCCGCCACAGCTTTTCGGCGGTCGCTTCGCTGATCATCTTGATCTGCCGGGACAGGTCGTCGTCGTTCGCAAAGAAGCCCGCCGCTACGTCCTCGCCCAGCGCGACGACGCACGCGCCGGTCAGCGTCGCCAGGTCGATGACGGCCCTGGGCTTGAACTCGGCCGCGTAGCACAGCGCGTCGGCCAGTATCAGGCGGCCTTCGGCGTCGGTGCTGATGACCTCGATCGTCTTGCCGTTGCGCGCGCGTAGCACATCGCCGGGACGATACGCCGTCCCGCTCGGCATGTTCTCGCACGTCGGCACCAGGCCCACGGCGTGGATCGGCAGCTTCAGATCGGCGATCGCCGTCATCGCCGCGATGACCGCCGCCGCGCCGGCCATGTCGCTCTTCATCTCTTCCATCTTCTCGGCAGGCTTGATGCTGATGCCGCCCGTGTCGAAGGTGATGCCCTTGCCGACGAAGACGAGCGGATCGCCGGACGCGCCCTCGTGCTCCATCACGATGAATTGGGGTGGCTGGACGGTGCCCTGTGTCACGCCTAGGAACGCGCCCATCTTCTGCTCGCGAATCCAGTCGACGTCGTGAACGGTGCACTTCAACCCGACCTGCTGCGCGCGCTCCTGCGCCGCGCTCGCCAGCGCCGCCGGCGTGAGGACGTTGCCCGGCTGGTTGATCAAATCGCGCGCGAGGTTTACCGCTCTAGCGACGACTTCGCCGATCCTTGCGCCCGTCTCGATCGCAGGGGCCTTTTCCTTGTCGAACTCGACGATTGTGAACGACTCGATCTGCGCGTTATTTTCCTTCTTCGACTTGTGCTCCGTCCACTCGTACAGCCCGAGCAGCGTGCCTTCGGCGACGGCCTGCGCCGCAACCTGCGGATCGATTTGCCCCGTGCCCGCGCCGTGCGCCGTCGACGCGATCGATTTCGCGCCAAGCTCTCGGGCGCGCCGGGCCGCGCTCGCCGCCGCCTGCCGGGCACGATCGACGTTGAAGTCGGCAACCGGACCTAAACCTACCAGGACGACGCGCGGAGCGGGGATCGCGCCGCGCGTGTAGACGGCGGCGGTCTGATTGAGCTTGCCCTTGAAGTCGCCCATGCGGATCAGTTCAGTCATTGCGCCGCCGAGCGCCTTGTCGACCGCGCCGGTCGCGCCGGCCGGCACTTCGACGCCCTCGAACAGGTTGAGGATGATCGCGTCGGTCTGTATATCTTGTATCGAACCGTGTTTGACTTGAATGTTCATGGCCTCTCCACAAAGGATGAAGGATGAAGAGCGAGTCAGCGAGTCAGCGAATCAGCGAAACGAATGGGCGCACGTCGCATCCGTTTACGCGAAGCGGTTGCCTATCCGCTGCCTAAATCATCTTCGTCGCCTGCTGCGCTTCATGTGCTCAAGCGCCGTGTCCAACTCAGCTTGAAAAGCGCGATGGCGCGGAAACTGATTGCGGATGTCGTCCACCAGCGCATCGGCCGCTTTGTCGTCCCCGCGTAGTCGCAGCGTCTCGGCGCACGCGGCCGTCAGGACGGCGGCTTTATCATAGCTGCCTCGACGCTGATGGCCCACGATGGCCTCGACTCGCCGCTTCGCCACGTCGATACACCATGACAAGAGTGGCTGCTGCTGGTCACGACTCAAGGATGCGTCGCTAAGCCTCTCTGCGTACGCACGCTCCAATCGCTTGAGCAGGCTGTCTTCCTCGTTCCCGCTCCAGGAGCCAAAACCGATGCTGGCCTCCAGCCTCTGCCGCCAGAGTTGCGCCAGGTTCCCAGGCAGCGCCGTAGGTGACTTCCCGGCCAATCGCACGAGGAAGAACGGCATCACCAGCCCCTGTGGATTGTCGCTGCCGCTCCATCCCAGCACATTCTCGCGCGCGGCCAGTTGCTGCGCTTCCTGCCACTGACCGGCGAGCAGGTAGGCATGCGCGAGGACGGACTTGTCGATCCACCCCGGGCTTTCGAGATCGTCCCAGTGCCGCTCGGCTTCGAGCATCGCCTGCGAACGGGGTGGGTGGGCGAGGTAGTCCTTCACATGCCCGGCAGCCTGCCCCATCAGCCCGGCCCGCTCATCGTGACTGGGAGCGGCGTCCCACAAGTCGAGCAGGCGCGCCAGCATCGGTTTGGCGATGAACGCTTCCCAGCGCCCGGCGCGCAGGGTTTCCGTCTCGTTCAGCCGTGCCGCGGCCGCGCACAGGTGGTCGGCGATCGCAGCGCGTATCGGAAGTTTGGCGGGCAGAGTTTGAAGGGCTTCCTGCGCCGCGAGGAGCACCTCACGATGCCTGCCCTCCTCTTCCAGTGCGGCGAGCCAATCCAGATACGCGCGCGGGCGTTTCTTGCCTTCGGCTCGCGCCAGTTCCTCCAGCCCCGACGTGCCCTGCGCCAGGCGGACCGCCTCCCGCAGCCAGGCGTCGGCGTCGCCGCCGCTCTGCTTCCGCAGATAGTCGATCCAGTCCCGGAGGAAACGATTCTGGTCGGGCAGCGGATGAGGGGTAATCTGGATGATGTTGTCCAGCATCGGGCGCCGCCCGGCGAGCCACGACTGTGTCTGCCGCATCTGCTCGAACAGCGCCGGAGGATGGTGCGCGGGCCGCCCGGTTTCGTAGACGGCGCGCAGATAGCGGGCACGGGCTTCGTCGATGTCCACGTCACTTAAGTCGTCTGCGCGCACCCCGCGTCCGTAGTCGTCCTCGAGTGTCAGCGCTTCGAACAATTTTTGATAAGCTCGGCGGGCAAGCGCCAGGTCGCCGAAGTCAAATGCCGCTTCCGCCCGGTCGAACAGCGCGGCCAGCGGCTCCACGAACTCCTCGTAAGGGCCTAAGCTATCCTCGTCGTCATACTCGCCCCACCCGTACTCCCCCCAGCCTTCTGCCTGCTGCGTCTGCTCTTTAAGCTCGCGCGCCAGGTCGTCAATGTCGGCCAACAAATCTTCCTGCTGAACCGCCTGCTGGATGGCGGCGTCGGTTCCGGGTAGGGGCTGCAATTTGCCGAGGAACGCCTGCCGCGCCGCTGGCGGCGTCTCCTGCGCCATCGCGCGGAGGATGGCGCGGAGCTCATCGGTGGAGCACGCCGCCAGCCTTCGCTCCACCGCCTCCCAAAACGCCTTCATCGACATCTTATCTACGTGCGGCATAGTGACTCCCTGGGTTTGTTGAAGGGCGGGGGACGAAGGTGTCGACGAATCGGCAACGAATCAACGAATGCCTGCCGACCGAGATGTCTGCTCTGAAGACAGGTCGATGGGGCAGCGGCGCGCCTCATTCGTTGATTCGATGTTCATTCGTTGACACCTCTTCCACTGCTTTCTTCTCTAGCCGCTCCCTGTCTCGCCGTGCCTGCTCCCGCACTGGACTACCCAGCTCCGTGAACGACTGCTCCGCCTGCCGGGCGATCGAAGCAACGGATTCACAACGGATAACCGAATGGGCGCACGTCGCATCCGTTTACGCGAAGCGGTTGTCTATCCGCTGCCTGACCCTCTCCCGCGACCTCCTCGCCACCTGCGCATCCGGCGAACCCAATTCCATCAGCAGTTTGAGACTCTCCTCGAACAACCGCGCGGCCTCGGCCAGGTTTCCTTCCTCCTCCGCCAGCATGCCAAGTTGGTGCAACACCCCTCCAATGTTTTTCTTGTCGCCCAGTTCCCGGAAGATGGTCAAAGACCGATCATAATCCAAGCGGGCTTGAGTAGGGTCGCCTTGATCGTTGGCGATCATGGCTAACCCCCACAGAGTCAGGGCTTCACCCCGCTTGTCGCCGAGTTCGCGTGCGATAGCCAGGCTTTGGTCGTACAGGCGGTGGGCTTCGGCCAGGTCGCCCGTAACCTGCGCGAGCGTGGCGAGTTGGCCCAGCGTCTGGGCAATGCCCTGCCTATTGCCGAGTTCGCGTGCGAGTTGCAGGCTCTGGTCGTACAGGCGGCGGGCTTCGGCCAGGTCGCCCGTGTCCTGCGCGAGCATAGCGAGATGGTGAAGCACGGTGGCCTGCTCCTTCTTTGCACCGAGTTCGTCGAAGATACGCTCGGCATCGTCGTACAGGCGGCGCGCTTCAGCCAGGTCGCCCGTAACCTGCGCGAGCGTGCCGAGTTGGTTCAGTGTGCTTGCGATGCCCTGCTTGTCGCCGAGTTCGCGCTTGATGGCTAGGCTCTGGTCGTACAGACGGCGGCCTTCGGCCAGGTCGCTCGTGTCCTGCGCGATGGTGGCGAGATTGTGCAGCGTCTGGGCGATGCCCTGCTTATTGCCGAGTTCGCGTGCGAGTTGCAGGCTCTGGTCGTACAGGCGGCGGGCTTCGGCCAGGTCGCCCGTGTCCTGCGCGATGGTGGCGAGATTGTGCAGCGTCTGGGCGATGCCCTGCCTATTGCCGAGTTCGCGTGCGAGTTGCAGGCTCTGGTCGTACAGGCGGCGGGCTTCGGCCAGGTCGCCCGTGTCCTGCGCGAGCATAGCGAGTTGGTGCAGCGTCAGGGCAATGCCTCGCTGATTGCCGAGTTCGCGCTTGATGGTCAGGCTCTGGTCGTACAGGCGGCGGGCTTCGGCCAAGTCGCCCGTAACCTGCGCGAGCGTGGCGAACTGGTGCAGTACGGCGGCCTGCTCCTTCTTCGCGCCAAGTTCCTTGAAGGTGCGTCCGGCATCGTCGTACAGGCGACGGGCTTCGGCCAGGTCGCCCGTGGCCTGCGCAAGTAGGCCGAGTTCGTGCAGCGTGCTGGCGATGCCCTGCCTGTCGCCGAGGTCGAGCTTGAGTGCCAGGCTCTCGTCGTACAGGCGGCGGGCTTCGGCCAGGTCGCCTGTGACCTGTGCGAGTAAGCCTAGTAGGTGCAGCAGGCCGGCGACGGTACGTGGCTCGTCCAGCGCGCGCGCCAGTTCGAGCGCTTCTTCGTATCGCGTCCGCGCTTCCGCCCATTCGCCCATATCGTAATGGACGTCGCCCATCTTCCACAGAATGTCGGCCTGCATGTGGCGCTCGCGCGACCCTTCGACTCCGCTCAGGGCCAGTTCGCGGTAGTCGTCCAGCAGCCGGGCGAGCAGATGCATTCGCTCGCGCTTGGCTTCGGCGGACAGGCTGCTGGTGACGTGACCGGTCTCGTCGTACACTGTCATCCGCGCCATGCGCTGCGCCGTCTCCGGCTCGGGCGGGAACTCGTACACGCCAGAGCGCCACGCCCAGAAGTCGGGCGCGCCGCGCGCCACCTTTGTCAATGCGTAGTCGGGCAGCCAGATGACGAGCGGGCAGGGGACATCTCGCTGGAACAGTTGGCGCAACAGGTTGAGATGCGCCAGGATGGGCGGGTTGCGCTCCGTCGACGGGAGCGAGTGCTCCAGGCCGTAGACGAAGAGCGCCACTTTGCCCCCGCTTTCGCGCAGGGCAGGCACGCTCTCGGCCTCGTGCGCCGCCTCGGCTTCCGGCAAGGGAGCGAGGTAAGAACCGGCCAGCCGTTCGCGCAGGATCGGCAGCAGTTTGTCGACCGGCCCGGTCAGCTCTACTTCGAGCAGCGCCATGCCGAGCGGCTCGACCAGAACCCTGATCCGCTCGACGAGATCGCGTCGCTGGGCAGGCAGGTTGCACTTGACGAGGGCCAGCACGAACCGGCCCGGCGCGGCGTAGTCCAGCATCCGGGCCAGGCGGCGCAGGGTCTCGTCGACGGATTCCGGCGTCCGTTCATCAGTCGGCGGCGAGTAGGTGGGAGCGCTCATCGGCTAATGCTTGTGTGAACCGCTCTCCGCGGGCGGATGCGTGGGCGAGCATCAACCGCATGGGCTGCAACTCGCGGCTGAAAGGGTTCAGTACCAAGCCCAGGCTCTCCAGCGTCAGCGCGCCCAGCAGCGGCTCGTCGCCCGCTTCGCCGAAGATGACCGGCCCGGCGCTGCCTTGCCCCTGATACTCGAAGTAGGCATCGCCTACTTGTCGCTCGATTTCGGTGCCGTCGGCCAGTACGAACTTCACCGACCGATGGGCCTTTAGCTCCAGTTTCTTGAGTTGTTCGCCCGGGACGAGGCTGTACACCGCGCCGGAATCCACCAGGAACTTCACTTCGATCGATTCGGGATGGTCTCGGCTGGGCTTGACCGTCAATGTTACGTGCGTCAGTCCCATGTGTGCCTCACTTCACTGATGCGCCAGTTCGTACGCCACCTGCGTGCTGGCGATCTGGTTCAAATGCTCCCACGTGTGGCGGAACGCGTAGAGAGCCAAGAATTCCAGGCTGTAGCGCTTCTGAAGCGTCTCGTGCAGACCCCAGCGGCTCCAGTCGGGCTGCGCTTCGAGCAATTGAATCTGCTGCCGGCGCGCATCGCTAAAATCGGCCAGCATCTCGGCGACGGGCTGCCCGACGTCGTAGTGCTCGCGATGCCATGCCTTCTCGTCGAAGTATTTCAGCAAGGGCTGATGCTCGGTCGCCACGCGCTGCATGCGCAGGAGGAACACGTGCCGCTCAGTCTCGCACAGGTGCGCCAGCGTCTCGTGCGCCGACCACTCGTCGGCTTCATGCCAGTGCAATCGATCGGCGGGGATCTCGCTCATGTAGCGCTGGAGATCCTCGTTTGTTCGGCGCAGCAGATCTAGGAGTGTCTGTCGATTCATGTCGCCCTTTCTTCACCACCAAGGCACCAAGACACGAAGTTTGCTTGGTGTCTCGGTGTCTTCGTGGTTAAAGATTCAACTCGCGCTTCAGGCGCGCCAGTTGCCGGATCGCTTTCTTAATGAGCTGTTGGTTGTCTCTGGAGTTGGTCCACGCGCTCGCGCCACTCGGATGGGGCAGCGGGACGAAGATCACCGGCTTCGCCGCATCCCACGGCGCGGGTCGCTCGAAGGCATTGCCTATTATATGCTCAAGCTTGTATTTTCCCAACAGCGTCTCGATCGCCAGGCTGCCGACCAGGATAATCACTTCCGGTTGAATAATCGCCAGTGTGCGGTCGAGGTACGGGCGGCACAACTGCTGCTCCTCACGGCTGGGGCGACGGTCGCCGCGGCCATCCGGCATCTTGCCGGGGTAGCACTTGGTGACACTGCTGATGTATTGATGGGCGCGAAAGTCGACCTCGTCAAAACCGGCTTCGGCGAGCCACTGGAACAGCCGCCTGCCGGCGGATGCATTGAATGGCCGCAGGACTTGAATTTCGGTCACGCCCGGCGCTTGTCCGACGATCATGATCCGCGCGCCGACTTTGCCCGAAAAGACGCCGCCAGGTGTGATGGGGTATCCCGCGTCCAGGCACTTGCGGCAGGCGCGGACTTCGGCGTGGAGGGCGTCGAGTTGAACTTGTCCATTCACGTTTCTTGCTCGCAAGCATATGGCGTGCTGCGTATTTCGTGAGTCGTCGCCCACAACGGAATACGCAACACGGAATACGATCTACGCGCTACGCTTCCTGGCCAGTTGCCTGTACGCCTTCTGCATCAGCAGCGCGTCCTCTTCCATCAGCGGGCTTTCGCAAAGAATCCGCCCGCTCGCGCCGAAGTCGATCAGCGCCTTGAAGAGATCGCGATATTTCAGGTCGGATTCCTTGAGCGGCAGGTGTTTCTTCTCGCCGCCGGGGCCGTACTCGATGCCGGAGAGGTGAATGTGCATCGACGTCAGCCCGCGCTGGCCAAGCCCGGCCGCGAGTATCTTCAGCGCGTCGCTGAATTCGTCGTACGAATTGAACGAGCCGTCGCCGGGGCGCGCGTGCAGGTGTGCAAAGTCGATGCCGGGCAGCACGCCGTCGATGTCGCGCGAAAGTTGCACCGCCTCCTCGAGCGATCCGAACATTGCGTTCTTGCCCATCGTCTCCGGCCGCAATGTGACGTCGACCTTTTCCGCGCGCAACTGGGCGACGACTTCGGCCAGCCGCCGGCGCACGATCGGGTAAACCTTGTCCGGGTCTTGCTTCATGTAAGAACCGGGGTGGAAGATGATGTCGGTCGCGCCGGCCTTGTAACCGGCGCGCGCAGCGGCCAGCAGCCGGGCGACGCTGCCCTTGAGCAGATCCTTGGTCTGCGCGTTGAGGTTGATGTAGTACGGCGCGTGCACGCTCAGCGCGATGCCCGCTTCCTGCGCCGTCTTCTTGATCGTCGCGCACGTCTCGTCGCTCACGCGCACCGATTGCACCCAGGCCAGCTCGAGCGCGCCCAGGCCCAGCCCGGCGCTGTGCAGGATGCCGCCGGGCGTGCCGCCCGGTTTCTTGGGCATGCCGATCGGCGAGCCGACGGTGCCGAAGAGAAAACCGTTGCGTGTGGTCATGACGTGTCTCCTTTATCATTGAGTGAGATTGGCCCAGCGCTGATGCGACGAAGGACGACAGACGAATGGCATTGGTCGTCCGTCGTTCGTCCTTCGTCGATGGTCACATCCACCCACGCCGCCGCACCCAGATATACATTCCGATCGGTATCAGGAACATCATCACCAGCGTGGCGACGAAAGCCGGCGCGCCGGTCCAGATGTCCAACGGCGTCGAGGGCTGGAAGAAATTCATGCCGAAGAAGCCGACCACAAACGTCAGCGGCATGAACAGCGTCGTGATGATCGTCAGCGTCTTGATGATGTCGTTCATGCGATTATTGACGACGGACAGGTAGGTATCGAGCGCGCCGCTGACCAGATCGCGCACGCTTTCGGTGATGTCGTGCATGCGGACCAGGTGGTCGTACACGTCGCGAAAGTATACACGGTCTTTCGGATCAATCATCGCGTAGTCGTCGCGGGCCAGTTTGTTGAGCACTTCGCGCTGTGGGCCGAGGATACGGCGCAGGCCCAACACCGATCGCTTGATGGCGAAGATGTGCTCGACGGTCTCCGGCGATGGCCGGTCGAAAATATGCCCCTCGATGGCGTCGATCGCGTCGTCCATCTCTTCGACGACCGGCAGATAACTCGCGGCGATCTCGTCGGCGATCTTGTAGAGCAAGTGATCCGAGCCGTTCTTGAGATGCCGCTCGTCGCGCCGGCAGCCCGCCCACACCTTTTCGACGGCGTCGATCGGCTGGTCGTGATGCGTGATGAGGTAATTCTTGCCCAGGAACACGTCAAGCTCCAGCGTGTCCACCGCCATGCGGTCGCGCCGATCGAGGACGACGGCGTGCAGCACGACGTACAGGTAATCGCTCCAGTCGTCGACCTTGGGAACGTGCGACTGCTGCAGCGCGTCGTCGATCGCCAGGGGGTGAAAGCCGAAGACCTGACGCAGGATCGGCTCGTCCGACTCGGGCGGCGTGGCTTCGAAATCGACCCGCAACAGGCCGCGCGAGTCGAGCAGCATCGCGCCGAATTCGTCGGTTTGCAGATCGGTCCGGATGGCGCCGTCGGGCGCGCGGTACAGCGAGCGGATCATGTCGCGGCCTTTTGAAGAGAATACGCCGATCCTATCAAACTCCGCGAATCCTGGCAAACCATTCTCGAAAAAGAAACTGGCGCAGCCGTGTGTCAGGGCAGGGGCATGTTTCGCCGAGAGGGCTGTGCGTTGACGCGAACTGGATTCCGAGTGCGGGTATAATTCGCGCGGCCTACTCGAGCACTGTGAAGGTGCGGCGCTGCAGGTCGAAGATGGCGCGCTTGCCGTCGATGAAGGCCATGCCGCGCAGGAAGACGCTCATGAAGCGGGCGGCTTGCGGAAATGGGGCGAGGTGATGCGCTGCGTCGCTTTGTAGCCGACGCGCAGGAAGAAGAAGTAGTGACGGGGATGCTTCTTGCGGGCCTTCTCGAAGGCGTCTAGCTCGGTCTTGCCGACGAAGGCGTCGCCGCTTTTTATGTCGATGGCGACGATCCGACCATGATACTTCGGCTCGAACTCGGCGCGGTACTTGCGATTGTAGATGGCTTCTGCTCTGCGGACGAAGGCGTCCGGATCTTTGATCGCCTGCATCGCTATCACCCACCATTATTCTAGCACTGGCTGAGCCGCTTGACAAGGGGTCACCGCGATCAGTCTCACGTAACATTTCGCCTCTTGACTGCAACAATATACGACGGACGATGATGCGAAGCGACGCCGAACTCGTGCGCCGGACCCAGCTTGGCGACCGTGATGCCTTTGGCATCCTGGTCGAGCAGCATCGCGCGCGTGCGGTCGGGTTGGCGATGGCGATGTTGGGCGACTTTGACGAGGCTGAGGATGTAGCGCAAGAAGCGTTGTACCAGGCTTACTTCGGCTTAGATCGGTTGCGTGACCCGGCGCGCTTCGGCGCATGGCTGTGCAGCATCGCCGTCAACTTGGCCAAGATGGCCTTGCGGCGCCGGCGTACGACCGTCTCGCTCGAGGACCTCGACGGCGGGCGTGTGGCGCGCGGCTTCCGATTGGAGGATGCCACGCCGGAATCCGAATTCGAAGCGCGCGAGCTGCGCCGGAGCGTGCGCCGCGCGATCGAGCAGTTGCCGGAGGATATGCGCGCGGCGGTATGGATGCGCTACGTCGAAGGGCTGTCGTATCAGGAAATTGCGGGAATGTTCGGCATTGCGCCTGGGACACTGCGCGTGCAGGCGCACCGGGCGCGGCATAAGCTGCGAGAGGCGCTGCTCGACGAATGGCAGGAATACCTGTGGCGAGAGGAGGATACAATGATCGAGGTGACCGTGCAGGATGTACTGCTGTGGATGCCGAAGGATTGGGAGCCGAAGCCGGCGGAAGGCGAGAGGCATTACCCCGAAGCACCGCCGGCAAAGCGCACTGTCATGGTACTGAAGGAACGCGATGGCGATCAGGCACTGCCCATGTGGATCGGACCGCATGAGGGCGAGACCTTGACCTTACATCTCGCCGAGTATCAGCCGATGCGACCGTTGACTCACGACTTCATCGCGCGCCTGCTGGATGCCGCAGGCGTGACGGTTGAGCGCGTGGCTGTCAGTGCACTCAAAGGCGATACATATTTTGCAACGGTGTCGGTGCGTTCTGGGCAAGAGACACGCGAGGTAGACGCACGTCCCAGTGACGCCATCAACCTGGCCGTTCGGACTGGTGTGCCGATATTCGTCGATGCAGAGGTGATGGGCCAGCAAGGTATCCCGGTTGTCGGACTGCCCGACACCCTCACCGAAATGGGCGTTCAGCGTGGACGCCCACCGGAAGAAGGTTACACCTGGCCGTCGGGGCGCGAGATCGCTTTGGCGCAGAAGGGCGTGTGAAGAGACCTCACCCTCTCCCCACGTTTTTCGTCGGGAGAGGGGGAGAGTGGCGAAGCCGGGGAAGGGGTGAGGCATATTACCATGGCATCCCCGCCAGATCCGTGATCAAGTCCGCATTATCGTCCGGCGCGGCGACGTTAAGCACCTGCGCGTGGCACTTCTGGCATCGATAGACGATTTGGGTCTTGCCGCTTCTCATTTGCAGGCCGATCGGCTCTAAGACCCCACGGCACTCGTTCATCCGGTCGCCGGGATTGACGTCGACGTGCTGTCCGGTCAGGCAGTGGTTGCAGTGGTCGCGGCTGCTGCTGGGGTGCGGCGGGACTTCCTGACCGCAGGCGATGCAGATGAAAGCCTCGTTGTTCTTGGCGAACTTCGCTAACTGCATGCTGTGTGTCATACGGCGATGACTACCTCACGAGGCCTGCGCTGTTGCCTGGCGAGTTTCTTCGAGTAGGCGTCGATGTCTTCGACGACGTGATTGACCAGGCGGTTGACACTCTCGGCTGTGTACCCGTCTACATAGCTGTGCCCGTTCGCGCAAATCTGTGCCGGCACGTCTTTAATCGTAACCTTAGTGCCCTTGACCTCATAGATCATCTCGGTCAAGCCATCGACGGTCGTCTGGCCGCATTGAGGACATCTAAGCTGCGTAATCATTCTCGTCTTCCCTTAGTGCACCGGGCCTGCGTGTTCGAAATTGGCTCCATTCACGACTGTCAGGGATATAAACCGTTGGAATGATTATAACGCCTTCGGCCGAATAGTCGCAAACGACGTGTGGGGCAGACCGTTTGTCATCTGCCCGTAGATCAGAACTCGCTTCCGGTCAGGATAATCCTCGATGATTTCGCCAGTCAAAATGACGGTGACGATGTCTTCTGGTGCTACACCATCTTTCTTGGCCTCGACAAGAGCATGCGTGTAGTAGAAGAGCTTTCCGTCTCGAACGAGCGCGCATATTTCGTATAGCGTCATGTTTCTCTACGCCGAGGGCAGCACAACGAGAATGCTTAGAAAGCGGCATCGCACTTTTATGTCAGCTAGGGCGACAGGCGATTCAGGTCGCGCGGGAACAGCGTCGTCTCCCGCAAATTCGAAGCGCCGATGAGCTGCATGACGAATCGCTCCAGGCCGATCGCGAATCCGCCGTGCGGCGGCATGCCGTAGCGAAACGCCTGCAGGTAGCCTTCGAATGGCTTGACGTCGACGACGCCGCGCGAACGGAGCGCCTCCAGGTAATCCTCGTATTGGTGCAGGCGCTGCCCACCCGTGACCAGCTCGGTGCCCCGAAACAGGAGGTCGAAGCCATTGGCGTAACGCGGATCGATCGGGTTCGGGTGCGTGTAGAACGGCCGCTTGACCATTGGATAGCCGGTCACAAACAGAAAATCGGATTGGCGCTCGGCCGAGGCCCACTCGCCCAGCCAGCGCTCGTGCTGAGGCGACAGGTCTGGCTCTTGGCGGGAATCCTCGCCGTGCCGCTCGTAAATCAATTGTAGCGCCTCGGGGAAGTAGATGTGTGGGAAGATTGCCGGCGCGAGCGGCATCTGCGCGCCGAGCATGTCCAGTTCGCCCGCGTAGTCGGCTTTCAAGTGGTCAAGCATGGCCCGGATGAGACGGGTCAACAGCGCCATCACGTCGAAGTGATCGCGGATGAAGCCGAATTCGACGTCCAGGCTGACGTATTCGTTGACGTGGCGCACGGTGCTATGCGGCTCGGCGCGAAACACCGGGCCGACCTCGTACACCCGCTCGAACACGCCGACCATCATCTGCTTGTAGAATTGGGGGCTTTGCGCCAGGTAGGCGGGGCGGCCGAAGTAGTCGATCTGGAACACGTTCGCGCCGCTCTCGGTCGCCGATTCGACGATTTTGGGCGATGCGATCTCGACGAAGCCGTGCTGGTCGAGGTAACGGCGGAACCCGCCCATCACGCCTGAGGAAAGCCGCAGGATGGCTCGCTTCTTCGGGTGGCGCAGCCCAACCGTCGCCGAGTTCAGGAACGTGTCGATGTGCACGTCGAGATCGGGCTTGTTGATCGGGAAGGGCAGAGGTTCGGAGACGCGATTCAAGACAGTGATCGCCGGATTGTGCACTTCGAATCCTCCTGGTGCTTGCGGCTCGGCAACGACCGTGCCCTCCACTTCGATCACGCTTTCCGGCAGGGCGCCGTCGAGCTGCGCCAGCTCGGCCCTGGTCATCACAACCTGCACGATGCCAGACGCATCACGCAGCGTGAGAAAGTTGATCTTCCCCAGCGCGCGCACATTGTGCACCCAGCCGGCCAGCCGAACCCGCTCGCCGGCGTGCTTCCCAATCTCCGAACCGTAGATACGCTCCATATCCTCTCCCGATGAATCGTATGCAACGCGCAGGCTTCAAGTGGTGCGCCTCTCGCCAGCCTGCCCGACAGCGCCGTCAACGATCAGCGCAGGGCAGGGGGCAGAAAGTGTCGCCGGGGGAGCGACGCGGCGAGTGCCTCGTAGTTCTGCCGGGACATTTCGCCGGTCAGTGCGTTGTAAAGTTGGTCGATGCTCAGGCCGACGCGGTCAGCGATCGAACGAGCGGTTCCCTGGCCCAGGTGATAGGGGACCGAGACGGTGATGTTCACGCGTTCACCGGCTTGGCAGACAAGTGTGCGGGTGTAGAGAGAATGACTACCCTTGCCGCGCTTGGGCAGTAAAGCAAAGCCGAGCGTCTCAAGCGCCCGGCAGACCTCCCGGCTGGTCCAAACGTGCCTGGGACTCACGGATCTCAGGCAGGTACGCGAAACATTTTGTTATAGAGCCGGCTACGGCCCTTTGCTGTCTTGTCCAACCGGTCTTTCCCAAATTCTGCCATTGTCGGCAACAGACGCTCGCGAAGAATCTCGTAATGGTGAGCGAGTGGTGGCACTTCTCGCTCAGCAGGCGATAAACTGTCGAGGTGCAGCCAGTAATCCCACAGCACATTCAGCAACGCTCGCTGAGCGGCCTCGCGACCCGTGCCGGTTGCCAGCAGGTCGACATCCTCACAGTAGGCTTGCACCCATTTCCCATCACGCTCAAAGCGTACAGTTAGGCGTTTAGTGTCCATCTCGATTACCCTCGTACGACTACGTGACGCGATAGAAGTGTAGCACAATGCGCTTTGCCTGGCAACCGATTCGCGCGCCGCATCTCACGCGGCAATCACGCCTAACTCCTTCCCTACCTTCTGAAACGCCTCCAGGCCCTGCTCCAGATCGCTCGGATCGTGCGCCGCGCTGACCATCACGCGGATGCGGGCCGTGCCTTTCGGGACGGTCGGGTAGACGATCGGCATAGCGAACACGCCGTGCTCGAACAGCTTGCGGCTGAACTGCTGGGCGACGTGGTTCTCGCCGAGGATGACCGGCGTGATCGGGGTTTCGCTTCTCCCCGTGTCGAAGCCGAGCTTCTTCGTCTCGCCTTTGAACAGCCGGGTATTCGCCCACAGCCGATCGACCAGCTCGGTCGATTCTTCGAGTAGTTCGACGGCGGCCATGCACGCGGCGGTGTCGGCGGCGGTCGTCGCGCTGGAGAACAGGAACGGCCGCCCGCGCTGGCGCATCCAGTCGATGATGGCATTCTTGCCGGCGATCACGCCGCCCACGACGCCGAACGCCTTGCTCAGCGTGCCGATTTCGACGTCGAACTTGCCGTGCAGTCCGAAATGGTCGACGATGCCGCGCCCGCCGCGTCCCAGCACGCCTTCGCCGTGCGCGTCGTCGACCATCGAGATCACGCCGTGCTTCTCGCACACTTCGTGGATTTTGTCGAGCGGCGCGATGTCGCCGTCCATGCTGAACACGCCGTCGGTCACCAGCAGGCCGCGCCGGTGTTGAGGCAGGTGTTCTTTGATTTTCGCCTCGGCGTCGGCGGGATCGCAGTGCTCGTAGATGACGATCTTCGCACTCGACAGGCGGCAGCCATCGATGATGCTGGCGTGGTTGAGGCGGTCGGTGAAGATCACGTCTTCCTTGCCGACGAGCGGCTGGATCGCGGCCTGATTGGCGACGAAGCCCGACTGCACGAACAGCGCGTCCTCGACGCCTTTGAACACGGCCATGCGCCGCTCCATCTCGACGTGCAGGTCGAGCGTGCCGGCGATCGAGCGTACCGCCGCCGGGCCGACGCCGTAACGCTCGATCGCCTTCTGTGCCGCCTCTTTCATGCGCGGATGGTTCGCCAATCCCAGGTAGTTGTTCGAGCAGAAGTTCAGCACCTTCTGGCCGTCGACCACGATCCATGCCCCTTGGGCGCTTCCGATCGTGCGGATGATATTGAACAGACCCTGCTCGCGCAGCGACTTCAATTCCGTTTCCAGAAAGGCGAGTTTGTCGGTCATGGGAGTCCTCTGGTGTCAAGTGATCAGTTATCAGTCATCAGTTGTCAGTCGTCAGTTGTCAGTCATCAGTTATCAGTCGTCACTGAACACCGATCACTGTTGACTGATCACTGTTCACTGATTACTGTTCACTGAGCCACTGATCACGGGATCATCATCACTTTGCCGCTATTCCCGCTGGCCATCGCCGCGAAAGCCTTGTCGAACTCGTCCAATCGAAACGTGTGCGTGACAATCGGCGACAAATCGACTTTGCCCCGCGCCAGCAGGTCTTCCATTTGCTCCCACGTCTGCCACATCTTGCGCCCGATAATGCCGTAGACGGTGATGCCTTTGAAGATCACCAGGTTGCTCAGGTCGAATTCGAGTGGCTTCGAGGGCAGGCCGAAGGCGACGGCGCAGCCGGCGTACTTGACGAGCGACAGGCCCTGCACGATCGCGCTCGGCGCGCCCGACATCTCCAGCAAGACGTCGACGCCCTCGCCGCGTGTAATGTCGCGCACTTTCTCGACCATGCTCTCGCTCTTCGGGTTGACGATGTGATCGGCGCCCAGCCGCCGCGCGAACTGGATTCGGTAATCGCTGACGTCGGCGGCGACGATCGTTCGCGCGCCGCGCGCGTGCGCGATCAACAGCGTCATCAATCCGACCGGCCCACAGCCGGTGATCAGCACGTCCTTGCCTTCCAGCTCAGCAGCGAAGCCGGTGTGGATCGCGTTGCCGAAGTTTTCTTTGAGCACGGCGACGTGCGTCGGCATGTCGCCCGGATTCTTGCGCGCGTTCTGCCACGGCAGCGCGATGTACTCGGCGAACGATCCGTCCCGGTCGACGCCGATGATCTGCGTCTCCGGCGCGACGTGCCCCAGCCCGCGCCGGTAGTAGTCCCCGTCGTAATCGACGATGTGGCTCTCGGCGCTGACGAAATCGCCCACCCTGACGCGGGTCACCTCCGGGCCGACGTCGACCACGTCGCCGCACAATTCGTGGCCCTGCACCAGGGGAATGTGCTTGATACGGCCCTGCGCCCAGGCGTCCCAGTCATAGATGTGCAAATCGGTCCCGCAAATGGATGTGGCTCGCACTTTGATCAACACATCCCGGGGACCGATTGCCGGCACATCCTTCGTCGTCAAGGTCAGGCCAGGCTGCCGGGCCGGCTTGACGACGGCTCTCATGGTGTCTGTCATGGATCGCCTCGACGAGCGTTTGTCGCGCTGAGTATAGCATAGTTCCTCACAGTTCCTTGAGTTCCTTTAGTTCCTTCTTGCCAAGGGAACTCGAGGAACTGAGGGAACTTAAGGAACTCAGGGAACTAGCCCCGGCCGGTCAGCGGCAGGCGCGCGCCATTGATTGCGCCGGCCTCGTCGGAGCACAGGTAGAGCATCGCGGCGGCGATCTCCTCGGCAGGTGTGCCCTTGCTGTAATCCTTGCCCGGCTCGGCGGCGCGCACCTCCGGCGTGACGATCGAGTTGACGACGATTGCGTTCGCCGTCGCGCCGCTGCCTTTGAACTCATCGGCGAGCGCCAACAGGAGCGCATCGGCGGCCGCCTTGCCCATCGCGTAGATCGCCGTCTTGGACGTCGGCGTCTGCGCCCTCGGCGAGGTGACGGCGATAAACCGTCCCCAGCCATTAGCCTTGAGCGGCGTGACGAACGCGCGCGCGACGTTGAGCACCGTCTTGATCAGCAGGTTGTGGATGAAGTCCCAGTCCGCCGCCGGAATGTCGGCGATCGTCGTGCCGCCCTTGTAGCCGCCAACCAGGTGCAGCACGACGTCGACGCGCCCGAAGCGGGCGACGATCGCATCCGCCCAACGCTTCGTCGCCGCGTCGTCGGTCAAGTCGACGGCGGTCGCCATACGGCGCGTCTCGGGCAATTCGAGCGAATCGAGCAATTTGACGAGGTCAGGTTCCCCGCGCCCGGCGACGGCGAGCGTCGCGCCGGCATTGGCGAACGCGCGGGCGACGGTTGGTCCCAATCCGCCCGCGGCGCCGGCAATGGCCACTACTCTATTCGTCAGTGACATGATACCCTCCTCAGATAGCTTTGCCAGATCATAGCCCCAAAGGCCATAATTCGCCAAACTACGGTATACTTTTGTAGTTTGTAGTTTGAACTTTGCAGTTTGAAAGTGAGGAGGTGTATAGGATGAAAATCGCGGTCAGCACCGACGAGCGGACGCATCTCGTCGATGTGATTCTCGAATACCTTCAGAAGCGGGGGCACGACGCCCAGTACTTCGGGCCAGAGCCTGACCGGCCGGCCGATTGGCCCGGCGTGACGCTCGAAGCCGTGGAGCAGGTCTTGCGCGGCGAGGCCGACGAGGCGATCGTCATGTGCTGGACCGGCACGGGCGCGACGCTCGCCGCGAACAAGGTGCCCGGCATTCGCGCGGCGTTGTGCCGCGACGCCGAGACGGCCAAGGGCGCGCGCGTCTGGAATCACGCGAACGTGCTGGGCCTGAGCCTGCGCGCGACGCCGGAGGCAGTCGCCAAAGAAATCCTGGACGCCTGGTTCGAGACGCCGTATAGCACGGACGAATGGAATCTGCGCCAGATGCAGCGTATCAAGGAGATCGAGCAGAAGTATTCACTACCGGACACTTTCTGGCTCAAGCGCGAATGAGATTGGGATAGGCCGATCATGGTTAAGCAGATAATCCAAGAGTCGCAAGCCGAGTTGGAACAGACTCAGATCACAGCGGTGCCGCCGATGAATGAGCGGTTG
>DATEUJ010000131.1:0-46919 GCA_035283185.1 Anaerolineae bacterium | reverse complement strand
GTCATCACGCCCGCTGCAGCCTACGGCCGGGTCTGGCAACGAGATACTTGGATGCTGGCGTGCGCTGCCTGCGCCTTGATCATGGTACAAATCCTTCTGAACGATTTGCGCGACGTCGATGGCGACCGCACGAGTGGCACGCTGTCGCTTCCCGTTGTGCTAGGCGAGCCTGCCGCGCGGCGCGTGGGCCTTATCTTAGTTCTTATCGGAGCCTTGCTGCCGCTCTTGATAGTTCCCCTACCCTTTCTACTGACCGGCCTCTACAGTGCTTTTCTGATCTGGCGATACCGGCGTGAGCGCGATTCAGAGTGGCGCGGCTGGATTGAGGGGCAAGGTCTCGTGGCCGGTTTCGCGGCGCTGATATGAACGGGGTCGTGTGTGATGACTGAATACAGGCTCGGCCGGCTGGCCGGGCTGGAGATACGTGTCATGCCCTCCGTAATCGTCGGCACACTCGGCCTGTGGGCAACGTTGACTGGAATCGCACTGTGGCTGATGCAGCTCCCGGCAGGCGAGGCGATACTCTTCGGGCTGGCGGCCACGGCGCTGCAATGGCTCTTCGAGCTGATCCATCACCTGGGTCACGCGTGGGCTGCGCGCCGCACCGGCTACCCAATGATCGGCGTACGATTCGGCGTGTGGTATATCTTGGCTATCTCACTCTACCCGCCCGACGAACCGGAGCTGCCGGCGAGCATTCACATCCGCCGGGCGCTAGGCGGGCCGCTGTGGGGGGCAGCGATGACCTTCCTTGCAGCGATCATTCTGTTCGCGCTTCGTGATGCACACAGTACCCTCGTCTGGTGGCTAGCGCTGTTCGCCTTTTTGGAAAACCTGTTCATCTACACGCTGCAAGTCTTCGTGCCGCTCGGCTTCAACGACGGTCAGACGCTGTGGGACTGGTTGCATAAGCGATAACCCACTACCATGCAATATGCCTTCGATCGGTTCCGAACCGAAATCGCACACGCATTGCTGAACACCGGGCTGGTCGAGCCTGAGGAGATCGAGCTTGGCCCGCCGACGGCGCGCGGCGTGCAGGCTGATCTCGCGCTGCCTTGCTTCAGGACCGCAAGGCGACGTCATGACAGCCCGCTCCGCCTGGCGCAGCAGGTTGCAACTGAAATGAGGGAATCGATCCAGGTGAATTCGCTCGTCGGTACTGCCGAGGCCAGCGGCGGGTTCGTCAATTTCCGCGTCGAGGACCGGGCGCTGGCCGCCCAAGTCCTGGGCGAGATTGTCAGGCACACTGATGGCTACGGGTCTGACGATCGAGGTGCGGGCCGCACCGTCGTGATCGATAACTCGTCGCCGAACATCGCCAAGCGCATGCACGCCGGGCACATCCGCTCAACGATCATCGGCCAGGCGCTGGTGAACATTTTTCGCGCGCAGGGATACACCGTCGTCGGCGACAACCACCTGGGCGACTGGGGCAAACAGTTCGGCGTGCTGCTCGCCGCGATCGACCGGCGCGGCTTACCTCAGGGAGAGGGCGAGGAGCTGCTCGCGCGGTTCGAGCAACTGTACGCCGATTTCGCGAAGGCGACGGAGCGCGACCCCGCGCTCGACGACGAAGCGCGCCGTTGGTCGCTGCGGCTCGAACAGGGCGACCCGGCTGCGCACGAGATATGGCAGCGCTGTGTGGATCTGATGAAGCAGGTCAACCAGCGCAACTACGACCGGCTCGGCGTTCGGTTCGACACGGAGCACGGCGAGAGCTTTTACGCGCACATGACGCAGCAGGTGATCGACGACGCGCTGTCGAGCGGCGCGGCGCGGCGCGACGCGGGCGGCGCCGTCATCGTCGACGTCGCCGGGCTGCCGACGTTTCTGCTGCAGCGCTCCGACGGCGGCACGCTGTACCACACGCGCGACCTCGCCACGATCAAGTTCCGGCAAGACACGTACCATCCGGCGAAGATCATCTACGTCGTCGGCAAGCCGCAAGAGCTTCACTTCCAGCAGCTCTTCGCCACGGCCAGAGCCATGGGCTATGCGCCGCCGGGCGTCGAGCTGGCCCACGTCATCTTCGGCACGGTGTATGACGGCGAGAGACAGCCGCTCTCGACTCGCAGAGGCAACATGGTGCACCTGGAAACGCTGCTCGGCGAGGCGGTGCAGAGGGCGCGGGAGCTGGTCGAGCAGAAGGCGGGAGCGCGCGAGGCCGCCCTCGCCCCGGCGGAGCGCGAAGCGATTGCCGAAGCGGTGGGCATCGGCGCGGCGATCTACAACGACCTGTATCAGGACCCAAAGCGCAACATCACGCTCGATTGGGATGCCATGTTCTCGCTCGACGGCAACAGCGCGACCTACTTGCAATACATGCACACGCGCTGCCGCTCGATCCTGCGGCGGGCAGGCAGCCTGCCGGGCGCGGTCGACGCACGGTCGCTCGTTCACTCAGCCGAGGTCGGGATGGTCAAGGCGCTTGCCTTATTGCCGCTGCGCGTTCGCGGCGCCGCCGATGCGTGCGCGCCGTCGATCGTCGCCGACTGGCTGTACGGCGCGGCCCGGCAGTTCTCGGCGTTCTATCGCGACTGCCCGGTGCTCAACGCGCCGTCGCCCGAGCTGCGTGCGGCGCGGCTTCACCTTGTGAGTGCGACCGCACAATGTCTCAAGAATGGATTGGCGCTGCTCGGCATCAGGGCGCCTGAAAGGATGTAGACAGACTTAGAGCCTATCCGAAAAGTGGAGTGCAGACTTCAGTCTGCATGACCAAAGCGGGCTAAAGCCCGGCACTCCGGGATTTTCGGACAGGCTCTTACCACGAAGACGCGAAGACACCAAGTATCTTCGTGTCTTGGCGCCTTCGTGGTGAATTCGCAGCCTGTCTGGCAGGAGGTCTCTGGGTGAACATACTGATTCTCGGCGGAACCGTCTTTCTCGGTCGCCATCTTGTCGAAGCGGCGCGTGCGCGCGGGCATGAAGTCACGCTGTTCAATCGGGGCCAGCACCATCCCGACTTATTCCCAGACGTCGAGAAGCTGCGCGGCGACCGTGACGGCAATCTCGACGCGCTGCGCGGTCGAAGGTGGGACGCCGTCGTCGACACGTGCGGCTACGTTCCCCGCGTCGTGCGCGCGTCCGCCGAACTGCTGGCCGACGCGGTGAGCTACTACACCTTCGTCTCAAGTCTTTCTGTTTACGCCGCCACGCGCCAGCCGGGCACTGACGAATCCGCGCCGGTAGGCAGGCTCCAGGACGAGACGGTTGAGGAGATCACCGGCGAGACGTACGGGCCGCTCAAGGCGCTGTGCGAGCAGGCCGCCGAGCGCGTGATGCCTGGCCGTGTGCTCAATGTGCGTCCCGGCCTGGTCGTCGGTCCGCACGATCCAACCGATCGTTTCACCTACTGGCCCGCGCGAGTGGCGCGCGGCGGCGACGTGCTGGCGCCCGGCCGGCCTGACCGGCAAATCCAGTTCATCGATGTGCGCGACCTGGCGGAGTGGATGATCCATGCCGTTGAACAAAACCACACCGGCGTGTACAATGCCGACGGGCCGGACTACCACTTGAGCATGGGGACACTACTGGAGACGAGCAAAATCGCCAGCGACAGCCATGCCCACTTCGTCTGGGTTGAAGACCAATTCCTGATCGATTCGGCCGTTCAACCGTGGAGCGAAGTGCCGCTGTGGATCCCCGAATCCGATCCCGATGCGGCGGGCTTCTTCGCGTTCGATTGCCGCAAGGCCATAGCCGCAGGATTGACCTTCCGCCCGCTCGAAGAGACGATCCGCGTGACGCTCGAATGGGAGACGACTCGATCAACGACGCACGAGTGGCGCGCGGGGCTGAGGCCGGAACGAGAGAAGGAGTTGCTCGAAGCATGGCGCCGCCTTGCTCACGAAATGGCATGAGACGTGACTACGATTACATCGTCATCGGGCTTGGCGGCATCGGCAGTGGCGCGGCTTACTGGCTGTCACGGCACGCAGGCGGAGACGTGCTCGGACTGGAGCAATTCGAGATCGGCCACGCGCGCGGCGCTTCGCAGGACCATTCGTGCATCATCCGGCTCTCGTACCACACGCCGGAGTACGTCGAGCTGGCGAAGCAGGCATACGCTGCGTGGGAGGCGCTGGAGAAGGACGCAGGCGAAAAACTGATTGTCAAGACCGGCGGTCTCGACTTCGCGCCGCTGGCCGCAGTTCCGCCTGACCGACGACATCCACGGCCTGTATCAACCCGACGGTGGCATCGCGCCGGCAGCGAAGTGCAACGCGGCGCACATTCGCATGGCGCGCGAATACCGGGCGACGCTTCGCGACAACACGCCCGTCACGTCGATGCGCGATGCCGGCGGCGAGATCGAGGTCATCGCGGGCGGCGAGACATATCGCTGCCGAAAAGCGATCCTCGCCGTCGACGCCTGGACGAATCAACTGCTCGCGCACTTCGAGATGACGCGAAGCGTGCCGCTGACGATCACACAAGAGCAGGTCACCTACTTTGCTTCGCCGCGCGCCGCCGATTTCGCGCCTGATCGCTTTCCGATCTGGATCTGGATGGACGATCCGTGCTTCTACGGCTTCCCTGCCTACGGCGAGCCAGGCCCCAAGGCCGCGCAGGACGTCGGCGGCGAAGAGGTCACGCCCGACACGCGCACATTCGAAGTCAACCAGGCCGCCTTCAAGCGCGTCGAAGACTTCCTCGCGAAGCACATCCCTACCGCGCTCGGCCCGGTCATCACGACCAAGACGTGCCTGTACACGATGCCGCCCGACCGCGATTTCGTGATCGATTGCCTGCCCGGCCATCCGCACGTGCTGGTCGCGCTCGGCGCGGCGCACGGCTTCAAGTTCGCCTCTCTTTTCGGGAAGATACTCGGCGAGCTGGCGATCGAGGGATCGACGCGCAGCCCTATTGAACCTTTCAAGATCGACCGACGTATCTTAGTCGAGGAGCGTCCGGCCAGGCATTTCCTGGTGTAAGACGTGCGGAGCACTGCGCCGTGAAAGTTGCAGCGAACGCCTATTAAATTTATACTATGTGTCGATCCGGCCATGCAAGCCCGCGCATGGCGCTCACTACACACGACCGTACAGGTCAACACACAACAAGGAGGAGTCACATGTCTACCCGTAAGTGGTACTTGACGCTCGTGCTGGCTCTGGCATTGATCGTTTCTGCCTGCGGACCAGCCCAGACACCCGCGCCGACTCAGCCGCCTGCGCCCCAGGCGACACAACCGCCGCCGCGCACCGAGCCGCCGCCCGCCACACCAGAGCCGGCCATCCTGCGCATCGGATGGTCCGGCGCGCCGGACTCGCTCAACCCGGCGGCCGGTTTGCTCAGCGAAGCGTACACGATCTACGAGCTGACGTACGACACCCTGATCGGCCTCGATTTGAGCGGCAAGTATTATCCCGAACTGGCCGAGAGCTGGGAGGTGTCGGACGATGGCACAGTGTGGACTTTCCACCTGCGTGAGGGTGTGAAGTTCCACGACGGCACCGATTTCACCGCCGAGGATATGGCCTTCACCATCCAGTTCTACAAGGATCACGAGGAGTTCCCGTATCTTAATACTTACACGCTGAATTTCGAAAAGGTCGAAGCGACCGACGATTCCACCTTGGTGATCACGCTGGGCGCGCCCATCGGCAACATGGAATCCCAGGTGCTGTTCCTGTATGCGCTGCCCAAGCACGTCTGGGAAGGTATCGCCTTCGACGAGGCGATCAAGTTTGAAAACCTGGAGATGATCGGTACCGGCCCGTTCAAAGTGGTCAATTACGTGCGCGACCAGTCGATCGAGCTGGCGGCCAACACCGATCATTATCTCAATCCGCCCAAGATCGACCGGGTCATCTTCCAGACCTATGAAAGCTCGGACGCGCTGGTGCAGGCGCTGCGCGAAGGCCAGGCCGATCTGATCACCGACGTGCCGCAGACGACGATTGCCTCGCTGAAGCAGGAGGCCAATATCACGGTGCAGGTAGGCGGCAGCCGCAGCCTGCGCGACATCATCTTCAACGTCGTGCCGGACGACAAATGCCCAGCGGAGGGTGGCGTATGCTCCGGCCATCCAGCGATCAAAGACAAGGTCGTGCGGCAGGCGCTGGCGCACGCCACCGACAAGCAGCAGATTATCGACGTAGCCCTGCTTGGTCTGGGCACGCCCGGTCTGAGCCTGGTGCCGCGCTCGCTGGGTGATTGGTTCAACAGCGAGCTCGAAGACTACGCCTACGATGTCGATCTGGCAAACAAGATGCTGGACGACGCCGGCTACAAGGACACCGACGGCGACGGCGTGCGCGAGATGCCTGACGGCAGCCAGCCGCTCCAGTTCCGCTTCCTGATTCCCTCGGACATCGTGACCGGTGCCCGTGAAGGCGACTTGCTCAAGGCGATGTGGGCCGAAGTCGGCGTCGCCATCGACGTCCAGGTGCTGGAACCCGACACGGTCACGGCGGCTTGCTGCCCGGCCTTCGACTACGACGTGCTCCTGTGGGGCTGGGGCGCCGATCCTGACCCGGCCTGGCTGCTAGACGTGCTGAGGACCGATAATATCGACAACGGTTTCTCCGAGACAGGCTACTCCAACCCGGTCTACGATCAGCTCTTTGTGGACCAGTCGACGGCGGTCGATCACGAAGCGCGCAAAGCGATCATCTGGGAGATGCAGAAGATCGCGCTCGAGGATGTGCCGTATATCATTCCGTATTACCAGAACAATGTGATGGCTTACCGCAGCGACAAGTTCACCGGTTACGTTTACGTAGAGGGCGGCCTGTTGTCGCTGGACGATCCGCTCTCGCTGTCGAACGTGGAGCCGGTGCGGTAGGCCGCCTCATCCGCTAACCCCCTCTCCTAACGACTAAACGGATGTCGCTAGGAGAGGGGGAATACCTTGTTGTTCGCGGCGGAGCGCTAGCTCTGGCGCTGTCCTCCAAAGGGAACATGAACATGGGACGACGCGGCTATGTGTTACGCAAGGTGGCCGGATCGCTCCTGACCATCTTCATTGTCCTCCTCATCAACTTTTTCCTCTTTCGCGTCATTCCCGGCGATCCGGCCAAGGCCGGCCTCAAAGACCCGCGCGTCCGGCCGGAAATGATCGAGGCCCAGCGTATACGCTTCGGGCTGGATAAGCCGGTGATCAATTGCTTCAAAGGGCAGATGGTATTCGAGGCCAGCCTGTGCGCCGTCAACCCATTCGACACCCAGCTCTTCATCTACATCGGCAACCTGTTCAAAGGCGATCTGGGCATCTCTTACGATCAGAAGCGCCCAGTCGCCGACATCCTGCGCGAGCGGATCGGCAACACCGTGATCTTGCTGCTGGGCGCGGAACTTTTCGCCATCATCCTGGGTTCCTTATTGGGTTTGGTGGCCGGTTGGAAGCGAAAGACCCGGCTCGACACTTCGGCCTTGATCTTTTCTCTGACGGCCTGGTCGTTGCCTACGTTTTGGCTCGGTATCCTGATGTTTATGCTCGGCAGCAGCGCATTCGGATTGCCGGTCAATGGGATGCGCACGACCGGCCTGACGTACGCCAATTTCGGAGAAGAACTGGCTGACGTTGCCCGGCACTGGCTGCTGCCCTCGCTGACGTATGCCATCGTGCTGCTGGGCCAGTACATGATCGTCATGCGCGCCTCCGTGTTGGAGGTTCTCTCGGAAGACTATATCCTCACCGCCAAAGCCAAGGGCCTGACGAACTTTCAAATTCTGAAAGACCACGCGCTGAAGAATGCCATGCTGCCGATGGTGACGCTGGTGCTGTTGAACCTGGGCTTTACGGTTTCGGGCGCGGTCGAGTTAGAGCGGGTCTTTTCGTGGCCGGGCGTCGGCCTGGCGATCGTCGAGGCGGTGGCGCGCAAAGATTACCCCGTGCTGCAAGGGGCGTTTCTGGTCGTGACGATCAGCGTCATCTTCGCCAACCTGTTGATGGACTTGCTGTACACCTATCTCGATCCGCGCGTGAAGGCGGAGTAGTCCCATGAACCGATTCTCGCGTTGGCGCGGCGGCTTCAAGAATTTCTGGCGTGCGTTCCGCCACAACCGCCTGGGCTTACTGGGCTTGATCATGCTGGCGGCGGCGATCGTGATCGCCGTGTTCGCGCCGCTGATCGCGCCGACCGATCCTTATGCCCGCGTCAGGGTCAAGGTCGAAGATATTTACGCGCCGCCCAGCGCGGCTCACCCCTTCGGCACCGACGACGCCGGCAAAGACGTGCTGTCGGCGTTCATCTATGGTTCGCGCGTCTCGTTGATCGTCGGGTTTGCCGCTTCGCTGATCTCGCTGTTCGTCGGCGGAGCAGTTGGCCTGATCGCCGGATTTTACGGCGGGCGGCTGGGCAACTTCCTGATGCGGATCAACGATATCTTTTTGGTCATCCCGTTTCTGCCGCTGGCGATTGTGCTGGTGGCGCTGCTGGGCCAAAGCCTGATCAACATCATTCTCGTCATCGGCCTGCTCGGCTGGAGCAGCACCGCCCGGCTGGTTCGCTCGCAAGTGCTGTCGGTCAAAGAGCGACAATTCGTCACGCGCGCGCGGGCGATTGGCGCCGGCAATCTGCATATCATCTGGCACCATATCCTGCCGCTCGTCCTGCCGCTGCTGCTGGCGAACACCGTGCTGATCATCTCGCTGTCGATCCTGGCCGAGTCATCATTGGCTTTCCTGGGGCTGGGCGATCCGACAGTCATCAGTTGGGGGAGCATGCTCAACTTCGCTTTCACCCGCAGCGCGATGAGCGCCGGGGCGTGGTGGGCGCTGGTGCTGCCCGGCCTGGGGATCGTGTGGGTGGTGCTGGCCTGCACCCTGCTCGGCAACGTGCTGGAAGAAATCTTCAATCCACGCTTGAAGGCGCATCACCTGTCCAGCACAGACAAAATGGTAGCGATTCCGAATGAAATTCAACCCGCGCCGTCTGGGAAATGACCCTGCCTCGATCGCGCTCGACTGGCGGATCGATAATATGTCCTCGCCTGCGCCGTTACTCGAAGTCAAAAACCTGTCCACCCACTTCCTGACCGACGACGGCGTAATGCACGCCGTCGAAGATGTCTCGTTCACCCTGGATCGCGGCCAGTCCCTGGGCTTGGTCGGCGAGAGCGGCTGCGGCAAGACGACGACGATGCTCGCGTTGATGCGACTGCTGCCACCTAATGGCCGGATTGTCAAGGGTCAAGTCCTGCTGGAAGGACGCGATCTTTTGCGCCTGCCCGACTCCGAGATGCAGCGGGTGCGCTGGAGTAAGATCAGTTTGATCTTTCAAGGCGCGATGAACGCACTTAATCCGGTGCGGACGGTGGGCGATCAGATCGCCGAATCGATCCGGCGCCACGGCCTGGTGGGTGGGCGGCTCGACAACCACGCGCTCGATCAGCGCGTCCGCCAATTGCTGGACATGGTTGGCATTGCCTCGTCGCGCCAGGATCAATATCCACACCAGTATTCGGGCGGCATGCGCCAGCGGGCAATGATCGCGATGGCTCTGGCCTGCACGCCCGATGTGGTCATCGCCGACGAACCGACCACCGCGCTGGACGTGATGATCCAAGCTCAGATCCTTGACCTGCTGCAGAAGCTTCAGCGCGAACTCGGGCTGGCCGTCATCCTGATCACGCATGACCTAGCCGTGGTGGCCGAGATGTGCGATCGGGTGCTGGTGATGTATGGCGGCAAGGTGGCCGAATATGCCGACGTGGACGCCATTTACAATGAGCCGCTGCATCCCTATACTCGACTGCTGCTCGCAGCCTTTCCCGATCTGACGCAGCCCGAAGGCAAACTCGTGGCGATCCCAGGCTATCCGCCGCGCCTGCATGCGCTGCCGGCCGGCTGCCGCTTCGAGCCGCGCTGCCCGGTACGAATCGGCAAGTGTGTCACGGCCGATCCGCCGCTGCGCGAAGTGAAGCCGGGTCATTGGGTTGCGTGCCATTTGGTCACTGAGCAATTACCGATTCATCCTACCACTTCGTTGCCATGAACCCCACTCCCGTGCTTGAAATAACTCGTCTGCGTAAGCACTTCCCGATCTCACGTGGACTGCTGGCCTCATTCCGCAGACGATCGGCTCACAGCGTTCACGCGGTAGACGATATTTCGTTCCAGGTGCAGCCGGGCGAAATCTTGGCGCTGGTGGGCGAAAGCGGCTGCGGCAAGACGACCACGGCCAAGCTGTTGATGGGCCTGGAACAGCCAAGCGGCGGCACGATCCACTTCTGCGGCCAGGATGTCGCGACGTTCGATCTCAAGCAGATGCGGCGGCAGATCCAGATGGTCTTTCAAGACCCGTACGAGTCGCTGAATCCGCGCATGACGGTGTTTGAGATCGTGGCCGAGCCGCTGAATGTCCATCACCTGGCGCGCAGCCGGGAAGACAGGATCGATCGGGTTAAGCGCGCGTTGAAAGATGCCGGACTTAAGCCCGCCGAGTCGTATTTCAACCGGCTGCCGCACGAACTGTCGGGTGGGCAGCGACAGCGCGTCGTGATCGCCGCCGCCCTGGTGCTTGAGCCGACCGTGCTGCTGGCCGACGAGCCGGTGTCGATGCTCGACGTTTCGATCCGCGCCGAAATCCTGAATCTGCTGACCGAGCTGCGCCAGACGCGCGGCATCTCGGTGCTGTTCATCACACACGACCTCGGCACCGTGGCGTACTTCGCCGACCGCATCGCGGTGATGTACCTCGGCCGCATCGTCGAAATCGGCCCGGCGCGCGACGTGCTGAGCAATCCGCAGCATCCCTACACGAAGGCGCTGCTGTCGGTCGTGCCCGTCCCGAATCCGCGCCTGCGTCGCGAGCGCATCATCCTACAGGGTGAGACACCCAACCCGATCGACCTGCCGGGCGGCTGCCGCTTCCATCCGCGCTGCCCGGTCGCGATCGAGCAATGCCGCCAAATCGACCCGCCTTATGTGGAACTCTCGAACAGCCACAGAGCCGCCTGCCTCCTGATCGAATCGGTCCTGTAAGGATCCGCTTGCGCGGCACGCCTTCTACGGATGACTGTGGGGAGCATGGGGGAATTGGAAAGTGGTTGGCGCGAGTATCGGCTAAATTTGACAGCATGAATCCCCGGTGGTAAACTCAGCCACGTAGTCGGCAGCAAGCAGCACAACGGCGAATGCGCGGTGTATGCCGGCGGTCGTCGTGATGGGCGCTCTGCCCTACAGAAACTTCGTGGGGACGAAAGGAGTCCAAGCTCATGAGCGAGCGCATCACAGGCACGGTGAAGTGGTTCAGCCGGACGAAGGGTTACGGGTTCATCACCCAGCCGAACGGACCGGACGTCTTCGTCCACTATTCGGCCATTCAGGGTGAGGGATTCCGCAACCTCAACGAAGGCCAGCAGGTGGAGTTCACCGTGCTGGAAGGCCCAAAGGGCCTGCACGCCGCTGACGTCCGCGCTGTGTAGCCCAGGACGCAGGCGAATTGAGCCTCAACAGTTTCCTGTTGAGGCTCAATTTATTGTATGACAAAAGCAAAGTCCCGCCCGGGGGGAGGCGGGACTTTCAAACCGGTGAGGCCCACGGGGGAGTAGAGTCTCACCGGTGCCGCCCATGGTATGTCAGCATAATCGCTTAACTTGGCGGGGCGGTGACGCCGTCCGGCTTTTACGAGTTGGGACTCTGAGGAGCCGGATATGTTTGGAGTATGCCAGCAATTTGTAAAAGGCTCATAACAGAGGCCCCGCCTTTCATAACAGACGCATAACACTTGTGCCCCGAACCGACCGATTCGGGGCACACTGACAGTAGTCGCCGAGCGGGCTTCGAGCCGTCTGGGAGCGCGGTACTATGCGGCGACGAGGGCCGGCTCCAATCCGGCTTCGGCCCGAATGGCGTCGGCCTTGTCCGTCACTTCCCAGGGCGCTTCAATATCGTGGCGCCCGAAGTGGCCATAGGCTGCGGTCGGCCGATAGATGGGGCGGCGCAGATTGAGATTCTGGATGATTGCGCCCGGCCGGAAATCAAAGTGGGCGCGAAGGATGCTCAGAATCTTCTCCTCCGGCACCCTGCCGGTGCCAAATGTCTCGACCATGATGGACAGCGGGCGAGCCATTCCGATGGCGTACGATACCTGGATCTCCAGCCGGTCAGCCACTCCGGCGGCGACCAAATTCTTTGCTGCGTAGCGAGCGTAGTACGCCGCCGAGCGATCGACCTTCGTCGGATCCTTGCCCGAAAACGCGCCGCCGCCATGGCGAGCCATGCCGCCGTATGTGTCGACGATGATCTTGCGGCCGGTCAGGCCGGCGTCACCCATTGGGCCGCCGATGACGAACCGGCCGGTGGGATTGACGTAGTATTTGGTTCTGGCATCGAGCAAATCGGCGGGAATGACTTCCCGAATGACTCGCTCGATCACGTCGTCGCGAATCTGCTTATGCGTCACGCGCTCGTCGTGCTGCGTCGAAACGAGCACCGTATCCACGCGCTTCGGTTTCCCATACGAATATTCGACGGTCACCTGCGACTTGGCGTCGGGGCGGAGCCACCCGATCTCGCCATTCCGGCGGGCCTGGCTCAGGCGCTTGACAAGCCGGTGAGCCAGGGCAATGGGAAGAGGCATCAATTCCGGCGTTTCGTCGCAGGCGAAGCCGATCATCATACCCTGGTCGCCTGCGCCGACCGCCTCGATCTCCGAATCGGTCATCTCGCCGCTCTTGGCCTCGGCGGCCCGATCGACGCCCATGGCGATGTCGGGCGACTGGCCCTTAAGCGATACGACCACACCGCAGGTGCGCGCGTCGAAACCGTATGCGGCGTCGGTATAGCCGATGTCAGCTACCGTCTGCCGCACGACATCCTGAACCTCGAGGTGAGCCTGAGTGGTCACCTCGCCCATCACGACGATCAAGCCGGTCGTCGCCGACACCTCGCACGCGACGCGCGATCGCGAATCCTGGCTCAGCATGGCGTCGAGAACGGCGTCAGAGATCTGGTCGCACATCTTGTCGGGATGGCCCTCGCTCACCGACTCCGACGTGAAGTACAACTGCGGCGACCGCATAAACGAATTGGTCACGGGAATTCCCCCTGAGAGTAGATTTCTCAGACCTGCGGCTCAAAAAAACCTGCCTCTTCGCGACGCAGAAGAGGCAGAGTGATGTGCATCACCGTCGACCTCTCATCTTCCAGAACTCACGTCTGCCGGAGTTGGCACCGGGTTTGGAAGTTGGAGATTGGAGGTTGGCGGTTGGAGGCCATGCGCTCCAACCTCTAACCTCGATTCTCTAACATCCAGACTGGTTGCCGAGGCTTCACAGGGCCGGTCCCTCCGCCTCTCTGGATAAGAGCATCGCAAGTCTTCGATTGACTGGCAGCGAGTTTACCATAGGCGCGCATTGTTGTCAAAGTGGATTATCACCAGTGGTGTGCACGCAAAACATGTCAGGTGGCTCACCGCCCGCGTCCCCGCGGGCGGCCAACCGCGAGGACGCGGTTTGGCGAGCACTGTAACGACTGACAACATTTGCGTGCACACAACCAGTGGATATGTGTTGCCAAGCCTGCGAGAGAATGTTATAATGCAAACCGCTCGGGCGCGTAGCTCAGCCGGTTAGAGCACACGGTTCACATCCGTGGGGTCACAGGTTCAAGTCCTGTCGCGCCCACTCGGCGGCCGCGGGAGCGCCAAGCGTAGGGGCGCTGCGGCCATTTTGTTTTCAGACTCGCCCATGCTGCGCATCCGGATGCGCTGATTCGTTCCACTTCACAGCCACTCCGGTCGCGGCGGATGACATGCGCACGATCAAGCCTCTCTACCAGATCGACGGTCGGCTCGCCAATCTGCGTTGGTTCCTCTTGATCACTGCGGGTACCGTGATCGCACTTCAAGCCCAAGCGACTGGGTCGGGCCTGCCCCCTCTCCAGCTGGCTGCGGTCATCGTCGCCTGTGTCTGCAACTTGCTCATCGTCCTGTCACTGGCCGTGGACATGTCCCCGCGTCCGGTGCCGTTGATCGCGCTGGCGGTTGACACGATGCTGGCCATCATCTTAATCTCGTTCGATCCGGGTATGACAAGCCCGCTCATCTTCTACGCGATCTTCCCGATCATCACGTCAGCCTTGCGCTTCGGCTGGCTATTCAACGTCGTCACGGCCGGCGCAATCATGGGCGCCTACGTGGCGCTCAAGATGATCAGCCGGGACCTGGCCGGAGAGCAAGTCCTCCAGGCGCTGGGAACACTCCTCATCCTCGGAGTGGCGGCGACCGTGTCAGGGACGATCGGTGGGCGGGTGAAAGACCTGGTGCTGCAGGCCATGCGCACCGAGGCTGAAGGCGAGCTGCGCCAGTTGCGCACCCGGCGCGAACAAGCCCGCGCCATCTTCGAGATGGCCTCCACGCTGAGCGCGACGCTGTCTTACGAGCGCATTCTGGAGGCGGTGCTCGACGTCGGCGCGATGGGACTGCGCGAATTCGGTTCCGTGGCGCAGCGCCTCGTCAGCATGATCATGCTGTTTACCGAAGACGGCCTGGTGGTGAGCGCCTCGCGCCGGCTCACGGCGCGCGACGAAGCGGCCCGCCTGGCCGCGCCGAGCGGCACGATCGCACAGGCTCTCCAATCGGCCGAGCCTATCATTTGCCAGGACCCGAAGGGCGACCCGGACCTGGCGACTTTCGTCGCGCTGCATCGATGCGTGACGGCCGTGGTCGTGCCCCTGCGCGCCGGCTTTGAATCGTACGGTGTGGCCGTCTTCGGCAGCCCCGAACCCAACGTGTTCACGCCGGATCACCTGGAGCTGCTCACCGTCGTCGCTTCGCAGGCTATCATCGCCCTTCAGAACGCACAACTTTACCAGAAGCTTCAAGAAGAGAAGAATCGCATCGTCGACATCGAAGAAGACGCGCGCAAGAAGCTGGCCCGCGATCTGCATGATGGACCGACGCAGAACGTGGCTGCCATCGCCATGCGGCTCAACTACACGCGCACGCTGCTCAAGCGCAGTCCGGCGCGCGCCGAAGAAGAAATCGAAAAGATCGAGGATCTCGCCCGCAGGACGACCAAAGAGATCCGGTATATGCTCTTCACGCTGCGACCGCTCGTCCTGGAGACGCAGGGGCTGGTGCCGGCGCTCGAGCAGTACGTGCAGAAATTGAGAGAGACGGACGATTCGGTCGAGATCATCCTGGAGGCTGGCCGGATCACCGACCGCGTTAGTAAAGACGCCCAAGGCGCGATCTTCTATATCGTCGAAGAGGCCGTCGGCAACGCCCGCAAGCATGCCCAGGCGCACCACATCTGGATCAACCTCCACGAAGACTCCTCGCAGCTCACCGCCGAGGTCCGCGACGACGGGATTGGTTTCGAGGTGCAGGCCGTGCAGAAATCCTATGATCAGCGTGGCAGCCTCGGCATGGTCAACATGACCGAGCGCGCGGCGCTGGTCAAGGGCGCCCTCTCCGTCGCTTCTGCGCCGGGGGAAGGCACGCACGTCACACTGGTCATGCCCCTCAAGTGAGGAATCCGCCTGAGCGCGCTCATCGCCTGGACGGCTGGATCTGTCGCATTGTACGTCGTTGCGGCGCGCCTGGCTGCCTCACGCAGCGGCGCGGCATTGCGCGCTTCGCCGCCAGGGCCATGGCTGCTGGAAGGCGCGCAGTTCGTTTACTTCTTGGGCGTGCCATACCTGGCGCTGCTGACCGGCGCTTTCGCCCCGAGCGACGTCGGCCTACAGGGATCGCCAGCGCCCGACCTCCTTCTGGGATGGACCGCGGAGGAATGGATGCGCGCACTCGGCCAGGCGATTGCACTGGGCTTGCTCACGCTGCTGACCGTCCGGTTGCTGACATGGCAGATACGGCGCGCCGGGGGCTGCGCGCCGGAGGCGCTGGAGATCGACCCCGCTGCGCGCCCCGCTGGGCGGGGGGCAAGCACGGGCGCAAGCAGCGACGCGTCGGTCGCGCACTCGATTCGCGACGGGATATACGCGGAAGTGCACTGGTCGTTCTATCGCGCGCTGCCGATGGTGCTGTGGGGTGACGCAGGCCGGGCCGCGCTGCTCGGAATCGCGCTCGCCGCGGCCGAGGCGCTGTTGGCCGGTCGGCGCGCGCCCTTCGACTCCGCTGCGCTCCGCTCAGGGTGCGTGAGCCGCATCTCCGTGTCCAGCGCCCTGCTCGGGATGGGCAGCGCGACGTTCTTCGCGCTCACTGGCGGCAACTTCTGGATCGCGAGCGTCCTGCAAGTGACGATGCGTGTCAGCCTGGCAAGAATCGCGCCCGCCCGCCAGCGTGCCGAGCCGTTGGAGGACGTCATCGTGTGACCTCACCCCCGTCCCCCTCTCCTGTCGTCTTCGACGGCCTGCCCTCGCCTGCTGTGTGCGGGGGGAGAGGGGTCAGGGGTGAGGGCGGCGCGGGGTCAGGCAATCACAAGCGAGAGCACGACGAGGAGCGCGACAATGGCGGCAGCCAGAATCGCAATACGCCGTAGATCGGAGCGAACGTAGGCATACTCCTCGCCCACGCCTGCCCTGAGCGCAGCCGAAGGGTCGACCCCGGTGCGAACGGCCGGGGCCAGCGTCGGCGTCGACCCTTCGGCGTCGCTCAGGGAAGGCGCTGGCGAAGCGGGCTGCACAATTCCCGCCGTAACATTCGCAGCCGCCTGTTGCACGGCGCGCTGCCTCGAAAGTTCTTTGCGTTGTCGAGTCGTTTTCTTCGCCATTGGGAATTTCCTTGTGAGAGGATCACGATTGCAGGGCAGCAAACACGACGATGCGCTGGGTATCGACCAGGTAGGGGTAACACGAAATCAGCGTCGCCGTCGGCTCGCTCGTCGGATCCATGACCTCCACCTGCGTTGGCTCGACGATGCGCGTTTCGGTGACGATGTAGCGGAAAGCCCGATCGACCGAATAGACCATGATTTCGTCGCCGACTTTGAGCTTGTCCAGATCCCGGAATATCTCGCCGAAGACATCGTTGTGCCCAGCCAGCACCAAGTTTCCGCGCTCGCCCGGGTTCGCCGTGTTGAGGTAGTGCCCAACGCCCTTCTTCAACTGTTCCCAGTCGGTTCCCGGCACGACATTGGCGTCCACCCCCAGCGCCGGAATCACAATGCGCGTCGGCTGTCCGGGACCACGCGTCGGAATCGGGAGTGGTGTCACCGACTGCACGTAGGCGCGCAAATGAGCCGGAATCTCATCGAAGTTGGGCGCCGCGCCGCCGGGCGACGTCGGAGGCTTGTGGCCGCTCGGCAGCACCACGGCGCGGATCACTGGCGTCGGCTCGGCCGAGGGTTGTCCTATATTTCGCGCAACGGCCACGTCGCGGTTTAGCTCCTGCCGCGTCTGCTCGATGCCGACGACGACCAATACCAGGCCAATCAGCGCGCCGATTTCGATCAGGAGAAGGAATCGATCGCGCACCGCCCGCCACGGGAAGACCCGTCGGCGCCGGGTCTCCGAAGGTGATGCGATCTCGACCGTGCGATAGCGGGATCCGATCGGGTCGGCCGGCGCCTCGCCGGCGCTCGCCCGCCCTCGTAGCGCAGCGGAGGGGGTCGCCGGCCGGCTGAGCACCTCGTTCGCCAACTCGCCGTCGACGATGCGGCCTTCACCCTGCAGCCGGCGCATCGTCGCTTCGCGCGCCTGGCGCTTCTTAATAGCGAGGATCTGCTCGAGCTCCTCTATACTCAGATCGTCCACGCTGCGTCGATCAGGCATACGAACGATGTCCCACTCCCATACCGGCGCTCATTCCTACTTGGTGCCGACCGCAAAGACCTCGCGCTCGAAGAACCAGCGAAACGGTGGTAAGCCGAACGCCATCCTGCGCAAGAGGCGAAATATCTGGCTCTCCTGCCGGTTCTGCGGCGGGCTGTCGAGCCAGACTCTGACGTGGGCAAATCCGGCCTGCTTGAGATTGCGGTGCAGGCTGCGCATGTCCTGCTCGTTGACGTGGACGTCGACGTTGGCGGCAACGTTCAGCGCGCGCGGGTTCGCCGGGTACCGCGCGCCCTTGCCCTGCATCGTCCGCACCAGCCGCACGACTGGGTATGCGTATCGGTCGTACCACCGGTTCGGCGCAGTATGAATGGCAACCTTGCCTCCCGGCTTGAGCACGCGCCGCGCCTCTCTCAACGCCGCATCCAGCTCCCACGGATACAAATGCTCGACGACGTCGAAAATGAGCACGCGGTCGAACGCGGCATCGGGATAGGGTAAGAACTTGGCGTCGGCTCGATACACGCCGATCGCTGGCTGCCCGGCTGCTTGCGCCCCGCCCAGCGGGGTCGACTCGAATTCGGCGCTGGCTACGTCACGGCTCATGCGGGCGGCGACGTCGGCGTAGTCGATGCCGTAGGCGCGTGCGCCTAGCCGGGCACAATGCCGCAGGATCTCACCCCGGCCACAGCCCACGTCCAGCACGCGCATCCCCGGCTCGACCGAAGCTACGGCCAAAGCGGCGTTCAGGCGGCGCGACAGGTGCTCGCCGTGGCTCTCGACGAATTCCTCGTAACCCTCACACGCCGTCAGGAAATAATCTTCCGTATACAGCGTCGAAGGCAATGACGCTTGAGTTTGCTCGGACGACAAGCCAAACTCCCGACCCGTGACGAACAGACAAAGGACGAAAGACGATAGCTTTCATCAGGCGTTATTCGCCTTTCGTCAGATTATACCGTGCCCAATCCGGTCAGGCAACCCGGCGGCGGATCAACCCTCCCCAGTGAGTCATTTGGCCGACGTGCAGAACCGCCATTACGCCCAGGTAGACAGCCGCACCGGCCAGCGCGGGGCCGACTACGGTGACGACTTCGGCGACGAATCCAGGATATGCCTCCAGATACCGGCTACTCCCCAGCAGCGCAACCACAATCCACGTGGCGATGCCCATCGCCGCCGATCCGACCAGCGTTTTGAGTGTCAGCGCACGCAGCCCAAATCCGCGCAGCCCGCCGATGCGCCGCTCCAGCAGCCACAGCATAATCAACGCATGACAGATCCACTGCGCGGAATTCGCGAACGCCAGATCGACCACTTCGAGCGGCCGGCCGAGTATCACGCCCGGCGCGAGAGCGGCAGCCAGGTAAATGACGACGTTGCACACCAGCCCGACGAGCGCCGGCGTGAGCGTATCCTTGCGCGCGTAAAAGGCGAACACGAGCAGCAGATCGACCGCGGCGAAGGCCAGGCCCGGCACGTAGAATTGAAGCACGCGCGTCACTGCGTCGGTGTCGGATGCCGCAAACTGGCCGTGCTCGAAAAGCAGCGCGACGATCGGCCGCGCGAGCACCAGCAGCCCGACCGCCGCCGGCACGATCAGCACCATCACCAGACGCAGGCCGCGCGCCAGCGTCGCCTTGAAACTTGCTTCGCCTTCGGTACTGTCGAGCGAAGCCTGCCGCGAGAGCGTCGGCAGAATCGCAATCGAAACGGCGGTGGCCACCAGGCCGAGTGGGAACTGGATCAGGGTGGTAGCGTATTGCATCCAGGCGATGCCTTCTTCGCTTGCGCGCGAAGCCAGGTTGTACGACAGAACGATCGCC
Organism: Anaerolineae bacterium; assembly: GCA_035283185.1. Lineage (GTDB taxonomy): Bacteria > Chloroflexota > Anaerolineae > Fen-1058 > Fen-1058 > DASSFZ01. The sequence continues at coordinate 27,464 of DATEUJ010000131.1, read as the reverse complement.
AGTTGGTTGATCGCCAGCCCCAGAACGATGGGCAGATACAATCTCCCGATCTGGCGCAGGCCCGGGTGCCGCAAATCCCAGGCAGGCCGCAAGCGCGCCTCACGCAGACCGGGCAGTTGGAATACGACCTGCAGGATCGCGCCGGCAAGCAACCCGATGGCCATGCTCGCTATGCCGAAGCGCGATCCCAGCACCAGGGCGCAGACGACGATCGCCGCGTTGAAGACGGCGCCGGTGAAGGCGGGCAGCGTGAATCGCTTGAGCGCCTGGAGCAGGCCGCTGACAATCGCCGACAAGCTGATGAAGATGGTGGCAACTGCCGTGACGTTGAGCAGGGTCGACGTCTGAGCCAGCAGAGGCGCATCAAAACCGCCGCTGATCAGCCGGGAGACGAACGGCGCGGCGACGATGACGACGAGGCACAGCGCCGTCAGCACGACAATGGCCAGTGTCATCACCAGCGAGGCCAGCCGCCACAGCGCGTTTCTGTCCTTCTGCGCAACCTCGCTGAAGGCAGGCACCAGCGCCGACGACACCATGCCGCCGACCAGCAAGTCGAACAGGAGCGTGGGGACGATCGCGGCGGCCTGATACGCGCTCACCAGCCCGGTCGAGCCGAACAAATTGGCCTTCACCGATTCCCGGGCCAGGCCCAAGATACGGCTGGCGACGTTGCCCAGTGCGATGATCGACGCAGCCCGGGCGATGGCCAGTGTATCGCTGGCCGCCTCGGACGTGATCGGGACTTCGCTCGTTTCGAGGAGTTGGCTCATGCCTGCAATCAAAGCACAGGGCGGCCGATCGCCGCCCACGGCCATTCTACCACACGCCGCCGATCTCCCACCGCATCCCCTATTTGTTCCTCGCCACACTCAATCAATAAGCGATTCAGGCCTACGTCGATTCCTACCCGCTGTATGCACCCAGGCAGGTCACTTCACCGGCAGCCACACCACCGCCCCCACCCACCGTGACGCCGCCTGCGACTCCGACGCCCGTTAGCCCACCGGGCGATGACCTGACCGTCACGCCGACGCCGGCTCGTGTGCACGCAAAACATGTCAGGTGGCTCACCGCCCGCGTCCCCGCGGGCGGTCAACCGCGAGGACGCGGTTTGGCGAGTACTGTAACGACTGACAACATTTGCGTGCACACATCGGTTCCACCACTTGTGCGCGCCATGCGATCCATACTATACTGTAGGGTAGACTACTTGCCACATTTGCGCCGGAGGGATCGATGTCCCGCACACTGCTCCGCATTGTCGTGCTGTCTGTGCTGGCCCTCGTCACCTTGCCGGTCGTGGCAATGCCCGGCATGTCGCCGGCCGCAAATGCTCGCCCGCCGTCTCTCGCTGAGCCCGGCGCGGCTCTTGCCTCCACCGCCCTCTCCCCTCGCCTGTCGTCTGCGACGGGAGAGGGGCCGGGGGTGAGGGCCTGGACTCAACTCGCGCCGGACATTCGGGCTAAGGTTGATCCACGCATTTGGAAAGAGCTGAACGGTGAGATCACCCCCGCCTATCTCGGCGGCCGGCCGGAACAGGCGGACATTCCGGCCGGAGACCGCAGATCGATCGGCAAGACTCGCTTTCTCGTGCACCTCAAGGCACAGGCCGATCTCGACAGCGTGGCGGCGCGCCGGTTCGGCACGGCCGCCGATCGGCGCGCCGCCGTCGCCGATGCGCTGATCGCCACGGCGCAGGCCACGCAGGGGCCGGTGAAACAGGCACTTGACTCCCGCATGGCGTCCGGCAGCGTGGCGGCCTACCAGCCGTTGTACATCTTCAACGGATTCGCCGTCGAGGGCGACCTGGCCACAGTCATCGAGCTGGCCCAGCGGGTGGACGTCGAGCGTATCGTCGCCGACTATCCATTGATTCGGTTCGACGCTCCGGCACGGGACACGGTTCCTTCGTCGGCGTACACGCTGGGCGGCCTTGATCCGCAGAACTGGAATATCGACCTGGTCGATGCCGAGCGCGTGTGGAGTACGCTCGGTATCAGCGGCACGGGCGCAGTCGTGGCAACTTTCGACACCGGCGTCGACTGGACACACCCTGCCCTTCAGTCGAAATACCGTGGCTACGCCTCGGCCGGCTCCAATCACAACTACAACTGGTTCGAGCCTAGCCCTACGCTGTATTCAGACGGCAATCTTGGCCCCAGCCTGAGCAGCGTGCCCTACGACTGCGACGGGCACGGCACGCACGTCACCGGCACGGCCGTCGGGGACGGCGGCACGTCGACGACGCGCATCGGGATGGCGCCGGGCGCGAAGTGGATTGCCGTCCCTGGTATCTGCTTCGGCACGATGCCCGGCGGATATGCCGACGACATCGGCGGGATGAAGGCGTTCCAGTGGCTGCTGTGCCCGACCGACCTCACCGGTGCTCTCGCCACCCGCGATTGCGCCAAAGCGCCCGACGCGATCAACGGTTCATGGGGATCGTCGAATCCGGCCGACGATTCCTTCCGCCAGGCGATTCGGGCGCTGCGCGCCGCGGGCATCATCCCGGTATTCGCCGCCGGCAACCCCGAGGCCGGTTCGGGCAGTATCGGCTCGCCGGCTTCCGTCCCGGAAGCGATCGCCGTAGGTGCAACGACGATCAGCGACACCGTCGCGGCATTCAGCGCGCGCGGCCCGTCGTTCTACGAAGGCGAGCAAAAGCCGGAGCTTTCCGCTCCCGGCGTCGACGTCTGGTCGAGTGTCTACGGCGACTACAGCTCGTTCTCCGGCACGTCGATGGCCGCTCCGCACGTCACCGGGCTGGTGGCTTTGATGGTCTCGGCCGATCTGCGAGATGGCAGGCGCGATTTCAGAGTGGACGAGCTGGAGGCGTTCATGGAGAACACGGCGGTCGACCTCGGCGCGGCCGGAGCGGACGGCGACTACGGCTACGGCCGTATTGATGCGCTCAAAGCGGTGCGCTGGGTCTTGAGCGCGGGCGATCTGCGCGGCCTGATACGCGACGCCAGTACTTCCGCACCGATCGGCGGCGCGACGATGAGCGGGAGCAAGATCGATTCGAGCGATTTATTCTCAGTGCGCACAGCCGCGAGCGGTTCGTATTCCGTCACCGTACCGGGCGGGTCCTACGACGTCACCGTCAGCGCGTTCGGCTACGTCACGACCACCTTCCCGGCCGTCGGCGTCATCACCGGCGTCAACTCGATCGTGAACTTCAATCTGACGCCGCTTCCGTCGGCTATCGTCACCGGCCGTGTGCTGTCCGGGACGACGCCGATCAGCGGCGCGCTTGTTTACGTGGAGTCCAAGCCCGACCTGGTCGTCGCCAGCGGCGCTGACGGGATCTATACGCTCACGCTCCCGCTGGGCGCGCATATCGTTGTCGCCCAAGCGCCCGGCTACCGCATCCGGCGCGATGCGGTGGCGGTCGCGACCGGCGGATCGACGCACGACTTTGCGATGGCGCCCGCGCCCACGATCCTCCTGGTCGAAGCCGACGGCTACTACGGCTGGTTCAGCGGGCGCCCGGCGCGCAGCTTCTTCAAATGGTCACTTGACCGGCGTGACTATCTGTACGACACGTCAACGATCACGAACGCATCGAACCCACCCTCGCTCGCCGGATACGACGTGGTCATCTGGTTCCACACCGCCAGTTCTCCGGGATTCGGCGATTTCATCACGCCACTGAAGAACTATCTGGACGCCGGAGGCCGCTTGATCATCTCTGGCCAGGACATCGGCTACTTCGACCGTGACACGACGTTCTATCAGGACTACCTGCACGCGGCTTACGTGGTCGATACCGCTGCCTCCGAAGGCAGCACTGTCTCCGGCCTGAATTTCCTGAGCGGGCTTGATCTCCCGCTCAGCAACGCGGCACTGTATGGATACCGCAACTCGGCACTCAACCTGTGGCCCGACGGCGCTGGGCCGCGCGATAGCAGCGCCTTTCCCGTGCTCAGCTATGACACGGGCAACGGCGCGGCCGCGCTGGCAGTCGACGCCTGCGATCCCGCTTACCGCGTCGTGTACTTCTCGGTTGGCTACGAAAACCTCGGGCCACGCGGTGATAGCCGCCCGCCGGCCTATGCCGACCTGCTTGACAGAAGTATTCAATGGGAGACCGAGAGCAAGCCGGATAATGGATCCCGATTGCACGTGTCACCGCGCCAGCGCATTCAACCGCCAGGCGCGGTCGTCACCTACAGTGTGGCTCTCGTGAACGCCGGGTTGATGACCGATTCGTACAACCTATCGCTGACAGGCTATGCCTGGCCGACGCGCATTTTGAGCGGGACAACACCAGTGACACACACGCTGCAGCTCACTCCGTGTCGAAGCCAGAATCTGACCGTCGAGGTGGCTATTCCCGACACATCCGGGATGGGCGCAAGCGACACGTTCACCTTGACGGCAACCTCGCAGGCCGCATCGGCGTTCAGCGCTACGGCGAGCGCCACGACGACGTCCTTCGCCTCTTGGGGCATCGAAGCGCCGATGCCGACCGCGCGTTATCGATTCGGCGCGGCGGCCACGCCAGACGACACCCACTTCTACGCGATTGGCGGGTGGCTTGACTATTTCACTACGGCGGCGAATGAACGTTACAACGCCTGCACCGGACAATGGGAGAGCAAGACCCCCATGCCCGTGCCGCGTGCCAATGTCGGCGTCGCTGCGCTGAACGGCAAGGTCTATGTCGTGGGAGGAACCGATGATTCGTACAACATCTACTCGACAGTAGACGTGTACGATCCGGCAACAGACGCTTGGTCGTCGGCCTCCGGCCTACCTCGCCCTCTGTCAGGTGTGGCCGTGGCGGCTTCGAGCGGCAAGCTGTATGCGTTTGGAGGCTCCGACGACACGGGCTTTCATTCGTCAACCTACGAGTACGATCCCGCTGCAAGCACCTGGGCGACTAAGGCCTCCATGCCGGGCGGCGCGCGCGCGTACGCGGCGGCGGCGACACTGAACGGCAAGATTTACGTCGCCGGCGGCTGGCCCAATCTCCCGAGAGTGGAGGTTTACGATCCGGCCACCGACACGTGGAGCGCTGCCGCGTCGATGCGCGAAGGTCGCCAATCGCCGGGGCTGTCCGCAGCGCCCGACGGGTATCTCTACGTCGCCGGCGGCGGTAACGCCTGGGTCGGTCTGAACAGCGCCGAGCGCTACAACCCGGCGGCCGATGCATGGCTCATCATTTCGCCCATGAACGACTCGAACCGCGCCGGCGCCGCTTCGGCGTATGCAGCAGGGCACATGTTCGCCGTCGGCGGTGTCGACTTCTACCCCACCACGGCCAACGAATCGCTGCGCCTGCTCGATAGCTTCTGTCAATCCGCGAAGACGGTGGGCGCGCTCGCCGTGCAGCCTGGGGAACGCATCACATACACGATAGAGTTGAAGAGCAACCTGACAACTTCTAACGCCAGCGCCGTCGATCCGATTCCATCTGGCACGACGTTTGCTGGGTTCGGTCCGGCCTCGGTCAGCCCTGGCCCGACCTTTAACACGACGCTCAATCGAGTCGAGTGGAGGGGCAGCCTCCCGGCTAGGCAATCGCCGGTAACCTTCACCTTCGGCGTGACGGTGACCAGTTCGAGTGGAACAGAAGGCCAGACCCCCGCAGACAGCGGGCGAGGGCAGGTGATACTCAACACCGTCACTCTCAGCGATAGCATCCATCCGGCTTTCGCGAAATCAGTGACGACCCGAATCGAGCGCATCGATCTGTCTGCCTCGACTAAGATGGTAAACAAGATCGCTGCCGTTGCAGGTGAACCGCTGACTTACACAATACGAGTGAAGAATCCATCGGGAGTTTCGGGCCTGGCTGTGATATCGGATGCGATTCCGCTCAATGCCGGCTACGTGCCGGGCAGCTTGACCTATCCTGTGGGGAGCGGCGGCTACGCGGACGGTGTAATCACCTGGGCAGGAAAGTTGCCGCCGGGAATCGCGAGCACAGGTTACATCTACGGCGACAGTGACGGTGGCGGCAGCGCGCCCGACGTCACTTTCGCTTGGCAAGACATGTCGGGCGCGACGGACACGGGCGTCAGCGCCGACGACGGCGCCTACGGTCCTTTCCCAGTGGGCTTCACGTTCAGCCTCTACGACGACGACTACGCCGAGTTCTACGTTTCGCCCAACGGCTGGGTCGGATTCAGCCCATATCTGCCAGGCTGGGTCGGCTGCCTCGACTACGGAAGTTCCGGCGACCCGGACAGCTTCATCGGCGGCTTCGGAGGCGATGGCGCGGTGTATGCCGAAGATGGCGGCTCGATCCAATACAAGGTATTCGGCATGGCTCCGAGCCGCTACCTGGTCGTGCAGTTCACCAAACTGCGGTACTACTACTTCTCGCCATCAAACACCCTTGATATGCAGATCATACTGCACGAGGGCAGCAATGCCATCAAAATCCAATATCGAAACCTGACCACGTCGCCGGCGAGCGCTGCCGTTGGAATCGAGGGGTCTGCGCCAGGTTACCCCTATCTCTTCTACGGCGAAGCCTGCCCGGCGAGCAACATCCATAACGACCTGGCACTCACGTTCCTGCCGCCGGGCAGCGTCTACCAGCCTAGCGTCACCGACATCACTTTCCGGTTGACGACAAGCGCGACGCTGCCGGCCAACACATGGATCACCAACACGACTACGCTCATCGACGGCAACGGTAGGGCTTACGAACGCTCGGCCGCCACGCTGCTGAACCCCGTCAATCTAGAAGCTTCGCGCATGGCGGTCGACCGTGCGGAGGCCGTGCCGGGCGAGGCGGTCGGTTACACTATCGCCCTGCACAACACCGGCCTGTACACGGCGACCGGCGCCAGCGTGACGAGCATAATCCCGGCCAACACGACCTGGACAGGCGCCCCGCCCGCGTGCACGAGCGGCACGTGCGCACACGACAACGGCGTCATCCGTTGGGCGGGCGCCGTCGCTCCGGGCGGGGTCGTGAGTATCACGTTCGGCGTGACATGCTGCCTCACTGTCAGCGATGGCGCCCCCATCACCGGCACGGCAATTATCCACGATGGCGTCGGGAGCGTCTTCGTGCGCCAGGCCGTTTTCCTGCTGCGCGCGCCGAATCTGGCCGCATCCTACCAGACAGTCAGCTCGTGGCTCCCGTCGCCGGGTGACACAGTAACGTTCACCATCTATGTATACAATGTGGGAGGTGGCGAAGGCATGGTCCGCCTGCATGACGCACTCCCGTCCCGTCTCGCCTACGAGCCAGGCAGCCTGATCTACGGCGCCGGCTCCGGAGGCTACGCGAGCGGTGTCATCACCTGGACGGGCAGTGTGCCACCAGGCAGCCAGGCGCCGATACGGTTCCGGACGATCCTCGATAGCAGCGCCATGCGCGGTCAGGTCATCACCAATACGGCCGTGATTACCGACGTTACACGAGGGACCGTCCATTACGCGCACATGAGGTTGGCAGTGGCCTTCAAGCACTACCTGCCGCTCGTCCTGAAATCCGATTGAAGTAAGAGTTAGAGTTGGGAGTTAGAGTTTGGAGTTAGAGTTTGGAGTTTGGAGTTTGGAGTTTGGATTTGTTTCATAGATTCTCTTTGATGGCGACCGCCACCTCGCGGGGAATGCCCGGCACGGTGGCAATGGCGTCGACGCTGGCGGCGCGGATGGCGTCGATCGACCCGAAGTGTTTGAGCAGCGCCCTGCGCCGCGCCGGGCCGACGCCGGGAATGGCGTCGAGCTGCGAGGCGATACCCGTCCTCGTGCGAAGTGAACGGTGTGCGGTAATCGCGAAGCGGTGCGCCTCGTCACGGATACGCTGCATCAAAAACAGACCCGGCGAGCGGCGCGGCAGCAGAATCGAATCGGGGCGTCCGGGCAGGAAGATCTCCTCCTGCTGCTTGGCAAGCCCGCATACTGGAATCTGCCCGAACAGGTCGAATTCCTTCAAGACTTCTATCGCCACGCCCAACTGCCCTTTGCCGCCGTCGACAATCAGCAGATTGGGCAAGACGGAGAAACTCTCATCTCTCTTCTTTCCGGGCGCAGGCTTGCTTTCCTCCGCTTTCGCGTCGAAATAGCGCCGCAGGCGGCGCGTGAGCACTTCGCGCATCGACGCGAAATCGTCCGGGCCGTCCACGCTCTTAATATTGAACTTGCGGTAGTGGCTCTTGCGCGGCACGCCTTTGACAAACACGACCATCGACGCGACCGTATTCGTGCCTTGCATATTGCTGACGTCGAAGCACTCGATGCGCGCGGGCGGCGCAACCAGCCCGATGCCGTCGGCCAGCTCCTGCAGCGCCTGCTCGTTTTTATGCTCGTCGGCCATCCACTGCGCCTGGAGCGCGGCCAGTGTCTCGGCCGCGTTCTCGGCGGCCATCGCCACCAGGTCGGCCGGCTGGCCCTGGCGCGGCACGTCGAGGAGCACCTGCGCGCCGCGCTTCTGCCGCAGCCACTGTTGAATGATCTGCGCCTCTTCGACCTCGACCTGCAGCAGGATTTCGGGCGGCACTGTCGCCGCTTCCTCGTAGAATTGCTTGAGGAAGCTCGACACGATCTCGCGCGTATCCTCGCCTTCCGCGCCTTCGAGGATGAAGTACTCGCGCCCGATCAGCTTGCCCTGCCGGATGAAGAACACCTGCACGCAGGCGTCGCCGCGCTTCTCGTCGCGGGCGAAGGCGACCACGTCCTGGTCTTTCCCCATCGTCGACACGACTTTCTGCCGCTCGGCGATATGCCGGATGGCGCGCAGTTGATCGCGGTACTCGGCCGCGCGCTCGAACTGCATTCCCTCGCTGGCCGCCTGCATCTTCTTCTCGATCTCTGCCACCACCTGGTCGGTCTTGCCTTCGAGGAAGGCGCACAGCCGGTCGATCGTCGCGCGGTACTCCTCCTTGCTCACCGCGCCGATACACGGCCCGCCGCATAGCTTGATGTCGTAGTACAGGCAGGCGCGCGGATCCTTGCCGGTGATGACGCGGTCGCACGTCAGGTAAGGGAAAATCCGGCGCAGCGTTTCGAGCGTAGCGTAGACCGCGCCCGCATTGGTGTACGGGCCGAAGTAGCGCGCCCCGTCGCGCTCCATCTTGCGCACGGTCAGCACTTTCGGGAAGTCGTTCTGCCACTCGACCTTGACGTATGGATAGCGCTTGTCGTCTTTGAGCAGGATGTTGAAGCGCGGCCGGTGCTTCTTGATCAGGTTTGCTTCCAGCAGCAGCGCTTCAAGCTCGGTCTCGGTGATGATCCATTCCAGGTCTGCGATCTCCATCACCAGCCGGCCCGTCTTGCTGGACGGATCGATCGAGTTGTGGAAGTACGACCGGACGCGGTTGCGCAGGTTGATCGCCTTGCCGACGTAGAGGATCGCGCCCCTGGCGTCGCGGTACAGGTAGACGCCGGACCTGGATGGCACGGTCTTCAGTTTCTCGGCAACGCGATCGTGGGGCATCATGCTGAAATTGTATCACGCAGGATAAGAGGGGTCAACGAACCAGATCGGAGGTGTGCACGCAAATGTTGTCAGTCGTTACAATGCTCGCCAAGCCGCGTCCTCGCGGTTGGCCGCCCGCGCGGACGCGGGCGGTGAGCCACCTGACATGTTTTGCGTGCACACGATCGGAGCGCTGCGTGCATCGGCCCGTGCTATAAAGGTAATTACAACAGCCCGATCCTCGGCAACAAGGTCGGGTTGTAGCTGTACTCTGAACCGCTCGAGCGCGGCTTACTTGATCGTGCCTTGCTTGACCAGATACCAGTATCCAAAGGCGCCAGCAGCGCCGCCAATGGCGCCGAAGATCACTTCGGTAATCAAGTTACCGAACCCGAACGCACTCACAAACAGGCCGCCGAAGCCCCCTGTGACCGAGTTCAGGCCGATCGGCGCCGTGATGAGCGCCACAATGCCGAAAGCGATACCAGCCACGGCGCCAAGGACCGCGCCGTTCACCAGCGTGTCCATCTGCTCGGGCAGCGAACCACCCTTGCGCACTGTCATCACATACCAGACGCCGGCGAAGATCGGCACGATCCAGCCAAGCAGGCTGGCGACGCTCCACAGCGCGAAGATGATGAACAGCGCGCCCGATACAGCAGCGACGACGAGCGCCACCGGTCCCGCCTTGATGAGTCCCGGCTGATCGAGTTTGAACTGCTGTCCACTCTGCATGATAGCTCCTCCCGTGTCGAGATCAGGATAAACCGATTGTAGCAACGCTGGTCAACTCGCGCAAGTGACTTCAACTTACGCTCGGATTAAACACCACCAGGCGCGGCAAGTTGCTTCGGTCGCAAAACTACACGGGGGCGTGCTGCCTGCCGCCAATTACAGAAGCCCGGCCCGCAGCAGGCCGATCCCGGTAAACTCGACGAGCGTCAGCGCAACCCCGACCAGACCCGGTGCAACGAGATCGCGCCAGCCCACATAGGTGTTCGCCTTTCCCGCCAGTGTGGCCACAATCGACAAGTTCATCAGCGTCATCAGGCCCATCACACCGACTACCGATACCGCTACCAGCGGCCACAGCAGGAACGACGCCTCGGTCAGCGCCGCCATCACCATCACCGAGGTGATGTTGACCAGCAGCAGCAACTCGCCCCACCCTTTCAGCGTGCGCTCGCCGGTCGGCTCGCGCCATAGCATCACCGTGATCAACGGCGTGACCAGCAGGCTGATGGCGAGGCCGTACAGCGACCCGGTGAAGACGCGCATCCAGTTCTCCGTTTCGTATGGATGTGGCAGCCCGATCAGCATCGCCGTCGAATTCAGACCGTCGATGCCCATTAGGGCGACGAAGCCGAGCAGCGCGACGACGATGGGGCGCGCCGGGAGCTGCGCGGCGTGCATCCGCCGCCGGGCGATCAGCCATAGCCAGCCGGTGAGCATTCCAATGTAGATGCCCGTGCAGCGAGCGCACAGTGGAAGCTGGTGGCCGTCGACGTGCAGTGAGCGCTCGGGGATTCGGTGGCAGGTGGCAAAGCCGATCACATCGGCCTTGGCCAGTGCATCGTGCGGCCCGGCACATGCGAAAAGGGCGATGACGGAGAGCGCAAGCCCGACGATCAGAGACTGCCAGAGGGTTGCAGGAAACGAGGCGGCTCGACCCCGCTGGGCGGGGCGCAAGCAGCGAGTATACAGGCGCATGCGCGGAGTGTCTCCATGCGCCCACCCCGCGCGTATTATACCCGATTTGCAAGCAAAGCGAGGATCAAGATAAGCAAGACGATGGCGGCGACGAAGAGCGCGACGGTGAGCAAGTTCGACCAGCGGTCCGGCGATGCGGCCGCCTGGCGAGGTGCCGTATCGTCTTTGCGCTCGACGGTCGCCGCGTGAACTGGCTCGGAGACTTGAGGCCGGGCGGAATCCACGACAATCGCCGCCGCAGGCTCAGGCCCCAACGCCTCCAAACCCCGTTTCGCAGCCGCGTTCGCCGGATCGATCTCCAGCACGCGCCGCAGGCACTGCCGCTTCTCGGCGGGCGTATGCACAATGCCGCTCATCCACAGCCATGCCTGTACGTCATTAGGGTCCTCGGCCAGCGCGGCATTGAGAAGCTGCCGGGCAAGGCTGAGATTCCCCACCTTGACGGCGGCAATGCCTTTCTGCGTGAAGTCGGATGACGTGCCGCTCATGGATTCACTCCGTCGTCGCTACGCTGCTGCTCGCGCCTGTATCCAGTATAGCGCCGCTGGCGAGCTTGATCAAGCCCTCTTTCGGTATCCTCCCATCTTCGTATATACTATTGGCAAACTAGGCTCTGCATAGCGCCTCATGATGCCAGCACCCTCGTCCTCCCCTCATCCGCGGCCCGTGATCGTCGTCGGCGCCGGCATGGCTGGCCTCAGCGCAGCGCTGTCGCTGGCCGAGCGCGGGATCCCGCCGCTCGTCCTCGAAGCCAATCCGCACTCCGCCGGCGGGCGCGTGGCAGGCGGCCCTGTGACCGAGTTCGAGCACGCAGGCGAAACATGGCAGTTTCGTAGCGAGCATGGCATTCACGGGTTCTGGTCGGAGTATCGAAACCTGCGCGCATTGCTCGGGCGGAACAATATCCTGCCGCGTTTCAATCCGGCCGTCGAACAGGAATGGATTCTGGCGCAGGGCAGCGTCGTGCGCCGCGCGGCGGCCGGCAGCGCCATACGGAACAGCCTGTTTCCGGCGCCGTTCCACTACGCGATGATGTTTCTGCGGCCGCGCTTCTGGTCGATGCTCGACCTGCGGGACTGGCTGTCGATCCCCGTCGTCGTCGGCCGGCTATTCGGCGCGATGTCGATCGACCCGCTCCGCGAAGGCAAGTCGCTGCAAGGACTGACGCTCGAGGACTTCTGCCGAGGCTGGTCGCCGTCGCTGCGCGCCTTTTTCGCCGGGCTGGCGCGTAGCGGCCTGTCCGCGCACCCCGACGAAGTGCCGCTCGACGGGTTCATCGCCTTCCTGCGATTTTACACGCTCCTGCGGCGCGACGCGTGGCGCTTCGACTACCTGCCTGCCGACGCCGGCACGGCGCTGGTCGAGCCAATGCTCGCGCGCTTGCAGCACCTGGGCGGCGAAGTGATCCTCGGCGCGCGTGTGAACCGCCTCGAGCGCGCCGCCGGCGGGTGGCAGCTTCGGTACGATTTCGACCGGAGCACGATCTATTCAGAAAGCCGGCACGTCATCCTGGCCACAGACGCGCCGGCCGCGCAGCGCATCCTACGCGACAGCCCGGACACGGCCGATCTCGCCGACGCGCTGGCATTCCCGACCGGCATGGCGACCGCGATCGTTCGCCTGTGGTTCGACGCTAGCCCGCGCTTCGGGCCGGAAGCGGGCATCTTCACCGGCGACTTCGTCCTCGATAACTTCTTCTGGCTGCACCGCTTCCAGACCGACTTCGCCATATGGCACGCCGCCACCGGCGGCAGCGCTGTCGAGGCGCACGTGTACGGCCCGCCCGAAGTGATCGAGCAGATGGACGCCGTGCTGCTGGCGCAAATGATTACCGACGTTTTCCGCGCCTGGCCCGAGCTGCGAGGCTATCTCATTCATCAAGCCCTGCGGCGCAACGCCGCGACACACACGCTCTTCAAGATCGGATCCGGCGACGACCACCTCGGCACGCGCACGCCGTGGCCCGGCATCGCCGCGTGCGGGGACTGGGTGCGCCACCCCACACCGGCGCTGTTCCTCGAGCGCGCCTGCGTCACTGGCATCGAGGCGGCGAACCTCGTACTCGAAGCGCTGGGCAAGCCACCGTGGCCGCTCGTCCCTCATGCCGGGCCGGAATGGATGGCCGGTCTTCTGGAGCGATTTTTCAGAGGCATGCGAATGATACTGCACAAGAGGAGGCGATAACCATCCGACGTGCGACGCACTTGGGAAGTGCGTCGCACGTGCCCTTCATCTTGCCGACAATGAGCCGGATCTGCAACCAAACCGATATGCACTTGATACACACTTCGACTTGTCCCCCGCTTCAATCGGGGCTACCATTATTGTGTAGCGTCGGACTTCGGAAGGTCCCAAGAACGGAACGATGAGGCCACATCATGGACGATCTGATCGGCCGCACACTCGGCCAGTACGAAATCCTTCAACTTCTGGGCAAAGGCGGCATGGCGAGCGTCTACAAAGCCTACCAGGCCGGCTTGCAGCGCTACGTCGCTATCAAAATTCTCCCGCCTCACCTCGCCCAGAATCCCGAGTTCAGCAAGCGCTTCGAGCGCGAAGCGCGCGCCATCGCCCAGCTCGATCATCCGAACATTGTGCCCGTCTACGACTATGGCCAGGCCGAGGGTTTCACATTCATCGTGATGAAATACGTCGAAGGCGGCACGCTCAAAGACATGCTCGAGCGACGCGGCAGACTGCCTCTCGACCGCGCCGCGCTGATCCTCGGTCAGGTCGCGTCCGCGCTCGACTACGCCCACGGCCAGGGCGTGATCCATCGTGACATCAAGCCGGCGAATGTGCTGATGAACCGTCCCGATTGGGCGCTGCTGTCGGATTTCGGCCTCGTGCACATCGCCGAGGGGTCGGTGAAGCTGACGGGAACCGGCGTCAGCCTCGGCACGCCGGAATACATGTCGCCGGAACAGGCGCAGGGGCTGGAGATCGACGCGCGATCCGACATTTACTCTCTCGGCGTGATGCTCTACGCCATGACGACCGGGCAAGCGCCGTTCACCGGCAATACTCCCGTCGCCGTGATTCTCAAGCACGTCAACGAGCCGCTGCCCTCGCCGCGTGACTCCAACCCCGATCTGCCCGTCGCCGCCGAGAGCGCCATTCGCAAGGCACTGGCGAAGCATCCGGAGGAACGCCCTTCGAGCGCGGGCGAACTGAGTCGCTCGTTCAGCACGGCGATCGGCGAGAAATACCCCGTGAGCGATTCCGAGCCACAGCCCCGTGTATCTGCGACTCCGCCGACACCTAAGGCAGAAGTCGCAGCGCCGCAGGCAGCGGCTCCGCTCTCGCCGCGTCGCAGGCTGCCTCTGCCATTAATCGCCGGGGCGGCGATCATCGCTATAGCCGCCCTGGGGATCGGGGTGCTGCTGGGCGGGCGCAGTGGAGCGCCGGCGCCGCCCAGTCCGCAGGCGGTGGAGTCGACTGCGACGCCTGCGTCCGCTGCAGCGGGCGCTCTGCAGCTCCCCATCCAGTCGACCGTGCAAATCTGGGTCTTACAGAAAGCCGGCGACGAATTCCAGTATGCCTGGTCAGGCTCCGGGTCGATTGTGACACCGGACGGCCTCATTCTCACCAACGCGCACGTCGTCCTCCCCGACAAGGTATACGGCACTGTCGACGGCCTCGAAATATGGCTGACCTTCCAAGAAGACGCGGCGCCGGAGCCGACGTTCCTGGCGCAGACTGTCGTGGCAGATCCTGATCTCGATCTGGCCGTCGTGAAGATCATCTCTGATCTGGACGGCAATCCCGTCGATCCCGATACGCTGAACCTGCCGGCGGTCGAGCTGGGCGATTCGGACGAATTGTCGATGGGCGCAGAAGTGTTCATCCTGGGCTACCCCGGCATCGGCGGCGAAAACATCACGCTGACGAACGGCCGCGTCGCAGGCTTTACCAACGCGCCGGGCGTGAAAGGGCGCGCCTTTGTCAAGACGGATGCGACGATCGCAGGCGGCAACAGCGGCGGCCTGGCTGCAGATGCCAGCGGGCGCCTGATCGGCATTCCGACGCAGCTCGGCTACGGCGGCGACGATCAGTACGTCGACTGCCGCGTGCTGGCCGACACGAACGGTGACGGCGCGATCGACGAACGGGACGGGTGCGTGCCGACCGGCGGCTTCATCAACGCGCTGCGCCCGATCAACATGGCCGTGCCTCTCATCCGGCAGGCGCAGGCCGGCATCGTGTCGCTGCCCACCGTCGAGCCGGAGCGCGAGCCTATCCCAACGCCTGCCAACGCCGGCGAAGTGCTGTTCTCCGACGACTTCAGCAGTCCCGACAGCGGCTGGTCGGAGGACGAAGACGAAGACACCGCCGCGCGTTACGAGGACGGCCATATGGTAATCGACGTCTTCACACAGAACTACGTCGGCTGGACGAACCCGGGCCAATCGTTCGACGACGTCGACGTCGAAGTCGATACACAGTACCTGGGCGGCCCGCTCGACAATCAGATCGGCCTCATCGTTCGCTACCAGGACGCCGATAACTTCTACGTGTTTTCGATCAGCAGGGACGGCTTTTACGAGTTCAGCAAGCTCGTCGACGGCGAGTGGGTCACGATTCTGCCGTGGTCGGCTTCCGACCTGATCGATCAGGACAGCGGCCAAAACCGGATCGCCGTGGTCGCCGAGGGCGATCGCTTCACCTTCTATATCAACGGCGTGCAGGTCGATCAGGCGTATGACGGCGAGTTCGGCGACGGCGACATCGGCCTGCTTGCCGGCGCGTTCGGGGAGGGGGGCGTGTCCGTTGGCTTCGACGACCTGCTGGCTCGCGTGCCTGGCGGCTCGCACGAGGTGAGCGTGGATGTGTCGCCCACGGCAGACGTGCAAATGATCCTGAGCGACAGCTTCGACGACGAAAGCGGCGGCTGGTACGTCGGCTCCTCGAAGGACGTCTCGCGGACGATTGCGGATGGAAAATTGACGATCGAAGTCGCATCTCAGAGTTACGCCGGCTGGTCCGATCTGGAGGACGTCGAGCTGCCCGACGTCGTCGTCGAGCTGGAGGTACGCAAGGTCAGCGGCCCCGATTTGAATGCCTTCGGCGTCTTGTGCCGTTATCAGGATTCGGAGAATTACTACGCGCTGGAAATCGGCAGCGATGGCACGTATACGATCTACCGAGTCGCCAGCGGAGAGTATGCTTCGCTGGTAGACTGGACCTCGTCGGAAGCCATCGCGCCTGGAACGGACGCCAACCAACTGCGCGTCGAATGCATCGGCGATCACCTCCGCCTGATCGCCAACGGCGTGCTGTTGGCCGACATGGTCGACGATGCGCTCGCCGGCGGTTCGGTCGCCCTGGTCGTAGAGACGTTCGACGATCCCGGCGTGAGTGTCGGCTTCGACAACGTAGTCGTCGGCGTGCCGGTTGCAGGAGGCGGCGCCGAGGTTCTCTTCTCCGACGACTTCTCATCGCCCGACTCGGGCTGGGATCGCGCGTCCGACAAGGACAGCCTGTCCGATTACGTCGACGGGCAGTACGTGATCGGCGTCAGCGCCGAGAGCCTCTACGTATGGGCGAATCCCGGCCAATCCTTCACCGACGTCGTCGTCGACGTGGATGCGACGCAAGTGGCCGGGCCGGACAACAACGATTACGGCGTGATATGCCGATACCAGGACTTTGACAACTTCTATCGCATCCTGATCAGCGGCGACGGTTACTACGCCTTTATCCGCCAGGTGGATGGAGAATCGACGCAGTTGATCGACTGGACGCAGTCGAGCGCGATCAACCAAGGCGCCGCACACAATCACCTCACCGTCATCTGCGACGGCGACTCTCTGGCATTGTGGGTCAACGACAAGTTCGTCGCGGAAGCATCGGACGACGCGCTGGCCGAGGGCGACATCGGCCTGACCGCGGGCACGTTCAACGAAGCCGGTGTGCGGGTGGCGTTCGACAATGTTATCGTTACAGCGCCGTGAGGCGCGCCGCCGGCTGACGGTCATTCGTTGTAGCGACTTTAGAGCGGATTCCGATTGCGTGTACGCCAATTCGGAGTCGAGCCTTTAGGCGGTTTCCGGCTGAAGCCTCGACTCCGGCGTAAATCAAAGTGGAATCCGCTCTAGTCGTACGTGCAACGACTGAAGTCGTTAC
This sequence comes from Anaerolineae bacterium, assembly GCA_035283185.1. Classification (GTDB taxonomy): domain Bacteria; phylum Chloroflexota; class Anaerolineae; order Fen-1058; family Fen-1058; genus DASSFZ01. The sequence continues at coordinate 10,240 of DATEUJ010000131.1, read as the reverse complement.
TACCATTCTCGGATAATTTCCTCGTAAACCCTTACCCAGGGAGATGAAGAACCCATGATTGTGCCGAGCCTGCTCTTGAAAAAACTTTACACCACGGGAAGCCTGAAGAACACCGAGCGGGGCGTCCAGTTTTCGATCAAGAATCGGCTCAGCGACGCGGAGCTGGTCGCCGTGCGAAGCATCGCCATTGACGGGACGCCGGTGCCGCCCCGGTCCCTCTCGCTCGACCTGGGCGACGGGCGTGTGCTGTCCCCTGACCACATCTCGGCAGATCGACCGCTCGCGTTTCCGTTGCGGACGGTCGTCACCATTCAGGCCGGCGTCGAGCCGCTGCCGCTCGGCAAGCACGAGATCGAGATCGCCTTCGAGGCCAAACCGTTCGGCCAATTGAGATTCAGCGTCGAGGATGCGATTGCAGCGCCCGAGGAAGGCCGCGTGCGTATTCCGCGCGATCCGGTCGACGACTATTCCGACGAGATCGTGCGCGCCCGGCAGGCCTTCGCCGAGCAATTTACGGGGGTGAAGCTTCAGCACGTCAGCCAATACTCATTCGATCCACACGTCGCGAAAGGCAACTGCGAGCACTTCACCGGTGTGGCGCAGGTGCCGCTGGGGTTTGCCGGGCCGATTCAGATCGACGGCGAACACGCGCAGGGCCAGTTCCTGATCCCGCTGGCGACTTCCGAGGGCACGCTCGTCGCCTCGTATAACCGGGGCATCAAGCTCCTCAATCTCTGCGGGGGCGTGAAGGTGACCGTCGTCGGCGACGCGATGCAGCGCGCGCCGGTCTTCGTCTTGAAAGACGCTCGCGTCGGGCGCGAGTTCGTAGAGTGGGTGCAGGCGCACATCGACAAGATTCGCGAAGAAGCGGAGGCCACGTCGCACGTCGCGAAGCTCACCTACATCGACCCGTACGTCGCCAACAAGTTCGTCTACCTGCGCTTCAACTTCACGACGGGCGACGCCGCCGGGCAGAACATGGTGGGCCGCGCCACGTTCGCGGCGTGCAGTTGGATCGTGGACCATTTCGACGGCATCGAGCACTTCTACCTCGAGTCCAACTTCGCCACGGACAAGAAAGCCTCGCAGATCAATATTATGCGTACGCGCGGCAAGCGCGTCACCGCCGAAGCCGTCGTCAAGCGCGACGTCCTCGTCCAGCACATGCGCGTCGAGCCGGAGAGCCTGTCTTATGCCGGCGGCGTCGCGAACGTCGGGGCGTTTCTATCCGGCGCCAACAACAATGGGCTGCATTCGGCGAACGCCATCACTGCCATGTTCATCGCCACGCGGCAGGACGTAGCCAACGTCGCCGAATCGTCGGCGGGCATCATTTACTCTGAGCTGACGCCGGAGGGCAACCTGTACATTTCACTCACTATCCCGTCCTTGATCGTGGCGACTTACGGCGGCGGCACCGGCCTGCCGACCCAGCGCGAGTGTCTCGAAATGCTGGGCGCTTACGGCAAAGGCAAGGTCAACAGGCTCGCGGAGATCGTGGCGGCTGTGGCGCTGGCGGGCGAGATATCCCTGGCCTCCGCGATCTCGTCGTCGGACTGGGTTTCGAGCCACGAGAAATACGGTCGCAACCGCTGAATTTGCTCAAGAGGAATCGCTGCGCACGGTCGGGATGCGATATTGCTGCTGTGCCATACAGGGGTTATAATCAATCCCGCAATAAGCGCTCAAAGGAGGAGCAATGAGCACCGCGATCATTACAAGAGTCACCGAGCAAGGTGTGCTCGTTCCCAAGCAATTTCTAGAAGGGATCGATCAGGTCGAAATTCGCAAGGAGCAGAACGTCATCTTGCTGGTACCGGTGAGCGAGGCGGATCCGATCCTCGAATTCGGCAAGCACCCCATCACCATCGAGTTGGACGACGCCTCGATCAATCACGACCACTATCTTTACGGTTAATGGCACCGGTATTTGTCGACACAAGCTACCTACTGGCGCTCGAGCTGGCCAATGACAAGAATCATGCGGCCGCCTTGCAGCATTGGAGCCAGGTCGTCACTCATCTGCCCCCTCTTGTAACGACATCGCACGTGTTTGACGAAGTAGTCACTTTCTTCAACAGTAGGGGTTATCACGCGAAGGCAGTTCAAATCGGCCACAACCTCTTACACAGCCCATCGCTGCAGCTCATCCACATCGAGGAGGCTTTGTTCTTCGACGGGTGGACGTATCTTCAGCAGCATCAAGACAAGAAGTACTCATTAACCGACTGCATCTCATTTGTAGTAATGGCGAAGTTGGCTGTCGAGGTGGCCTTCTCGTTCGATCGACACTTCAGTCAGGCTGGCTTCACAAGACAACCATAGCGCGGCCCTCCCACAACCCAAGGACTATCCACGGATGACACGGATAACACAGATGTTGAGGGGACGCCATCCGTGACATCCGTGTAAGCGGCATGGTCGAACTGCACAAGCCGATCGTCCGCGCGCCTGACTTCGCCCCCGGCGCTTGGATCAACTCCGCGCCCCTGCACATGGATGCGCTGCGCGGCCGCGTCGTCCTCGCCGACATCTGGGATTTCACCTGCATCAACTGCATCCGCACGCTGCCCTACCTTGTCGAGTGGCACCGCCGCTACGCCGGCTGCGGCCTGACCATCGTCGGCGTGCACTCGCCGGAATTTGAATTCGCGAAAGATAAGCGTCAGGTCGAGGCCGCCGCGCGCCGTTTCGGCCTGGGGTATCCCATCGTGCTCGACAACGACTACCAGACCTGGACCGCCTACGCGAATCGCTACTGGCCCGCGCATTACTTGATCGACAGGAACGGTTACATCCGCTACAGCCAGTTTGGCGAGGGAGGCTATCGGGAGCTGGAGTTAGCGATCCAGGCGCTCCTGCGCGATGCCGATCCGTCGGTCGAGCTGCCTGAGCCGATGCCGCTGCTTCGGCCCGAAGATCAGCCGGGGGCTGTCTGTTACCGCGCGACGCCGGAACTTTACACGGGTTCCGATCGCGGATCGCTGGGCAATGCCGAAGGCTACCAGCCCGGCGTGGTCATCTTTTACGTTGAGCCGGAGCACCGCGCCGACGGTTTCTTCTACGTCACCGGGCCGTGGCGCGCGGCGCGCGATCATCTGGCCGCAGCCGGCGAGAGCAGCGCGCTGATCCTGCCGTATCGGGCAGCTACCGTCAACGCCGTGATGTCGCCAAGCGGCGACCCGATCGAGCTGATGTTGGGCATCGCCGATCCGAGCGCGACGCCCTTGCCCACCGTCGACGTGTGGGTCACGCAGCACGGCCAGCCGCTGCCGGCGCTCGAAGCTGGCGACGACGTGTTCCTTGACGATCGCGGTCGCAGCGTCGTCCGCGTCGATGCGCCGCGCATGTACAACCTCGTCAAGAACCCCGGGTTCGAGCAGTCTGTGCTGCGGTTGATGCCACAGCGCGCCGGTTTCGCCATATACGCGTTCACCTTCACGTCTTGTGTCGCCGAATGAGGATACCGCATGCGCGTCTTCTTCCTCTGGATGTCCCACAGCAAGTTTCTCCACGGTATCATCATGCGGCTCTTCTTCACGCGCCGCGCGGCGCGGCGCTTCGTCGCCGGCGAAACGATTGACGACGCCATCGCCGTCATCCGCGCGTTGAACGCCGGCGGCATCCTGGCTACGGTCGATCACCTGGGTGAGAACGTCGAGACCAAAGCCGACGCGCGGCGCGCGACTGAAGATTATCGGGCCATATTGGATCGGATCGGAAAAGAGGGCGTAAAGTCGCACGCCTCGATCAAGCTGACACAACTGGGACTCGATATCGGCGCCGACTTCTGCCGCGAGAACGTGGCGTGTATCCTGCGCAAGGCGAAGGAAATCGGCACATTCATTCGCATCGACATGGAGTCAAGCGATTATACCGGCCGAACGCTCGATGTGCATCGCCGCTTGCGCCGAGAATACGAGAACGTCGGCGTCGCCATCCAGTCGTATCTGTACCGCAGCAAGGACGACGTCGCCGCCCTGTGCCAGGAGGGTGCCAACGTCCGGCTGTGCAAGGGCGCTTACCAAGAGCCGCCCGACAAAGCGTTCCCGCACAAGGCCGACGTCGACGCCAGCTACGTCGCGCTGGCGCGCATGCTTCTGAGCGACGAGGCCCGCGCGCAGGGCGCTTACATCGCTATTGCAACGCACGATCCGAAGATGATCGAAGCCGCGAAGTCGTATATCGCGGAGCATCGTGTCCCGCGCGACCGGTTCGAGTTCCAGATGCTGTACGGCATCCGCCGCGACCTGCTGCAGCAGCTCGTCCAGCAGGGCTTCACGGCGCGCGTCTACGTGCCCTACGGCAGCGAATGGTATCCCTACCTCATGCGCCGCCTGGGCGAGCGCCCGGCCAACGTGTGGTTCGTGCTGCGCAGCCTGTTTCGTAAATAAAGACCTGACGGGTTTTTGAAACCCGTCAGGTCTGAGGAGATTGGAGATTGGAGATTCGCAACCGGGTCGCACTCGTGACCGGCGGGGCGCACCGCGTTGGCAAGTCGATCGCGCTGGCGCTGGCCGCCGCAGGCGCACACACCGCCATCACCTATCGCCACGCCGTCGACGAGGCGGCTCGCACGCGCCGCGAGATCGAAGCGCACGGCGTGCAGGGGCTGGCGCTGCAGCTTGACCAGCGCGAGCCGGCGCAGATTGCCGCGCTGCTCGGCGCCGTGCGGGAGCGTTTCAGCCGCCTTGACATCCTTGTCAACAGCGCGGCGATCATGGAGCGCAAGCCGATCTTCGACATCACGCCCGAAGACTGGGATCGCACGCTAGATACCAACCTGCGCGGTCCCTTCTTCATGGCGCAAGCCGCCGCGCGCCTGATGCTAGAGAAAAAACCCGCCGCGACGTCTCTCGGCTGCATCGTCAACATCGCCGACCTGGCCGCGCTGCGGCCCTGGCCGTCGTATGTCGCGCACAGTGTCAGCAAGGCAGGACTCGTCGCGCTGACCAGGGTGTTGGCGCTGGCGCTGGCGCCGTCGATCCGCGTCAACGCGATCGCGCCGGGAGCGGTGCTCAAGCCGCCGGGATGGAGCGACGAACGGTGGTCTCGATTATCGCGGAGCGCCCCGCTCGGCCGGTCCGGCACGCCGGACGACGTCGCGCAGGCGGTCCTCTACCTCACCCGCAGTGAATTCATCACCGGTCAGCTCCTGGTGTTGGACGGGGGACGCGAGTTAAGGTAAACTTAGTAGCACTTACATTTGAAGGAGGAGTCAGGCATTGGCTGAGAAGACTGTCACCAAGAAGGAGATGCGCCGCCAGCGGCGCCAGGAGGAGAAATCTCGACGGGCGGCACGCGCCCGACGGGAGCGTCTGTTCATCTGGGGCGGAGTGGCCCTTGCCGTCGTCGTGACCGGTTACTTCGCGTTTCGGGCGCTCAGTCCGACCGGCCAGCCGGGAACGGCCGTGCTGACTCAGGGCAACGAGCACGTAGACACACTCGACCAGACGCACGTGCCATACAATACCGTGCCGCCGACTTCCGGCCCGCACCTGGGCACGCTGGCGCCGTGGGGCATCTCGACCGAGCCGATTCCCGATGAGCTTCAGATCCACAACCTGGAGGATGGCGGTGTGCTCATTCAGTATGACTGTCCTGACGAGGGTTGTCCCGAACTGGAAGCCCAATTGACGGACTTTGTCACCCAGTTGCGGGCGGATCCCAAATACACACACCTCATCCTGGCTCCTTATGCGGGCATTCGACAGGCCAGCGGTGGCAAGCCGATCGCACTCACCGCCTGGACGCGCTATCTGTACCTCGACGACTTCGATCGCGAGAAAATGATGGAGTTCATCGACGCTTACATCAACATCGATCACCATGCCGGAGGAACTGGGTGACGACGCAGGGCGAGCGCGACCTGATTCGAAAGCGGCTGCGCGACGAGGGCGACAAGCTGATCAAGACATTCGAGAGTCTGTCGCCCGCTCAGCGATCGATGACCCTCTATTCCGACGGAATGACCTGGACACTTCAGGACCTGGTCGCGCACCTGGGGTCGGCGGAAAGGGCTTTTCTGTATTATGGGCGCGATATCCTCGGCGGCGGCGAGGGCGCGCCGGAAGGCTTCGACATTAACGCCTTCAACAACGGCGAAGTCGGCAGCCTGCGCGTCCGCACCTACGAACAGTTGCTCGACGACCTGCGTGCCGTCCGCCAGGAGACGATCGACATGGTCGGCCGCATCGCCGACGAAGACTTCGCGCGCACGGGTCGCCACCCCTTCTTCGGCCAGATGGCGATTGAGGAGATGTTCAAGCTGATCTATCGCCACAACATGATGCACCTGCGCGACGTGCGCCGCGCCATGGGGGAGAGCCGAATGAGTGAGCGCAAAGAGGCGATACGCCGGCATCTCGAAGCGACGCGCGCCCGGCTCGTTGACGCCGTCGCCGGGTTATCCGAGGCGCAGTGGGAGCACCCCGTCGCGTCGAGCGAAGGCGCGTGGACGGTCAAGCAGGTCGTGGCGCACCTGGCGTCCGCCGAGCCGGGCCAGACAGCCACCGGGCAGCGCATGCTCGCCGGCGAGGCCAGGCTCCCGGAAAGCTTCAGCCTCGACTTCTGGAATCAGCGGCAGGTCGAAAAGCGCAAAGACCGGGCCCCCGCCGATCTATTGAGCGACTTGAGCCAATCGCGCCAGCGGTTAACTGCCTGGATCGACGGACTGAGCGAGGCCGACCTCGACAAGTCCGGCCAGCACGCGCGCGGCGACTTCATCACCGTCGCGCAGTTGTGCTTCCGCATCGGCGAGCACGAGGCTCAGCACGCCGATGAGATCAGGCGCGCGCTGGGAAAATAGTCCGCACACGAGCCACGTATGTTCGTCCGTCTGTGGTCTTTCGCCTTATTGACGCGCCCCGTGTTCCTGCTCGGCGGGGCGCTGTTGTACGCGCTGGGTGCGGCGATCGCGATAAGCGCCGGCGTCCCGATCGATTGGCGCCGCTACCTGCTCGGCCAGGCGATCGTCACCAGCGTGCAGTTGACGACGCATTACGCCAACGAGTACTTTGACTTCGAAGCCGACCGGCTCATCGGCGCAAACCGCACCTGGTTCACAGGCGGCAGCGGTGTGCTTCCCGGAGGCTTGCTGCCGCCGAACGCGGCGCTCGGCGCCGCGCGCGTGTGCGCGATAATCGCCATCGTCGCCATCGTCGCGGCCGCAACAATCGAGCCTGCCATGAGCGTGATCGGCGCGCTGGCGCTGCTGGGCGGCTGGTTCTACTCCGCTCCGCCTGTCCGCCTCGTCGCCAGCGGATTCGGCGAGCTGACGACCGCGCTGATCGTTGCGTTCCTGGCGCCGCTGAGCGGGCTCGTCATGCAGCGCGGCCCGGTCGACGTGCGCCTCGTCGCCATCACTCTGCCGCTTGTGCTGATGCAGATGGCGATGCTCGTCGTCGTCGAGCTTCCCGATCTCGACGCCGACGCCCGCGCGGGCAAGCGCACGCTCGCGGTGCGAACCGGTCGAGCGCGCGCCGCGCTCTTGCACAGCGTGTTGTTGATCGCGGCATTTGCCGCGACCTGGATCGCGGCGGCGATAGGCTGGATCCATCCACGTATCCCGCTTTGGACGCTGCTTGTCGCGCCGTTGGCCGCATGGCAGTTCGCCGGCGTCTTGCGGCATAGCTATCGCGGCTGGCGCGCACATGGCGTTCTGGCCGCAGGCGGCGTAGGACTCTTCGCCGCGACGGCGGCAGCGACGTTCGCCGGACTCGTCATCGGCTAGATTCCTTTGACCGATATGCACACACACTTCCGCCCTAAAGCCGGCGCCACAACGGAGGGCACGCAGCGCTTCCGCGACCGGTTCCCTGACCTGCCGGACCATTTCCGGCGCCAGCAGGGCTGGTGGCTGTCGTCCATCGGCATCGGCACGTACCTCGGCAGCACGGACAATAACACCGACGCCGCTTACATGGCAGCCGTGCAGCGCGCGGTCGAGCGCGGCATCAACCTGATCGATAGTGCGATCAACTATCGCTGCCAGCGCAGCGAGCAAAGCGTCGGCCGAGCGCTCAGCCTGCTATTCGAGTCGGGCCGGGCGCGGCGCGACGAGGTCGTCATCTGCACAAAGGGCGGATACGTCCCATACGACGGCAGCCCTCCGGACGACCCGCAGCGCTTCATCCGCGAGAAGTACATCGACACAGCTATCGCACGGCCCGAAGAATTCGTCGACGGGCATTGTATGTCGCCCGAATTCCTGTGGCACCAGATCGAGCAGTCGAGACATAACCTCGGCGTCGAGTGCGTCGACGTCTACTACCTTCACAATCCCGAAACGCAGCTCGAAAAGATTCCGCGCGCCAAATTTCGGACCCGGCTGCGCGCGGCGTTCGAGTTTCTAGAGGAGCGCGTCGATCAGGGCTGGATCCAGTTCTACGGCACGGCCACGTGGAACGGCTATCGCGTGTCGCCCCAGGCCAGCGGGTATCTCTCGCTCGACGACGTGCTGGCCGTCGCGCGCGAGGTGCGCGGCATCAATCATCACTGCCGCTTCATCCAACTGCCGTGCAACCTGGCGCTGCTCGAGGCGTTGACGCTGCGCAACCAGCGCGCGGGTGGGGAGCAAATGAGCGTGCTGGAGGCCGCCAAGCGCCTCGGCGTCACCGTGATCTGCAGCGCGGCGCTGCTCCACTCGCGCCTGCTGGGCCGAATACCCGGCGCGCTTCAGGCGCAATTCGAGGGACTGTCGGCCGACGCGCAGCGCGCGATCCAGTTCGCGCGCTCGGCGCCCGGCGTGTCCAGCGCCCTCGTCGGCATGAGCCGCCCAGAACACGTCGACGAAAACATCGCCACGGCGCGCATCGCGCCGCTCGACGCGACTGCTTTCAAGCGCCTGTTCGCGCAGCGATGATCCATGCCCGAGCTGTTCACTGTCCTCACGCCGTCAGCCGCCATTCAGAAGCTATTCGACCAATTGCCGTCTAGCGTCGGCGCCGACGTGGTTCCGCTCCACGAAGCGCTCGACCGCGTCATCGCCGAATCGCCCGTCGCGCCCGAAGCGCTGCCCGCCTTCCCGCGCAGCGCGATGGACGGGTACGCCGTGCGCGCGGCAGACACGTTCGGCGCGAGTGAATCGCTCCCCGCCTACCTGACTGTCATCGGTGAGTCCCCTATGGGCAAAGCGCCGGCGTTCGAGATCGGCAAAGGCCAGGCCGCCATCATTCACACCGGCGGCATGCTGCCCAAAGGTGCGGACGGCGTCGTGATGATCGAGCGCACGCAAAAGGCGCGCGAGAACGAGATCGAAGTGCTGCGGGCGATCGCCGTCGGCGAGAACGTCATTCAAATCGGCGAAGACGTCAAAGCCGGCGAGGCTCTGCTGTCGGCCGGCCACCGCCTGCGCCCGCAGGACCTGGGCGGCCTGGCCGCGGCCGGTATCACGCAGGTGCGCGTGGCCAGGCGACCGCGCGTCGCGATTCTAGCCACCGGCGATGAGGTTGTCCGCGCCGACATAGAGCCTGCGCCCGGCCAGGTGCGCGACGTGAATACGCACAGCATCGCCGGGCTGGTGCAGCGCGCAGGGGGCATACCGATACCGTGCGGCATTGTCCCCGACGACTTCGACGCGCTATATCATGCCGCCCGCGCCGCGCTCGACGGCAGCAACGCGCTGGTGCTGTCGGCCGGATCGTCGGTGAGCACGCGCGACATGACTTCTCAGGTGATCGACCGGCTCGGCAAACCCGGTGTGTTGGTTCACGGCGTGTCGATCAAACCGGGCAAGCCGACGATCCTGGCCGTGTGCGATGGCAAGCCGGTGTTCGGCCTGCCCGGCAACCCGGTCAGCGCGCTGGTTGTCGCCGACTTGTTCATCACGCCGACGCTGTGGCACATGCAGGTGCTGGCCCAACCCACGATCCATCGCTCGGTCCGCGCACGGCTGGCGCGCAACATCGCCTCGACGCCGGGACGCGAGGACTACGTCCAGGTGAAGCTCGTGGAGCGCGGCGGTGAGTTATGGGCCGAGCCAGTCTTAGGCAAGAGCAACCTGATTTTCACGCTGGTGAAGGCCGACGGGTTGATGGTCGTGCCGCTGGATGCGAACGGGGTGCAGGAAGGGGAGATGGTGGAGGTGAGGGTGTTCTGAGCAACGGACATGCTTTGTCAATACCCCCGATGGTCAATAGGCATACAGGAACGACATAGCTACTCGCCGATTATAGGCGGCTACGTTCCCCAGACCGGACGGGCGTGGTGAGCAGCCAACCGACCAGTCCGAGGCGCCGCT
>DATEUJ010000130.1:0-30569 GCA_035283185.1 Anaerolineae bacterium | reverse complement strand
TCGCTGAGCGCCGACGAATATGAGCAACAAGTGCGCCAGCGCGAAGTCGCGCATCTCAAAAAGAAAGCGGCTAAACTCGGATTCACGATTGTCGAAACACCTGCCTAAGCTCAACGAGACGCAAGTTTCTGAGCAGGAGCGCTGTTTGCGACGAAGCAATCTCCTGACCGGCCGGGGATTGCTTCGCAAAAAGATGCTCGCAATGACGTTGGGCCGAGTAGTTACGAGCGGAGCAGAGTTTGATGGCATACGAGGATGTTAAGCTGACAGCGCTGGCGTCGTGCGCGGGTTGAGCCAGTAAGTTCGGCCCGGCCGACCTGGCGCAGGTGCTGCGCTCCATGCACAATCTGTTCAAACCCGGCGACTATCCGCAGGTTCTGGTCGGACTTGACGGACATAATGATGCGGCCATTTATCGCCTCAACGACGAGCAGGCGCTGGTCGCCACGACCGACTTCTTCCCGCCGGTCGTCGACGATGCTTACGCCTACGGCGCGATTGCAGCAGCCAACTCGATGAGCGACGTGTATGCAGCCGGCGGCGAAGTGCTGTTCGCGCTCAACATCGTCGCTTTTCCCGAAGGGCTTGACCATGCTATCCTGTCCGAGATTCTACGCGGCGGGAGCGAGAAAGTGATCGAGGCAGGCGGCGTGATCGTCGGCGGGCATACGGTTTCTGACAAAGAGCCGAAGTACGGGCTGGCGGTGACCGGCCTGGTTCACCCCGATCGCTTCCTGACCAAGCGCGGCGCACGGCCGGGTGACCGCCTGATCTTGACGAAGCCGCTCGGCGTCGGCCTGATTACGACCGCACTGAAACGGGGCATCGCGGACGCAGCGCACGTCGAAGCAGCCGTGCAGAGCATGGTACAGTTGAACCGCCACGCCTCGCACCTGGCGCTGCGCTTCGGCGCGCACGCCTGCACCGACGTGACCGGCTTCGGCATCCTGGCTCACGCGCTGGAAGTTGGCGAAATGTCGGGCGCCGGCCTGCGCTTTAAGATGCCCGATTTGCCGCTGCTGCCCGGCACGCGCGATTATGTGACGAAGGAAGCTTTCCCCGGCGGTCTGTGGCGCAATCGCGACTACGTCCTGCCCCACGTGCGCTTCGCCGAGTCGATCGGCGAAGAGGACAAGTTGATTTTGTATGGCCCGGAAACGTCGGGTGGACTGTTGATAGCGCTTGCGGCCGATCGGGCGCAAGCGTACGTCGAGCAGGCAAGGGAAGATGGGATGGATGCGTGGACCATCGGCGAGGTGGTGGCCGGATCAGGCATCGAGGTGGTTTGAGGCCGGCGCCGTTCGATTCGAGCGCCGCCCTGCCAGGTGCGGCGTTTGTTTTCGATAGGTGTATACTGTGCACGTGAGTACGCCGGATCACCACGTTCAGGAAATCGAACATACTGCCGATTGGGCGATCCGTGTCCGTGCACGCGATTTGATCGGCTTGTTCACCGGGGCGGCCGAAGGCATGTTTGGCCTGCTCACCGACCTGTCGCAGGTCACGCCTGTTCGGCAGTTCGAGATCGAGCTGCGGGCGATCGACGTCGAGACGCTTCTGATTGACTGGCTAAATGAACTGCTATACCTTTCTGAAGAGCAGGGCGTGGTATTTACCGGCTTTGCGATCCACGATCTAACTGTCAATGGCGGCGCTCGGCTGCGGGCGCAGGTGGATGGCGGTCACCCGTCCGAGTTGTTTAAGGTGATCAAGGCGGCGACGTTTCATGGGCTGTCGATCCGGCGGGCCGAAGACGGACTACAAGCCGAGTTGGTGTTCGACGTGTGAAGACCTGTGAGGTCTGCCAGACCTCACAGGTCTCGGGAGGTGTATCATGGCGATCCGCAAGCAGGACTTCACCAAGATCAACGATTATCTGTGGGAGATTCCCAAATCGTTCCGCGATGACATGCGCGTGCCCGTGCGGGTGTACGCCGACGATGAGCTGCTCGAAGACGCGCTGGGCGACAAGTCGATCGAGCAAGCAGTGAATGTAGCCTCCCTGCCGGGTCTCGTCGAGCGAGTGCTTGTCATGCCCGACGTGCACCAGGGGTATGGCATGCCCATCGGCGGCGTGGCGGCGAGCGAGCTGCCGAGTGGCATCATCTCGCCCGGCGCGATCGGATACGATATCAACTGTGGGGTGCGTCTGCTGGCCTCGCATGTCTCGCATGACGAAGTCAGAGATCAAATAGGGGACCTGGCGACGGCGCTGTATCGCAACTGCCCGAGCGGCGTCGGCTCGGAAGGGCACATTCGGCTTTCGCACGATGAGTTCACCGACATGCTGCGGCAGGGATCGAAGTGGGCGCTCAAGCAAGGCTACGCACGGCGCGAAGACCTCGACCACACCGAGGAATTCGGCACGATGCCCGGCGCCGATCCGGGCAAAGTCAGCGAGCGCGCCGTCAAGCGCGGCCGCCCCCAGGTTGGCACGCTCGGCGCGGGCAACCACTTCATCGAGGTCGATCGCGTCACGTCCATCTTCGACGAGGAAGCCGCGCGCGTGCTGGGTCTGTTCGAGGATCAGATCGTCGTGCAGATTCACTGCGGCAGCCGTGGCTTCGGGCACCAGGTGTGCACCGACTACGTAAGCGACTTTCAGTCCGCCGTGCGCAAGTACGGAATCCAGTTGCCCGATCGCGAGCTGGTGTGCGCGCCGCTCGATTCGCCTGAGGGCAAGGACTATCTCGGCGCGATGGCCTGCGCCGCGAACTATGCCTTCGCCAATCGGCAGGTGCTGGCGCATCTCGTTCGGCGCTCGTTCGAGGAGGTGTTGGCCGGCAAGGTCAGGGATTTCGACCTGCATCAAATCTACGATATTGCCCATAACATGGGCAAGATCGAAGAACACGTCGTCGGCGGGAAGTCGATCAAGGTGTGCGTGCATCGCAAAGGCGCGACGCGCGCCTTCGGCCCCGGCTCCGACGTGCTGCCGCCTGACCTGAAGCCGATCGGCCAGCCGGTGCTGATCCCCGGCTCGATGGGCACCGCTTCGTGGGTGCTGCTGGGCACGGCGGGGTCGATGGAGCAGTCATTCGGATCGACCTGCCACGGCGCGGGCCGCGTCATGAGCCGATCCCGAGCCAAGAAGGAGATTCGCGGCGAGAAACTGCGCGACGAGCTGCAGGGCAGGGGGATCCGGGTGCGCGCCGGATCGATGCCGGGGCTGGCCGAGGAAGCCCCGCAGGCGTACAAGGACGTCGACCGCGTGATCGAAGTCGTGTCGAAGGCCGGCATCGCCCGCAAGGTGGCGCGGCTGGAGCCGGTGGCGGTGATAAAAGGGTGATGATTGTGCTTCCTTGTGTTTAAGCTGGGAAGCAAGTGTTGTATAATTCACTCGAAGTAAGCCTCAACAGGAGATACCTGCTATGCTCACGGAAGCCCGGCTACTGACACCGGATGGACAGACGATCATCCTCTCGGTGACCGAATATCAGAAAGTTCTGGAAACGCTGGCTATCCAAATGCCATCTCTGGCCCGCCCATCGCTGGCCAAGACGCGGGCCCTGGTGGATGAGCTGCGCGGTAAGTATGCCGTTGGCCCGTCACTGACCCAAGCCTTGCTGGAAGAGCGCCGACGGGAACGCCAGCGCGAAGAAGCCAAGGTCCGCCGCTATGCCCGCCGGGCCTGAGATTCAACCCGGTCCGTATGTGTTGGATACGCACGCTCTGTTTGCATTTCTGCAACAGGAGCCAGGTATAGACCTTGTCGCGGCTCTGATTGAGCGGGCAGCGGTAGATGTAACACTCAATCTCAGCCTGATCAACTTTGGCGAGATAGCTTATATCACCGAGCGCGAACGGGGGCCCGATCAATCTGCCCAGATACTCGAGGATATTCGGCGTTTGCCGATCATATTGCGCGAAGTCAGTGAGACCCGAGTGCTTGATGCTGCTCGGGTCAAAGCACGCTATGCTGTTTCGTACGCCGATGCGTTTGCGATTGCGTTAGCCCAAGAGTTAAGCGCGATTGTGGTCAGTGGCGATCCCGAGTTCAAGACGGCCCGCGAGATTGTTTCTGTTCTCTGGGTCGAGCTGGATTAGAGAGTGGCTCATCGGTGTTGTGTCGAAGGCGGGCATCGCCCGCAAGGTAGCACGGCTGGAGCCGGTAGCGGTGATAAAGGGGTGACGGAGTTTCTTCAGTTCCCTCAGTTCCCTCAATTCCCTCCCAGGAACTCAAGGAACTGAGGGAACTCATTTGGAATGCGGTATCGTGCCAGAACTGATCAATACCACCGATCTCTTCAAACGAATCTTCTTGCGCGGCCCGGCCGGCTCGGGAAAGACGACGATCGCCGTCGAGCGGCTGCGCGCGCTGCTCCAAGCCGGCGTGCGCGGCGAGTCGATCCTCGTCCTCGCTCCACAGCGCTCGCTGCTCAAGCCGTTTCAGGACGAGCTGCGCAAGCCCGATTTGCCGGCCGGCGGACAGGTCGAGACGCTGACGATCGGCGGCCTGGCCCGCCGCTCCGTCGATCTGGCCTGGCCGGCGATTGCCGAGGCGGCCGGATTTGCCAGACCCGAGCGGCCGCCGATCTTCCTCACACTCGAAACCGCGCAGTATCACATGGCGCGCATCGTCGAGCCGCTCATCGTCGAGCGATTCTACTTCGACGAGGTGCATCTCTCGCGCAGCCGGATATACGCCCAGCTTCTCGATAGTCTGAACAAGTCGGCGCTCGTCGGATTCCCCCACACCGACGTCGGGCGCCGCCTGGCCGCGGCGTGGTCGGGCCGGGAGGCGCGCGCTCGCATCTTCGTGCAGGTGCAGGACTGCGTCGATCGCTTTCGCCGTTATTGCCTCGACAGCAACCTGCTGGATTTCTCGCTTCAGATCGAATTGCTGACACGCCACCTGCTCAATCTGCCGTGGTTCCGCGAGGATTTATTTAGTCGCCTGCGCCATCTGATCGTCGACAACGTCGAGGAGGACACACCGGTCACACATGACCTGCTGCGCGACTGGATCCCCCGGGCAGAGTCGGCGCTGATCTGCTACGACGCCGACGCGGGCTATCGCTCGTTCCTGGCTGCCGATCCGGCGTCAGCCTGGGATTTGCACGCGGTATGCGATCGCACGGTCAAGCTCGTCGAGTCGCGTGTCGTCTCGATCCACGTGCGCGCGCTCGAGTACGCGATGGAGCACGCGCTGTCCGCTCCTGGCTCGGTGCGCCGCCAGACGCGCGGTGACGCCCGACTGGCGCTGGAGTTCGGCGGCGGGCGTTTCCACCCGGAGATGCTGGATTGGGTCGTGCGGCGTATCGATCGCGCCGTCAACGTGGAGGGCGTCTCGCCGGGCGAGATCGTCGTCCTGGCGCCGTTCCTGACCGACGCGCTGCGTTTCGCGCTGACCGACCGGCTGGATCGGCGGGGCATCCCGACCCGTTCGTTGCGTCCCTCGCGTGCGCTGATCGAGGAACCGGCCGCGCGCGGCCTGCTCACGCTGTCGGCGTTGGCGCATCGCGACTGGCGCGTCATCCCGCCCAGGCCGGACGTGGCGCACGCGCTGGCGATGTCGATCGAAGGGCTGGATCCGGCGCGCGCGCACCTGCTGGCCGAGCGCGCCTATCATATCGCCGATGGCGCGCCGTCGCTGCGATCGTTCGATCAGCTCCGCGCCGATCTCCAAGACCGCGTCGGCTACGAGCCGGGCGCGCGTTACGAGCGCCTGCGCGAATGGCTGGCCGGCTACGTCGCGTCTTCGCCGTCGACGCTCGACCACTTCGTGAGCCGCCTGTTCGGCGAGGTGCTGTCGCAGCCCGGCTACGGCTTCCACGCCGCGCAAGGACGCGCGCGGTTCGATCGAGGTCGCATCGCCGCGCAGGTCATCGAATCTGCGCGCAAGTTCCGGCGGGTCGTCGCGCTCGATCCTTTCGACGCCGCCGACGCGCTGTCGATCGGCAGGCCCTACGTCGATCTGGTGAGCGAGGGCGTGATCGCGGCGACGTACGTCGAGCCGCCGGGCGAAGCGCCGCAGGCTGCCCTGCTTGCGCCGGCGTATACGTTCCTGCTCGCCAACATGCCCGCGACGATGCAGTTCTGGCTGAACGCGGGCAGCCCTGCGTGGTGGGAGCGGCTGTATCAGCCCCTGACGCACCCGTACGTGCTCAGCCGGCACTGGGACCTTGAGCGCAAGTGGACCGACGAAGACGAGCAGGCGGCGCGCCGCGATACGCTGCTGCGCCTGGTGCGCGGCCTGCTGCGCCGCTGCCGGGAAAAAGTCGTGCTCGCCTACAGCAGCCTGAACGAGCAAGGCTTCGAAGAGCGCGGCCCGTTGCTGACGTTGATCCAGCAGGTTCTCCGCGAGTCTTAAGGAAGTAAGAAGTAATTGGAGATTAGAGATTAAGGCTCTTCCGACTTCAAGGGGATTTTCACTCACGGACTGAAGCGAACACGGACTCTTCAGAGTCTGAGGGATTTGTCCGTGTTCTTTTCGGTCAGTGGGACGAGCTTTTCCCGTCCCATCCGGTAGAGCCGAGATTAATGATCAGTCCAGTTACGAATCTCGACCATCAATCCGAATGTTTACGCCACGTCCAGCCCAACAGAAAATCCTTGACTACGTTCACCTCGGCGGGCGGATGGGCGTGTCGGCGGTGCCGGGGTCGGGCAAGACGGTCACGCTGTCTTACCTCGCCGCGCAACTGGTGAAGGAGAAGATCCGCGACGACCAGGAAGTGCTGATCGTCACCTTCGCCAACTCGGCCGTCGACAACTTCTCGCGGCGCATCCGCGAGTTCCTGCAGCACGAGGAGGGATTGCTGCCCGAGGTCGGCTATCGCATGCGCACGCTGCACGGCCTGGCGCACGACATCCTACGTGATCGGCCGGCGCTGCTCGGCCTGCCGGAGGACTTCGACATCGTCGACGAGAGGGTATCCGGGCAGATCCTCGCAGACATCGTCGCCAACTGGCTGCGCGCCAACCCGGCGTTCGAGTTCTTCGTCGATCCGCAGATCGAGCAAAACCGGCGCGCGTGGCTCGAGCGCGAGCGCTGGCCGGACCTGGTTGTGCAGATCGTGACGGCCTTCATCCGGCGCGCGAAAGACCTGCAGATGACGCCGGCTGCCGTCCACGAGCGCATGCCCTCGTTCGAAGGCGACTGGCTGCTGAGCAAGATGTGTCTCGATATCTACACAGATTATCAGCGTGCGCTGGCGATACGCGGCGGCGTCGACTTCGACGATCTCACGCGCCTGGCGCTCGAAGCGCTGCAAATCGACGCCGACCTCCTGGCGCGGCTGCAGCGTAAGTGGCCGTACATTCTGGAAGACGAAGCGCAGGACAGCAGTCTGCTTCAGGAGAGAATCTTGCGACTGCTGACGGAGGGCGGCAACTGGGTGCGCGTCGGCGATCCCAACCAGTCGATCAACACGACGTTCACGACGTCCAACATTCGCTACCTGAACGATTTTCTCGACGAAGATGACGTGGTCGAGTGCCCCCTGCTGCACTCCGGCCGCTCGACGCGCCGGATCGTCGACCTGGCGAACACCCTCGTCGACTGGACCCTGCGCGATCACCCGGAGGAGACGGTCCGGCGGCGCGCCTTTCGCGATCAAAGAATCATTCTGACGCCGCTCGACGATGCGCAGCCGAACCCACCTGAAACGCCCGACCTGATCGTGCGCCTTTACGACGAGGCGCTCTCGCCGGAGAAGGAGCTGGACATCGTCGCCAGGTCGATCCAGCGCTGGCTGCCCGAACACACGGATCGCACGGTCGCCATCCTGGTTCCCGACAACACGCGCGGCTTCAAGGTCAGCGAGAAACTCCGCTCGCTGGGCATAGAGCCTGACGAGTTGCTGCGCAGCACGTCCTCGACGCGTCTGGCAGCCGCGAAGCTGCGTGACGTTTTGCGTTACCTGTCGGCGCCGCTGTCCAGTTCATTTCTCGCCAGGCTGTTTGAGATGGTCAACCCTCTCGATCCGGCGGAGGAAGCGGATTCGCAGCGCGTCAAAGATCGCAAATCGATCGCGACCGGCCTGCGCCGGCTCGACCAGATCGAGTCGTTCATCTGGCCGCGTCCCGATCTCGACTGGCTGGCCGAGTTTCCGCCCGCGTCGGAGACGGCCATCCGCGCCGAGCTTGTAGATTTCCGCAGCGTCGTTCGGCGCTGGCTGAGTGCATCGGAGCTGCCGATCGACCAGCTCGTTCTGACCGTCGCGCAGGACCTGTATCGCCACGGCGACGCCGATCAGATCGCGCGCGAGCTCGCGCTGGCGCACAAGATCGCGGTCGTGCTGAGACGACTGGCGGATGACCGGCTCGACTGGCGCTTACCCGATCTCGCCGCCGAGCTGGATCGGGTTGCGAACAACGAGCAGCGCTTCCTGGGCTTCAGCGAGGACGATCTCGGCTTCACACCTCGGCCCGGACGCGTCACAGTCGCGACGATGCACAAGGCGAAGGGGTTGGAGTGGGATCGCGTCTATCTGCTCGGCGTGAACAACTACGACTTCCCGTCTGCGCTGCCGGGCGATGTTTATCGCGGCCAGTCGTGGTTCGTGCGCGACGGCCTGAATCTCGAAGCCGAAGCCATCGGCCAGCTCGAGAGGATGCACGAGGGCGGAGGTTACGTCCCGGGCGATGCTACACGTGAGGCCCGGCTGGCCTATACCGAGGAAAGGCTGCGCCTGCTGTACGTCGGCATCACGCGTGCCAGGCGTGAGCTGATCCTCACCTGGAACACCGGCCAGCGCGACGACAACCCGCGCCAGGCGGCAGCGCCGTTCCTTGCGCTATACACCTATTGGGAATCACAGCAGTCATTGGATGCAGATTAACCCAGGTTTTGCAGATATACCACTCACGGTCATAAACTGCGGCTCTTGGTCATTCCCGCACGCTTTAGGCGGGTGCCCGACATAGACATTCGGGCATGGCGGCAACCCAATCGGCATGGAGTACCCATCGTCCAACTGGATGCCCGACAACAGCATTCGGGCATGACAGTAGCCGTCACAGTAACGCTAACAAAAGCGCAAATTGTGCCTGCGCTGAGTATAATGACTCTCCCGTCTAACTTCCAGTTCTCCCAGGTCAGCCTGAGCGACTACGCCGACTGCCCGCGCCGGTTTCAACTGCGCTACGTGCTAGAGCAGGAATGGCCGGCCGTCGAGTCCGAGCCGCTCATCGAGCGCGAGCGCCTGGCCGAGTTGGGCCGCCGCTTCCATCGGCTCGTCCAGCAGCACGTCCACGGCCTGCCAGTCGAGCAGTTGACTCGCGCAGCGGGCGCCGATCCCGATCTGGCGCGGTGGTGGGGTAACTACTTGAGGTTGGAGATTGGAGGTTGGAAGTTGGAGGCGGGGGACGCTTCCCTTCCGCCTGATCGAAGGGCTGAAGTTGCGCTGTCGGTTCCGTTTGGCGCGCATCGCCTGGTCGCGAAGTACGACCTGCTCGCGATGGGAGATGGCCGGGCGGTTATCGTCGACTGGAAGACAGAGCGCAAACGGCCCGATCGGGCATCGCTTCTGCGGCGCCTGCAGACACGCGTATACCGCTACGTGCTGGCAAAGTCGGAGCCGTCTCTCGCGCCCGAGTCGATCGAAATGGCGTACTGGTTTGCAGAGTATCCATCGGAACCCGAAGTGCTGGCGTACGATTCGGCGCAGTTTGCCGACGACGAAATCTACTTGTACCGCTTGCTGTCTGAAATTGAGTCGCGAGCGGAAGCTGTGTGGCCGCTCACGCCCGACGAGCGCCAGTGCCGGTTCTGCACGTACCGATCGCTGTGCGAGCGCGGTGTCGTCGCCGGTGTGCTGGAAGAGCATGAACTTGAGGTCGATCTGGTCATCAGCTTGGAGGACGTTGATGAGATCGCGTATTGATGAGCGCAACGACGCTTGGAGCCAATAGTGAGCAGATCGCTAGGAACGCTCGCGGGCATGCTAGGTCTGCTCAGTGTTATGGTGCTCTGCGTTTCGCTCGTGCTCTACGTGGTACTGGTCCAATCAGAACCACGTACTGGGCGAGTCGATCTGAGTGGATTACTCCTTGCTTGTTTGCCCTGCATAGCAGCCTCGCTGATTGGCATCGCAATGTTTGGCCCGGCTTTCTGCGCGTGGCGAGGAGCTTTGTTTCCTTATGTCGGAGACGGATCGACCGTTTCTCTTCTTGATTGGTTTAATGCTTCTCTTCTGCGGCGGATGGCTCATGCTCGCTCTGATTTGCCCGTTTGGTCAGTGAAAGGAGAAGCGACATGCTGCGACGACTGATGGGCTTGCTGCTCATTTTCAGCATTTTGATGCCGATCATTTTGGGCGCGGCGGGGTTCTTCGTCATGCGCCAGTTCGTGGCCGACATTGAAAACGCTGTGCGTGGACCGCTCGACGAGATCAATGCCGGCCTGGAGGACGTGAAGGCGACCGTCGACGACGCCACCCAGGCGTTTCGGGGTCTATCAGGCAGGATCGCCGCCATCGCGAATACGCTGGGCGGGATTGGTCGCGCCATCACTGCGGTGACGACACGCCTGGGCCCGATTAGCATTCCGAACATCAGCGTGAGGCTGCCCGTGATCGGCCGGGTGACGATTCCCGTGCCGGACATTCCCAGCTTTAGCGTGCCGGGTCTCGCTGAGCTGAAGAGTATTTTGTCGAGCATATTCGGCGTGTTCAACGACCTGACCGATGTAGTCCGCCGCGTAGCCAGTATCGGGCAACTGCCCGAGCGACTCAATCGCGTTGTGGACAAGGCGACGACGCTCGTCAACGATGTGAGCGATGTCGTCGCCCGATGGTTGGACACGCTGACTGCTATCGCAATCGTGTTCTTGATTTGGGTCGCTGCGGTCTACATTGCATTAGTGTACCGCTGGCTGTCCAGCGGCTGGCAGATGCTGCGGGGACTGCCGGCCTAGCAGGTGGTGATGCTCCAACGTTCCTGGTCCGAGCCTGTCTCGATTGACGTCCCCACGCCTCTCCGGACTGCCGTGGGCGGACATCCGCTGGTGGCCGACATTCTGGCACGGCGCGGATTGACGGACCCCGCTGCGGCGCTCGGCTTCCTCGATCCCGCGCGGTATACTCCCGCCTCGCCGGCTGCATTGCCCGATCTCGAACGCGCGGCGCACCTGCTGTACGACGCCGTCGTACGCCGTCGCCGCATCCTGGTGTGGGGTGACTTCGACGTCGACGGGCAGACTGCGACGTCGCTCCTCGTATCGACGCTGCGCGATCTCGGCGCGGACGTCACTTACTACGTGCCGCAGCGCCTGGTCGAATCGCACGGCATCAAGCTCGATGCGCTCGATCACCTCCTTAGCTCGCAGCACGTCGACGTGTTGCTGACGTGCGATACCGGCATCGCCGAGCACGAGGCGATCGCGCATGCCAGATCACGCGGACTGACTGCCCTGGTCACCGATCACCATGACTTGCCCGAGTCGCTGCCGGAAGCCGACGCGCTGGTCAATCCGAAGCGCCTGCCCGCCGGGCACGCATTGCGGGACCTGCCGGGCGTCGGCGTCGCCTTCAAGCTGGCGCAGCAAGTCTATCACCTTGCCGGCGAAGACAAAGATTCGAGCCGGCTCCCGCAGCTTTTGGACCTGGTCGCGCTCGGCATCGTCGCCGATGTGGCGCGCCAGGTCTCCGACACGCGTTACCTGCTTCAGCTCGGGCTTGAAGAGTTGAGACACCCCCAACGTCTCGGGCTTCAGGCGCTGATGCACATGGCGAAGCTCGACGCGGCGAACCTGACAGCAGAGCACATCAGCTTTGCGATCGGGCCGCGCCTGAATGCGGTCGGCCGGTTGGGCGATGCGACGCTCGCCGTCGAGCTATTGACGACGGCCGATTTGACGCGCGCCCGGATCATCGCCTCGCAGATTGAGGCAGTGAATAACCAGCGCCGCGTACTGACCGAGCAGGTCTACGCAGCGGCGCAAGAGCAGATCGCGAAGAATCCGTCGCTTCTCGATGAGACCGTGGTGGTGCTTTCGAGTCTCCACTGGCATGCCGGCGTCATCGGCCCGGTCGCCAGCCGCCTGGCAGAGAAATACGCGCGGCCGGTCGTGCTCCTGGTCGCCTCGGCCGACGGGCGCGCTCGCGGATCGGCGCGAGCAGTGCCGGGTGTCGACATCTCGGCTGCCCTGGCTTCTGTGCGCGACCGCCTGATCAGCTTCGGCGGGCACCCCGGCGCTGCGGGCCTCGTGATGAACTCCGACGACGCGCCGATCTTTCGGCGAGAGCTGTCTCGCGCCGTCGCCGCGATCTGGGATCGCGCGGCCGCCCCTTCAGGAACGAGCATCGACGCGTTTGTGCCGTTGAATGACCTTACTCTGGAGCTGGCGCAGCAGATCGAGCGGCTAGGCCCATTTGGAGAAGGCAATCCGCCGGTGACGCTGGCCGTGCGCGATGTGGCGATCGCCGGCGAGCGCGCCTTCGGACGGCGCGGCGAGCATCGCGAAGTCACACTCGAAGACCGGCAGGGGCTTTCTCGGCGAGTGATCTGGTGGCGAGGGGCGGACGAGGATGTGCCTCAAGGCCGTCTCGACGTCGCGGTAACGATCAAGAGCACGAACTATCTCGGCGCGCAGGCGTTGTCGATCGAATGGGTCGACGCCAGGGTGATCGAAGCCGTCCGGATCGAGATCGCGGGGCCGGCGATTGAGGTCGTCGACTGGCGCGGTGTTGCCGACGCGGCGAAGCGCGTGGATGGTCTGGTCTCGGCGAACGACGTAATGGTGTGGGCAGACGGAAAGCTCCCGTCTGTGATGGCGGCACGCCGGCGACATGACCTCGCGCCGGCGAAGTCGCTGGTGATCTGGCGCGCGCCGGCCGGGCCGAAGGAGCTGGAATCTGCGCTGGCGCACGTTTCGCCGAAAACCGTCTACCTGTGCGACGCCGGCGATGCGGATGACCGTCTGGAGTCTTTCATCAAGCGATTGGCCGGTCTGCTCAAACATGATCTCAGCAGACGAGAGGGACACGTCGATGTGGCGCGCCTGGCGGCGGCTGCCGGCCAGCGCACTGCAACAGTGCGGGCGGGCATTGAATGGCTGGCGGCGAAGGGACAGATTGCGATTGTGGAAGGGGAGGGGGACGCCTGGCGAATCGCGCCCGGGAGCAACGCGGCTTCTCAGGATTTGGAAGAGATTGCCCTGCAACTGGCAGGTTTGCTGGCGGAGACGGCGGCGTATCGAGCCTACTATCGTCGTGCCGATGCGCAGCAATTGGTCGCGCAGCTATAGATATTTCGGCGAAGGAAGATGACAAAGGGAGGAGATATGGACGAATCAGCCAAGAAGATCGTCCTGCGCTGGTTCACCTATGGACTGCACGCCGTCACGGCTGCGCACGGCGGTGAGGTCGCCATGATGACGGCCAATTTCATCACGCAGTCGGCGTTCACGCCGCCGCACGTGGCGCTCGCGGTCGAGCTGGACAGCAAAACGAATCGCCTGATTGAAGCCAGCCGTGCTTTTGCCGTAAACGTGTTTGCGAGCGACCAGCGCGACCTGGCGGGCCAACTGGGAAAGAAGTCTGCGAAGTCGCCCGGCAAAACGGACGGCGTCGTCTGGCAACCCGGCCCGCTTACCGGATCGCCGATCGTCGACTCGTGCCTGGGCTGGCTGGAGTGCCGGGTCACAGGCTCGTTGCCGTCGGGCGATCACGTCGTGTACGTTGCGGAGGTGGTCGAGGCAGGCGTTCAGCGGGAGGGTGCGCCGCTGACGATGGCCGAATCCGGTTTCAGGCATTCGGGTTGAGCGCATATGCCGAACTTTGGCGTGACGGTTGCCGTCGTTCACGACCGGCAAGTCTTGCTGACCAGGCGGGAAGACTTCCGATAAGTTAAAGAAAACCAAGACACCCAACTCACACGGAGTTGGGTGTCCGCGCATGGTGGAGATGGCGGGAATCGACACGCAGCCCTCAGGCTTTCGCCTGAGCGTTGACTATCTCTTGAAGTGATATACCATTGGCAACCACTTCCCCGGCGTGTTGTAAGGAGATATGCCCATGAACCTCAGCGACATAGAGGCTGCTTATGCCGCGGGCATTGTAGATGGTGAAGGCTCGATTCAATTCACTCGAAATCGCAAATCGCGGTGGCCGTCACCAACCATTTCTGTTGCTTCGACAGACCGCGAACTGCTCGAGTGGTTTCGCTCTCGCATCGGCGGGACGATTATCCAGAAACGGACCTATAAGCCACAGCATAGCAGATCCTTTGACTGGAAACTGACTGACCGGAGGGCTTTGCAGTTTCTGGAGATCGTGCGCCCGTTTCTGGTGATCCGAAGGAAGATCGATCGTTGCGATCTTCTGCTCGCTGAATATATGGCATGCACGCCGCGCAACGGGCGTTACAGCAGCGAGATAGCGGCCAGAAAGCGAGAACTGATTGAGCGCTTTGCCTCCTTACCCTAGTGCTCCATTGCAGGAGCCTATGAGTCGATGCAGGGCTTACCTCTTTCGAGTTTACCCCTCAGGGTTAGCATCAGACCCACTTACGTGGCTGGAAGCCTTCCCTGATTAAGCCGGGTTTGCTGTGAGTGTCACCACACACAGGGGCTCTGCTTTCCAGCGAACCCGCGTCCGAAGAAGGTGACCACGCATGCCTACAAGCTTAGTCGGTTGCTCGTGTCTCACTCGGGCGACCTCAACCGACAAGGTACCGTCCGAGCCAGCCGATGGTGTCTTTGGCCCGCCCCATCGGCGTCAGGCGGGCCGCATGCCGGCATTGTCACGCCCGGCCCTCGACCCACCGGCGCGAGGTCGAGGCGGACGGGTCACCCGCAGGCGACCGGGCCTTCATCCCGCTTATGCAGCGAGAGGAAGAGCCGCGTAGCTGGTGCGGTTGGCACCTATGGTTTGCTCCGTTGTTGACGAGGTTCAGAGCGCCCCGGCTTGCCACACGTGACTCGACCATTCCCCGTCGAAGCCAGTGCATCCCCATGCAACAATCATTATAGCCCGGTTGCGCCTATTATGCAATGGCGTGGCCCTCGCTGTTTTGAGGCTGCTCGCCATTCTCGGCCATGCGGCTGAGGACGAACTTGACCTTGGGGTGTTCCTCGTTGAGCCAGTACGAAGTGACGCTGTAGCCCATGTCGGTATCGATCTCTTCGGGCAGAAGCATTCTATCGGCGACGGCGGCCTCGAGCGCCGCCTTGGCTTCGTCCAGATCGCCCACGCGGTTCGGATTCCGGTCAGACGCCAGCTTCTCGGCCAGGAAATTGAACGAGCGGTAACGTCGATCTCGGTGATGGTAGATGGACCGGACCAGCCTGATCTCGTCTTCGGCGATATCAATCGTGTCCGGCGCTTCTTCGGGCAGCGCGGCCGGCTCGGGCGCCCGCCTGATTTCTGGCTCTAAGCCTACCGGGGGCACGAGCGGATCGAGCGCGTCGGCGGCGGCGGCCAGATCGCGGCTCACGGTTTCCGGCACGCCCGAGATCACCACGCGCTTGCCGAACCGGTGGCGGGCCATCGTCACCAGCCGGATCAAATCGCGGTCGCCGCTCATCAGCATCAACGTCGAGATGGTCGGCTTGTCCAGCAGCAGCTCGAAGACGTCGAGCACCATGGCAATTTCCGGCGAGGATTTCTTGCTCTTGTTCTTGCCCAAGCCTCCCTTGGGAATATCGCGCACGTCGATACCGGCCACTTCGAGGCTGCGCCTGAACTCCAGCGGATGCTCCGAAAAATCGGCGTAGGCTTTCGCGGCCACGACCCGCCCATACTTTCGCGCTTTCGCCATCAGTTCGCGCGGCTCGATTTCCTTGCCGCGCTCGTTCAGCAGGGAATAACGCACATTGTCGAAATCGATGAAAAGAGCGACGCCGTCGCTTTCTAACGACATGCAAAACCTCCTTTTCTAAAGGATATCAAGAATTCGCAAACAGTGTTACAGTTCAGCCGATTCGGTTGTTAAAGTGCGTGGTTTTCGGATAGGCGCTTAGCTGCGCCGCTCCTTCAGTGAGCGGTCGATCTGCCGCTCGGCATCGCGCTTCGCGATGGCCTGCCGCTTATCGAACTGGCGCTTGCCACGCGCCAGCGCGATTTCGATCTTGAGGCGCCCGTTTTTCAGGTACATCCTCAGCGGAATGACTGTCCAGCCGCGCTCGCGGGTTCCTGTTTCCAGCCGCGCGATTTCCTTCTTATGCAGCAGCAGCTTGCGCGAGCGCAACGGATCGTGGCCGGTGTGGCCTGCCGGGTCGTACGGCGCGATGTGCGTGTTCACCAGGAACGCCTCGCCGCCGCGCACTTGCACGTAGCCTTCCCGCAGGTTCGCGCCGCCCTCGCGAATCGACTTGACTTCGGTGCCGAGCAGCGCGATGCCGGCTTCGAACCGCTCGTCGATCGCGTAGTCGTGATGCGCCGCGCGGTTCGTCGCCACCACCTTCACGGCCGAGCGGTCTGCAAGGGGCGCTTTGGGCTTTGCCATACCCCTAGCTCCTAGCGGGCGTGCCGTGCCCCACTCTATTTCCCTGTCCGCAGGAGTTCGATCGCCCGGTCGAGCTGCGGATCGGTTGCCGTGTCTTCGCCCGGCTCGACGACGATGTCCGGCTCCAGGCCCTCGCCATGGATCGCGCGGTCGTTCGGCGTGAACCAGCGCGCGATGGTGACCCGCAGCTCGCTGTTGTCCGACAGCGTGTGGATGCGCTGCACCGATCCCTTGCCGAACGTCAGCGTGCCAATCAGCGTGCCCCGGTCGCGGTCCTGCACCGCGCCGGCGACGATCTCGCTTGCGCTGGCCGAGCCGCCGTCGACGAGAACGACCAGCGGAATCTCCTCGGCCAGGTCGCCGTCGTCGCTGCGGTACACGTCCTCCACTCCGTCGCGCTCGCGCTCGGTCATCACGACCCCTTCGTCCAGGAACAGGTCGGCCACGTTGATGGCCTCGTCCAGGAAGCCGCCCGGATTGCCGCGCAGGTCGAGAATCAGGCTCTTCGGGTTGCGCGCCAGGAGCGATTCGATTTCCTGAGTAAGCTGTTCCGTAGCCGCCCCGTCGAACTGGGTGAGGTTGATGTAGGCAATGTCCGAGCCGATCATGCGCGATTCGACGAGAGGTATCTCGATCTGGGCGCGAGTCACCACGACGTCGAACGGTTCCTCGACGCCGGAACGCACGACCGTCAGCTTGACGCCGCTGCCAGCCGGGCCTCTGACCAGGGCCACCATTTCGTCCAGGCTCAGTCCGACGATCGAGCGGTCGTCGACGGCGATCACCTGGTCGCCGGCCCGCATGCCTTCCTGCTCGGCGGGCGAGCCTTTGAAGATGCGCACGATCTCGAGCGCCTGGCTTTCGCTCAGGTTGACCAGCGCGCCGATGCCGCCGTAGGTTCCCGTTCGCGCCTCGCGGTCCAGCTCGGCGATCGACGGCTCCAGAAAAGTCGTATTCTGATCGTCTAGCCGCTGGAGCATGCCTCGGATCGCGCCGTAGACGATCTCGTTATCAGACGGGATCTCGCCGAAAAACTCGCTCTGGATGAGATCGTATACTTCGTGAAAAATGCCCAGCTCCTCGGCGATGCTGCCGTCGTCCAAGCCGGGCGCTGCTGTTGGCGTGCCCGGCAGGGGAGTCGGCGACGGCGCGTCGGGCGTCGGGCTGACGATAGCGGCCACTGGCGCGGCCGACTGGCTGCGGCCGGCATTCAGACCGACGACGTACATCGTCGATCCCGCCGCGACGACGACGATCACCATGAGTAGCCCATACAGTAAATTACGTGTGCCGCGTTCCATGTAAGTCCTTTCTTAGCGGCTCGCCCCGCACGCGCAAATTAAGCCGGGATTTCGCACCCGTCTATGGAAGTATCTGTGTCAAATACGCTACCGCCGCGTCGAGCGCCGGGTCGCGCCCGGTGGCGCGGTCCTCTTCGCTGCGCGCCACTGGAATGTCCGGCTGCAGGCCCCGCCCGTTGAAGTCGTCATGGCCGGGTGTATACCACTCGGCTGTGGTGATGTGCAGCGAAGACCCGTCCGACAACGCGTAGATGCTCTGCACCGAGCCTTTGCCATACGTCGGCTCACCGATCAGGATGGCGCGTTTACGATCGCGCAACGCGCCGGCGACGATCTCGCTGGCGCTGGCCGTGCTGTGATTGACCAGCACGACGAGCGGCACATCTCGGGCGGCGCCGTCCGCGGCGGCCGTGAACTGGCGCTCAATCTCGTCGCGTTTGCGCTCGATCAAGACGACCCCATCGACGAATTGCCCGGTCACGTCGACGGCCGCATCCAGGAGGCCGCCGCCGTTGTCGCGAATGTCCAAGACGAGCGCGCGCGCTCCTTGGCCGCGCAAGTCTTCGAGAGCCTGCCGCACTTCGTCGGCCGTATGATCGGTGAACAGACGTATGGAAATATATCCAATGTCGGGCGTTTCTGCGAGAACTCGCCACATCGTCGAGGGCGGCGCGATATTCGCGCGCTCGACTTCCACGTCGAACGCCTGCCCTTCGCGGACGAGCGTCAGGCGCACGCGACTTCCGACGTCGCCGCGCAGCAGCGCTTCTATCTCGTCCAGGCGTGGCAGTTCTGCAACCAGCCTGCCGTCGATCGCCGTCAGTTCGTCGCCCTCGACCACGCCGGCGCGGGCCGCCGGGCTGTCTGGGTACGGTGAGAGCAACGTGCGGCCCGTCGCGTCCCGACGCACGTCGGCCCCGACCCCGCCGAACTCCCCGCGCAACTGATCCGATTCAAGACGGGCAGCCGGCGGCTCGATCAGCACGGTGTATTGATCGCCGAGGGCAGCCAGCATCCCACGAATCGCCGCGTAGGTGCGGGTCTGTGTCGGCGGGAGGGTGCCGAAGAAATGTCGATCGACGAGCTGCCAGGCCTCCTCGTACAGCGCGCCAGCCGGCGCGCCCGTGGTGGCGGCCGGCTCGCCGGCGACGGGGGTCAACAGCCCTGCGACATAACCCAGCCCCATCGCTGCCAAGACAAACAAAACGCCGGACATCCGGCGGAAGGTCGTCGTTCTCACGCGAACACACTCACGCACTCGTGCTCGATGAGGATTTTAGCATGCTTCAAAGTCGCCGACAAGAAGGAGAGGGGCGTGCACGCAAATGCTGACGTCTTTTGCGTGCGCACGGAGGGGGTTCAGTTCCGGCGCGCCATCTCCGCTCGCGCCGCGCCGATCACTTGCCGGATGGACGCGATGTCGTCGGTGTCGGGCGCAAGCCCCAGGTAGGATTCGAGCAGGTCGATAGCGCGCCGATACGCGCCCTGGCGGAAATGAATCAACCCTAGATCGCGCAGGGGTTCGCTCAACGCGGGGTCCAGCTCGATCAGTCGCTCGATCACCGGTTGGGCTTCGCGCAGCATGTCACGCTGCACATACGTCGCCCTGAGGTTGTGCAGCATGCGCGCCAGGATCTGGCGCCGTGTGACGGGAAGAAGCAGGCGCCGGCTGAAGGGCAGGTCGCCTGCCGTTCGTCGCATCAGTCGAGCACAATCCTCTTCGTCGAGCACGCCGCCCTGGTGAAACGGATCGATGAACCAGGTGCGTGGTCCTGAGTCGCAGCGGACGATGAAATGACCCGGCAGCCCGACGCCCCTCAGCGGCAGCCCGACGCGCCAGCCGATCTCCAGGTAGATGACGGACAGCGCGATGGGCAGCCCTCTGCGCCGGTCGATGACCTGGTTCAAGTACGAGTTGCGCGGATCACTGTAGTCCGGTTCGCTGCCACGAAAGCCCAGCCTGTCGAACAGCAGATCAGTCACGATTCCGAACAGTGGATCCGATGGGCGCGACTCGACTGCGCCTCGAATGGAGCTGGCCCACATATCGAGCTGTCGCACGTACGCATCCGGATCGATCTCGGGATAAGCGTCGCGCGCGAGGAGCAGCGCGGCCCGCGCCAGATCGATCTCGTCGTCGGGTACGGATACGGCGGCCGCGAATTCTGTGGTCATGCGCCCTCGGACGGAACCTGTTCGAGAAATAGCGCGAGCGGGACGAACCCGCTCGTGCTATACGCGCCAACACCCATTCGCGTGTGCGTTCGAGATAACATGCGTCTGCACGAGGGTCTAGTACAGCCCCCATTCCGCGGGCGGGCCGCCCTCCATCATCGACGGTTCCCACATCTCCATGCCTAGCGTGATCTTGACCGGACCTTGCAGATGCTTCTCGGCGGTGCGGCGCGTTTGTTCGAGCAGCGCCGGGCCGTACGGGCAGAACGGGGTGGTCATGATCATCGTGATTTCGGTCAGATCCGGATGAAAGTCGACCTTGCGGATCAACCCCAGCTCGACGATGCTCATGCCCAGCTCAGGATCGACTACGTCGCGCAGCGCGTCGCGCAGGCCGATTTCCTGTTCGCTGTACGGGATTCCGGCTTCGGCTGTCATCTCTTCGGCGATGTCGGACATGTTGTCTCCCTACGGATTCCCATCGAAGGCGCGGGCTTTGACGTGGAAGGTGCACACGTCGTCGCCGTTCAGAATCCAGGATTGGCGCTCGACCTCGGCGCCGAGCGCGGTGTTGATCAGTTGCAGGTCGATCGCGCAGATGCCGGGATGCCGGGCGACGACGTACTGGTACGGGCAGCCGCACTGCGTGAGTTGAAAATCCTGACCGACCCTCTCAACCCGGGCGAAGAAACCTTCTTCGCCGAGAACCCCGACGAGCGCCTCGATCTTCTCCTCGAGCGATCTATCTCCCAGCTCGGCGCCGCGCTCCGCAGTGATGTCCTCGACCATGTGGTTGAAGATGGCCTCGATCTGCTGCGCCGTCAATTGAGACTGCAGCGCGTCGAGCAAGCGATCGGCGAGCCGATGCGTCGATTGCGGGAAAAGCTGAAGGGCCGCGCCAGCCAGGGAGTATACGTACTTCGGGCGGCCTACTCCCTGCCGGAGCGGCTCCGAGACAATCAGGCCCTCGCGCTCGAGCCTGCTCAGGTGATAGTGTGCGTTGACAGGCGTCGTGCCCAGGGCAACCGCGATATCGGCAGCGGTCGCCTCGCCGCGCTCGCGCAGCAGGTTGAGAACAGCGCTTCGGTTGTCTTGCATGCGTCGTAAATCCGACTTTCAGCTCCCGCGTTCGCGTAAAGTATACACGGACTTGCCCAATCTGTCAATATTTCAATTTGTTTTATAAGTATTGACAAACTCGCACCGGCGTGTTACAATCTGCACGAACACTGAGCTACCCTGCAAACCGTGCAGTTGTTGGAGGAAGAAGCGCCTCATGGCCGAAAAGCTCGAAATCCGCAATTTGCTTGTGAAGATTGAAGATAAGGAAATTCTCAAGGGCGTGACCCTGACCGTCGAGCAGGGGCAGGTGCATGCCCTGATGGGGCCGAACGGCTCAGGAAAGAGTACGCTCGCCTACGTGATTGCCGGCCACCCGGGCTATCAAGTTGTCGAGGGCGAAGTCGTTTGGAAGGGTCAGAACGTTCTGGAGCTTAGCGCCGACGAGCGATCTCGACTTGGGCTGTTCCTGGCGTTTCAGTATCCGGTGTCCATCCCTGGCGTGACCGTCGCCAACTTTCTCCGCACCGCGCTCAACGCCCGCCGGAAGGTGGAGAATGGCGCCAGCGGCGGCTCGAGCGGTCCCCTCGTGGCGACTCAGGCAGCGGGCAAGAAAGGCATCTCCATCCCCGAGTTTCGCAAGCTGCTGATAGCGAAGATGAAAATGCTGAAAATGGATCCTGCTTTTGCAGGCCGCTACCTCAATGAGGGCTTTTCCGGCGGCGAGAAGAAGCGCAACGAGATTCTGCAAATGGCCGTCCTGGAACCGGAAATGGCGATTCTCGACGAGACGGACTCCGGGCTGGACATCGACGCCCTGAAGCTGGTCGCCGAGGGCGTGAACACGCTGCTCGGCCCGAATATGGGCGCGCTGGTCATCACGCATTATCAGCGCCTGCTCAACTACATCAAGCCGCACGTCGTCAGCATCATGTACGACGGGCGGATCGTGTTGACCGGAGGCCCCGAGCTGGCCCTGGAGCTGGAAGAGGGCGGCTACGAATCGATTCGCAAACGGCTGGGACTGCCATCCGTTGCGGAGCCTGCTTAGGCCGGCAAGGAGAGGAGATGGCGACGCAAGAACAGAATCTCCAGAGTTTGAAGGAATACAAGTACGGTTTCGTCGATCCGGCCACGCACGTCTTCAAGTCGGGCAAGGGCTTCACGCGTGAGGTCGTCGAAGACATCTCGGCCATGAAGGGCGAGCCGGAGTGGATGCGCAAATTCCGCCTGAAGGCGTATGAGCATGCCGTCAAGCGCCCGACGCCGACGTGGGGCGGCGACCTGTCCGGCCTGAACCTGGACGAGATCTACTTCTACATCCGCCCCTCTGAAAAGACCGAGGCCAGTTGGGACGAGGTGCCCGAAACGATCAAGAACACGTTCGACAAGCTGGGCATCCCCGAAGCCGAGCGCAAGTTTCTGGCGGGCGTCGGCGCCCAGTACGAAAGCGAGATGGTTTACCACAGCATTCAGGAGAACCTCGAGAAGCAGGGCGTGATTTTCCTGAGCAGCGACGACGGCCTCAAGCGCTACCCCGACCTGTTCAGAGAGCATTTCGGCACGATCATTCCGATCCAGGACAACAAGTTCGCCGCGATCAACAGCGCGGTATGGTCGGGCGGGTCGTTCGTGTACGTGCCCAAGGGCGTGCACGTCGAGATGCCTTTGCAGGCCTACTTTCGCCTCAACTCGGAGAGTGTGGGCCAGTTCGAGCGCACGCTGATCATCGTGGACGAAGGCGCGCAGGTGCATTACGTTGAGGGTTGCACCGCGCCGGTCTACTCGCGCGATTCGTTCCACTCCGGCGTGATCGAGATCGTCGTGAAGAAGGGCGCGCGCTGCCGCTATACCACGATCCAGAACTGGTCGGCCAACGTCTATAACTTGGTCACCCAGCGCGCCATCGTCCAGGAGGACGCGACGATGGAGTGGACCGACGCTAACCTGGGCAGTAAGCTGACGATGAAGTATCCGTCGTGCTACTTGATGGGCAAGGGCGCCAAGGGCGAGATTCTGTCGATGGCCTTCGCCGGCACGGGCCAGCACCAGGACACCGGCGGCAAGGTGGTGCACGTCGCGCCGTACACTCGCAGCAAGATCACGTCCAAGTCGATCAGCATGAACAGGGGTCGCGCCTCTTACCGCGGCTTGCTCAAGGTGTACAAGGGCGCGGAGGGCGCGCAATCTCACGTGCAGTGCGACGCGCTGCTGCTTCATGAAGAGAGCCGCACCGACACGTATCCCTACATCGAGATCGACGAGGACCGCGTGACAATCGGCCACGAGGCGACGGTCAGCAAGATCGGCGACGAGCAGTTGTTCTACCTGATGAGCCGCGGCCTGGATGAGGTGACCGCCCGCTCGATGGTTGTGTCGGGTTTCATCGAGCCTCTGGTCAAGGAGCTGCCGATGGAATACGCGGTCGAGATGAACCGCCTGATCCAGCTCCAGATGGAAGGCAGCGTGGGATAGTCGGATAGCCGAGTAGTCATATGGCCCGGTGGCCGTGCGGTTTGTGCGCAGCGGAGTGAGCATCATCGTCGGGGCGTGCCTCTCGTCTTTGGGGTGCGCCTCGCGCATCGAATAGCAGGAGGATGGTTTTGACCTCTGTGACGACGTTGAACGACGAAACGACCGAGAGGGCGGTGCCGCTTGCGGCCCCTTCGGGCGAGCCGGTTCGCGAAGCTGAGGCCGGCCTCGCGCCCGCGGCGCTTGGATTTTCCCGTGTATCGCTCGACGCCCTGATCGCGTCTCGCGCTTTCGAGCCGGATTGGATGCGAGACGTGCGCCTGGACGCCTGGCGCATTCTGCAAGATACGCCTCCGCCAACCCGAAACGACGAGGCATGGCGGCGCACCGATTTCTCGGCGCTGAAATTCGAGGAGGTGGCGACGCTGGCGCAGGACGACGATCTCAAAACCGCGCTCAAGCGCACGCCTATGCCGGTGCGCAACGTGGTGAGGGATAGGCAGGCTTCCGGCGCGCTGCTTCAGGTCGATGGCATCGTCGGCGGCAATTGGCTGGACGAGCCGCTGCGCCAGCGCGGCGTCATTTTCGCGCACATGGATGCCGCGCTGCGCGAGCACGGAGATCTCCTGAAGCGCTATTTCATGACCGAGATCGTCAAGCCCAACGATGGCTACTTCGCGGCGCTGCATGCGGCCTTCTGGCAGGGGGGCGCTTTCCTGTACGTGCCGGCCGGCGTCGACGTGGCGATGCCGCTGCGTGCGGCGACCTGGTTGTCCGAACACGCGGCGTCATTCACTCACACCTTGATCGTCGTCGAGCGCGAGGCGCGTGTCGTGTTCATCGACGAATATGCTTCGCGAACGCAGAACAGGCAGGCCATGGTGTGCGGCGCGGTGGAGATGCAGGTCGGGCCAGGCGCGCAGCTCGACTACGTGAACTGGCAGGACTGGGGGCGCGACGTGTTCAACTTCACGCACGAGCGCGCCATCGTAGAGCGCGACGCGACGCTGCACTGGATCGTGGCCGGGTTGGGCAGCCGCCTGACGAAATCCTTCCTCGACTCGCGGCTGGTCGGCGAGGGCAGCGCCGTGCTGATGTCAGGCGTGTATTTCGTCGACGGGACACAGCACATGGATTACGATACCGAGCAGAATCACGTCGCCGGCCACGCCAGGAGCGACCTTTTGTACAAGGGCGCGCTCAAAGACAAGGCGCGCGCGGTGTGGCAGGGCAACATCCGCGTGTATCCCGGCGCGCAGCGCACCGACGCCTACCAGGCCAACCGAAACCTGGCGCTCAGCCACGAGGCTCGCACCGATTCGATTCCCGGTCTTGAGATCGAAGCGAACGACGTGCGCTGCACGCACGGCTCGGCCGTCAGCCAGATCGATCGCGAGGAAGTCTTTTACCTGATGACGCGCGGTGTCCCGAAGCCGGTCGCCGAGCAGTTGATCGTCAACGCGTTCTTCCAGCCGGTGCTCGACCGCATTCCACACAAAAGCGTGCGGCGCCGTTTGGAAAGGTCGTTTGCCGCCAAGATGGGGCTGGCTTGATCCGTGATGGACCGGCAAGGCCAGATCGACTTCATACTGGATCACTACGAGAATCCGCGCCGCAAAGGGGCGCTTCTGGACGCCGGCGCGTCGGCGCAGGGCAGCAATCCGGGCTGCGGTGACCTCGTCACGATGTACGTGAAGGTCGACCCGCAGACAGGTCGGGCCGATGTGACATTCGACGGAACCGGTTGTACAATCAGCCAGGCTTCGGCCTCGTATCTGGTCGAGCTGGCCAGCGGCAAGACGCTCGAAGATATCCTCGCCATCGATCGCGACGATTTGATGGGTGCGTTGGGCAGAGACATCGTGGAGCAGCGGGCGCCCTGTGCGGCGCTGGCGCTGGATACCTTGCACGCGGCTGCTCACGAGCTCGATCGTGAGAGGGCGTGTCACGAGATTCGAATGGAGTAATGATGTTGGCATCTTCGTCCATTCTGCGTACGCTCGACGTGCAGGCCGTCCGGGCCGACTTTCCGATCTTGAGCCAGAGCGTCAACGGCAAGCCGCTGGCGTTTCTGGATAGCGCCGCCTCGTCGCAAAAGCCGCTGGCTGTCATCGAGGCCATGAACGAGTACTACCGCACGACGCACGCCAACGTGCATCGCGGCGTGTACACGCTCAGCGAGCGCGCGACGGAGCTATACGAGAATGCGCGCAAGAGAGTCGCGCGGTTCATCGGCGCGAAGTCGAGCCGCGAAATCATCTTTACCCGCAATACCACGGAGTCGATCAATCTGGTCGCGCAGGCGTGGGGCAGGGCGAACTTGAGGCCGGGCAACGAGATCCTATTGACCGAGCTGGAGCACCACAGCAACCTCGTGCCGTGGCAGCTCATCGCACGAGAGACCGGCGCGAGGGTCCGCTACATTCCGGTGGACGGGCAGGGGGTTCTGCAGCTCGACGGGCTGGACGCGCTGCTGACGGAACGCACGAAGATCGTGGCCTTCGCGCAGATGAGCAACATGCTCGGAACAATCACGCCGGCGGCGGAGATCGTCCGCCGCGCGAAGGCGGCCGGCGCGCTGACGCTCATCGACGCCGCGCAGGGCGTGCCACATCTTCCGACGAACGTGCAGGAATTGGGCTGCGATTTCCTGGCGTTCTCCGGCCACAAGATGTGCGGCCCGACGGGCATCGGCGTTCTATACGGCCGGCGCGAGCTGCTCGAGGCGATGCCACCCTTCCTCGGCGGCGGGGACATGATCCGCCGTGTGACGTTCGAGGGCGCAGAATGGAACGAGCTGCCCTGGAAGTTCGAGGCGGGCACGCCCGCGATCGCCGAAGGTGTTGGGCTGGGCGCAGCCGTCGATTACCTTTCGGGCCTGGGGATGGACGCCGTGCGCGCGCACGAGCGCGAGATTATCGCTTATGCCCTCGAACGGCTGGCCGAGGTGCCGACCGTCGCCATTTACGGGCCTATGGCTCCAGACATTCGCGGCGGCGTGGCGACATTCAATCTGGGCGACATCCATCCGCACGACGTGGCCGCCGTGCTCGATGCGGAGGGCATCGCCATTCGCGCCGGTCATCACTGCGCGATGCCGCTGCACGAGAAGTTCGGGCTGACGGCGTCGTCCCGCGCATCGTTCTACATCTATACGATTCCCGAAGAAATCGATCGGCTCGTAGAGGGGCTGTACAAAGCCAGGTCGATTTACAAGAAAGCCAAGTGACCGGCACCTGAAAGGTGCCGGTCACTTCGAGGCGGTCGATGCAAGACCTCTACATGGAGAACATCCTCGATCACTACGAGAATCCCCGCAACAAGGGGCGGCTCGAGCATCCGGACATCTCGCACGAGGAAGACAATCCGGTCTGCGGCGATCGCATTCGCATCGACTTGAAAGTGGAAGATGGCGTCATCGCCGACGCGCGCTTCGACGGACGCGGCTGCTCGATCAGCCAGGCGGCGGCGTCGATGCTGATCGAAGACATC
The DNA here is from genome assembly GCA_035283185.1 of Anaerolineae bacterium. Taxonomy (GTDB): domain Bacteria; phylum Chloroflexota; class Anaerolineae; order Fen-1058; family Fen-1058; genus DASSFZ01. Next base: position 3,678 of record DATEUJ010000130.1, on the reverse strand, counting down.
ATCGGCAAGCCGCTGGACGAGGTGAAGGGCTACGACAAGGCGCACGTCCTAGACCTGCTGGGTATCCCCATCGGGCCGGTGCGCATGAAATGCGCGCTGCTGTCGCTGAAGGTGCTGAAGGCAGGCGCATACGGCATTCATGGCTGGCCGGGTGAGGAAGACGAGGATCGGTGATCAGTAATCAGTGAACAGTAAGCGGTGGCGGGCTGGGGGATGAGTGAGTTTGTGACGGTGGCGAAGGTGGGCGAGATTGCGCCGGGCATGGTGAAGGTCGTGCGCGTCGACGGCGTGCCGATCGGTGTGGCGCATGTGGATGGCGAGTTCTACGCGTTTGCGGACGTGTGCACGCACGACGACGGCCCGGTCGCCGAGGGCGAGCTGGACGGTTACCAGATCGAGTGCCCGCGCCACGGCGCGCGGTTCGACATCCGCACGGGTGCGGTCAGGCTGCTTCCGGCGGTCGTGCCGATTCCGGTGTATCCGCTGCGGATCGAAGGGGACGAGATTCAAGTGAAGTCTGAGCCGAAGTAGCGGTGCAGGCTGAGCAAATCCTTCCGTTAAGGCAAACGGGGAGGGTGCGCAGTGGCATCCTCCCCGTTTCTTTGCAAACAGCGCTCACTGTCGTCCCAACATGCATGCAATGACAAGCTCTGGCACCTTTACCAGATCACTTGCACCTTTCGCTGAGGAACTCACGGGCTGTCTTGGAGAGCTGCGGATCGTCCAGATTCCACCAGAGAAAGGTGTGTGTATCGAGCAGCCCCTTCATAGGTCAAATTCCGGCAGTGGCGCATCAAAGTCTGGGGAAATGACCACCTTGCCAGTGTCGATGCCAGGTATCCTGCGAGCCGGAACATCAGAGATAGGCGATAGCACGGCTACCGGCTTCCCAGCTTTAGCGATGATGATATGTTCGCCTGGTATTATGGATTTCGCCGGCGGTTGACACCGGCCTCAATACGGTTACAGTGTCTCCGCCCCATCGCTTGGAGAGGCCGGAGCCCATCCCATCGGATGGGAGACGCACAGCGCTTTGATCCCGTTCCGGCCTCGCGAATGGGCCCATCCACTTTCAGGAGGTACCAACCATGAGCCGGAAACAGCGTACGCACTTGCGCGGCAAACGCGGACAAGCCTTTGCCGACCAGATTCGAGGGATTCCGTTGGACCGCATCCTGTGCGTCTCCCTGGACATCAGCAAGTACTTTCATGTGGTCATGATCCACAACGCGTTGGGTGAGATCGTGACCCCCACCTTTGAGATCGACATCTTCCAGAGCGGGTTTGACCGGCTGTGCCAAGCCATCGACCAGGCGGTAGCTCAGACGCAGGCCCAGGTGGTGTGGGTGGGGATGGAACCGACCAGCCATTACTTCGAGAACTTGGCGCGGCATTTGCGCGCGCAATCGCGGCCGGTGACGCTGATCAACAGTTATGCCGTCAAGGAGAACCGCGACCAGCAGATGATGCGCCGCGAGAAGACGGACGAGATCGACGTGGCCGCCATCGGCGACTTGTTGCGCCGGGGCGAAGGGACGCCCTTCCAGCCGGCCAGCGGGGTGTACCTGCAACTCCAACAACTGGACCGCGTGCGGCTGAGCAAGGTCAAGATGCGGACGATGCTCAAGAACCAGATTCTGGGCCACCGGGATCGCATCTTCCCCGGTCTGGTACTCATCGGCGACGAGGCCACGCAGCGTTACACGCCCCTGTTTGCCACCGATTTCTGGGCATGCAAAACGCTGCAGCACTTGATCCGGGTGTGTCCGAACCCCCATCACCTCATCGCCATGACCCCCAAAGACCTGGTGAACGCCTTCCATGCGCAGGGCTTCGCCCTGGGGCGGCTCACGGCGGCCAAAATCCTCGCCTACGCAGGCAAAGTGCTGCTGCCGAATGCTGAACTGGCGGCGATCCGCTGCGAACTCTTGCAACACGACTTGGCCTTGCTGGAAGAGGTCGAACGTCACATCGCCGATCTGGAAGACCGCCTGCGCGACTTGCTGGCGCAAACGCCGTACACCATCTGGGCCAAACTCAAAGGCCTGAGTGATATTCAGGTGGCCAGCTTGGCCGCCGCGATCGGCGACCCGGCCCACTATGCTTATGCCGGCCAGGTGTTTCGCCGCACGGGCTTGGTCAGTGGGCGGAACGACTCGGGTATCCGTCAGCGCAAAGGCCGGGGCAAGCGCGTGGTCAAAACTGGTGACGGGTATCTGCGCCGGGCCGTGTTGAACGGGCTGCGCTCGCTGATCCTGCATCAGCCGGCGCTGCGCCGCTACGACCGGCGCCTTCAGCAGTCGAAGCCCAAGGGCGTCGCGTTCGTGGCCACGGCGCGTCGGGCCATGGGCATCTTGTGGGCCCCCTTGCGCGACCAACGCCCGGCGACGCTGCTCCTTCAACGAGGTGCGACGATGTAGTTCCATCAGGCTTGGACGTCGCGGGCACACTGCCGCGCGTGCGACCCGGACAACTGAATCACGGTGACGTTCAGCACGCCAGGCGGGCCGAGGGCCGGCCGGTGTTCTCCATGAGGCTACCCAGACCCTCGTTTGAAAGCGTGGACCGCCCTCGACCCATGGCGCTGAAACCCTGGATAACGTAAGGTGAGCCGCTGCCGGTGGCACGCTCGTATACCAGGATAGGGATAACATCGCCCGCTGCGTCTCGACGCTGGCTGACGCGTTGAACTCGGCCGTGTTCAGTGGTTCGGCATTGCCCGTGCGGTTCATACTGGCCTGCTGACTCCAAGAGCCTGCCTTTTGCGAGATGTGTTCACGCGCTCTTTCGGAAAGGACTTGACATCGTGATAGTAAGCTTTCATGACGCGTTCCAGGAGCCTGGACAGATGCGTTTTTGCCTGGTGCACATTGACTGTGGTAGGCATAACATCCTCCTTCGCCGTAACTGCTCAGCCGTCATGCCCGAATGCTTTTGTCGGGCATCCAGGCCGGCCGGTTGCTGGATTCCCGCCTAAAGCGTGCGGGAATGACATCGCACGGTGCGAGCGCAACGGCTGAGCATTTACACTTCGCCTATAGATTGTAAACTACTGACTTTTCAATAAGTAATGTCGCAGCAGCTTCTCGAAAACGCTGTGTTTTCAGGGCTTTTGTGCGCCAGAATGCGACATTAGTTTTTGAAAACTCAGTAGGTCATGGACTAAGTCAAAGTGCTTACGAAGCAGGGCGCACTTCAAATATAGACGCAACCAACTTGCGTCTCACGTGAACTCGCGATACAGTGATTCACGTGGAGGTTTGCATGGATACTCAGAACATAACGCTGTCGATTTCCAAGGATGTACTGCGGAAGGCCAGGCTTATCGCCGTCCAACGCGGCACATCCGTGTCCGGTTTGCTGAGCCAGGCGCTTGAGAACCTGGTGCGCCAGGAGGACGCCTATGCCGACGCGCAGCGACGCTATTTGAGCTGGCTCGAGCAGGCTGCCGACCTCGGCACAGGCGGACAGATTTCGATCGGGCGAGACGAATTGCATGAGCGATGATAAGCACCTCCAGTTCATCGAACTTCGGGAGTAACTGCTCAGCCTGCCGACGCAGGTTGAGCAGCCAGGATCGGCGGCACATAAGGCGTCCCGGTCAACGCGGCGACCAGAGCGTCCAAGACCCGCTGCCCATTCTTGCGGCCGGTGGAGATGTAGCTTCGGATCTGGGCA
>DATEUJ010000129.1:0-9759 GCA_035283185.1 Anaerolineae bacterium | reverse complement strand
TCGCTGAGCGCCGACGAATATGAGCAACAAGTGCGCCAGCGCGAAGTCGCGCATCTCAAAAAGAAAGCGGCTAAACTCGGATTCACGATTGTCGAAACACCTGCCTAAGCTCAACGAGACGCAAGTTTCTGAGCAGGAGCGTAGTGTGCGACGAAGCAATCTCAGGCAGTCAGAGGGGATTGCTTCGCACAAAACGCTCGCAATGACGGTGGCTGAGTAGTTACCGGATTGGTGTGCCATCACCAGTTTAGCACCGGATTGACCTTTTGCCCAAGTCTGAATATGATCTAACTGCCGCGCGGCGGGCGATGGATGCCAATGACCAGACTCCTGCTCACCCCTCTCACGCTCAACGGGATGGCGCTGCCCAATCGCATTCTGCTGACGGCGATGGTCACCCGCCTTTCAGGCGAGGACGGCTTCGTCAACCGGGACATTACCGATCGCTACGTGCGCTTTGCGAAAGGCGAGCCGGGACTGATCGTCGTCGAGGCGACGGCCGTGCACGAATCGAAAAGCGGGCCGCTGCTGCGCATGAGCGGCGACAAGTTCATCCCCGGTCACCGCGAGATGCTCCGGCAGATGCGCGGCGCCGGGCCGTCGAAAGTCGCGCTCCAGATCATCCACTTCCTCAAGATCTCGCGCTCCGGCTGGCGACAGACGGCCGACATGTTGTCGCGCGACGACGTCCGCTTCATCAGCCAGGCGTATGGCGACGCCGCCGCGCGCGTGCGTGAAGCGGGGTACGACGCGGTCGAGCTTCACATGGCGCACGCCTACACGCTGTCGTCATTCCTCTCGGCCCGGAACAAGCGGCTCGACGAGTACGGCGGTCGCAGCCTCGAAACGCGCTTGCGCCTGCCATCCGAGGCGCTCGTCCAGGTGCGGGAGAAGGTCGGGACAGACTTCCCGATCGGAATCCGATTCGACGGCGAGGAGTGCATCAAGGGCGGCTACGGCCTGACCGATTCGCGTTACATGGCCTTGCGGTTCGCGCAGCTCGGCGCGGACTACATCAGCATTTCGGCGGGGGGTAAGTTCGAAGACGCGGTGAAGAAGGAAGGCGAGCCGTTGTACCCCTACACCGGCTACTCCGGCGATCGCACCATGCCGCCCGCCTCGTACCAGTACGGCGCGAACGTGTACCTGGCCGAGGGTATCAAGACGTTCCTCAACGCGCATGGCTATCGAACACCCGTCGTGACAACCGGCAAGATCAACACACCGGGCATGGCCGAGGAAATCTTGCAGGCAGGCAAGGCCGACATCATCGGCTTCGCCCGCGCGCTGTTGGCCGATCCGGATTGGCCGAAGAAGGCACGCCTGGGACAGGATGATAAGATCATTCGCTGCATCTACGGCAATGTGTGCAAGAACCTGGACGAGAACTTCAAGCAGGTGCGCTGCGGATCACTGTGGCCGCGCCAGTACCTTCACGCGCCTGATGCGCCCGATGATGACGATCCGCCCGTCTGGCCCAATGGCGGCGCGCAACTGTCGGCGAAGCTGAATGAGAACGGCCAGGTGCGGTTGGGGTGGAAGCCAGCGCTCGATCCGAAGGGCGTGTACGGCTACGAGATTTTCCGCGCCGTGAACGAAGGGGCCTTCGTGCACCTGACCTCGTCGATGACCGCCAGCCACGTCGACGAGTACGCGCTCGCCGGCAACTGCTATCGATATTTCGTCCGCGCCTACGATTTTGCGGGCAACCGCTCGATCGATTCTAATGTCGCCGAGATCAGGGTTGAGCCGCGCTTCGCCGTTCCCGAAGATAGAACGCTCAGACTGGATGGGGGAGTGGAGGCGGAGATGGGTTACTCCGCATGAAGCATCCTGAGGGAGAGGGAACATGTCTCACGCAGCCTTCATCACCGGCGCGAGCCGGGGCATTGGCGAGGCGATCGCCAGGTCGTTCGCTGGCGCCGGAATGCGCGTCGCCGTGACGGCGCGTAGCGAATCAGATATCCGACGGGTGGCCGAGGACCTGCGGCGCGCCGGCGGCGGCGAAGCCGTCCCCATCGTGTGCGACGTCACGCGCCCGGATTCCGTCGCACAGGCCGTCGCCGAGGCGCAGCGCAGCATCGGCCCGATCACGGTTCTCGTTAACAACGCAGGCTCAGCCGAATCGCACAAGTTCCTCGGCCACGACGATGCGCTCTGGCATCGCATGATCGACATCAACCTCAACTCAGTGTACACCGTCACGAAGGCCGTCGCGCCAATGATGGTCGAGGCGAAGTGGGGGCGCATCATCAATATCGCCTCCACCGCGTCCAAGGTCGGCGCCCGGTACATCGCCGCTTACACGGCTGCCAAGCACGGCGTGCTGGGATTGACCCGCGCGCTGGCCGTCGAGCTCGTCGGCTACAACATCACCGTCAACGCCATCTGCCCCGGCTACGTCGATTCGCCGATGACCGATCGCAGCGTTGCGAATATCGCCGCGCGCACGAAGATGAGCGAAGCGGAAGCGCGCGCCACGCTGGAGAAGTTCAGCCCGCAGAACCGCCTGATCGCGCCCCAAGAAGTGGCTGCCGTCGCGCTGATGCTCGCTGGCGAAGATGCACGCGGCATTACCGGGCAGGCGATTAACGTAGATGGTGGGATGGTCATGTATTAAACGTGAAGCGTGAAACGTAAAGCGTGAAACGTAAAACGTAATAGCATGACCGGCGCTTCACGCTTGGCAGAATCCACAGGAGCCAAAGCCTTATGACTTACGACTTCCTCTATGCCGTCGAGAACTCGATAGCGACGATCACGCTCAACCGGCCCGAGGTGCTGAACGCGCTCACGCTGGAGATTTACGCGCAACTGCGCGATCTCTTCGAAGACTTGCGCACCGACGAAGCCGTGAAGGCGGTGGTGATCACCGGCGCGGGCCGCGCGTTCTGCTCCGGCGGCGACGTGCACAAGATCATTGGCGCGGTGATCGATCGCGACATGCGCGGCCACCTGGAGTTCTGCCGGATGACCGGTCACCTGGTGCGCAACATGCGGCTGCTCGCCAAGCCGATCGTCGCGGCCGTCAACGGCCTGGCGGCGGGCGCGGGCGCGGTCATCACGCTGGCGTGCGACCTGCGCATCGTCGCCGAAGACGCGAAATTCGCCTTCCTCTTCACGCGCGTTGGCCTAACGGGGGCAGACATGGGTGCGGCGTTCCTGCTGCCGCGCATCGTCGGGCAGGGCCGGGCCATGGAGCTGCTGATGCTCGGCGACGACGTGGACGCGCACACGGCGGAGCGCATCGGGCTGGCGAACCGCGTCGTGCCGAAGGAACAGGTGCTCCCGGCGGCGCACGAATGGGCCGAACGGCTGGCGAACGGGCCGACGCTCTCCATCGGCATGACCAAGATCATGGTCAACAACGAGTGGAACATGGACGTGGTGTCCGCCGTCGAAGCCGAAGCGCAGGCCCAGGCGCTGATGATGATGGGGCAGGATCACCGGACGTTCTACGAAGCGTTTAAGGAGAAGAGGAAGCCGGGCTTCATAGGAAGGTAACGTCAGAGGTTGGAGTGGTAATTGGTAATTGGTGATCGGTAATTGGGAGTTGGAGGTAGAGGATGGGTGTTAAGACAGTCGTCAATCCGGCGTTGCTCGCAAAGCCCTCGGGGTATTCGAACGCCATTCTGACCGAGGGAGGTCGGCTGCTCTTTCTCGCCGGGCAGACGGGCATGGACGCGACCGGCGCGATCACCCATCCCGGCGACGTGGTCGCCCAGTTCCGGCAGGCGCTCGCCAATCTCAAGACGGTCGTCGAAGAAGCGGGCGGAACGATGACGGACATCGTGAAGCTCACGATTTTCGTGACCGACAAAGCCGCCTATCGCCTGAACCTCAAGCCCATCGGCGAGGTATATCGATCGGTCTTCGGCCGCTATTATCCGGCGATGACGCTGGTCGAGGTGAAGAGCCTGTTCGACGATGCGGCGATGGTAGAGATTGAAGGGATGGCGGTGATTGGGGAGACAATGTGATGTATACTCTTTGAAGGGAGAGCGAACATGCTAACCGAGACACGCTATGAGCACATCGTGCTGGATGACCAAGATCGGCCCATCATCGCGGGAACAACGATGAAAGTAATCGAGCTGGTGGAAGAACATCTAGCTCACGGTTGGAGCCCGGACGAGCTGAAATATCAGCATCCTTACCTCAGTATGGGCCAAATCTATTCTGCGCTGGCGTATTATTCTGACCATCAGGAAGAGATGGATCGGCAGATAGAAGAGAATCTGGCGGAATATCAGCGCCTGCGCGCTGTCAGTCGGTCATCTCCGTTGATCGAAAGATTGAAGGCGCTAGGATTGGGTTGAATACTTGCCACTGTGATATATAGCAGTGTCCGTCGTGACTGTCCGCCGACAACGCGAATACGGCATGCCCACGATCTGCTGCGCATGCGGGGAGCCGTCGAGAGACGAGCGCCTCACCGTGACCGGCTCGAACTTCAACCCGCCGCGGTCGCGCTTTGTGGAACTGCATTTCCCTCTGTGCGATCGGTGCGCGCTGACATACAAGACCGTCAACCGGCGGCGGAACATCGGCCTCGGGGTGAGTCTGGGATTGAGCGCAGTCTTATGCGGCGCGGCTTTCATCATCCCGTCCTCGTTACGGGCTTCCGACAGCGACCGGCTGGCATTCTTCTCTGAAGTCCTGCTCCTCCTGGCTGCACTGATACTGGTTGGTGGACTGGTCTATCGGGCGCTGGCGGTCAGGCTCAGCACCGATAGACAGGGCGCGGACAGGATTTATCGGCGCGTCAAGCACGCCGTGACCATTCGACATATTGGATCGGCGACCATGCGCAATCCCAGGCAACAGGAGATGATCAGCCTGGCATTCAGCAACGACGAGTTCGCACGCCTATTCAGGCGCATGAATCTGGCGGTCGTAATGACGGACAGGATGAGGTCGTTGAGTGGGAGTGCGGGTGATTTGACGACGTGACGGTGGAGATGGCGGGATTGCTGTGATGGTGACAACCTCTTCGGTCGAGCGCATGCGGCTGGCCTACCACGAACTGCTCAAGGCGCATCCAGGGCTGGAAGCGCAACTGTGGCGCTCGCCGAGTATATCGCGCAGAAGGCGGGGCTGCTCAACCTGCAGCAGCCGACGCCGCGCAGCCGCAGAGAGTTCTCCATCTGGCATTTTCACTTTCGAGGTGTTCTGGGGAAATAAAAATGCCTCAAGCCCTACGCCCTTGCGGGCTACCCCTGACGGGGTTTCCGTGACATCATCACGGTTTTCGGACTTGATGGCATCTACAACAATTATATCACAGTTGTCAACCCACCCCGCTAGTCCGATCCCTCGCGTGTGAAGGAGGCAGGCCGCCACAGTCGGCGACTTTTCGCGGGGCGGGAGAAGCCGTTCGGCTTTTGTGCTGTGATCTTATCACCAATTCGAGAGATGTCAATATGCCCGACTACACCGACATCCGGTCCATCCGCAACTTCAAGTCGCTCGTCAAGTATCTCCGCAAGCACCTCGACTGGCCGATCACGAAGAGCAGGCCGACGATCTGACCTACGACTGCACGCCGGCCGAATTGGGGCGCGTTCTTTTTACGCAGGATAAGCGTCTGTTGGCGGAGGCTGCAATGCGCCAGCGAATGGGCGCTCCTTTTGGGGGCTTGATTTACAGCCCCGCGGTCCGAACGTATATTGGCGCCGCGGTGTCCGGTCTCAGGAGCATTGCCGAAGCCAGCGAGCCGAGCGAATGGGTGAACCGCGTCGAGTATCTGCCGCTATAACCTACCCGGCGATGACGCTGGTCGAGGTGAAAAGCCTGTTCGACGATGCAGCGCTGATCGAGATTGAGGGGATAGTGGTGATCGGGGAGATGAAGTGATGTATACTGGGTGGTGGAAAGGAAGAAGCCATGTTAGCTGAATCAGAAGCTCGTGTCTACGAGCATATCGTCGTTGTCGATGGCGTCCCGCGCATTGCCGGCACACGCTATAAGGTCATTCACTTGGCCGAAGAACGACTGGCGCACGGGTGGAGTCCGGAAGAATTGCAGAACCAGCATCCCGATCTCAGCCTGGGGCAAATCTATGCCGCACTGGCCTATTACGCCGACCACCAGGAAGAGCTCGATCGCGTGATCGAGCAGAACTTGGCTGAATATGAACACCTGCGTACGGCGGCGAGCAATTCGCCGCTCAGGCAAAGATTGCGTGCGAAGGGACTTATCAAGTGACCGTTGCACTATATATGGACTTCACCCTCTCCGCCGCCCAATCTGAAATACAAGCCAAAGCCCGATCCTTTGCCCAAAACTACGTCGCGCCCCTATCCCGCGAGATGGACGAGCGCGGCGAGATGCCCCTGTCGCTCGTCCAAGAGATGGCCGACCTCGGCTTCCTGGGCGGGCCGCTGCCGGAGGAGTACGGCGGCGGCGGATGGGATGCCGTGTCGCTCGCGCTGTGCTACGAAGAGCTTGGCCGCGTCGATTCGTCGGTTCGTGGACTGATGACCGTACACACGAGCCTGGTGTCCCTGTGTATCCTCCAGTGGGGAACCGAAGAGCAAAAACGGGAACTGCTGCCTCGCCTGGCACGCGGCGAATGGATCGGCTGCTATTGCCTGACCGAGCCGAACGCCGGGTCGGACGCCGCGAGCATGGAAAGCACGGCGACACGGGACGGCGACGAGTATGTCATCAACGGCGAGAAGGTATGGATCACGAACGGCGGCATCGCGCGTCTGGCGATCGTGTTCGCAAACGCCGATCGGGAATTGAAGCACAGGGGCATTTGCGCCTTCCTCGTCCCGACCGACACGCCCGGCTTCCGCCGCGAGAAGATGCCGGGGCGAGAGCTGGGCCACCGCGCGTCGGATCACGCGCATATCCATTTCGACGACATGCGCGTGCCGAAGAGCGCGCTGCTCGGCGCGCACGGCGAAGGGTTCAAAGTGGCGATGTCCGCGCTCGATCACGGGCGGTTGGGCGTCGCGGCGGGCGCGCTCGGCGTGGCGCAGGCGTGCCTCGACGCATGCGTCGAATTCGCACGGACGCGGCGGCAGTTCGGCCAGCGCATTGGCAATTTTGAGATGATTCAGAGTACAATAGCCGACATGGCGGCGGACGTCGACGCGGCCCGGCTGCTGGTGTACCGGGCGGCGTGGCTGAAAGACCAGGGGACGAAGGCCACGCGCGAAACGTCGATCGCCAAGCTGTTCGCCGTCGAGGCCGCCGTCAAAGCGGCGAACGAAGCCGTGCTGCTGCACGGCGGGCGCGGTTACTCCAACGAATATCCCGTCGAGCGTTACCTGCGCGACATCAAAGGGTTACAAATCTACGAAGGCACGTCGCACATCCAACGCATCGTGGTCGCACGAGAACTGCTGGGGAAGGAGTAGTTCCTTCAGTTCCTTGAGTTCCTGAGAAAAGGAACTGAGGGAACTGTAGGAACTCAGGGAACTGACTTAAGACAGGAGGGCAGCCATGAAAGCAGCCGATCTTCCGCTCTATTACAACGCCGTCGACATCCTGGAGCGCAACCTGGCGCAGCGCGCCGACAAGCTCGCCGTGTACAGCGACACGCGCGAGCCGATGACTTTCCGCGAGGTATCGAACGAGGTCAACCGGGTCGGGAACGCCTTGAAGAAGCTGGACGTGCGCATGGGCGAGACAGTCGCCATCCTCTCGCTCGACTGCCCGGAATGGGTGTCGTCGTTCTTCGGCATCTTCAAGATCGGCGGGATCGCCGCCGGCATCAACACGCTGCTCACGCCCGGCGAGATCGACTACATCCTGAACGACTGCCGCGCACGCGTGCTGATCGTCCACGAGAAGCTGCTGGCGACGTTCGACCAGATCCGCGACAAACAGGAACACGTGAAGCACGTCGTCGTCATCGGCCAGCCGTCTCGCCCGGGTGACATCGCGTTTCGCGACTGGATCGCCGCCGAATCGACCGGGCTGCAGGCGGCGAAGACGCATCGCGACGATTTCTGCTCGCTGAACTACTCGAGCGGCACGACCGGCGAGCCGAAAGGCGTCCTGCACGCGCACAAGGACCACCCGCTTACGTCGCAGTTGTGGGGCGTCAACGTGCTGGGCCTGCGCGAAGATGATCGCACGCTCGCAGGCGCCAAGCTGTTTTTTACGTTCGGCCTGGGCGGCAACCTGATCTTCCCGTGGTACGCCGGCGCGAGCATCGTCCTGTTCTCCGGCCCGCCGCGCATTCCGACCAACATGCTCGAAATGGTGCAGCGCTTCAAGCCGACGATCCTGTACAACGCGCCGACCGGCTTCGCCGCGACGCTGGCGGTCGAGGGCTTCACCCAGAAGTACGATCTGTCGTCGCTGCGGCTGTGCGTCTCGGCCGGCGAATCGCTGCCCGCGCCGATCTGGCACGCCTGGAAGGAAGCGACCGGCCTGGATATCATCGACGGCATCGGCTCGACCGAGAACTTCCATATCTTCCTCTCGAACCGGCCCGGCGACATCCGCCCCGGCAGCAGCGGCAAGCCGTTCGAAGGCTACGAATTGAAGATCGTCGACGAGAACGGGAACGAAATGCCGCACGGCGAGGTCGGCAACCTGCTGGTGAAGGGCGAGACGGCGACGCCGTTCTACCTGCACCAGTACGGCAAGTCTCAAAAGACCTTCCTCGGCGAGTGGCTGTTCACCGGCGATAAGTACACCATTGACGAGGACGGCTACTACTGGCACGCCGGCCGCTCGGACGACATGCTGAAGGTCGGCGGCATCTGGGTGTCGCCGGTCGAGGTCGAGAGCACGCTCATCAGCCATCCCGCCGTGCTCGAATGCGCCGTCGTCGGACAGGCCGACTCGTCCAACCTGATCAAGCCCAAGGCGTACGTGATTCTGAACCCGGGCTACGAGCCGTCAGATGCGCTGGCGAACGAGTTGACGGAGCACTGCAAACAGAAGATGGCCGAGTACAAGCGCCCGCGCTGGATCGAGTTCGTGCCTGAGCTGCCCAAGACGGCGACGGGGAAGATTCAGCGGTTCAGGCTGCGCGGCTGATGGCTGATGGCGGATAGCTGATGGCTGATGGTTTTCGTCTTGTGTTCGGCGCGGACCCCTGTCCGCGCCGTTTTCACCACGCAGGTACCATCACCCGCCCTGAGCCGGTTTGCGGACAGGCTCTAGGGGCGGACCAGCAGCACCAGGATGATGATCACCAGAATCAGAATCGTCAGTCCACCGCTGGATTGTGTCCCCGTCCCTGCGCTCGGCGTCACAGTGGCCGACGGTTGTACCTGTTGGCCGGCGCGCGGAATCGCCAGCAAAACCTCACGAAGGTTCTCCCTCCATGAGGCTTTTCGCGACGAAGGCTCGCCGTCGCCTGTGAGGTGTTATGGTCGCGGCTCGCTCAGGAATGCGATCAGGTCTTCAATCTCTGCCGCGGACAGGTGAAGGTTCGGCATCCGGGTGTCAGGCCGGACGGCAGGTGGATTCGCCAGCCAGCGCCGCAAGAAGTCCGGGTCGTTCGTGTAGCGTGTAAGGTTCGGGCCGACGGAGCCGAGCACGCCGGTACGCCCTTCGACACGCGTGTTGACGTGGCAGGTGACGCAGCCCTTGTTCCGAAACAATGCCCGGCCGCGCTCAAGCGACGCTGCCTGCGCATCTGGGGTGGCCGTCATTGCGAGATAGCCATCACCTCAAGCGTGATGCATGAGGGCAGAAACTTGAGCGCGCGGATGGGCTATAATCGCAGGACGGATTCAGACAAGCTAAGACCACGCGCTCAGTGGTGTGTGAGAGCCCGTTTGCGAG